>BLLL01000001.1 GCA_013374015.1 Candidatus Desulfovibrio kirbyi
TATGGCGGCTATGCAGATACTCTTGCCGGCACAGCCACAGCCGATAAGAACCAGGTGACCATCAGCGACAGTACCTTGAGCGGCAAGGTCTATGGCGGTTATATCTTCAGCGACACCGGCACCGGCAGCACAGCCATTTACAATACCGTCACCCTGCGCGGCGCGGTAAACTTCACCGGGACCAGAGAACTCTACGGCGGTTACAGCGAAGTTACCGGCAAAGACGTCTTCACCGGCAACACGCTGAACGTTGACAACTACACCGGCACAGCTACATTCGACAAAATCGCCAACTTTGAGTTTTTTAACTTCGGTATTCCGACTTCTGTTAAGGATGGAGATACAATACTGCAAACTGATCACTTGGTTCTCGGTGATGAGGCAGATAAACCAAGTACTGTGGGAACTGTACAGTTTTCTGGTGCTTCTGTTCCTGATTTGAAAATAGAAGATAAAATAATTCTTATTGATAGCAAGGAAACAGTAAATTCTTCTGGTGAGAAAGCTATTGATGGGCGTGACTTCAAAGGTGGCGACTTGACAGTCAGATGGGGTTCGATGTTTGAACAGGTGTTTACGTCTTCATTAGATGGCAATGATATTCTTATAGTCGCAAAGACTTCTAGTGACTCTTCTACACCAGATCCCGACGACGTACCAGAGAATGGTGGTATTATCGGTGGAGGTGGTGGCAGTCCTGTAAAGTTGAAAGATGGTTCCAGGTCTCTTGCAGAAGCTTCTTTCACGGGATTTGCTCTGGTCAATCAGGGTGCAGACCTTGTTGCAGGGCAGGCAATGGAGAATGCAACACAAGGGGCTGAAGGTTTTTCGCCTTTTGCGGCAGTAGTTGCCGGTACTTCCAAATATAGTGCCGGATCTGATTCCCATACCCAGTATACTGGTGGAGGTATTCTGGGACAGGTTTCTTTTGAAGACACCGGCCCTGGTCATTTTTATGCGCAGGCTGCAATTCGTGCAGGTGGAGTTACCAGTGACTTTTCAACATCTGACTTGCAGGCTTCCGGTATAACTGCCGGTTATGATGCAACAAAAGCATATCGGTCTTTGTATGCAGGCATCGGTTATGTCTGGGATGTAATGTCTGATGCCAGGCTTGACACATATGCCAAGTATTTCCTGACCCAAATGGACGGAGATAGTGTAAGAATCACAACGGGAGAACCTGTTGAGTTTGAAACGGTTACTTCACGTCGTTTGCGTTTGGGGACACGGTTTACCTATGCAATCAATGAGTACGTTTCCCCGTACATTGGAGTTGGTTACGAACGCGAGTTTGACGGGCAGGTAAATGCTTCAACTTACGGTTACGATTTGGATGCTCCAAGTCTTCGTGGAGACACTGGCCTTGGAGAAATCGGCTTGACAATAACACCAGCTGAAGGCAAAGCGTTTTCTCTTAACGTGGGACTTCAGGGATTCACGGGTGTGAGGGAAGGCTGGCAAGGCAGCCTGCAGATGAAATACGAGTTCTAGTGCGTCCGCGTCCAGCCCGTATCCCGCGTAAGCGGGATACGGGCGCCACGCGGCCCCCTGACCATGGAAGGAAGAGTTCTCCTTAACATCTTGTCCATATTGCAAAAGTGAATGTCTCAAGTTTTCAGCCGTCTGATCAGACGGCTGAAAACTTGTTTTCAAAAGGCGACGGCGGCCGCCAACGCCAGCACAGCGCAAGCAAGGGTGCAATGCCCGCAATCTCCGCGAATTCACGGGGCAGCATCAGGCCGATGCCTGTCCACAGGCATAGAGACGCCGCAACCGCCGCAAACAGCATGCCCCATTGCGCCAAACTCATGGGGCGCGCAACATGCTGAAAATAACTGACAGTCAGAACAGCTACCCAGATTTTTGTGACAGACAGGGCAAGAGCGGCGCCCTCCAGCGGCATTTGCGGAATAAGGAAAAAACAGCAGGCGATATTGAGCGCAAGTCCGCTCATATAACAGCACAGGAGCAGTTTGTGCCTCCCCATGCCGATCATGACATAGGCCGCCAGATTGTGTAAAAAAGCCGTCACCAGACAGGGGGTGAGCAGACGTTGCGCTGTAACGGCGCCGCTGTAGTTTTGACCATAAATCAGGGGGAGAAAACGGTCGCTTTCCACACAGATCAAAAAAACCACAGGTAACGCGGCCGCCCAGAGCGACCGTGCTGTTTGCCCTGCCAGACGCCGGAAGGCAAAATGATTTTGTCGCCACAAGCCGGCCAGAAGGGGAAAGATAACCTTGCCCAGAAGCGCGCTTGATACCAGAACAGAAAGCCCCTCAACAGTTTCCCAGGCCACGCTGTAGCTGCCCACAGCAGCGTCGCCGCCGTACACCTTGAGAAAAAAGACATTGAGCTTGTTGTAAAATATGGCGCAAACAGCCATACAGGTAAAAAACAGGCCATTCTTCATCTGTCTTGCCAGGGATGCCATGCCTGCGGTTCCTACGCCGGCAAGAGGATTGCGTTTGAGGGCAACAACGGCGAAAACCGTGCACAGCAAAGATTCTACAGGTTTATAGAGCGCGATCAGAAGCGTCGGCGCGTTCAGAACAACACACAGGATGCCGTACCCAATGCCTATAAGCGCTGAAGGCACGCGAATGCGCATTTCCACATCCTGCCGTCCCCTTGCCTGGCAAAGCGCGAAAAACGAGTCGCTCACGCCGTCAAGCCCAAAGCCTGCCGCGATACACAGCACAATCAAACGAAGTTCCGGCGTGTAGGACTGCGCGCCGGTAACGATCCAGGTGACGGCAAGGGCAACAAGAAGAATAGCGGCTTTGAGCCGTGTGACCTGAGCAATCAGGGTGCGGGGGCGGGCATCGCGCCTGGCAAAGGTGGAGAGCAAAAAATCGTTAAGCCCTACATCCGCGGCAGTTTTGACAAGATAGCCATAGGAGAGCGCCAGCATTATCTGACCCAGCATGTCCTGACTGTGGCGCGCCAGTAAAATGGTAAAGACTGCCCAGATAAGGTCGCGTGTCCACTGAGCGCCAAGAATATATCCAAGGCGTTGTGGAATGCTTTTTAGCTTCATGCAGGTGGCTACAGGATTTTTGGTATTATTTTCTGGTGTCGTTAAAATACACAACGGCCTTGAAGCCGGGTTTCAGTTCCAGATCAGGATTCGGCACAATCAGTTCTATAGTGTAGTATGACGGACTGGTTACCGTCATGTCGTTGGAAACCCAAGCAATTTCACTGACTTTTGCCGTAAATTTTTTATTTTCCAGAGAGGGAATTTCCACACTGGCAACATCGCCCTCCTTGATGCCGCTTATTTCAGCTTCATAGACCGGCACTTCAATCAGTACAGGGTTGAGTTGTCCCACTTTGACAGGGGCGGTGCCGGCAGCCAGCACGCCTCCGGGATTAAGTGAAGATTCAAGGGAAAGCACATAGCCGGCTATTGGTGAAGTCAGCGCCAGGATGCGCGGCAAGAGCTGGCCTTCGCGGATCGGCTCACCAAAATAATCTTCCAGTTCTTTGAGGCGTAAGGCAAAATTGCTTTCAGCTTTCTGGATGGTGCTGTGCAGGAGTTCAATACGCTGCTGCAGGGAACGCACATCGTCTTCAAGTCTGTTCAAAGCCTGGCGTGATCCCAGGCCGGAATTCGCAAGCTGACGCGCCTTGTTGCGCTGAGCTGTTGTTTCCGCAAGCTGCCGTTCCATATCCAGTATCTGGCTTTTAACATTTTCCGTGGTGGATCCCGATGTTGTCGTCGCGCCTGTTGTGACCTCGCGTTGCAACCCACGCGCGGCTTCATCCTGCAAATGATAGCGCAGCAAGGGCGTTCCCTCCTGTACGGCGTCGCCGGGCTTGACCAGCACTTCATCCACCACCGCATTGAAGGGTATGGGCACAGAGCGCATGACCGTGGCCATAACCTTGCCGGTCAGAACAATGGAAGTGGAGGCGGAGTCCGCAGCGGACGCGTTGCCGGTAAGCAGGCAACACAGCGCCAGAACAAGAGAAAACGCAAACGGCATTACATAAGCTCCTTGGCCGGCAGCCCGAGGAAGCGTTCCTGCAGGAGGTTGGCAAGATACATCCATTCCAGGTTTGCCAGTTTGTATGTCAGTTCCGCTTCAATAACGGCAATGCGCGCTGTAACCATGGCTTCCTGGCGGGCTGTCATGTCCGGCAGTTGCAGCGTGCCTTCGGAAAAGGCGATATGTGATTCCTTGTATTGCATTTCCGTTGTTGTAAAACGGGTTTTTGCCAATTTTAACTTTGTGAGAGCAAGGGACATGTTTTGTTGCGCCCGCAACCATTCGTTGGAGTATTCCGTACGTTTCTGGAATATTGAATGAAATGCCTTGGCTTTTTCCATTCTGGCTGTCTGTACGCCGCGGTACCTGTGTCCCCAGTCAAGCAGGGGAAAATCAAAGTTCAAATGCAGAAAAAAATCTTCCCTGCCGTGCGGCGGATTGTATTGACCTGCGGGGGGGGACTGGTTGATCTGCAGATTCATGTTGGGGATATACTGCGCCCAAGCCACCATGATATTGTAGTCTGCCAGTTTGATTTGCCCGCGCAGCAGCAGTTCGTCTTCTCCGGTTGTCCAGCGTTCCTCCCAGGCGAGCGCCTGGCCGTCAAAATCCCCAAGAATGGCGTCCGCGTTTTTTGTGTCCACCTTCAAACGCTGCTGCGGATCCACGCCCGCTATGATTTTGAGGCGTGTGCGTTCCATTGTTTCCTGCATGACGGCCTGTTCAATATTGAGGTTAAGCTCACGCTCGTGCTGGATTGCCAGATTGAGCGATACGCCCTGGCGCCCATCCACGGTTTCCACCTGCCGCCAATAGTTGACTACTTCTTTACCTATCGGCAGGATTTCTTTGTGCGCTGCCAGGATTTTTTGCTGCGCCTGCAATTGCAGATAGGCCTGGGCAATTTTGTAAACAGCTTCCCCCACAGCCTTGCGGTGTGTGGCGATAGCCAGATTTACCATAAGCTTTTGCGCGTTATGTTCAATATATGTGGCTACCGGGTTTGGAAAAGCGGCATAAAAGCCTACGCGAAAATTTGTTTGTTCATAATTGCCGGGGAGTTGGCTCATGCCTGTATTGTACCGGGTCAGATTGTTGGAAACCTGAAAGGTCATGCGTGGCTCGGGCAGATAGTGCCATTTGGCGTCGGTCAGCGCCACGCGTTTGACCTCAATTTCCACAGCGCTGTTTACCAGCAGGGGAGACTGCTGAATGGCCAAAAAAACACAGTCTTCAAAAGTGAATACTTTGTTTGGATCATAAAGTCCCGGAACTGCGGCATCCAGTTTTGCCTTGTTTTCCACGGGCACTCCCGGGGATTCTTCCAGCCAGTGTCTGGGCGGCAATTCCGGAGATTTGACGCCTGCCTTGTTGGAGGCGCACGCCGTAACAAACGCGCACAGCAACAGTAAAGACGCTGCGGCGCGTATATGCTTTCCGATGTTCAGGGAGTGCTTTGCCATAGCTCGCCTTGCAGTATCGTTTCAGGACATTTTTTTAAAAATCTGCGTCACAGACAGGCCAGGGAGCTGTTTTTTGGGTAAATTCCAAACTGTGTACCGTCAACAACACCTTGCCGCGCGCATCGGTAACCTGGGCATGAAACCGTAACAGAGTTTCATCTGCCCAAGTTTTTTGCAAATGTATATACCTTTGACCTGATTCTCCGCCAGTTCCGCCAAAACGTACAAACCTGACCATAGCAGGGCGCCATTGTCCAAAAGATGCCGGATCAGGGGGTGCTGCCTTTGACAGCGCAGATTCCGGCAGCGTCACAGCAAGCCCTGCAGCCTGCATTGTCGCTTCAAACAGCATCAATTCATTCGTATACCCTAACTCCTTGTTTTGTGCAATAAATTCTTCAAAATAAAATACGCTTGCCCTGTAGTTGCCGTTTTGCAGCAGTGTAAAGCGCTGTAAAAATCGCCAGGGGTTGCCTATGCCCAGAGCGTCATAGAATTGCGACACGTCCACGCCGGCGTTTCCGCCGGTTTCCGCATTTTCAGCCTCAGGGCAAAGCGGCGGCGGCACGCCTTCTGTCATCCACACAAAGCCGCCGGACAGATGCGCGCACACGGCGCTGCGGCGGCCATCATCCGTCAGGTTGTGCACATAGAGTTCCGCGGAGCATCTTCTTGTTTTGACGTGATTCAGGACAAGGCAGGGCCTGCCACGCACGACAAGACGACATTCACGTGTGATGCCCGGCGGCAGCAGGGGCATCTGATAGAAGCGCACATCCGCGAGACCGTATAGGGAAAGGGAAGGGAAAAGCAGCCTCGCGCCGTCTGCCAGTGGTTGCAGGGCGCGGCATATGGGCAGATGCGGATAGTCGGTCGCGCCTCCGCCGTGCGCGGCGAGCGCAGGCTCTGTAAATATGGAAAAATGGCATGCCCCCCTCAGTTGCAGGGGCACAGCGGGCGTTGCGTGAGCGTCTGGAAAAACCAGAGAAGAAACAGCGGGTCGTTCCACAAAATCCCGTACAATTAGGTCATGTCGCAGGGGCGTGTGCGGCGCTGTCATAACGCCGGATCGCCAGTTGCGGACTGGGTGTGTGTTTTCTGTTTGAATCGGCTGTCCGTCCGTGTCCCGGCTTTTCAGACCAAAAATGCGGGCAAGATCGGCTATGGTAGAGACAGTCAGCAGTTTTTCAAAGTTGACCGTGATGCCGAATCGCTGTTCCGCTTCCTGGACAAGAGCGGGAAAACGGCTGGAACGCAATGCCAAATCATACCGCAGATCCATCTCCAAGCACAGTTCTTCCGCCGGACGACCGCAGGCCTTTGCCAGCATATCCAGCAAACTGCGCAACTCTTTAGAAACACAACCGGTCTGTGTCCCTCCAGGCGGCGTGGTCGTGGGGGCGCTGCTGTATTTCCCGGTCGGCTGTGTAATTTTCAGCGTTTCCTTTGTGTGACCAAGTTCATACAAACGTGCGCACACACGCAGTAATTGTTCGGTTTCTTTGCCTTTCCTGCCTGCCGGCAAACAAAGCGCTTCTGTTTCTGTGGCGTTGACCAGACCGCAGAGAATGTCCTGAGGGCCAAGCTCCAAAAAATGCCGTATGCCTTCCTTGCCCCACAGGGTATGCACGCATTCTGTCCAGCGCACGGAGTTTTCATCCAGATCGGCAATATACCGCGCTATGGAAGGCTGATCATGGGGATAAAAATTCGTTGTCGCGCAACTGAGCACGGGAACACGCGGCGTGTGCATTTCAAAAGCGTTCAGCCAGTACAGGGCAGGATCACGCAATATCCGCATGGACGGGTGATGAAAGGCCAGCGCGACATTGAGCATGATGGACGGGATTTTACGCGCGCGAAGATTTTTGCGGACTTCCAGCAGCATATCGCGTGGGCCGCTCAAAATAAACTGGGTTGGGGTATTGTAATTGGAAACATGCAGATGGGGAAATGCCGCGCGCAGACGGTCAATAACATCCGCTTCGGCATGCACAGACAACATGCCGGTTTTGTTGACTGTCCCGTGCGCGGCCTCAATTTCCAGATTGACCATCTGTCGGGCGCGCGTTTCCATAATTTCCCAGGCAACTTCAGGTGAATACACGCCTGCAAAGCAGAGGGCGACCATCTCGCCCAGGCTGTGCCCGCACAGGACGGCAGGCGCTGCCCCAAGAGCGACAAGCTGACTCCACTGCGCATATTCCAGTAAAAAGAGATAGGGCAACTGCCGGCGGCTTTGGCTGATTGTTTCCAACTCCGACTCATCCATAAGCGCCAGCACGTCCCAGTCCGCCAGCGCCGCTATGCTGTCCATTGCCGCCCTGGCAACCGGAAAATTGTCGTACAGTTCACGTCCCATATGCGGCCATACAGAACCAAGCCCGCAGCACATGACTGCCAGAGGCGGCGTGGAATCGCTGTATGTTGTTTGAGGCTCAGGTGTGCGCATACGCTTCAGGAGCGGCAAATATCCAGCAGACCTTCCGGCGGGTCAATACGCACAGTGCGTTCGAGAACGTCAAAACCCGCAATAAAACAGGGCTGGGCGGGAAACAGCACTTCCGTTCCCTGCGGGGTGGCGATCACCCAGATATCCTGACCTGCAGCGCATTCCACACGTTCAAGCCGTCCGATTCGCTGTCCGTCCGGCGTGTGCACAGCGTATCCCAGCAGGTCATTGATATAGGCTTCGTCTTCCGGCAGTTCCGGCAAACGGGCACGGTCAACAAGGAGTTTGTGCCCGCGCAAAGCCTCAGCAGCAGTACGGTCGTCAATGCCTTCCAAGCGCAACAGTTGGCGCCCCTTGTGCGGTCGACAGGCAACAACAGTGACGCGGCGCGGCGCGCTTTCGCCTTCCTGCAGCCACAGGGTATCCGGCAAAAGGAGAGACAGAGGGGCATCGGCATACCAGTCAATGCATATGTCGCCTTTTATTCCATGCGGTCGCGCCAGAGTTCCCATGTGAACAAAGGCCTTGGGCAAGATGCCTGTCATATAATCCGGCATCAGAATTTTGGATTATTCCAGAATTTTCAGAATAGTACGTTTTTTTGCCTTGACAGAGGCAGCGGACAGAACAGCATACATGGCTTGGGCTGTACGCCCTTGCTTACCGATGACCTTGCCCACATCGTCCTTGGTTACTTTGAGCTCCAGCACAGTGGAGTATTCATGTTCCACTTCGTTGACCTGTACTTCGTCAGGACTGTCAACCAGAGACTTGGCAATATATTCAATCAGCGCTTTCATCACGCCTCCACCAAGACATCAGGGCATTGGACGAACCTGCCGCGAAGTCAGGCCGTATGCTTTTTGATAAGTGACCGCACAGTGTCTGTAGGTTCTGCGCCCCGAGTGAGCCATTGGTTGATTTTGTCCGTATCAAGCGTTATATCAGCCGGGTTGACCATTGGATTGTAGTAACCCAAAAACTCCAGAGGACGGCCATCGCGGCGCGTCTCATCGTTGGCGGCAACCACGCGATAAAAAGGATGTTTTTTGCTGCCGAGACGCGTCAATTTTAACTTTACTGCCATGAGGTAAACTCCCTTTGCACCCATATTATCGTTATACCCTGAAAAGGGCAAGCGGGAATGCCCTACTTTTTTTTGCGTTTGGGACGTTCCCGTTTTTTTCGTTTTTTTGCTGAGGGATTGCTGCCTGACGAACGCTCCTGCGGAAAGGGCGAAATTCCCCCAATGCCGCCCATATCGGGAATGCCGGAAAACACGGCGGGTAGTTTTTTCGGCATAGCCCCGTTTTTTCCGCTCATCATGGATTTCATCATTTTGCGCATCTGATCAAATTGGCGCACTGTCTGGTTTACCACGGCGACCGTCACGCCGGCGCCTCTGGCGATACGCGCCCTGCGGCTCCCGTTGAGCAGGTCAGGATTGCGACGCTCAGCCGGCGTCATGGAATTGATGACAGCTTCAGTGCGCGCCAGTTCCTTTTCAGGCATGGTTCCACCGGCCTGGGTCAGCTTTTCGCGGACACCGCCAAGTCCGGGAATCATTTTCAGAATGCTGTCAAGCGATCCCAGTTTTTTGATACGGCGCATCTGGGTGCGGAAATCTTCCAGATCAAATGATGCCTTTTGCATTTTGCGGGCAAGGGCTTCGGCTTCTTCGGCGTTGATTGTGGACTGCGCTTTTTCCACCAGCGTCAGCACATCGCCCATGCCCAGAATGCGTCCCGCGATACGGTCGGGATGAAAAATTTCCAGCTCCGTGAGTTTTTCGCCGATGCCCACAAACTTGACAGGAGCGCCCGTCACCGCGCGAATGGAAAGAGCCGCTCCGCCGCGCGCGTCTCCGTCCATCTTTGTCAGCACAACGCCCGTAATGCCCAGACGTTCGTTAAAAGCCTGCGCCACGGTCACTGCATCCTGGCCTGTCATGGCGTCAGCCACAAAAAGAATTTCCTGCGGGTTGACGGCTGCCTTGATGGCGGAAAGCTCTTCCATCAAGGGTTCGTCCACATGCAGACGCCCTGCAGTGTCCAGCAGCAGCACCGAGGCCTGGACATCCGGCTTGTGGCCCTCAGCCATCGCGGCACGGGCAATATCCACAGGTTTCATGTCCGCTGTGGACGGGAAACAGGGCATTTCGAGCTGCTTTGCCAGTACGTTGAGCTGTTCAATGGCGGCCGGGCGGTACACGTCCGCCGGCACAAGATAGGGGCGCATTTTCTGTTTTCGCAGCATGTGGGCTATTTTGCCGGCTGATGTGGTTTTGCCCGATCCCTGCAGACCCACAAGCATGATCACGGCGGGGCTTGCGCCCTGTAACTTGAGCGTGGCGGCTTCAGCCCCGAGCAGGGAAACAAGCTCATCGTGAACAATCTTCATCACCTGCTGGGCAGGGCTTATGCCCTTGAGCACATCCTGTCCAAGGCAGGCCTCGCGCACGCGCTCCACAAAGTCCCGGACAACGGTAAAATTGACATCCGCTTCCAGAAGCGCCAAACGAACTTCTCGCAGACCTTCCCGCACGTTTTCTTCCGTCAAACGGGCAGATCCTCTGAATGAGCGGAATACGTCGGCAAGTCTGTCAGAAAGGCTTTCAAACATTATGCTGTCATCCTGTTCCGCGTCATTGCGTGGAAGAATTGCGTCAAAAAAGAAAAGCAAGTTAATAGACCGATTGTGCGTATTCGTCAATGTAAAAATTGTTTGGAGCCAGGGTATGGCTATGTATATTATTATGTACTGATGGTTTTATATTTTATCTTGACAGACAGGTTTTACAAAAAAAATTGGGGAACCGTTGTGGAGACTGTTAAAAATTCGTTGCATTGTCCCTCTGGAACAGCAGCATTTTCTCCTGTACTCCGCCAGAGACGCGCGATATTTTTTTAATATTAACAGGCCGGAAGATTTTGAATCGGCAAAAAAGCGGGCATGATCATATTTTTCTTGCTACTTTTTTAATATTCGTGTTACTGTTTGCCCTGTTCAAAATACTGCTCAAAACAGAGGCGGAACATGGCAAAAATCGTATGTACAATAGTGGCTCTGCTGCTGTGCTGGACTGCCCAGGCCGGCGCACATTTCGGAATCGTCATCCCCTCATCCTCAACGGTGACGGAAAAAAAGGACGCCGCGCTCACTCTGGGCATTGCCTTTGCCCATCCCATGGAACAGCAGGGAATGGATATGGATTCCCCAAAAGCCTTTGGGGTGATTCTGGACGGAAAAAACGAAAATTTGAAACCCCTGCTCAAACCGGTTACGCTTATGGGGCACAAGGCGTGGCAAGCCGTCTATACGATCAGCAAGCCGGGCGTGTACCAGTTTGTCGTGGAGCCGACGCCCTATTTTGAGCCGGCCGAAGACACATGGATTGTCCACTACACAAAAACTGTCGTAGCCGCCTTTGGGGCGGAGGACGGCTGGGACGCCCCCACAGGCGCAAAGGCGGAAATCGTGCCGCTCACGCGCCCCTTTGCGAATTACGCGGGCAATGTTTTTCAGGGACAGGTGCTGGTGGACGGCAAGCCTGTGCCCAACGCCGCTGTGGAAGTGGAATACTATAATGACAAAGGCAAGCGCAAAGCGCAAAACGATTATTTTGTCACCCAGACTGTCAAAACGGACGGCAACGGCGTGTTTGCCTTTGGCGTCCCCTGGGCAGGCTGGTGGGGTTTTGCCGCGTTGAGCGAATCCGGGGAAAAGCTTGCCTGGAAAGGAGCAATGAAACCTGTGGAGATCGGCGCTGTGCTGTGGCTGGAATTTGCCACGACAGGGCGATAAATAGGTTGTGCATATTTCTGAAGGCGTGCTTTCCCCCAGCGTGCTGGCCGGCGGCGCGGCGCTTGCTGCGGCAGGGGTGGCGGTCGGCCTGCGCAGGCTTGATTACGACAGATTGATGACGGTTGCCATTCTGGCGGCGACGTTTTTTGTGGGGTCGCTTGTCCGTGTGCCTGTCGGCATCGGCAATGTCCATCTGATCCTGAACGGACTGCTGGGTTTTTTACTGGGGTGGGCGGTGTTTCCGGCTATTGCGGCGGCGCTGGCCCTCCAGGCCCTGCTTTTTCAGTACGGCGGGCTGACCATACTGGGGGTGAACACCTTCACGATGGCCTTTTCCGGCGTGCTGGCGGGGTATTGCTGCAAGGGCATTATCGCGTTGAAGCCCGGCGCTCTCAAGCTTGCCGCCTTTTGCGCCGGCGCGCTGGGTGTGGCGCTTGCCGGCATTTTTATGGCCGGTGCGCTGGCCTTTACTGACGAGGGCTTTGTGGCTGCGGCAAAACTGCTGCTGCTGGCGCACGTGCCGGTGATGTTGGCGGAAGGTTTCATCACCATGGTGACTGTTTCTTTTATCGCGCGGGTGCGCCCTGAACTGCTCTCCTTGTCTCTGAAGGCGGCACGGCTGCCGAAATCCGCGCTATTGACGGCGACGCTGTTGGCAATTCTGGTGAGCCTGCCTTCCGAAGCTCTGTCGCACAGGGTAAACATTTTTGCCTGGCTGGAGGGCGACACGGTTGTGACGGCCTGTGATTTCGGCAAAAATTCTCCGGTTAAAAACGGAAAGATAACCGTGTACGATCTGGTCGGCGGCAGCGAGCTGTTGCAGGGCGCAACCGATGCCGAAGGGCGTTTCCGTTTTCCCGTGCCGGCTGCGGCAGATGGTCTGCGCATTCGCGTCAATGCCGGCGAGGGGCATCAGAACGAATGGCGCATGGAGGCGGACGAGATGTCCGGGACAAAACCCGCGCGACCTCCGGAGACCGGCCCTGCTGCGCGCGATATTGTGGGGGGAATCGGCTGGCTGGTCGGGCTGGCTGGTATCGCGCTCCATATCAGAGATCGGCGGCGGCGCGGACATGCCGGCAGATGAGGGGGCGCTGTTCCGGGATTCCCGCATCGCGCGTCTTGACCCACGTGTGCGTCTTGCTCTGGCCCTGCCTGTCATAATATGCCTTGCCGTCCTGCGCAGTCCTGCGGCCGCCGGCCTGGGGCTTGCTCTGGCCTGCGCCCTGCTGCTTCTTGCTCGGCCACGGCTTGTGCCGATGGCGCGGCGGTTGGCTGTTGTCAATGTTTTTTTGTTTTTTCTCTGGTGTGTAACGCCCCTGACAATGCCCGGAGATGCCTTCTGGGGCATCGCTGCCATAAGCCGCGAGGGGGTGCGCCTGTCCCTGATGGTCACGCTCAAGGCCAACGCCATTACCTGCATTTTTCTGGCGCTTGTCGCGGGCATGGACCCCTCCAGCGTGGGGTATGCCCTCACCAGACTGCGCTGTCCGCAAAAACTGGCCTTTCTTTTTTTGTTTACAGGCCGGTATGTGCCCATGCTGGTAAAGGAATGGCAAAATCTTGTGACAACCGCGCGGCTGCGCGCTTTTGAACCGCGCGCACATCCGCACACCTACCGCACCCTGGCTTCCCTGCTGGGGTTGCTGCTGGTGCGCGGCTATGACCGCTCAGTTCGCGTGCGTGAAGCCATGTTGTTGCGCGGCTTTACAGGGCGGTTTTGCTCTGTGACGGAATTTCGCGTCCGCCCTGTGGACGTGTTTTTCGCGTGCTGTGTGCTGGCGGCTCTGGCGGTTGTCATCGCCTGGGAGGCAAGGGGGGAGCATGTCTGAACATTTGCCCGTATCTGTCCATCCTTCTTCAGAACATGTGCACTGCCCGGCGTTTGTTCAGGACGCTGTTTTTTCGCTCGAACACGTGTGGCTTGCCTATGGTATGGGTGAGGATACGCGCGAAGTCCTGCGGGACGTGAGCTTTGGCCTGCACCAAGGCGCGCGCGTTGGTCTGTATGGGCCAAACGGTAGCGGCAAAACAACCCTGCTGCGGTGTGTTACCGGGCTTGCGCGTCCGCAACGCGGTTGTGTTCGTTTTCATGGCCGTGCTGTGTCAAAGGATTTTCGCGAGTTGCGCCGCGGTGTTGGTTTTGTGCTCCAGAATGCCGATGACCAGTTGTTTTTTCCCACAGTTCTGGAAGATGTTGCCTTTGGGCCGTTGAATCTCGGCCATACGCCGGAAGCGGCCCGCGCGTGCGCCGTGGAAACCCTGGAAAGTCTGGGGCTTTCCGGCTTTGAGCACAGGCTTGTCCACCGCCTCTCCGGCGGTGAAAAAAAACTGGTGTCCCTGGCCGGTGTGCTTGCCATGCGGCCTGAGGCTCTGCTGCTGGATGAGCCGACAAACGGCCTGGACAACGAGGCGCGGGAACGCCTGATTCACATTCTTCAGAATCTGTCGGCGGCGCGTATTGTGATTTCGCACGACTGGGAATTCCTGCAACAGACTGCAACAGAATATATGACCATTGTTGACGGCGTCCTGAGCGCCCGCACGACATCCATTATCCACGCCCATACCCACGCGCATCCGCTTATCTATTCGCCCGGCTTTTGCGTATCTCCTTCAACTCTGTAACGTTGTTCAGGAAAATTTTACAACACTATGAAAAATTTGTAGATTTTTTTACCAAAAAAAATTTTCGCTTGACAAACGCCCTGTCGGCGCTGTCTGGATATGTTTCCTCAAAAATAAGAAATTTGTAGTAATCGTGAAAAAATTTGCAAAATAATAAGATCTGATTGTGAAAAACACGCTGACGAAATGTGAATTTCTCGGAAACCCCTGTTCAGAAGTTTGAATTTTTAAGGTGTTAGAAGGGCAATGTATATTCAGCGTGTTAAATAAATATAAGCTATATCAATAAGAATATAGAAAAAATATGGAGTGACAGAAAAATTCCAATCTGGGCGAGAGAGCCGTGTACGTTGTGTTGATTTGGCACAGCTTTTTGATTATAACGCTTGCATGCAGGAACAATGGTCAAAAATTTCTGATAATCTTAGAAAAACGCTGGATTCCGGTATTTTTAAGGTTTGGATACTTTCTTCCCGTCCGGAAGTGCGCGAGAATGTTGTCTGTCTTTTTCCACCCAACGCCTTTGTGGCCGACTGGCTGAAAAAGAACATGCTTGCCGTTCTGCGTGAGGCAGCAGCCCCGGTATTGGGCTGTGAGCCGGCCTCCGTGGCGGTGCGCATTGAAATTGCCGAACAGACGCAACGCAGCCGCAAGCTGGGCGTTTCTGATTCGGCTGGCGCTGCCGACATTCTCCGTAGCCGTCCGGCGCAGGTACCCCTGCCCATAACCGCGTCCATGAGCTTCCGCCCTGCGCGCTGGCGTCATTCTTTTGAAGATTTTGTGGTGGGCGCAAGCAACGGCGTTGCTGCGGCAGCCGCACAGGACGTGTGCCGCAAGGGCGGCAGCGTGCACACGCTTTTTGTCAATTCCGCCTCCGGTCTGGGCAAAACACATCTTGTCCATGCCGTAGGGCAGGCCATCACGGAAAAAGGCGCGGACGTGCGGGTCGGGTATTTGACAGCGGAGGGGTTTGCCACGCGCTTTGTGGGGGCGCTGCGTTGTCATGCCGTGCAGTCCTTTAAGGAAGAATTGCAGGAGATGGACGTGCTGCTGCTTGAAGACGTGCATTTTTTTCAGGGCAAGGAAAAAATGCAGGAAATAGCCTTGACGGTTATCAAATCCCTTCAGGCCAGAGGGGGGCGGCTGATCTCCACCTCGTCGTTTTCCCCACGGGAGATGCAGCAGATGGACAGCCGGCTTGTCTCGCATTTCTGCTCCGGCATTCTGACCGCGATGGACAACCCTTCGCGGGATATGCGACGCACAATTCTGCAGCGCAAGGCCAAACAACAGTATCAGGTAGTGTTGCCTGAGGCGGTGTGCGAGATTCTGGTGGACCATTTGTGTTCGGACGTGCGCCAACTGGAATCGTGTCTGGACAGCCTTGTTTTCAAGGCGCGTCTTTTGAACAGCGCCATCAGCGCGGATCTGGCGCTTGAGATGATTGCCCAGTACATTGGGGTGGAAAAGCGCACGGACATGAATGCCCTTATCCGTCTTGTGTGTGAAAGCTACGGCTTGAGCGAAGGGCATCTCAACTCGCGCTCCCGCCGGCAGGAATGCGTGATAGGCCGCAACACTGTGTATTATCTGGCGCGCAAGCACACCGACCTCTCGCTTGAGCAGATCGGCGCGCTGTTCAACCGCAAGCATTCCACCGTGATCAAGGGGATCACCTCTGTTGAGCGGGAAATCTCCAGAGACTCGACCGTGGGGCGTCAGATAGCCGGCACTGTGCGACTTATTGAGCGCAACGCCGGGCTGGCGGCGGGCAAGGCTTAGATTTTTGCTTGAATCCGCCCTGTTCCGACTAGGGCGCCGCGCAAAAACATCCTCAAGTGCTCAAACGGAGGGGCCGCTCAGAATGCGAAAAAAGCGTGGGTTTGGGCTGTCCTCATCGGCGCGGCACAGGGCGCTTGTGAACAGCGAGAAAAACAAAAGGATTTGACATTCATTTTCAATTTTGTTACCAAACAAAAATAGTAAATTACGAACAACACTTTAAGCACACCCAAGGGGAAGGAGTGCCATGAAACGCATCTGCACACTTTTACTGGCAGCCGCTCTGCTGTTTGGATCTGTAAGCGGCGCAAGCTCGATTGATTTTCAGGTCAAGGGCGAGTGGAAAGTCGGCTTCGGCGCCGGCGATACGGCTTTTATCAACAAGCAGCGCGAATCTTCGGGATCAAAAACCAAGGTCAACAATGAAGACAAACTCGCGGCCATGCAGCGCACTCTCCTGCAGATAGACGCCGTTGCCTCGGAGGCGCTCTCCGGAACGGTATTTTTTGAAATTGGCGACACAAAGTGGGGCGAAAACGGCAGCGGCGGCGCGCTTGGCACGGACAGTACCAGCATTATAAAGCTCAAGAATGCCTACATTGACTGGACAGTGCCGCAAACAGATCTCAGGTTCCGCATGGGGCTGCAGGGTGTGACCCTGCCCAACATGGCGGGCGGTTCAGCCGTGTTTGACACCGATGCGGCCGGCATAACAGCTTCGTATCAGTTCAACGACGCTGTGGGCATCACCTTCCTCTGGGTGCGTCCCTTCAACGATAACTTTGACCCCAATGTTGCGGACAATTATCCGACGCGCACCCTGTTGAACAAGTCTGATAACGGCAACTACCTTGACAATCTGGACCTGTTCGCCTTGCTGTTGCCCCTGAAATTTGACGGTTTTGAGGCAACGCCCTGGGTGATGTACGGCATAGGCGGCAGAAATTATGCCAACTTTGTGGCGTATCGCGGCGGCGAACTGGGTGACGGTCGCCCTGACTACACGCTCTCGCCGTATCCCGCCGCCATGGATGATCAGGCTTTTGCCCGCAAACAGGCCTATGGTTCGCTGTTCTGGGCAGGCCTGCCTTTCGCGATTACAGCCTTTGATCCCCTGAATATTGAGTTTGATATCAATTACGGCTATGCGGAAAGTCTGGGACGGTACGATGCTGTGAGAAGAAACAGCGATATCGTGCGGCGTTCCAGCAGCGAGCGTTCAGGCTGGGTGGCAAAAGCGCTTGTGGAATACAAAATGGAGTGGGCCACCCCGGGTATTTTTGGCTGGTACGCCTCCGGCGACGACGGCAATCCGAAAAACGGCTCCGAGCGCATGCCTTCTATTGCGCCCTTCGGCAATTTTACAAGTTTTATGGGCGATGGCCCGGGCTGGGCGCCGGACGGCAGCTATTATGACAGGAGCACCAGCTACGCCGGCACATGGGGGCTTGGCGTGCGCCTGAAAGACATGAGCTTTATTGAAGACTTGCAGCACACCTTCACGATTGCCTACTGGGGAGGCACAAATTCTCCGTCCATGGTCAAGTATATGGGCAGTGCCTATGACTGGGACAACGGCACGCTTGAGGGTCCGTACATGACGACAAATGACGGTATGGTGGAATTTAATTTGGGCAACACCTGGCAGGTGTATGAAAATCTGACGATGGACGTTGAACTCGGCTATATTGTCAACGCCATGGACAACGGCACATGGAACAAAACCCGGACAGGCCGCGACACATCCTTTGAGAAACAGGACGCGTGGAAGGCGCATGTGATTTTTACCTATTCATTCTAGAACAGAACAGCTTGGGCTGTTCTGTATAATGAGGCAAGCCCTGTGGGCTTGCCTCATTTGCGCATCTGCGGCAGCAACCCCTGTCGCACCAGCTCGTCGACCAGTTTTGTTTTATTGGCTTCATTCATGGGGCAGAGGGGCAGGCGCAGTTCGCCGCTTGCCAGCCCCATGAGCGCGAGCGCGGTTTTTGCGGGGATGGGGTTTGTTTCAGAAAACAGCGCGTCATGCAGGGAAAGAAGGGTACGGTGTATGCGCACCGCCCGGGGCAGATCGCCCGCGGCAAAGGAATTATACATGCCCACCATTTGTTCCGGCGCCACATTGGAGGTAACGGATATGACGCCGCATCCGCCCAGAGACATAAGGGGCAATGCCGTAAAATCGTCGCCGGAAAGTACGCTGAATCCCGCCGGGCAGGATTTGAGAATGCGGCTACACTGCGTCATGTCCCCGGTGGCCTCCTTGACGCCGACAATATTGGAAAAATCAGATGCCAGACGGGCAAGGGTATCGGGTAGCAGATTGCAGCCGGTGCGGCTCGGCACGTTGTAGGGCACAAGCGGAAAATCTACGGATTCCGCTATGGCTTTGAAGTGCTGATACAGCCCTTCCTGTGTCGGTTTGTTGTAGTAGGGGGTGATGAGCAGTGCGCCGTCCGCGCCGGCTTTTTGCGCAAAGTGCACAAGGCGCACTGCTTCAGCGGTGTTGTTTGATCCGGCGCCTGCCAGCACGGGCACGCGCCCGCGCGCCTGGTCAATGCATAGTTCAATAACGCGCTCATGTTCTGCATGGGAAAGCGTTGCCGATTCGCCGGTTGTGCCGCACGGCACAAGACCGTGAATGCCTTGTGTTATCTGGCGCTCAATCAGCGCGCGATAGGCTTTTTCATCAACAACAGCGCGTGTAAAAGGAGTGACAAGAGCTGTCATTGTGCCGGAAAAACGCATGGTACACCACGGAGTAGTTTACGCCTTTAATAGCGCGCGCTGTTACTTGTTGGTAAATTCTTTCAGATCCCTGCCGGCGCGAAAAAAAGGCAGGCATTTAGGCGCGACTGCAATACGTTCGCCCGTTTTGGGGTTGCGTCCGGTATACCCGCAGTATTCCTTGATTTTGAAACTGCCAAAACCGCGTATTTCAATACGGTTTCTGTCGATCAGCGAAGACTTCATGGAATCATAAAAAATGTTGACTACCGTGCCCGCTTCTTCAAGGGGAAGATGGGTTTCATCCGTCAGTTTTTTGATGAGTTCGCTTTTGTTCATTGTATCTCCGGAGTTGATGGGCAAGAAAATAAAATATATTGTTTTATCCTATGCTATTGGGCTTTGCAGGGTCAAGCTTTTTCGCAGACCAATTGCGCAGAATTTTTTTGTCGGCCAGCCAGTCGGCCATGCTCAGGCGCACACATTGCAGGCGCTTCGCCAGGGTCTGCAAATCCTGTGAGGCGTGGCTTTCCGGGGCATAGTGCAACAGAGGCTGCTACTGGTAGACAGCTTCCGGAAATTTTTTGTCGTTACGCACATGTCCAAGCAGCACCGAATCCAGGTTCAGAAAATGACGGCAGGCGGCATTGAATTTGTCAAAGGTTGTCTGGGCTTCCTTAAGCGAAGCTGCCTGATTGACAATGGTCATAAAGTCCCGCAGGTTTGAGGTTCAGTTGTTCTGTTCATGGCGGTACAACAGGTAGTCGTGTTGGAATGCGTCTATGGCTCCGTCAAGCACAGCGTCCACATTGCCGGATTCCGTGCCAGTGCGGTGATCCTTGACAAGGCGGTAGGGTTGCAGGGTGTAGGTGCGTATCTGGCTACCAAAGGCAATGGCATCCTTGCCGGCATAGTTTGCCTGACGTTCCGCTTCACGTTTCTGCACCTCCAGGTTGTACAGACGCGCCTTGAGGACGCGCAGCGCCGTGTCCTTGTTGTGGTGCTGTGATTTTTCGTTCTGACATTGGGCTGTAATGCCCGTGGGCAAATGGGTGACGCGCACCGCTGAGCTTGTTGTGTTGACGCTTTGACCGCCCGGGCCGCTGGAGCGGAAAATATCAAAACGCAGGTCTGATTCCTTAAGGTCGATTTCAATTTCAGTGCCGGCGTCCGGTATAACATCTACCGAGGCAAAGGATGTGTGCCGGCGTCCGGAGGCGTCAAAGGGCGAAATGCGTATCAAACGGTGTATGCCGCGTTCGCTTTTTAAAAAGCCGAAGGCGTAGGGGCCTGCTATGCGCAGGGTGACGCTTTTGATTCCGGCCTCGTCACCCGGCAGCATATCCATTTCTTCTAGGTCAAATTTGCGCCGCGCCACCCAGCGCGCATACATGCGCAAAAGCATTTCCGCCCAGTCCTGGGATTCTGTGCCGCCCGCCCCCGGGTGGATTTCCAGAATGGCGTCCAGCTTGTCTTCTTCCGCGGAAAGCAGGGTGACAAGCTCTGTTTCGTCAAGCAGGCATGCAAGTTCTTTTTGCTGCTGGGCAAGAGATTCCAGCGCCTCCTGATCTTCGCTGTCGTTTGCGAGCGCCAGCCATTCCCGCATGTCGTCGTGGCAGGTTTTCAGACGGGTGAGGCGGGCGATGCTTTCTTCGGTGCGGCTTTTCTGACGCAGCAGGGGCGTGAGCGCTTCGGGATTGTCCCATGCGCCCGGGTTGGAGAGCGTCGCTTCAATTTCTGTCAGGCGTGCCTGTTGCGCGGCCACGTCAAAGCCGCCCCCAAAGGTTGTCAAATCTTTGGGACAGGGGCTGACAGGCGGCGCGTAAATCACTCAGGTGCAGCATGGTGGGTCTTTTTGGGTTAAAAAGTTACCAAGAGTATTGACATTATTTTTTATTAAATCGTGCAAAATATGCGTCAATTTCTGATTTTAATGCAATGCCGACCTTTTCAACACACGCAAGCAATTCCATATATGCTCCTGCTCCACCAAGAAAATCCCAAAATTCATCGGCAACTTTTAATTCGTGCTGCAGATCAAGCATGCCGCGCATGGTCCAACGAGCATAAGGGCGCGGCGTATACGGATTGTAGGGTATTGCAATAAGAGTTTGCATTTTCACATTTGGATTGCTGGCAAGCGATGCCGCAAGCCATTCCAAAAGTGTTCTTTTAAATCCCTTAAACTCGCCGGAATTGGGCTTGGCTGTTTTTATGTCTATAAGATAGATTGTGCCGTCATGTCCAATGACCTTTAAATCGACCTTTGTGGGTTTTACAAGCTTCATTTCGCCTTTTTGGCAAACATTTTTAATAAGTTGTGTCTCTTTTGGCTTATTTGGATTTATGGTAGCCGTGCTAAGGCCATCCATAATATTTTGAATCGTTAAATGGGCTTCCGAAGAAATGCGATTTTCTACGGTTTGTTGTGTTAGCGCATCTGCGTGCTGCAAAAGCGCCATAGATTTGGCAACCGGTTCAAAAATACTTGTGCCAAACGTAGTATTCAGCGATTGAATAAATGAAAACAATGCCATCCTATCCTTGCCCAAGAGCCGATAGTGAAATGGTTTGGCATCGGATTCAGGAGTATAGCGTTGAAATTTATTGCGCAACGACACAGCAATGACTTGTTGTATGTCTTCTTTTTGTTTCTTTGTAAGAGCCATTATTATTTTCCTTTTAAATGAAATATAGTTTCTGAATATGCAGTTTTATCTTTTTCTGTTCTGTTTAATACAGGTCGTTTAAATTGATTTATAATTTGCATTCCAGATTTTTCTGCAATTATTGGATATATCGTATATTTGTCATTTGCCACAAGGAATACATTATAGTTATCAGAAAAATATTGTTTACAATTATTTAAAACATCTGAAATTCCCTGGACATAAATTTTCTGGGCATCCCGTCCTTGCCCTTTGCATAAGGGGCCTATTTCCAGTTCGTCTTTCCGTTCAAAACCAAAGAGATCATAAGCATAAGCATGTTGTTCGTGATAATCAATCAGGCCAACGTATGGGGGTGATGAGAAAATGCCGTTTATTTTTTGATTTTCTAATAATTTACAAAATGCTGTACTTATTTTATTTACTTGTTCTAGAATATTGATTGTTCGACTGTCTCCTGTTAAACATATTTGGTATGTATTTGTTCGTAATTTGTTAAATTGCAATAAGCGTTTGACAGTATCCGCAGAGTATGTACTCCACCATTTTAAAATCGAAAATAATGGTTTACATATTTTACCGTGCTTACTGCAATAGTATGTTGTAGTTATAGGGTCTAAAAGTGTAGCTAAATCAGCATGTGTCGTAGCGCGACAGCTTCTTATTGTTCTGCTTAAAATAATGCTAATGAGTTTTTTAGTAGTATTATTTTTTATTTTTTTTATTTCTTTAAAGACAAAGTCAATCTCATTTCTGATATGCTGCGAATACCATTTATCTAAAAAAAATTTGTTTTTTTCTTGCCGTAGTTTGATCTCATATTTTTTTACTAACTGTTTAAATATGGGTAAAAAAAGTTTTTCTTTTTCTTTTCCGTATTCATTTTCATCGA
The DNA here is from genome assembly GCA_013374015.1 of Candidatus Desulfovibrio kirbyi. Classification (GTDB taxonomy): domain Bacteria; phylum Desulfobacterota; class Desulfovibrionia; order Desulfovibrionales; family Desulfovibrionaceae; genus Desulfovibrio; species Desulfovibrio kirbyi. The sequence goes on from BLLL01000001.1 coordinate 22,416, forward strand.
TTAATTTGTTTCGCAAGCGATATTTATAGTCAGGAACTGGAAAATATTTATTATTAAAAACATTAAGTTCTTGCAATAGATTTTTTTCAAACGTGATAACGTTGGAGTTTTTGATAAATAAGGATAAATTATCTGTTATTTTATTTGCCTCATGGCGCACATCAGCAATATCAGCACGGATAACTTTACAATTTCCTATCATGCTATTAAATGCTGAAATATCTATACCTATAGCATGTATTCCGAGTTCGCATGCTTGCACCATAGTTGTGCCGCTTCCAGAAAATGGGTCAAGTACAATATCGCTTTTATTAAAATAGGATTCTGTTTTGAAATTATCCGTATGGTCATCAAGAAAATATTCTACAAGTTGCGGAATAAATTTTCCTTTATATGGGTGTAACCGGTGTACATGCTTTGTTGTTTCTGCTTCTTTGTATTGGTCAAACGACAACGCCCAATTTAGATCATCTCCAAGACGTTCTTTAAAATTATATTCTCTGGATCCTTTATAGGATTGATAATAATTAAGTAAATCACTGTATGTGATTTTGGGCGCGCTATTGTTTCCTATTTTTTTAATCCGACCATACTGGATAAGATACGATATGTTTGAAGGGGTGACGAGTTTGCCCACATAATTTGTTGCCCATTCGCTAGCTTCTTTTATCGTTAGTAAATTTGACATATGCCTTCACCTGTCTTGTGTCTTGAACCGTCTGCGACCATACACCGCCAGGGCAAGCCCTGCCAAAACCGCTGTTGGCAAAAGCCAAGGACTGATCGTGTGGTACAGGCTTTGCTCGGTTATGTATTCAGCGCGTCCCAACCGTGTCGCCTCTGTAAACTGTTCGCCCTGCAAGGCCAAACGTCCGCGTGGGTCAACAATGGCCGTGATGCCGGAATTTGTTCCGCGCAGGAGCCATCGGTTCTGCTCCACAGCGCGCAAGACCGTCAAAGACAGATGCTGCCGCGCTGCCGGCGTGCGCCCAAACCAGTTGTCGTTGCTTATGTCCGCCAGAATGTTTGCGCCCTCTTCCACACGCGCTTTCGCAAGGCTCGGGAATATTCCTTCATAGCAGATAAGCATTCCCAAGACAAGACCGCCGTAGCGCAGGGGCGCGGTTTGTGTGCCCGATTCGTACAGCCCCACGCCTTGCAACAGGGCGGACAGAAAATCCAGTTTCAGCCATTCCGGCAGATATTCGCCAAAAGGCACAAGGTGTTCCTTGTCGTAAGCCCCCAGAGTCGTTCCCGTATCCCCCAACAACCAAGCGCGGTTAAAAACAGTGGCTTTGCCGTCCGGCTTTTTGCGCAGGGCGGGCGCGCCAAACAGCAGGGGGCAACCGGCTTGCGCCGCTGTTGCCCGCAGGATCGGCGCAAACAGCGCGCTTTTCTCAAAAAAGAAGGGCAGGGCAGTTTCCGGCCAGACGATCAGGGGCTTTTCTTCCGGATGTGTCGATAAAAATATTTGAGTCAGATTGATATATTTTTCTACTGTCTGGCGTTGAAACTCCGGTGTCCATTTGTTGTTCTGATCAATATTGCCTTCCACAAAAAGTACGGGAAAGCTGTTTTTGCCGGTGGGGTCGGGGTCAAACGGGCGGCTTTGCAGTTGCGCGGCGCCGTAACAAAGGAGCAGAACGGCAAGGCCAAGTCCGGTTGCGCGGCTGGAGACGTTTGCCATGGGGCAAAGGCAGAGCAGGACGGCCAGTGTCCAGATGCCGCTCAGCATATAGGCGCCGACGATGTCCGCAGCCTGTATCGTCACAGGCCAGGCGGCAAGGGCGCCGGCGAGAGAAAGCCAGGGGAAGCCGAGGACAAGATCGGAAATTTCTTCCAGCAGATACCAGGCAAGCCCCAGAAGGGTTGCGAAAAAAACCGGCGACCATTCCTTCAGAGTATGAGCGCCAAGTGAAAACAGGCCGTGCAGACAGGCCAGACAGGCAGCGATGAAGACGGCGCAGGGCACGGCCAGCGGCCAGGGCAGCCCGCCCACATCATGCACGGGCAACGCCAGCCAGTACAGCACAGCGCTGCCTCCGACAATGCCGGTCAGCCAGCCGTGCCGGAATGCGGTTGCCGCGCAGCGCGCGCGCGCGCCAAGGCAGGCCAAGGCTGCGGGATAGGCCGGCGCAAGCAACGGCAGGTGCAGCAGGTCATTGGGAAAACCCAGCCACAGGAAAGCCGCGCCTGAAAATCCTGCAAGCGGGAGCGCGTTCATGTCTCTGGCATTTGAGCGTCCGATTCCGCCGGGACGGCAGGTTCAGCGCGCAGCAGGTGGATCAGTTTTTTGTCGGCGTCAAGCACGGTAAAAAGCCAACCGTTCAGGGTGAGGCATTCCCCAGTGTCCGGCACATTTCCGGCCTCCATGCTCAGGTAGCCGCCGATGGTTTCCACTTCGTCAGAGGCCAGGTCTATGCCGAGTTTGCCCATGTCTTCCAGCAGGGCGCGTCCGGTCAGTTCAAAAACTGTTTCGCCTATGGGGCGGATGTCTTCACGCCGCGGGGTGTCGTGTTCGTCTTCTATATCGCCCACAATTTCTTCCAGAAGGTCTTCAATGGTTATCAGGCCGGAAGTGCCGCCGTATTCGTCAAGGGCAATGGCGATATGCTGTTTCCTGGCGCGAAATTCCTGTAAAAGCGTGCGTACCGATTTTGTCTCTGGAACGAAAAACGGTTCCCGCATGATTTTTGAAACCGACAGGTGCGCGTGGTTGCTGTCAACAAGGCAGTTCAACAGGTCCTTGACGTGCAACATGCCCACAATATTGTCACGTGTGTCCTTGTACACGGGGATTCGGGAGTGACCGGATGTTACAATGACCTGCACAACTTCCTGAATGGGCATGTCGTTCGGCACACAGTCTATATCCGTGCGGGGGATCATTGCGTCCTGCACCTTGAGGTCGTCAAAACGCAAAATGCCAAGCAACATGGATTCTTCGTCCGGTTCAACTTCGCCGGCTGCTCTGGCTTCGATAATAGCTTTTTTTAAAGATTCTTCGTCGTCGTGCCCAAACAATTTGCTCAGGCGCGACCAGAGCGTACTACGCCTGTCTGATCCACCGTCCAAGTGAAGCCTCCTTTGTAAAGCGCAGACCGATGCCTGTGGCGGAAATGTTTTCAAGCTGTACCGGTTCGTTTTTCATGCCGATTTTATAGTGCACGGCAGGCGTGCCGATTTTCTTTATGTTTTTGGGGATGGGATTTGCCGGATCAAGATGACACAGCCCGATAATCCGTACCACCTCCTTCTCCTTGGGGACGTACGCGGATGAAATTGAGTTTATGCCCTACTTCCAGTCATGACACACCTTTGTTTGTGCAAATAAATTTCAAGGCAGTTGAGCGCTGCGGGCGTCACGCCCGAAATGCGTCCGGCCTGTCCGAGATTCAGCGGACGGACGCGCTCCAGTTTTTCTTCCACTTCATGGGAAAGCCCTGCCACTTTAGTATAGTCTATATCATGGGGCAAGACAGTTTTTTTTCTTTCCGCCGCGCGCGCGACCAGACGGTGTTGGCGTTCAAGGTATCCCTCGTATTTTATGTCTGTCTGCGCGCGCTCCCATACTTCAGGATCGAAGTCCGCCAGTTCCGTTTTCAGCGCGACAGCCGATGGGTTAACAGTTTCCGTGAGCAGGGAAAACAGATTTTCTCTGTCCGTGTGCGGGCGGCGCAAAAGTTCGGCAAGGCTTGCTCCCGCCGGGGCGTTGCGCCGTTCTTTTTTCTTGTCGGCAGGAATATGAATTTCCGCAAGTCTTTGTTTGAGGTGAACTGCGGAGGTTTCTTTTTCGCAAAATTTTTGCCAGTGAGCGTTGTCAACAAGCCCCAGATTCCGTCCCAGCGGGGTCAGGCGGGAGTCGGCATTGTCTTCACGCAGACACAGGCGGTATTCGGCGCGCGATGTGAACATGCGGTACGGCTCAAGCGTACCCAGCGTTACAAGATCATCGGTCAGCACGGCCATGTAGGCTGTATCCCGTCCCGGGGCAAAGGGCGGCAATTCCCGCAGGGCGCAGGAAATGTTCAGCGCTGCCCAAAGGCCTTGGGCGGCGGCCTCTTCATAGCCTGAAGAGCCGTTTATCTGGCCGGCAAGCCAAAGACCGGGCACGGCCTTGCTTTCCAGCGTGGGGCGCAGTTGTGTGGGATTTGCGTAGTCATATTCAATGGCGTAACCGGGGCGCGCCATAACGGCTTCTTCCAGACCGTGCATGCTGCGCAGCATGTCCTGTTGCACGTCCAGCGGCAGACTGGTTGAAATGCCGTTGGCATAGATTTCTCCACTGCCGGCGCCCTCAGGTTCCAAAAATATCTGGTGCCGCTCCCTGTCGGGAAATCGCGCCACCTTGTCTTCAATGGATGGGCAGTAACGCGCGCCCGTGCCCTGAATCGCGCCGGTAAACAGGGGCGATCGGTCAAAGGCCGCGCGTATGATTTCGTGGGTACGCGCGTTTGTCCAGGTAATGTGGCAGGGCATCTGGGCGCGTTCGGGCCTTTGCCCGTGAAAACTGAAGGCGGGCAGCGGGGTGTCGCTTTTTTGTTCTTGCAGGCAGGAAAAATCAATGGATGAACGTAAAATGCGCGGCGTGGTGCCGGTTTTCAGTCTTCCCAAGGCAATGCCCAGACCGCGCAGGCTGTCGGAAAGGGCTGTTGCCGGGACATCGCCCAAACGTCCTCCCGGCATGTTGGTCATGCCGATGTGCATGCGTCCGTTCAGAAAGGTGCCGGTTGTCAACAGCACATGTTTTGCGTTAAAGGCAAGCCCCAACTGTGTGTGCACGCCGAGCGCGCTACATGCCCTGGTTGTGACGGCTGTTGCCGTATCCTGCCAGATTCTGAGGTTGGAGGTGGAAAAAAGTGTTTTTTTGACAGCCTGACTGTAAGCATCGCGGTCAATCTGCGCTCTGGTGGCGCGTACGGCCAAGCCTTTGCTCCGGTTCAACATGCGAAACTGAATGCCCGCCGTATCTGCCCACAGCCCCATCATGCCGCCAAGCGCATCAATTTCACGCACCATATGTCCCTTGCCCAAACCGCCGATAGCGGGGTTGCAGGAAAGGCAACCCAGGCGGTCGATATTGCCTGTGATCAGCAGCACACTGTGGTTAAGACGCGCCAAGGCTACAGCGGCTTCGCAACCGGCGTGTCCGCCGCCGACGATGAGGCAGTCAAAAGTGTCGTCGGGCATGGAGGTAGCGTGTGAGCTTTAGCGTCCCTTGGCTGCGCGCTTGGAGGCCTTCAGCGGATTGATTTTTGCGGCCGTCGCTGAAGCTGCCTTGATGTGTGTGGCGAAATTGCAGTGCCCGTCCGCCCATTTTGTTGTGGGGTCAGGATAGCTTGAGCAGAAGTCCTGTTCTTCAAACCGGCGTACGCGATCACAGCCGGAACACTGCTCCACGACAGGGGAAAGGAGAAAGCCGTTAAGCACGACGCCATTAGTGGTTTTGGCGGCATTTTGTAAAAGACCCATAGCTGATTTCCTTTTTGGTGTTTTTTGTTTTTGTGTAAAGAATTCTTTTGGTGGTGTAAAGGCATTTTTTCTGGACGCGAAAACAGGAGCGTTTTATAATCACAAAAATGGGGTGTTAGTGGAGAAATTGCCGACAGGACGCGACAAACCTTGGCTTGCGCCGCTTGCCGGTTACAGCGACCTGCCTTTTCGGCTGTTGTGCAGGGAATACGGCGCCGCTGTCTGCGAGACGGAAATGATCAGCGCCAAGGGGCTTGTGTATGCCGGCCGCGCCACGCGTGATCTGCTTGCTACTGACGTGTTGGATCAGCCGCTGGTGGCGCAGCTTTTCGGCGCTGAGCCGGAGTTTTTGCGCAAGGCTGTCGATCTGTTGCTCAAGGCCGGCTTCATCTGGTTTGATCTGAATATGGGCTGTTCTGTCCGCAAGGTCATGCGCCAGGGCGCGGGGGCGGCTCTGCTGGCTGACCACGACAAGGCCATTGCCGCGGCAATGGCCTTGCTGTCTGCGGCAGGGCGTGGGCGGGTGGGCGTCAAGCTGCGTCTTGGTGTACAGGGCGAACAGGCGCTTACGCCGGCGCTGTGTGAGCTTGCCCTGCGCCTTGAGGATATGGGCGCGGGCTGGTTAACGTTGCACCCGCGCACTGCGCGTCAGGGCTTTGGCGGACAGGCTGACTGGGACGCCCTGGCAGGTCTTTCCGTCCGCCTCAGTCTGCCGCTTTTGGCAAGCGGTGATTTGCTGAAGGCCGAGGACGGGCTGCGCTGTCTTGACTATACCGGGGCATCGGGCGTTATGTACGCGCGCGGGGCCATGCGCGATCCCACAATTTTTTCGGCGCACAGGGCGCTGTGCCGGAATATGTGTCCGCAACAGCCTGACGCCGATATTCTGTACGCTGTTATTCTGCGCCATGTCGCGCTGGCGCGCGCGTTTAGCCCGGACATGCGCGCCCTGCGGAAGATGCGTTCGGTCATCCCCCTGTACGCCCGCTCCCTGTCCGGCGTACGCGTGTTGCGGGACGCTGTCTGCCGCAGCGCCACTTGGCGGGAACTTGAAGACGTTCTGGCGGCGTTTTTTTTGACAGGGAAGTCATGATATTTTATTGACCAGGAATCTGATTTGTATGGGAGCAGGCATGAAGGTTGTGCGCGCCAAAACAGCAGGCTTTTGCATGGGCGTAAGTCTTGCCCTGAAAAAATTGAACACTTCTCTGGATGACGCGGCGCGCGCGCGCCGCGTCTGCACTCTTGGGCCTATCATCCATAACCCCCAGGTGCTTGCGGAATATGAAGCCAGGGGCGTTGTCTGCGCGGCGGATGCCTCGCAACTGCTGCCCGATGATTACGTGATCATACGCGCGCACGGCCTCGCCCGGCAGGAAGAAGAGGCCGTGCGTGCGGCGGCGGGCGTTATTGTCGATGCAACCTGCCCCAGAGTAAAAAAAGCACGGATGGCCATTGAGCAGGCCACAAAAAACGGGGCAACACTCCTGCTCTTCGGCGAAGCCAATCACCCTGAGGTCCGGGGGCTGATTTCTTACACGCACGGGGCAGCGTATGTTTTCAGCAACTTGCGGGAGTTTGACAGCCTTGTTCCGCCACACGGTCACGACTGTGTGCTTGCCTCCCAGACAACGCAGGACCGCAAGCAGTTTATGCAGATGGAAAAAATACTGCGGAAACGCCTGGAGAGATTGTCGGTGCTTTCCACAATCTGCGACGCGACGCGTAGTCGCCAAAAGGAAGCGCGTGACATTGCTTCTTCTGTGGATGTTATGGTAATTGTGGGAGGCAGGCAGAGCGGCAATACGCGCAGGCTGGCGGATATAGCGGCATTGAGCGGCATTGAGATTTTTCATGTGGAAACCCCGAAGGAACTGGACTCAAGAAAATTTGCAAAAAAAAATCGCGCAGGTCTAACGGCCGGCGCGTCTACGCCGAAAAGTCTTATTGACGCGACAGAACGGTGGTTGGTGGCCCTGTAATTTTTTGCCTTGGCGTGGACGCGTGCCTTTTTCAAAGCCTGAAGTGGCCCTACCTTGCCAAAAAGCCTTCGCGCTAATAGGTTGTGAGGAATACCGTGCTGCCCGCATAGTTGACGCGTTGTTGAAAATGCAATAATATAACAGTGCGTTTTGATAATCTAATATTATCATTCAACAAAGAGGGACTTATTAGGGAACTTCATACGGATTGCCGGATTTATTGTCTCCCTGGATTATGAAGAAAGAGCGTTGAAGGAGTTTTTGCTTGTTCCCTATTTCGGCGCCTGCATCCATTCTCCGCCGCCGCCGGCGAATCAGATCATCTACGTCACCTCGGAAGATCCCGTGAAGGGATTTTACTTTATGGAACCTGTATGGGTTTACGGAATTTTGGATATGGGGCATAATGACACGGACATGGGCAGGGCCGGATACACAATAGAAAGCGGTGAAGGTTAACATTACAGTGAATAACAACAGGCTTGGCAAATATCTGGCTGACGCGGAAGCGTTGTGCGCGGCAAACGGCGCGCGTCTTACCCGGTTGCGCCGTCGGGTGCTTGAGCTTTTGTTTCTGCGCGGCGCTCCCATCAAGGCCTATGATTTGCAGGACGCACTTAAGGCGCCGGGAAAGCGCATCGCCCCATCCACTGTTTATCGCACACTGGATTTTTTGATCCGGCAGCGTCTTGCCGTCCACCGCATAAACACTAAACACGCTGAATGCGTATGTGGCCTGTACAGAGTCGCATGAAGACGATTAGGCCCGGCACTACCCCTTCATGCTGGTGTGTTCCCGGTGTGAACGGTCTGTGGAAATCAATGACGATTCTCTGTACGGTCTGATTTACGGCGACAAGGACACGGTGGCTTTTCTTGCGCAGGCGGAATCCATAGAAATTCAAGGTGTCTGCAAACACTGCCTTCCCCTTGCGTCCGCCGGGCAGTCTGCATCGCATGAGCGCATCTCTTGACGCGCCGTCCACTGTGGCGTAGTATATACAATCATATTCGGATACCGCTGTCCGTGCTGCTCCGCGGGAATAACTCAACGGTAGAGTGCAACCTTCCCAAGGTTGAGGTTGCGGGTTCAAATCCCGTTTCCCGCTCCAAAATGCAATTCAGGTGGGCGCAGATAAGCCCACTACGCATTTAAAATTAAGCAGATCCGCAAATTGGCAGTGGATGCACATGGTAATGCCGGTCAGAACATCTTTGGCTAGCACGGCGGCGGCGCGGGTTAAACAGATGTTATAGGCTCATTCCGGACGGAATATTGCCAGAGCATCGAAGCCCCGCAATGTTTTTCAGGCATTACGGGGTTTCGATGTTTTTCGAATTTTGGTGGGCCCACTAGGACTCGAACCTAGGACCGACCGGTTATGAGCCGGAGGCTCTACCAACTGAGCTATAGGCCCGAAATACGTGCCGGCGCTGGTGACAGTGCCGGTGGAGTATATACTAGTGCCTTCAGTCTGTAAATGCAATCGCGACGAGAGACGTTCACGTTCACAATGACTTTACAAATATTTTATTATATAACACAATAAGTTATTAGAACCCTTCATTCTGCCAATCGTCGACCGCCAGCAGAGCAAGAGCGGTTTCGAGCCGCACCCTGATGTCTGCATCGGTTTTTTTGCTGCAGAGAGAGCAGGAGGGGTTTGTCGTCCTCCGCAACCGTCACTCTGTCAGGCGTTGCACTTCGGTCAGGATGCGGCGCACAAGTTCGTCCATATTGTCTATTGCGGTCAGGCGAAAGCCGTTGCCGGTTTTGCTTACGCGACCGAGTACGGGGTAGCTCTCGTTGTTGCCCGCATCAAACAGGATAAACGGGACCAGCCATTCCCCTTTGTCAGGCCAGGCTTCGTCTGTTTCGCGGATTTCCTTGCGGCCGGCGGAAGCGTCGGCAAAAAACGGTGCCAGAAGACCTTGGTCTGCCTGATACGTGAGTTTGCGACCGGCAAAAGCTCCTGAGGCTATGCCGTTGTTCACAAATGTCTTGACCTCCTGCAAAATCAGGGCGTGCAACCCTTCTCCGGAATCCTCCAGCGTTGCCCGTGAGAGCATGAGGGCGAGCAGGGGCGGAAGTCCACGGGCTGTTTCCGGTTTTTGTGTTTCGCGTAAAAAGAGATTCAGCGCTGTATCCAGAATGGCGTTCATATCGACAAGGCGTTCAAAAGCGGCGCTGTCCGCGGCGTCAATGGCCTTTCCGATGAGGGCGGGGAACTGCGCAGCCTCGCGCGCGTCATCCCGCGCGGATTCTATCGCGGCTGTATGCCCTTGAGAGGGGGGCATGAAAAGCAGTGTCACCATGCCAAGAGCGGCGATGGCAGCGCGCGGCGCGCGAATTGGGTAGGTCATCGCAGTTCCTTCGGCAGGCAGCCCTTGAGCGACAGCGGCAGTCCGCAGCTTGAAGGATGGCGTGTTGGGGCAGTTTTGTGGTCAGCAGAGCGGCAATCCACAGACTCACGCAGTCCAGCACAACCACGCCGGGCGTATGGGCGGTCCGGGCGGCAAAGACACCCTGCAGCGTTGTTAGGGGATCTGTTGAATTTTCCACGCAATACCAAACCGGCTCCGCGTTCCGCCTTGTGACGTGCTACGCGCGCCGCTGTTTCAGGGTCTTTTGCGTCACATGTGGCGACAAAGAGTCTGATTCGCGCTTTTGATTCAGCCCAGCGCAAGGCAAGGGCGCTTTTGCCGCTACGTGTGCCGCCGACAATGAATAGTGTGTCCGCGTTCACTACGGCTGTTGACCGCCGACAGCGACAGGCTGCTGTGCCCCTGTCTGTGTTCCAGTTTGGGTGCAACGTCGCGCCAGATCGCGCAGAATGCCGGCGGCTGCCTGCACGGAGGCGACGGCCTGCGGCTGATGACGCAAACGCCGGTCAACCCAGTGCGCCAGAAAAAGAAGCGAGTCTTCGTCAAGCGACTGCCCGCCTCCTTTGCGTATGGCGGCCACAAGGGCGCGCTGGGCGGAACTTCTGTTTTCAAGTGCTTTGCGGTAGCGGTTGCTCACGCTGTCCAGACGCGCCTGCGCGGCGTTGATGCGCGCCCGCAACGCTTTGTCGTCGCGTAATTGGTCCAGTTCAAAGACGATTGTGGTCATTTGTGAATTGATGTCCACAACGGACTGCGAATTTTTTCGCATGGTTTCAAACTGTTTTTCCAGATCGGACACGGCGGCGATGCCTTCCAGCGCGCTTGCCAGAACAGCGCAATGCCCTGCCACAGCCATATGCAGTTGCTGTGACTGCTCATGTGTGAACGATTTTGCGGCTGCCTGCCGCCTAAGCGCTTCCATAAAGCGCTCAACATAGAGCGTATAGATTTCCTGGATGACAGGAGGATTGAAGACATAGCGCAGCAGATCCGCCCGTCCGCTCTGCGGGTTTCCCGAGAGACCCGTCATATTGACGCCATAACGCTGGTTGATCGACTGTACGCTGACGGCCAGCGTGCCGTTGCGTTGGCCCTGCTTGTACTGCGCGACAAGCCAGGCGGCCAGATCTTCCACAAAGGCAGGGTGCACTGCGCTGTCTGCTGTGAGAGGAGGAGATTCCTGACTTGTGGCGGCGGATACAAAAGCATCCGTGTTTTGTCCGGTCGGATGTGTGGTGTCCACAGGCTCCGCGATACTGCCGGCTCCTGCCAGCGGCGTATCTTTTGTAAGATTGTTCACAGTGTCTGTTGCCTGGTTTTGTATCTGTTCGCGGGTAGCCTCGTCGCGTGTGAGCCAGAAAGCCGCGCCGCCGACAAGACACGTCGCAAAAATGGACAGGAAGAGGATTTTTTTTGCGCCGCCTTTTCCGGGTTTGGGTTTCGGCAGGCTTGCCTCGTCAGGCAGATTGGACATTCGTGTGGGTGTTTGCATTGCCTTTATCTCGCGTTTTATGCGGTTACGGACAAGTTCGCAATCGGAATGGGAAAATATCATTGACGCGCGCAAATGTGAAGAGTTTTTTGTGATTATCTTGAAAATGTCTCTGTGCCCATCTGTATGAGTCGTTCCAGCAAATCGCCGAAACTCAGGCCGGCGGCACGCGCCTCCTGCGGCAACAGGCTTGTGGCCGTCATGCCCGGTAGGGTGTTGACTTCAAGCAGGTGCGGGCTGTCGGTGTTGTCCAAAATAAAATCCGCGCGGCTGTATCCCGCAAGTCCCAGTATGTTGTGAGCGGCCAGCGCCGTTTCTTGTACTGTGGCGAGCACGTGCGCGGGCAATGGGGCAGGGCAGATTTCGCGCGCGCCGTTTATGGCGTATTTGCTCGCATAGTCAAAAAATTCACCGGCGACAGGTTCAATAAGCAGCGGCGGCAAGGCTGAATCGCCCAGAACACCGCAAGTTACTTCGCGCCCTTCGGCAGCTTTTTCGATGAAGGCTCCTTCGCCGGCGTCAAAAATTTCTTTCAGCGCGCCGTCAAGTTCAGCGCGGTTGAGGGCGCGCCCGAGCCGCAGGGATGAGCCGCCGGTTACGCTTTTGACAAAGAGCGGACAGGGCAGGGAAGGTTGCCAGCAAGGTTGCGGCGGGCAGGGTAAAAATTCCCAGTCCGGCGTGGGTATTCCCGCGTGCCGAAAAAGCTGCTTTGCGGCGACCTTGTTGAGCGCCAGAAACGAACCTGCCGGGCCGGACCCCTGATAGGGGCAGCCCGCCCTGTCAAGCATTGCCTGCACAAGACCGTCTTCTCCCGGCGCGCCGTGCAGATTGATGAAGGCAAAATCGTGTTCCGCTGCTTTGCGCAGCAAGGTGTCAAATTCCGTTGCAAGATCAAGAAATGTCACCACGTGACCGCGTTCACTCAGCGTCTGCTCCACAAGCAGTGCCCCGTTCAGGGAAACCTCACGCTCAGTGGACCATCCGCCAGCAATCAAAAGAATTTTCATGCAGTGCGTCTCCCAGCAGTGTTGACAGGGCGCGTTCAATGTCTTTTCCCTGTTCAAGGGAAGCGCGAATGCCGTCCTTTGCAGCGGCGTTGCGTCCGTAGCGTGTGAGCAGGTCTTCATAGCGTTCGTCAAGCGTCACACAGGAATCGTGCCGGACGCGTTTGTCCGCGTAAATGATAAAAAAAGGCAAGGTGCACAGACCGGTGCCTTCCGGGATTTGCCAGGGCCAGTGGACATGCAGCATAACCGTCTGCGCGAGGATATAATTGCGCGTTTCGGTAATTGTCCAGCTTGCGCCCAGTTGCGCATGGCTGCCGCCGTGGCGTACGCAATAGCTTTTTGCGATGTCGTGGAGCAGGGCAGCGGCGCGTATCTGGGGCATATTGACGGCAATGCCCACAGCTTGCGCGCGGCGCGCCAAGTTTGTCGCGATATGCGCCACCATAAGGGAATGTGTCCGAACATTTGGCAACATGGCGTATTTGTCCCAAAGGGCGAAGCAGGCGGCGTCATCGGGGGGCGGAGGGGGCGGTGACTTGTCAACGCGCAGCAGAGTCGGTTCCGGCAAGTCCGACAGGGGATATTTTTGACCGCTCTGCCCGTTGGTTGTGGGGTTGTGCATTTGTGGACTATCGCCTTGCGGGGCAAGAAAGTCAATCTGAACGTCCGGTGCAATGTAAGACATACGGCAACAGCGGGCGTAGCGTCCCGTTGTCCATCCAAAGGAATGCCTTGACCCGCGTTTCGCGCATGGAATATACTTCCGCCTCAAATACTATAAAAGACCGGAGGCGGGCATGGGCCGTCCACAATCGCGAATGACACGCCAACGCACTGTAATTCTTGAAGAACTATGCAAGGTCAAAAGCCATCCGACGGCTGATGAGCTTTACGGCGTTGTCCGCAAACGTCTGCCGAAGATCAGTCTCGGCACAGTCTACAGAAATCTGGATTTTCTTGTGGAAAACGGCAAAATTGTCCGTCTCGTTTCGGCTGGGGCGATCAGGCGCTATGACGGCGATATAACGCCGCACCACCATACGCGTTGCGTGCGCTGCGGCAGGATTGTCGATATCGCGCGCCCCGCGCACGCACTGTCCGTGGCGGACATGGTTGTGCCGGAGTTTGCCGCCATTTTTGCCGTGTGGCTTGAATTTGAAGGCATTTGCGACAGTTGCGCAAACCTTGACAGATGCGGGATTGAATAGTATGTGAGAAGGGTATACTGCGTTAACCTGAGGAGAAACCTATGGATATTTTTGAAGCGCTGTTCACGCGGCGCAGCATACGCGTGTTTACACCGGAACCCGTGAGCGACGACGATGTGACCGTCATGCTCAAGGCCGCCATGCTGGCCCCCAGCGCCAACAACTGCCAGCCGTGGCATTTTGTTGTGATTCGGGACAAAAAAGTGCGTGGGGCCTTTGCGGAGCGTCATCCCTACGCCAAAATGGCCGCAGAATCGCCGGTGGTGATTGTTGTGTGCGGCAACACCGCTGAAGAAAAACCACACGGATTCTGGGTGCAGGACTGTTCCGCCGCCACACAAAACCTGATGCTGGCGGCGCGCGGCAGAAATCTGGGAACGGTATGGTGTGGCCTGTATCCGGTGGAGGATCGCGCGGCGCTCGCGCGGGATATCCTGCATCTGCCCGATGGCGTTATACCCCTGAGTCTTGTGGCTGTGGGGCACACCACGCAGCCGTTTTTCGAGGCTGACCGATTCAAAAAAAACAGGATTCATTATGATACCTGGTAGCATGTGATGACAGTCCGCGACATCCGGGAAAAACTTGCGGCGGATGCGCCGACAATAGGCTCCTGGCTGCAGTTTCCTTCGCCTGACGTGGCGGAGGTTATGGCGCGCGCGGGCTATGACTGGGTGGCTGCGGACATGGAGCACGGCGCCTTTGGCCGCGCCTGCCTGCCGGATATCTTCCGCGCCGTTGAATGCGGAGGCTCTGTCCCTTTTGCCCGTCTTCCCCGCGCTGACAAGGTTGAGATCAAGGCCGCGCTGGAAGCCGGCGCGCAGGGCTTGATTTTTCCCATGATTGAAAGCCGGGAGCAGCTTGATTGCGCGATTGACCTAGCCACGTATCCGGGGCAGGACATGTGGCGGACGCGGGGCCAGGGACAAAGCGTGTGGGAATACCGAGGCGTGGGCTATTGCAGGGCTAATGCGTTTGGCGGGGATTTTGACGGATATCTGCGCGAGCGAGCCCCGGAGCTTTTTTTTGTGGCGCAGATTGAGCACATGCGGGCAGTTGAAAATCTGGACGCCATCTTGGCGCATCCCCGGCTGGACGCCATTATGGTCGGCCCGTACGATCTTTCAGGGAGCATGGGTTTGACAGGGCAGTTTGAGCATCCGGAATTTGTTGCCGCCATGTCCCGCATACACAATGCCTGCAAAAAGCACGGGGCGCGCATGGGGCTGCATATCGTGCGGCCTGACAGGGACGAGCTGGCGCGTCAGGTGGCGTCCGGCGTCCGCTTTATCGCATACGGCATTGACGCTGTTTTTTTGTGGCGGGCGGCCGTGTGTCCGCGTTTGGAGCTTTGAGCGTGAAGACAGCTGTTTTCGGCGGTTCGGGATTTTTGGGGTCACATATTTGTGACTCGCTTTCCGCGGCGGGGCATGACGTCACCATTGTTGATCTGCGTCCTTCCCCTTGGCTCAGATCGGATCAAACCATGCTGACAGGGGATATTCTGGATGAGGGCATTGTGCGCGCGGCCGTGGACGGCGCGGACATGGTGTTCAACTATGCGGGAATAGCCGATATAGGCGAGGCAAACACCCGACCGGTGGACACGGCGCGTATCAATGTGGTGGGCAACGTCATGCTGCTGGAGGCCTGCCGCGCGGCAAAAACCAAGCGCTATATTTTTGCGAGTTCCCTGTATGTGTACGGCAAATCAGGCGGCTTTTACCGTTGCAGCAAGCAGGCCTGCGAACTGTATATTGAAAATTATCAGGCCATGCACAATCTTCCCTACACGATTTTACGTTACGGTTCGCTGTACGGGCCGCGCGCGGATACGCGCAACGCCATCCACAGGTTTGTGCGCGAGGCGTTGACAACAGGCTGTATTACCTATTACGGAGCGGAAACGGCGCTGCGTGAGTACGTTCATGTGGACGACGCCTCTGTCGCGACGCTTTCGGTGCTCTCGGACGAATTTGAAAACCAGAATATCATCATTGCCGGAGCCCAACCCATGCGTGTGGGCGATCTGTTCAGGATGATCGGTGAAATTCTGGGCAAGGAACTGACTGTCGTATGCCATGACGATCCCAACAGCGGGCACTACCAGATCACTCCCTACGCCTTTATGCCGAAAATGGGGCGCAAGCTGACTCCGCCCCTTTCCGTAGATTTGGGACAGGGCATACTGCGCATACTGGAAGAGACGCACAGGGAACTGCATCCCGAACTTCAGGCCGAGGGCGGGTATCTGCTGCCGACAGACGATTAAGGGGGAGGTTTGTATATGCATATCATAGCTGTCATACCGGCGCGCATGGGGTCAAGCCGTTATCCCGGCAAGCCGCTTGCCCTGATACACAATGTGCCTATGGTCGGGCATGTGGCTTTTCGCACCGCCATGAGCAAAACGCTGGCGGCCACCTATGTGGCCACATGCGATGTGATTATTGAGAACTATTGCAGGGACGCCAACCTCAAATGCGTGATGACAGGCGCTCAGCACACGCGCTGCTCCACGCGGACAGCCGAAGCCCTGCTGAAAATTGAGGCGCTTACTGGAAAAAAAGCCGACATTGTCGTGATGGTGCAGGGCGACGAGCCTATGGTAACGCCGGAAATGATAGACGACGCTGTGGCGCCGATGCTGCGCGATCCCGCTGTGAATGTGGTTAATCTGATGGCGGATATCGACACGATGGAAGAATTTGAAGATCCCAATGAGGTCAAGGTGGTGACAGACCGCTTTGATAACGCTGTCTATTTTTCACGCGAACCGATCCCCTCACGTAAAAAGGGCGCGGATAGCGTGCCCATGCGCAAGCAGGTGTGCGTTATTCCGTTCAGACGCGATTATTTGTTGCGGTTTAACGAAATGGAGGAAAGCCCGCTGGAAATTTATGAATCAGTGGACATGCTGCGTGTTCTGGAACACGGTGAAAAGGTGCGTATGGTGCGGACGATGTGCCGTACCTGGAGCGTGGACACGCCGCAAGACTTGGCGCGCGTGACACGCCTTATGGGAAACGACGCGTTGATGCGCGCCTACAGTTGAATGGCCTCTTTGTCAGCGTCGTCACTGCGCGTCAGAGTGCTGGAGGCGCTCGAAGAACTCTGGGTCGCGCTTTTTGCCTGGATACCTACCCCGTTTGGCGTGCTCGTGCGCCTTTGTGCTTGGCGGATGCTTTTTGCCCGGTGTGGCCTTGTGCGTTTTGGAACAGGTCTGACGCTTATCGGCTGTAAAAATATGCGCTTTGCGGGCGGCGTTCGTTTGGGAAAGGGGTGTTTTGTGACCGCCGGCAACGGCGTCCTTGTGCTGGGCGAGAATGTGGCTGTTTCTCCCTGCGCGCATCTTGGGGCGGACGACGGGCACATTGAGATCGGGGCGCATACGGCCATTGGCCCCGGCACCGTAATTCGCGCCGCCAATCACCGCATTGAGACTTCAGAAGCGCCGATCATGCGGCAGGGGCATGTGTGTGGGAGCATTGTTATTGAAGACGATGTCTGGATAGGGGCAAACTGTGTTGTCACGCCTGATGTGCGCATCGGGCGCGGTGCTGTTGTGGGCGCGGGCGCTGTGGTAACGCGTGATGTGGCGCCTTTTTCCATAGTGGGCGGCGTTCCGTCCAAGGTCATCGGCACGCGGAATGGGATAACATAATGGCGTTGCGATGTATTGCTTTTGATTGTGACGGAGTGCTACTGGACAGCGTGCCCATCAAGACCAACGCTTTTGCCAGGCTGGCGGAACCGTACGGCAAGGAAGCGACTGACAGGTTTGTCATGTACCACACCGTCCACGGCGGCGTGAGCCGCTACAAAAAATTTGAATGGTTTTTCAGTGAAATTGTCGGACGGGGAATAACTCCCGAAGAATCCCGGGAATGGGGTGAGCGTTTTGCCCGGTATGTTCTGAATGAAGTGCGCTGCTGCGCTCTGGTGCCCGGCGTCAGGGAAGTGCTGGACAAATGGCGTGGGAAAGTGCCTCTGTACGTCTGTTCCGGCGCGCCGCAGGCTGAACTGCACTTTGTTTTGAGGGAGCGCGGGCTTGCGGAGTATTTTGTGGATATTTTTGGCTCTCCGCCTGCGAAACACCGTGTTTTGGCCGAGCTTGTGCAAAAAGCCGGCGTCCTACCGGAGCAGACCCTTATGGTGGGGGACGCGCTGACGGACTTCAATGCGGCACTCGCTGTGGGCACGCGGTTTTATGGGGTCGGTCCAGAACTTGAGGGCGGCGGATATCCTTGGGGACAGGACCTTATGCGGCTGAACGCATGGATTGAAGCCAATGTGTAACTGCGCTATGCGCCTTCGTTGATTGGCCCAAAGGCCAGGCGTTCCACACGAAAAAAATCCGGTGTGAGGCCATTGTGCAGCCAGAATCCTTCACAGCCCGGAGCTAGCGTCAGGGGCGCCATGCTGTAAAATTGTCCCGGGCGCTGTGTGCGGCAGTGCTTTTGCGCGGCGTTTGCTTTGAGATACAGCGCTGCCGGCGCAACAGACGACTGGCAGACAGGCTCAAGAGCGTTTTCCAGGGCGCGGCCATGGGCAAAAGCCAAGGTTTGCAGGTCAAAGGCTTCCGGGTCGGGCAGGGCCAGCGGGGGCTGCCAACGCTCTTCATAGCAGGGTATGCCCAGAACGCGAGCCGGTGCGTTGTCCAACTCGCCGTTATGGAGCAGTACCAGGCGTCCGGGGCTAGGTTGGCATTCTTCAAGCAATGCGCTGAGCTTCGGCATGTCAAGCAGAAAAATATCTTCCACGCCGCTGAGATCCAGGCAGACAAGTGCTGCGTTTGATGGCGCGCCGCCTACGCACACAGCGCAAATCCGCGGCACTCCGGCCAGCAGCGCCGGCGCGCACGCCGCCGCCAGACGCGCCGCCGCCGTATAGTCAGGCGTAAAGGCCACAACCGCCCAAGGAGCGGGAAAGGAATCCGTGTGCTGCCAAAATCCGCGGTGGGCGCTTGAGCGCTCCGTATGGGAATGCCCGGCAGGTTGCCCAAAATACATGTGAGCAAGCGCAAGGCCGGTTTTAATTGCCGCCTTGCAGGCGGGCGGCGTGGCCTCGAAGGCTTGCGCCGACAGGGAGTCGTCAAGGCGGGCGGTGTCTGTCCAGCGCGGCCAGCCAGGCTGCATGGCGGTGGACGGCTTGTCGATTGTCATAATCAAGGCCGGAGAGGTCGCTTGTGCTTTTTAACGGTGCGGTGCGCGTAAATCCAGTCATTGAGGTGTGCAAGCTGGCTGGCGACTGCCCGCGGGCCGGTGCCTCCGGGTGTTTCGCGACGGTTTACCGCGGTTGCGTAGTCAAGGGCAGTGTACACATCCTCGGAAATGCGCGGTTCAAGGGTTTGTAACTCCTGTAACGACAACTCTTCGAGGCGTTTCCCACGGCTTTCGGCAAGGCGCACGGCTTGGCCGGTCGTGTGATGAGCGTCCCTGAAAGGAATATTTTTGCCTACCAGATAGTCGGCCAGTTCCGTCGCGTTGAGAAAACCGGCGGCGCAGGCTTCACTCATTTTTTCAGTACAAAAAACCAGTTCATCCATCATGCCGGCCATGATGTGCAGTGACGGCCTCACTGTGGCGTCCGCGTCAAAAAAGGCTTCTTTGTCTTCCTGCATGTCGCGGTTGTAGGCGAGCGGCAGGCCTTTCATAACGGTGAGCATGGCTGTCAGCGCGCCGTACACGCGGCCTGTTTTGCCACGCATAAGTTCGGCGACGTCCGGATTTTTCTTTTGCGGCATGATGGAGGAGCCGGTGGCATAGCTGTCCGGCAATTTTACAAAGCCGAATGCCGGATTCGCCCAAAGAACAATTTCTTCGCACAGACGCGAAAGGTGTGTCATAAGTGTGGAGGCGCAAAACAGGGATTCCAGCACAAAGTCACGGTCAGACACGGCGTCCAGCGAGTTTTCGTAAATTTCCGCGAAGCCGACTTCCCGCGCAACGCTTTGAGGGTTCAGCGGATATGTGGCGCCGGCCAGGGCTGCCGCGCCAAGCGGGGAGACGCGCACGCGCTTGAGCGCATCCTCCATGCGCAGCCAGTCCCGTCTGAACATCCAGGCATAGGCCAACAGGTGGTGTGCCAGGCTGACAGGCTGTGCCGGTTGCAGATGCGTGCATCCGGGCAGTATGTCCTGTGTGTGCCGCGTTGCGCGACGGTGTAGCACATTGCAAAGCTCAATGACGCGGTTTTGCCAGTCCACAAGGTGGTCGGCCACATAAAGGCGAAACGTCAGTCCCACCTGATCATTGCGGCTGCGTCCGGTGTGGAGTTTTTTGCCGGCAGCGCCGATCAGCTCTGTAAGGCGCGCTTCTATATTCATGTGCACGTCTTCAAGGTCCTGTTTCCAGATAAAGCCGCCGCCTTGTATTTCCGCCAGCACGTGGTCAAGTCCGTCAAGTATTGCGCGGGATTCTTCGGGCGTCAGGATACCGGTTTCCCCAAGCATCCGCGCATGCGCTTTTGAGGCGCGAATATCTTGGCCGGCAAGCGCGCGGTCAAAGGATTGTGACTGCGTGTAGGCCGCCACAGCGTCTTTGGGAGCTTCGGTAAAGCGTCCGCCCCAGCTTTGATTGTCGACTGGCATCATGTCCCCGCGTTTTTTTGCCGCAACGTCGCATACAGGCGCAAACGCAGCGCGTTAAGGCGGATAAAGCCCACCGCGTCCTTGTGATCGTAAGCGGCGCAGTTTTCAAATGTGGCCAGATCCTGTGAGAACAGGGAATTTGGCGAGGTGCGCGACAGCGGCCACACACCGCCCTTGTAGAGCTTTGCCCGGACAGTTCCGGTGACGTTCTCTTGGGATTTGTCCATAAACGCTTGCAATGCCTCACGCTCCGGAGCATACCAGAAGCCGTTGTACACGCACTGGGCGTAGCGTACCGCCAGTATGTCACGAATGCCGAGCACTTCCCTGTCCATGCAGATGCCTTCAAGGTCACGGTGCAGAGCGTACAGCAGCGTGCCGGCGGGGTTTTCGTAAACGCCCCGGCATTTCATTCCGACAAAACGGTTTTCCACAATATCGGTACGGCCGATGCCGTTACGGCCGGCAAGTTCTCCAAGTTTTGCGATAATCGCGGCTGGCGAAAGCAGTTCTTCATTCACGGCAACGGGATTGCCGCGCTCAAAGGCTACAGAGACAATTTCCGCGCTGTCCGGCGCTTGCTCGACAGGCGCGCAGCGCTGATGGCAGGTGGGGTGCGGTTCGTTGCCCGGGTCTTCCAGTTCGCCGCCTTCAAAGCTTGTGTGCAGCATGTTCGCGTCTATGCTGTAACGCTTCGCGTCGTTGGAAACAGGGATTCCGTGTTGTTGCGCAAAATCCAGAAGAGCGGTGCGGGACATCAAATTCCATTCACGCCACGGCGCCACGACAGTGAGGTCGGGCGCCAGCGCGTTGACTGCAAACTCAAAACGCACCTGATCATTGCCTTTGCCTGTGGCGCCGTGGGAAACAGCGCCGGCGTTTTCTGACCGTGCCACATCCACCAGGGCTTTTGCAATCAGCGGACGGGCAATGGAGGTGCCAAGCAGATAACGGTTTTCGTAAAGGGCGGCGCTACGCATCATCGGAAACACAAAGTCTCCGGCCATTTCCTCACGCAAATCCAGAACAAATGCTTTGGATGCGCCTGTGCGCAGGGCTTTTTCCGTAACGCCGGAGAGATCTTCAGGCTGCCCCAGGTCCGCCGTTACGGCAATGACATCGTAGCCGCGTTCCGTGATGAGCCATTTGAGAATGACAGACGTGTCCAGCCCGCCCGAATAGGCGAGGACAACTTTTTGGATTTTTTGCATGATCAGACCTCAAGATTGATGTTTTTACGGGCGGGGAATAAAGTTTTTATAGGGGCTGCGCATGGCGTAGACAAAATCCGCCTCGCCGGGATCACACGGACCGACTGTGACGGAGAGCGTGCATTTTTGTGATTTTTGCTCCAGCGATACGTCACCGCATCCTTTTCTTTTGAGGGGCCTTTGACAATGCCCCAGTCCGAGGGCACGTCAAGGCTGTAGTATTTTGTGCCCGAGGGGGCAGCAATGGACTCCCCGGAGAGCAGCCATGCAAGTGCCGGCAGGACAAAAAAACGAAGAACCGGCATTTACGTAATCTCCATGATGAGAGGGATACAGTGCAGGCCGGCGCTGATCTCCCGTGTGGAATCCAGACGCCAGACGACGGCCTCCGCGTCCCATCCAAGGCGCCTGGCTATTTCGTTGACAATGCCCTTTACATTGATCACCGGATGACGCTGAAAGACCTGCGGCAGCCCGTAGGTGAGATTGCAGGCCAGGCATTTTCCAGGACGCTGATGAAGCTCAAAGACAAGCTGGGCCTTGTTTGGGGAAAGTGAGCGGGAAACAAGGCGAATATCGTACGCGCCTTCCTCAGCGCCGCCGAACAGTGCCTCAAAAAAAGAGTCCGCCCGTTGTGACGGGAAAATTTCGTCCAGAAAGGTCTGAGCAAGTGGTGTCATAACGATCCATCCCGTGTTGTCCGCTTACGCCTGTGACGATGAGAGTGTGAGCAGGCGCAGGTCATTGTCTGTGACGCAAATGTCCGTTTTCGGCAAACGTCCCCAAGTCAAAATTTTTCAGCAGGTCCTGTGGGCAGCATGGGCGGCCTGTCGGATTCAGCTCGGCGTAGCGCCCCAGTAATCCCACAATGCGTTTGGCGTCAGATCCGTGATTGCGCAACGCTCTTAATGTAAGGCTTTGATGGCGTTTTGCCAACGTTGCCCCGTATTATCCCGTAACAGCGGGATATGGGCATACTGCGGTGCAGTATAGCCCAACAGGTTGAAAAGCGCAATCTGGCACGGCGTGGAAAGCAGAATGTCACGTCCGCCAAGCGTCCGCGTTTGCTTTGTTCGTAGGGGGCGTGCTGGCCGCCCGAATCCGGACCATAATCCCAGTCAAGTCCCAGCCAGCGCAGATCTTCCTGCAGGGCTGCGGAAAACTCCGCGCGCGAACGCTGGGGGTCAATATTTTCAATACGGAGCAAAAGGATTCCGTTGGATTTGCGTACAGCCAGCCAAGCCAACAAAAAAGCCCAAGCATTGCCTAGATGAAGATAGCCTGTGGGGCTGGGCGCCAGCCTTCCGCAGACGCTGCCATAACGGCGCATGATTGCTTTATATTTTTTTTCTTATTTTTTTTGAACCGGAAGAAGTTCTCTGTTTGTCAAAGGACGAAGCGGAAACGGTTGTTTCATGAGGTTTATTTTTGCCTGAAGTCCTGGCGGTTTTTTGTGCTTTGGCCGCCTCCTGGGTGGAGGATTGTTTGCCTGCCTTTGATGCGGACTTCATGGCGGATTTTTTGGTATTTTTTGTGGCGTTGGCGGCAACATGCGCAGGTTTTTTACCGGTTTTGCCGCGGGATGCCATGTCAGGCTTCGGCTTTGCGGGGTTTTTTCGTGCCGCGGTCAGTTCCCTGACTGTCTTTTCTTCTGTAAAGTCATTCAGGCGGGTTTCCGCCTGGGCTGTCAGGATTTCATTGTCAGCAACACGCACACGGCGCGCACTCAGAAAAATTTTGCTGAAATAAGGATCGCTCAGCGACGTAATGCGTACGGAACTACGGCGATGGGGGCTATGAATAAATTTGCCGTCTCCCACATAGATTCCGGTATGATAGCCGCGTTTTGGATGGCGAAAGGCCACAATATCGCCGGCCTGCATATCTTCAGGCCTTACGATGCGCTGTCCCACAACAGACTGTTCCTTGGCGGTGCGGGGAATGTCCACGCCGACGCTTTTGTATGTCCAGCAAACAAAGCCCGAACAGTCAAATCCGCCGGGGGAGTCGCCCCCGCGCACATAGGGCGTGCCGATAGCTGATTTTGCATTGCGCAACAACAGGCTGCCGGACTGATCTGAATTTTTATTGTAAGCGGCCTGATAGCTTTCCCGCAAGCTGTCGCCGTGCATGGTTTTGTCAAGAGAGTTTTGTTTTTGCGCGCAACCGAAGGCAAGCGCGCAGATAAGTGTCAGCGTTGAGAGGTGCAGTTTATTGCTCATTCACGCTCCGTGATTGAATGTTCATATTATTCCCTCCCTATGCGGGCTATCACAAAACACGGTTGAATGCAAAAGATTTTTTTTGACAGAGCCTCCCTCTTTTCAAAGCAACGCGCAGAGACTATACTCCACGCAACTACACAAGTATACAAAAGGACAGCGCACGTATGCACGATGCAAACAAAAATTTCAGCCTCATCATTGAACAGAAAATCAGGGAAATCAACGGAACAGCGCGTCTTTGGCGGCATAACGCAACCGGTGCCCAGGCGATTTCCGTCACAAACGATGACGAAAACAAATGCTTTGGCGTGAGTTTTCGTACACCTCCCGCGGATTCCACAGGCGTTGCCCATATTCTGGAGCATTCTGTTCTGGGCGGCTCAAAAAAATATCCTGTCAAGGAACCCTTTGTGGAACTGCTCAAAGGTTCACTGCAAACATTTTTGAACGCATTTACATTTCCGGACAAGACCTGTTATCCGGTTGCAAGCGCAACTCTGCGGGATTTTTACAATCTCATTGACGTGTATCTTGACGCGGTGTTCCATCCCCGTATCACTGAAAATACCTTCCGGCAGGAAGGCTGGCATATTGAAGCCGCAAGCGCAAACGGCCCTTGGGCATACAAGGGCGTTGTGTATAACGAAATGAAGGGAGTCTATTCCTCGCCGGATTCCGTGCTGGCCGAACAAAGCCAGCAGGCGCTTTTCCCGGATATGCTCTACAGGCTGGATTCCGGCGGCAATCCGGAGCACATTCCCGATCTGACCTACGAGGATTTTCGCGCCTTCCACAAACGCTATTATCACCCGGGCAACGCCCGCTTTTTCTTTTGGGGCGATGATCCGGAAGAAGAACGTCTGCGTCTGCTCAATACCGCACTTGCGGGCTACGACAACTGTTCGCCCGATTCCGGGGTGCCCTTGCAGGCTCGCCTGTCCACCCCCCGACGTGTTGAAAGGTTTTATGCGGCGGAACCCGGTGAAACGCGGGCACTGTTTACTGTCAACTGGCTGCTTGAGGAGCGTGGAGACAGTGGACATGTCCTGCTGTTGGAAATGCTGGAACACATTCTGGAGGGTATGCCCGGCTCTCCCTTGCGCAACGCGCTTATCAGCTCCGGTCTTGGAGAAGACACAACCGGCTGCGGCCTTGAAACCGATCTGCGGCAACTATACTATTCTACAGGACTCAAAGGCATAGAACCCTCCGACATTCCCAGGGCCGAGGCTCTGATTTTTGATGTGCTGACTGTTCTGGCGCATGAAGGCATTGACCGGCAGGCTGGTGAAGCCGCGGTGAACAGCATTGAATTTGCTTACAGAGAGAACAATTCAGGTCGGTTTCCCCGCGGGCTTGCAGCCATGCTGCAATCTCTTTCCACATGGTTGTACGATAAAGACCCGCTTGCCCCGTTGCAATGGGAAAAAGCACTCGAATCCATCAAAAAACGTCTGGCCGACGGCGAAAGAGTCTTTGAACAAACCATTGAAACGTATTTTTTGAACAACAGCCACAGGGCTGTCGTTGTGCTGTTGCCAGATTCCACGCTTGCCGAAAAACGGGAAATGGCCGAGCAGCAACGTATGCGTGCAGCGCTTGTCGGACGCACTGAACAGCAACTTGCCGAACTTGCCGAACAGACACGCTCCCTTCAGGAAGCGCAAAATACGCCGGACAGCCCGCAGGCATTGGCAAGTATTCCTGGGCTGGACAGCGCCGATCTGCCGCGTAAAAATGCCCTTATTCCCCGTCAGGAAGTAAAAATCCCACAGACATGCCTTTGGCATGAACTGCCCACACGGGGCATCGCCTACACAAGTTTGTTGTTGCCGATCGGCGTTTTCCCCGACCGCCTTGTGCCGTTATTGCCCCTCTTTGCGCGCTCGCTCACGGAAACCGGCACGGCAAAACGCGATTTCGCAGCACTCGGTAGCCTGATTGCCGCAAAAACAGGCGGCGTCAGCGCGGACACCATGTTCATGCTTGAATACGGCACCCGCAAAACAAAGGCCTATCTTGTCATAGCCGGTAAGGCGGTTTACGATAAAATTTCTGATCTATTTGAAATTTTTAAAGAAATCCTTCTTGAGCCGCAAGGTGATACAGTCGTCCTTCTGGAGCGTTTCCGGCAAATGCTGCTGGAAGAAAAAGCGCGCCTGGAACACGGCCTGCAAGTGGCGGGGCATACGGCGGCAGGCCTCAGGCTGCGCGCCCGTTTTACCGGCGCGGCTGCGCTGAATGAGCGAACATCAGGTATTGCCTATCTGCGTTCCGTGCGCGCGCTGATCAAACAACTGGTTGAGAAACCGGAAAAAATTCTTAAGGATATGGAAATCGTGCGCCGCCTGTGCGTGGCGGGCGCAGACGCCATTTTTGACTGCGCGGCGGAATCTGAAGGACTGCATCTTGTCGACAAAAGCATCCGCGCCTTGCTTGCGGCATTGCCCGGGCGACCGGTCGTTGAGGAATTTCCGGAATATCCCCCCCTGCATTTGCCGCAGGCCGAAGCCTTTCTGACACAGGCCCAGGTCAATTATGTGGGCAAAGCCGCTAATCTTTATGATCTAGGTTACAGTTATCATGGTTCCGCAGCGGTCATTCTGCGTTATCTGCGCATGGGGCCGCTTTGGGAGCAGGTGCGTGCCCGTGGCGGCGCTTACGGCGTTTCCTGCGGTCTTGAGCGCGCAAGCGGCACCCTTACCTTTACCTCCTACCGCGACCCCAATGTGGACGAAACGCTCTCTGCGTATGACAGTATGGCGGCAGTACTGCGCAATGCCGCGCCTGATAATGACCAGATAACACGATCCATCGTGGGTGCCATAGGGGACATGGACGCCTATATGCTGCCGGACGCCAAGGGCACGCATTCCTTGGCGCGCTGGCTGACCGGTGACACGGACGAAGACCGTCAGCGACTGCGTGAAGAAATCTTTGCCGTCACCCCAAGCCATTTTATTGATTTTGCAGATATGCTGGAATCTGTCGCGCGGCATGGCGCGCTTTGCGTGCTGGGCGGCAATAAAACAAAGGCTGCGGCAAAGGCGCGTGGATGGACAGCGAAAAAACTTTTATGAAGGTCGTCTTGTTTTTGGTGCTTGGGATGTACCGTAGCAGCACCAGCGTGCTGACGCATGCCCTGCCGCGGGCGGCACAGGATATGTGCGGCTGGACGCTGATACCCGGCCTGGGATATAAAGAACATTGTCTGGTAACCGGACTGAACGCCAATCCATACAAAAAAGAGCGCGACCATGTACACTCATAGCCATGACAATATTACCGGAAAACTGAAGCAGTGGCTGCTGGAACTGAATACGGGCAGCCGGTGGTGTGTTTTGATCAATGCTGATCCTGACGCCATGGCCTCAGCTATGGCGCTCAAACGGATTTTCCTGAACAAGGTTCATAGTATGGACATCATGCGCGTCAATGAAGTCACGCGTCCGGACAATCTGGCCATGATCCGCTATCTGCGCATTCCCGTCAAAGCGTGGAACGCCGAAAACCAGGACCAGTACACTCACTTTGCCCTGCTTGATTCCCAGCCGCCGCATAACAAGGTATTTGAAGACATTCCCTTTTCCCTGATTATCGATCATCACCCTCTTGTGCGGGACTGCGTCTGTGTCAAAAAGCGCGCGACGAGCGTCCATTGTCACATACGTCCGGAATTCGGTGCCACAAGCACCATGATGTCCCGCGCCCTGCACGCCCTGCGCATCCGCCCTACCCCGCGGCTGGCAACTGCTCTGCTTTACGGCATACGCACGGACACTGCAGTCTTTGAACGCTCGGGCGGCGAGATGGATTTTCGCGCCTACCAGTGGCTTTCACGACATGCGGACATTACGCTCCTGCGCAGGATTCTGCGCAGCGAATATCTGCGGGAGTGGCTGCCGATCTTTGCCCGCGCTTTTGCATCGCTCACAAACTCTCATCACGGCGGCGCGTATGCCCCGCTCCATACTGTCGCCTCCGCAGATGTGCTGGTGGCTATAGCGGATTTTTTTACCAGGGTGCATGGTCTGCGGTGGATTGCCGTAAGCGGCGTTGTCGACAAGAAAGTCATTGTGGTTTTTCGTGGTGACGGCGGGCAGGATGTAGGCTGTATGGCCGCCGCATGTTTTCATGATGTCGGCACGGCGGGCGGACATCCCAACCTGGCCAGGGCGGAATTTGCGCTCAACACTCTGCCGAAGGGGATAAAAGTTTCTGATT
Organism: Candidatus Desulfovibrio kirbyi; assembly: GCA_013374015.1. Classification (GTDB taxonomy): domain Bacteria; phylum Desulfobacterota; class Desulfovibrionia; order Desulfovibrionales; family Desulfovibrionaceae; genus Desulfovibrio; species Desulfovibrio kirbyi. The sequence goes on from BLLL01000001.1 coordinate 50,214, forward strand.
TTATCCTGCAGCGTCTGCAGTCCAAAAATATGCGCTCGTCGGTAGCCGCATGCGCAATCTCGTAAATTTGACATTGCCGGAATTGACTGCCTGGATGCAGGCGGAGCTTGGCGAGCCGGTCTTCAGGGCGGCTCAGGTCTGGCAGTGGATATGGCAGAAAATGGCGCGTGATTTTGAAGTCATGAGCAATGTTTCCAAAACCTGCCGTGTGCGGCTGGCTGAATCGGCCTGTATCGTCTGGCCGCAGATCGTGTCCACGGAACAGAGCCGTGACGGAACGACAAAATTTCTCTTGCTGCTTGACGATGGGGCGTTGATAGAAAGCGTTCTCATCCCTTCGGACGACCGCAAAGGAAAAAGGAGGTGGACGCAGTGTCTCTCCTCCCAAGTAGGCTGCGCAATGGGTTGTACATTTTGCGCCACAGGGCAAATGGGTTTTGAGCGCAATATGACAATGGGCGAAATGCTTGGGCAAGTGCTTGTTGCACGCGACTGGCTTGATGACACGCGTCCTGACAGGCCGCTCTTGCGCAATCTTGTTTTTATGGGCATGGGTGAACCCCTGCTCAATATGCGGGAGCTTTTACGCGCGCTCACAAGTTTGAACGACGGCAAGGGACTGAACTTTTCTCCCCGCCGTCTCACTGTTTCCACATGCGGCATTGAAAAAGGCCTGTCCGTGCTTGGACAAAATGGTCTTGCCTATCTGGCCGTGTCGCTGCACGCGCCAAATCAGAGACTGCGCGAGCGCATCATGCCGAAGGCCGCGCGCTGGCCGCTTGACAAACTGATCACAACGCTCAAGTCCTATCCGCTCAAGACACGGGAACGTATAACCTTTGAATATCTGCTGCTGGGCGATGTCAACGACAGCCTAGAACACGCCAGAGAATTGGCGCATCTTGTCGGGGATGTCAAGGGCAAGCTCAATCTCATAGTGTACAACCAGACAACGGGTTCACCGTATGCGGCGTCGGATACGGAACGCATACTGGCTTTTGAACAGTATCTCTGGAGCAGACACATTACTGTTGTCTTGCGCAAGAGCAAGGGGCAAGATATTAACGCGGCCTGCGGACAGCTTAAGGCGGACAGGCGCTCTCAGGCGGCAAAATTTTCAAGACGTTCGTGTTCGCATTTTATCAAATGACGTGCCTTATAAGATTCTTTGTCATATTCACGCGGTACTTTTCCAAAAGACATGGTGCGGCGAAACCGTCAATAGGCTTCAAACCACCCTTTGGCATCGCGGGGGCACGGCGGCGCTAATTATACCCCCGACAATTCTTTCAGCAACGCGGCCTCTGTCAGCGGAGCAACGAGCCGCCCGCATCCCCTCGCGTGACAGCGGCCGGAGTGCGTCAAAGCTTTGCCCGCACGACAAAATGCAAAAAGGCCACATAGCAGCCTGCCAGCACAAACTGGATAAAGGCAGGAACAACCGTCCTTCGCCAGAATCTTGGCAGAGAAATTTTGAAGAATTCTGCGGTCACGATAAAGCAGACATGGATGGGCGACAACATTTGCCCAAGATTGCCGGCGATCAACGCGAGCAACACCCAGACAAGGCGGTCGTCGCCAAACCCCATCTGCCACAGCAGCCCCATCAGCAAGGGAAAGGATGTGCCCACAAAGCCGGCCATCAATCCTGTCAATAGCCCGCTGACCAGCGGCAGCAGAACAAAAAGACACAGCAGGGCAGTCAGGCTTGCCGTCGCGCCGGCAATGGAATCCACAACATGCGCAGCAATAACAATGTCCTTGAAACAGTAAATTGTGTAGATGACAAGCACCATGCGAAAAACACCGGGGGAAAAGAGAAGTGCGGGGATCTTGCCGAGGGGCAGACGTGTCTGGACGGTCGCAACGGCTACAGCCGTCAACAGCGCGAGGATAAAGTTCATTTCCATGGCGGGATTGAGTCCCATGCGGGAAAACAGCAGGTAGTAAAACGGCATGCCGATTATTGCGGTCAATATCGGCAGCCCTTCCAAGAGCACCGCGCCAAGAGGGGGTCTGGTCTCTGTCTGTTCTGTTTCCGTCATTATCATCACCGGCGTGCGCAGATAACAGGCAATGCCTACAACCAGATTGAAAAGCACTATGGGACACGTATAGCGCCACAAGAGGGTAATGGGAATGTCCGCAAGCGTGCAGGCAAGGATATAGCCCGGGTAGAGCGGCCAGGCGATTTCCCATATATGGCGGAACCAGTAGTTGATGAGCGCTTTGCCCTCGTCGGGCATGTTGGAGTCTTTTGCCATATCCCGTACCATGGGGCAGGAAAAAATAGCGCCGCCGGGCATGGGCAAAAGCCCGATGAGCGCTGGAAAAAATATCAGACGCAAGCGCGGTGAACGCATGTATGGGCCAAGGCAGGTCACAAGACGTTGTCCCTGACCTGTAAATTCCTGCACGGATGAAAGTAGCAGAATGCAGGCGACAATGCCGCAGATAGAAAGAAATTTTGGTTCGTGCGCGGTGCGGAACAGGGAGAGCCCTATCTCCAGCGGATTCATGCCGAACAGCAGACCCGTGGTTGTAGCGCCCAGCAGAATGGCGCGCCAAAGCCCCCATTTTTTATACACGCCAAAAAGGATGAGGCCAAACCCTGCGCAGACTTTTGCCAGCGCCATAACTGTGCTGAGAGTGAGCATGGGCAATTGTCTGTTGTTTCAGTTTTTCGGAAGCGCTTCTTTTGCCTCTGGAGTCACGCCCCGCAGACTTGCGACAACAGATTCCGCACCAAGAGCCTGCGGGTCCTGGGCGATAATCACCAGAACATACCTTTCTGTTGTGCGTATTCTTGTGACTGCAGGAGATTTAAGGGACGGTGTGCGCGGCTCGCCTGTAAAAGTCCAGAATTTTCCTTCTTTTTGCGGTGTGGAGACATTGTCCTGCATGGACGCCATTTTTTTGGCAATGGTTTCCGGCGTGCCGTCAAGGGGGGGTAACAGAAAAACGCTTACCTGCGCGAGAAAATTTTCTCCTTCAGCATCTTTTCTGCCGAGCACCAGCATGTAGCTGTCTTTGTTGCCGCCCAGAAAATTTTCGGTTTCCTCGCCGTCCCAGCCTTCCGGCAGGTCAACGTCAAACTGCGTGAAGCCGCGATGTTCGGCGTTGGCAACGCCTGCAAGGCAGAGCAGCAAGAGTGTTGCGATCATACAACGTGTCATGCGATTCTCCAAACCGTACTTTGTTGTCAGACAAAACGCGTGGTGTCTTTAGAGCGCTTTCGCGTTCAGGATATTTCCGTTGATGCCCGTTGGCCGTACAGGCACCAGCATTTCGTTGACCGGCGCGTCCAAATGGCAGACGATATAAAATTCATTGACGCCTTTCCATATCAGTCTGCTTTCTTCGCCTGCTGATTGCAAGCTTTTTTGTCTGGCTTCCGGCGTGGTAACGGCCACGATCATGTGTGGCAGGGCAAGCTGTGCCCGCAAAAACCGTTGACGGCTTTGTTGAACAGCGGCGCGTACCCGTGCGGCGCGCGCTGTTTTGACCTGTATGGGGTGTTGACCCGCCAGCGTCGCCGCCATAGTCCCCGGACGCTGCGAGTAAGGGAAAACATGGGCATAGCTGAGCCCAAGCGCGTCAATGTAGGACAGCAAGTGTTTGATATCTTCTTCGGTTTCTTCGGGAAAGCCCACTAAAATATCCGCGCCAAGTCCCATAACAGGCCAGAGTGTGGACAGTGTCCGTAACACAGTCAAAAGTTTTTCCGCCGTATAGTGGCCTCTCCCCATGCGTTGAAGAACGCTCCGGCTCGTGTGCTGGAGCGAGATGTGCAGGTGCGGGCAGACCATGCGGCATGCGCCCAGCGTGTTAATGCCTTGCGCGTCAAGCTGCACCGGATCAAGAGAACTTAAGCGCAGACGCGCCGTATTGCCGAATTCCGGCGACAGCGCCTTGTCCAGACGCAAGAGCATATCCCAAAAATTGCCGTCTTCTTCATGGCGGTACTGGCTCAGGCTGACCCCGGAAAGCATGATTTCCGCGTATCCTGCGGCAAACAGGCGGCGCGCCTCGGCCATCACATCGGCAAAGGGGCGGCTGACGGCACGACCGCGCGTGATCGGCACAATACAGTAGGCGCAACGGCGTGAACAGCCGTCCTGCAGTTTCAACACAGGGCGCGCCCGTCTGAACGAGGCAATGGCGAAAGGGGGGAAGGAGGCTTTGGCGGCGTCATGGCGTTCGTCCCAAGGGCCGTGCAACAGGCGACGTTTTTCCGTTTGGGGGACTATCATGTCCGGTTTGTCGGGTTTTGTCTGAAAATTTTTGTAGAGCGTTGCTGCGCAACCCGTCAGAATAAGGCGGGCTGCCGGCGCTTTGCACCGCAAACGCAAAATCGCGTTTCGCGCGTCGCGTTCGCCCTGTGCGGTAACAGCGCAGCTATTGATGCAGACAACGTCCGCTTCAGATGCGTCGACGCATTCCATCCCGCCAAGTTTTTGCCACGCTTCCAGAAGAGCCTGGCTTTCGTACTGGTTGACCTTGCAGCCAAAGGTTGTGATATAAAACTTCCATGGCGTCATGCTGGCTGTGTACGCAAAAGCGTTTGTCTTGACAAGCTTTGCTCCGCAGGAGGAAATGCTGGGGAATCATGCGTGTCTTTTTCATTTAAGGAGAAGTGCGCTCGCGCGCAATTACGCTATGTATCGCATGCGGCGCACTGCTTTCCCTCTTCCTTAAAGACGATGAGTGGACAGTTTTTACAGACGTCCCGGCCAGGAAAGTGGTCTCCCGGATGGGTGACCGCGCCGGAACCCGTGTGCGCAATGCGTTGCGACAGGCGCATGACCGTGGCTTCAATATGGTCTCCGGGGATGAAAACATTAACCTCGCTGCGCTCTGTCTTTCCGGAACTGTAACTGCCGGAACAGGCCGGACAGCAGTTGAAGGTTTTGTTGAGCCAGGCAAACACGCTGCCCCCGCAGGCGGCGGAGCTCATGGTTATTTGCGGGCGCAGGGGATGGGTGTCGGTTGCGGCCATATAGTCAACAGCCAGATGATAGGACTGCATGTTGTCGCAGTAAAAATGCACCACATGCGGCGCAATGACGGCCTTGCCCAAAGGGCCGACCGCAACGGCCTTAAGGGCGTTCGCCACCATGCGCGGCTTGGAATGCTGAAAGCGTCCGGTCTGCTCAATGTCTGTACAGTATTTGAGCTGGGATTTTATTTCCTTGTCGTCAATGGCTTTCCACCCAAAACTGACGGCCGCGTTGGAACAGCCCAGAGAGGCGGGATTGCCAAGCACGGTTTTGCCCTGCATTCGCGCGGCGATTTCCCACTGACAAAAGGTAAGGGGTTTGACGGGGCTTACATGCGACGTGGCCGTCCTGAAGGCGTCAACCTCTGAATCGGTAAAAAGCCAAGTTACCGCAACGGGGTAATGATAGAGCCTGAGCGCGTCTCTGAGAATATCTTCCATTTTTGCATAACTGAGTGACATACATCCTCCGCCGCCACTCACAGAGCATATCCAGATCTGCTCCCCGAGTCAAGGTTTTTTAACTTGGCGATATTCAGATGCAATCCATTGCCCTGGTACATTTGGCATGTATTGACCGCACTGCAAGTGGGGAGTATATAAAAAGTATGCTGGCAATTCTTGAATACGGCGCGGGCAACCAGACAAGTGTGCGTCGTGCTCTGAAGCATCTGCGCATTCCATGTGTCATTACGGCGGATCCGGCAACGCTTGCGCGCGTTGAAGGCATCATATTCCCTGGCGTCGGCGCGGCGGGCCAGGCAATGCGCGCTTTGGTGGCAAACGGGGCGGCCGGCGCCCTGCGTCTCGCCGTTGAGCGGGGCGTTCCCCTGCTCGGCATATGCCTTGGCTGTCAGATACTGCTCACCCGCAGTGAGGAAAATGACACCCGCACCCTTGATATAGTGCCGGGGGTATGCCGCCGTTTTGAAAAAGACCTTGCGCAGGAAGACGGTTCGCTTGTCCAAGTGCCGCACATGGGCTGGAACAGTCTGCGAGCGCGCGCCAAAAGTCCCCTGCTGGAGGGCATTGCTCATGATGCGGAATTTTATTTTGTACACAGCTATTATGTGAATCCCATGTCTTCCTTTGTGATCGCCACCACCTTCTACGGGTTTGAATTCTGTTCGATGTACGGGCGCGACGGACTTTGGGCAGTGCAGTTCCACCCCGAAAAAAGCGGCGCGCCGGGGCTTACCCTGTTGCGCAATTTCTACAGCTACTGCCGGGAGTCGCGCTGTGCTCAGTAAACGTGTGATTCCCTGTCTTGACGTGCGTGCGGGCCGCCTGACCAAGGGCATACAATTTGTCGGCAATGAGGACATCGGCGATCCGGTGGAGAGAGCGCGCCGTTATTATGAAGAAGGTGCGGACGAGATAATTTTTTATGACATTACCGCTTCCGCCGAATCTCGCGGCATTTTTCTGGATGTGGTGGAGCGTGTGGCCGAGCAGATATTTATCCCCTTTTCCGTCGGCGGCGGCATTGCCACTGTGCCGCAAATGCGGGAGGTACTCCTAGCGGGAGCGGAAAAGATTTCCGTGAACTCCGCGGCCGTGTGCAATCCGCGAATTATAAGCGAGGGCGCGGACGCCTTTGGATCACAGGCTATCGTTGTGGGGATGGACGTGCTGAAAGTGCCGGTTTGCGAGGCAATCCCTTCCGGATATGAAATTGTCATCTACGGCGGGCGCAAGCGCATGGGCATGGACGCACTCGCATGGGCTGTGCGCTGCCAAGATCTGGGCGCGGGCGAGCTTTGCGTCAATTCCATTGACGCCGACGGCACAAAAAACGGCTACGAACTTACGCTGACCCGCGCTGTTGTAAACGCCGTGTCATTGCCGGTGATAGCTTCCGGTGGCGCGGGAGAGCCCAGACACATGTACGAAGCCGTAAGCGCCGGCGGCGCGTCAGCGGCGCTTGTTGCTTCCATTGTGCACTACGGCGCGTACAGTATCCGCGATTGCAAGGCATATATGGCGCGTTGCGGGGCAAAGGTCAGGCGTCTGTGGTGAGGGGAGAAAATTTTTGTAACACGCCTTGCGCGCTGTTGTAAAATGTGTTATATTTTTTCAATAACGTCAAGATACCTATATTTATCCTGTTTGGGAGAACATGTATGGCGCACAAAAAAATTGAACGTAAAAAAGAACTTGCCCGTCGTCGTCAGCGCCGCGCTGGTCGTTTGAAACAGCGCGTGCGTGAAGCCAAAAAAACAAAAGCCTGATCGTATGCCCATCTACGAATATCTTTGCCCACACTGCCGGCGCGTGTTTGAGGAGTGGACAAAGACCACCGAAGCAAGCTCCGAGGAACCTTGTCCTGCGTGCGGAGCATTGTCGCCGAAGGTTATGAGTCAGACGTCTTTTGTGCTCAAGGGCGGCGGCTGGTATGTGGACGATTACGGCTACCGCAAGGGCATTAAGGAAGAGGGTGAGATCGCGCCGAAATCCGCGGACGATGGTCAGCATGCGGCGTCCGATTCTGCGGCTTCAGGCGCTGATTCCGGCGACAAGGGTGCCGGCGGCACGGAATCCGCCGGCAAGGCAGACGGCAACTCTGTAAAAAAAGCGGAAAAAGCTGTTGTGGAAACAGTGAAACCGGCGGATGTTTCGGAAAAGTCCGCTACCGAGGCGGACAAAAGCGCTCCGCGACAGGCAAGCGCATGATCGAACGCTACACAAGGCCGGAGATGGGGCGCGTCTGGACGCTGGAAAACCGCTATGCCGCTTGGCTTGCGGTTGAACTGGCCGTCTGTGAAGCTTGGTGCGATATGGGGCGCATTCCCGAGGCGGCCTTGCAAACCATCCGCGACAGGGCCGTCATTGACGTGGACCGCATTCTTGCGATTGAGGATGTCACGCGCCACGATGTGATCGCTTTTTTGACCTCTCTTGAAGAAAAAATCGGGGAAGACTCCCGTTTTGTGCATCTCGGCTGCACCTCATCGGATATCGTGGACACTGCCAATGCCCTTTTGCTGGCGCAGGCCGGTGAATTGCTTTTGGCGGACATACGCGCCTTGTGTGACGAATTAAAACGCCTTGCCCACAGTCACAAGGGCATGCTGTGCATGGGGCGCACCCACGGGATCCACGCCGAACCCACAAGTTTTGGCCTCAAACTGGCTGGTTTCTATACCGAATTTATCCGCCACATGGATCGGGTAGCCGCAGGCGTCGAGAGTGTGCGCGTGGGCAAAATTTCCGGCGCTGTGGGCACCTACGCCTTTCTTTCGCCGGAGCTGGAAGAAAATGCCCTTGCGCGTTTACAGCTTAAGGCGGATCCACACTCCACCCAGATTGTGCAGCGTGACCGCTATGCCCATTTTTTCACCTCGCTGGCTATTATGGCCGGCGGTGTGGAGCGCTTGTGCGTGGAATTGCGCCACTTGCAGCGCACGGAAGTGCTGGAGGCGGAGGAAGGGTTTGCCGCGGGGCAGAAAGGCTCTTCGGCCATGCCGCACAAAAAGAATCCTATTTCCGCGGAAAATTTGTGCGGGCTTTCGCGTCTGTTGCGCACAAATGCGCTGGCATCCTTGGAAAATCAGGCGCTTTGGCATGAGCGCGACATAAGCCACTCTTCGGTAGAGCGGGTGATCATGCCCGATTCCACCATTTTAGCCGACTACATTTTAGCGCGTCTCACGCGGCTTTTGCGGGGGCTGGTGGTCAAACCCGAGATGATGCGTGAAAATATGGCGCGTTCCTACGGGCTGTATTTTTCACAGCGAGTGCTTACCGCGCTTGTTGACGCCGGCATGTCCCGTCAGCAGGCTTATGAAACAGTACAGCGGCTTGCCATGCAAAGCTGGAAAAGCCGCCGGCCTTTCCCGGAACTGGCGGCGCGGGATGCGGACATCAGCGCCCGTCTGGGAGCGGCGACTCTGGAGGAACTTTTTGACGTTGATTTCTATTTACGGTATGAAGGCTCTGTGTTTACGCGTATTTTTGGATAGATTCTGAGCGGATTCCGGGGAGTGTCCATGCAGGAGCACAAGCGCCGTCTGGCAGCACTGCTGATGCAAAAATCCTACCGTGAAGGGGATTTTGTGTTGGCTTCAGGCCGGAAAAGTGAATATTATTTCGATTGCCGCGTGACGGCCTTAAGCGCGGAGGGTTCCTGGCTTATCGGAACACTGTTCAACGATATGCTGAAAACGTGTGACATCAGGGGCGTGGGCGGTATGTCTCTTGGGGCGGATCCGCTTGTTTCCGCCGTTACGGTTATTTCCCACTCCTCGGGTCGTCCCTTGCACGGTTTGTTGGTACGTAAGGAGGCAAAGGAGCATGGCATAGGGCAGTTTGTGGAAGGGCTCGGCAATTTCAGCAAAGGTGATCGTGTTGCCATGCTGGAAGATGTGGTGACCACGGGCGGCTCGTTGCGAGGAGCCTGTGACAGGGTGTGCGCGGCGGGGCTTGCTGTTTCAGCCGTGTGTGCCGTTCTGGACAGAGAGGAGGGAGGCCGTGCAAAGCTTAAGGAGGCGGGTTATGACTTGCTGGCGCTTTTCACTCGCAAGAGCTTGCTGGCGCTGGGCGGATAATGCGTGAGAGTTGGGCAGTGCAGAGGGCAGATGCGAAAAATTAAAGAATATTTAAGCATTATTATCATACGCGATGCCGGACCACGCCACAGTTTTCGTGTGCACCGCAGATGTTTTTACGCGGTATTGTCATTTTTTTTTGTGTTGCCTCTGCTTGCGGGGATAGTGCTATTTTATTCGTGGAAGCTTTGGTACGAAAACAATCAACTGCGTGAAAATATGTTTCGTCTGGAAAGCGATCTCCAGACAGCCCAGCTCACAGCCGATCGCCTGGAAAATCTTCAGGAACTCCTGCATAAAGACAGGGTGTCAAATCTCATTGGGCGCGGTATTGTCAATGCTTTGCCGAACACCGGCAATGAACTTGTCAGGGACAGCGAGAATGCGCAGAGCGCGGCAGACGGCAGTTCCGGCAAGCCCTTCGGGCAGGAAGAATTTTCGCCTGTCAGCGCGGAATATCTTAAGGTGGACAATGTGCGGGTGTGGGCGTTGCGTGACGGCAAGTTGCGTCTTTCGCTGGATCTGCACAATACCGACAGCCAGAAAGTACTGTCTGGCACTGTGCGGGCGGCATTGGTCACGGCGGACGGTGAACGGCAGCCCTTGAGTTTTGTGCCGGATGATGTGGGCGATTTCAAGATCAGCCGATTCAAACGCGCTGTCATGGTAGCTGTTTTGCCCGAGCGCGTGCGCATGACAAACGCGCAGGCAATTATTGAAGTGCGGACTGTTGAAAATGCGCTGGCCTTTCGCAATATTTTTGCTGTGGAGCGATAGACTTCAACGCGCCCCTCTGGGGAAAAGTACCACGCCTATTGTTTTTAAAATGATATTGATGTCCAGCAGAATGGACATGTTTTTGATGTAGTACAGATCGTATTCCAGTTTGCGGCGTGCGTCCGCCTCTGAAGCGCCGTAAGGGTAGCTGACCTGCGCCCATCCGGTAAGCCCGGGCTTCACTGTGTGCCGCAGGCTGTAGTAGGGGAGGGTTTCTTTCAGTTTCCGTACAAAGGCCATGCGTTCGGGCCTTGGGCCGATAAAGCTCATGTCGCCTTTGAGGATGTTCCATATCTGCGGCAGTTCGTCAATGCGCACTTTGCGGATAATCTTGCCCACGCGGGTGATTCGGCTGTCGCCGGTTGCCGCCCACATTGCTCCGTCTTTTTCCGCGTCCTGCAGCATGGAGCGAAATTTGAATACAATAAATTCTTTTTCGTGCAAGCCCACGCGGTCCTGCCGGTAGATGACCGGTCCGGGTGAGTCAAGACGCACAATGAGGGCGGTGAGCAGCATGACAGGCGTTGCCGGCACAAGCAACACAAGGGAACAGAGCACATCCAGCGCCCGTTTGAAGCGTCTGAGAGAGCCGTGGGTGTTCAGAGAAAAACCTTCGGTCTGCAGAAGCCATTCGCTGGTGATCTGGGAGAGCGGCAGACGTTGCGCCACATGTTCGTAAAAGGTTCTGATGTCCACCACCATACGGCCATGGAGTTTTGCCCGCAACAGGTTGCGGGCAATGTCATCGTCAAGGGGAGCATCCGGCAGGAGCAGGATCATGGTGGCTTTGTGCGACTCGGCAATCTCCAGCGCGCGAAAGGACGGTCCGAGGCAGGGGCCGGCGTCCGCTTCCTGTGAGGGTTCGCCCGCATAGCCCAATATTTTTGTCTTGGGCAACCCTTCGGCAAGGAGATCACTCACTTTGCCGGCCCGGTCAACGCCTAGTAGCAAAATGCGCAGTGGAAAGGTCAGCCGGTCCGCATTGAGATGATAGACAGAACGCCAGCCAAGGCTGAAGCACAGCGAGAGCGCGAAGAGCACGGCTGTGGTTTCGCGGTCAAAACGCCAGTGCTGAAACGCATACGAAGCCGCGCTTGACAACACAATCCCCAGCGCGCAGACTAGCAGGACGCGTCCTGTGGTTTCCTTGAAGTCTTCGTTGCCCACACGGTACGCGTCCAGAATATAGAAAAAAAGCATGTAAAAAAATATCGTAAAGAGCGATGCGCCAGTGTAGTCGTCGAAAACATCCAAATCCGATTCAATGGTTGTCAGACCGGCCAGAAACAGGGCAAGCAGCAGGCAAAACAGGTCCAGCGTTTGCAGGCATGACCTGCGGTAGATGCTGATCATGAAAGTTCTCCGGTATTCTGATGTTGTTGTCCTGCCGCAATGTATTTACGGGATAAGCCGCATGTCGGCAAGGATGTGCGATGCGACTTTTTCCGCGTCAAATTCCGCAAGTGCCAGCGCGTGGCCGGCATCTCCCATGCGGGCAAGTTTTTTCGGGTCAAGAATAAGGGATTCCAGAGCATTGGCAAGCGCCGGCGCATCACGCACAGGGACAAGGATGCCGTTTATTCCGTCGCGTACCGCTTCACGACAGCCTGGGGCGTTGGTGACAACCGCAGCCCGCCCCATGCTCATGCCCTCCAGTATGGCCGTAGGCGTGCCTTCGCGCCATGAGGGTAGCACAAGCGCATGCGCCGCCGCTATATAGGGGCGCACATCGCGAGTTTGTCCAAGGTAGGAGATAGCGCCCTCCCACTCGCGCAGCTTGTTAAGTCTTATACCGCCGGATCCCTGTTCCGGCGGACCAAGCAGTTGAAAACGGACATCAGGATAGCGTTTTTTTAAAAAATGCGCGGCATGTGCGTACTCCGCAATGCCCTTGGCTTCAAGCAGGCGGGCTATCAGCAGAAAGGTGGGCGGGGGTGGGGGCAGGGGACAGCGCGCAAAACGCTGAATATCCACGCCGACGCCGCGCGCGGTGAGCACGCGCGCGCTGTTGTGCAGTATGTCGGCAAAGGCGGCAATGTCGTCCTGATTTTGAAAAAAAACACCTTCGGCGCCGCGCAGGGACAGTTTGTACAACAATGCGCTCAGGCGGTTGACGCATTTTTTGAAAAAGTTGTCCACTTCAAAAGCGTAGCCAAGGCCGGTGATGGTGGCGTAGATATGCGGCACCCGCGTGAACCTTGCCGCCAGGCAGCCGTATATGACGGGCTTGATGGTGGAGGCAAAAAGCGTATCCGGTTTTTCAGCGGCAAAAAGTCGTGTCAGGTCATACAATGTGCGGGCATCGCGCGCGGGGTTCAAACCTCTGCGGTCAAGGCTGTAGTGCGCGAGGCGCGCGCCGGATGCCGCAAGCGTATCGTCGGCTTGCGTATCGTCCGGTGGAACGCAGCACACGACCGTATGGCCGCAAGTCAACATCCGGCGGATAAGGACGCTCCAGAAATTGACCAGCGCCAGCGCCTGATTGCCAAGGACAATGATTTTCATGCGGCGTTTTTAGCATATCCCCAGAGTGGGGGCAATCGGCTAGGGGCAATGCGCCCTGCCCGGTTTGTGTGTGCTGCGCGCAAAAAAGGCAGCATTTCGCGTAACCATGAAAAGGCAAAAATACCGGCACAATAGAAGAATTTTTGTGGCCTTGCGGCGTCCAGACGATTGTCCGGATTGCGGAAAATGAAAACATCAAAAAAATCATCAAACAAACCTTGCGTTGTCTGCTGGTTGCTTGTAGCATACGAATAATTATCCATTTTGTGAAGACATTGGCGGATGTTCATCATTAAAAATTGTCTGGAGAGGATTGTTCATGAAAACGACACTGACCAAGGCGGATATTGTTGAAGCAATCTATGAGGCTACCAACAGGAACCGCGCGGAAGTAAAAAATGTGGTGGAAAAACTTCTGGAAATCATGAAGACGGCCATCAAGAAGGATAATGAACTGCTGATCAGCGGTTTCGGAAAATTTGAATGTTACGATAAGGCCTCGCGCAAAGGGCGCAATCCACAGACCAATGAGTCCATCATCCTGCCGCCGCGCAAGGTGATTGTCTTCAGACTGTCACGCAAATTACGGGCCGCGCTCAATCCCTGACAGACATTTGCAGGCTTTTGCTGTCGGAACGACATGCGGGATGCCCGCCGGCCACAGTCCACCAATGCGACAACCGCGAGAGGCGCGTCTGATATGACAACGGGCAGGCAAAAAGCGGCAAAGGACAGCGTGTTGTTTTTGTTTGCGATGGGTGCGTTCTGATTTCCGGATTTGCGCGCGGGAGTTCGCCATGCTGTTTAATTCCTATCTATTTCTGTTCTGTTTTTTGCCTCTGCTGCTGTTGATCTGGCGGCTGCTGTCCGGCGGTTCCGGGACGGCCTCGCGCCTTGCAATAGCCCTGCTGCTTTTTTCAGCGGTGTTTTATGCGTTGTGGGGGGCGGCGTTCACCCTGCTGCTCGCGGGCATCATCGCCATGAATTACAGTGCTGGCCTCGCGCTGTCTCTGTCGGATGAGGAATTTGCGCGAAAATGCCGAATTCGGCGCAAAAAACTCTTTGTGCTGACGCTGGTTCTGAATTTGCTGCCTCTGATCTGGTTCAAGTATTCCGGATTTCTGGCGCAGAATTTTGCCCTGTTGTTTGTTGCCGAATGGGAGTTCGCGGCGCCCGGTTTGCCGCTCGGCATCTCTTTTTATACATTTATCCAGATTGCCTGGCTGTCCGCCGTGTATCAGCGCCGTATTGTTCCGGAAGGGTTTGGGCGGCACGCGCTGTTTTCTTCTTGCTTTCCCTATGTGATTTCCGGCCCGATAGTGCGTTATGAGGAAATGAAGGTCCAGTTCGACAACCTTGGGGTATCTACCGCGGAAGACCTTGCGCGTGGGTTGAGCCTTTTCAGCATGGGGTTGGCCAAAAAGGTGCTGCTGGCGGACAGCATCGCCGTATACGCCAACCTGGTGTTTAACGCTGCGGAAACAGGCCTGCCCCTAAGCGGTCTGGAAGCCTGGCTTGGCTCCTTCTGCTATACCTTTCAACTGTATTTCGATTTTTCGGGCTACACGGACATGGCCTTGGGGCTTGGCCTGATGATTGGCCTGCGTCTGCCCGAGAATTTTGATTCGCCGTACAAATCCACAGGCATTGTTGACTTCTGGAGGCGCTGGCACATAACGCTCGGCTCATGGCTGCGCGACTGCCTGTATATCCCTCTCGGCGGCAACAGGGCGGGCAAACTTACCCAATACCGCAATCTGTTTCTCACCATGTTTATCGGCGGCATATGGCACGGCGCCGGCTGGACATTCGCTATATGGGGCGCGTTGCACGGCATAATGCTTGCTGTGAACCACTATTTCCGTGCCGCAATTAAGGGTAACTCACTGGAATCTGTGCTGCGCAAACCCCTGTGCCGTTTTTTCTTTATTGTTTTCACGTTTTTTTGCGTCAACGCGTGCTGGGTTGTTTTTCGCGCGGTCACATTGACCGGAGCGGCGCGGATGTATTCGACAATGACAACAGGCGCAGCCGAGGAGATTTTGGCTCCGGCGGCCGGCCTGCTACCCAACAATTATTTTCAGGGATGGCAGCCTTTTGCCTTGCTGCTCCTGTGTTCGGCGATTGTCTGGCTGCTGCCCAATACCCGTGAATTGATGAAGGGCGATGCGCAACAGGGCGTGCGGCAACGCCTCCAATGGAGCACATCCGGTTTATGGGCAACGGGGCTTGCCATGCTGACCTTTATCACGTTGATACTGGTGTCGCGCAAGTCAACCTTTTTGTATTTTCAGTTCTAGCAAACGGTGGCGCACCATGTCCCAACATCTGTCAAATACCGCCTATCTTGCACGTTATTTTAAAGCGCTCGCGCTCCTTGTTCTGGTCAGCTTTTTGCTTGTGCTGCCCTACACAGTGTGGTGGCTGTACAAAAGCGGCGATGTGGCCGTTGAGCGGGCCGTGGCAGCCCAGGCAAAGGGTGACTTCGTCCTGTTCGGATCGGGCGTTTCACAGGATTTTGTGGACTACAAACTGCGGCTGTATGAAGCAACCAAACCTGAAATCGCGGTGCTGGGATCCTCACGGGTAATGCAGTTTCGCGGTGACTATTTCCGCGCGTCCTTCATAAATGTGGGAGGGACAGCCGGCAATCTGGCTGTGTTGCGCTCCACACTGGACGGCATGCTGGCTGTACACAGACCGAAGGCCATTATATTAGGTTTGGATTTCTGGTGGTTTATGCCTCAATGGGAGCCGAAACCCTTTAACGAAGAACCTGCCACCAGCGGATCGTACAATTACGGATTTGAAAGCCTCAAGAAACCGTGGTCGTGGCTTCTGGACGGCAAAATTTCCCTATCGGAGCTTGCAGCGCCGCTCACAGGCGGCTTTCGCGCGGGTCGTTACGGCATCATGGCGCAACAGACCGACGACGGATTCGGCACGGACGGCTCCTGGTATTATACCGCTGAAACCACAGGCCGCCGCCATCCCTTTGACTACCGTTTTGAGGACACGCTCAAGCAGGTGCGTTACGGCGTCAAGGCTTTTTATTGGGCAAAGCGCGATCAGACAGGCCCGAGCGCGGAGCATCTGGACGCTTTTGCCGAAATTTATTGCCGGCTGAAGGCGCGCGGAATCGCGACATTTGTTTTTATTACGCCGCTTTCAGGGCGGGTGCAGGACGCAATGCGGCAGAATGCCGTTGCCTGGCCCCACCTTTTTTTGCTCAGCGAAGCGCTGTTCGCGCGCGGCATTGACGTGCTGGACTATACGGACATGCGCGCTTTCGGGTCTGATGATTGTGAATTTGTGGACGGCTTTCACGGCGGGGAGGTGGCCTATGCAAGAATTTTGCGCAATATGGCCGACCGTCGCCCGACGCTGCTTCCCTATGTGAATATGGCGCGTCTTGACGCTGCCGTCAGAAACTGGAAGGGGCATGTTCTTGTGCCCAATGCGCAGTTGACCCAACTTCCGGAAGTGGATTTCATGCGGTGGGATTGCCCGAAGCGGCAGCCGAAATAACGCGGGGCGCTGTTTTGAACCTGGTCCCGCATGGCGAGCGCAGATGAAAACGCTGAAAAAAACTCTTTTTCTTGCCGGTCTTGTCCTTGCTTTTCCCGCGTTTGCCGGGGCGGCGCAGGCTCTGCCCGCGCGTATCGCCATGCTCGGCGACAGCCTGACGTACAGGTTTGATTGGCAGGCGTCCCTGCCCGGGACAAAGGCGTACAATTTCGGCGTCGACGGCGACACCACCGTTGATGTGCTGGCGCGCTTGGACAGTGTTGTCGGGCAAAAGCCCGATGTGGTATTTTTGCAGATAGGCATCAATGATCTGGGACGTCTGTCCGCCCCATATGACGCTTCTCCCGCCCCGTCTTGGGCAATGGCTGCTCAGCAAGTCTTTGCCGGCCATAAAAAAATCTGGAATGTCCTGCGCGTTGCGCTGCCGGATTCATCGTTGTATGTGTGCTCGTGCCTGCCGGTTTCACGCGAACTGGATTCGGAATTTCAGGGAATAAATCATGCCGTGCGGGCGCTGAATGCTCTGCTTGAAGGCGAAGCGCATTCACAGGGGCTTGTTTTTATTGATCTCTACAGTGCCATGAACGACGGGGAGGGGTATCTGGCGGCTGCCTTCAGTGTGGACGGTATCCACCTTTCACCGGCGGGCTATGCGGTCTGGCTTGAGCGTATGCGGGCAGTTATCGGGGAAAGGATATGCTCTTTTTGAAAATGTCGTATACGGCGACACCCTGCTTGCTGTAATTCTGCGTGCTGATTTCCCGAAGGCGGTATCCGTTTTTTTGCGCCAGGTACTGTTTTTGCAGTTGTTGATATGCTAACACGCCTCAAGGCTGCCATAGGTATTGCTGAAACGCAAAATGAAATGGGCGTTGCGTATTTCCTTGGAGTAATGTGTTCCTGATGATAAACGTAAGGTAGCAGAATGGCTTCAGAAGGCTGATGAACAAGGCAGTGCTGAAGCGCAACGGAAGATTTTACCTGTGCCAGAAGCGACAGGCTTTGCCGTCAGGCCGGTTTTGAACTGTCGAATGTACGGGAGTGATACGCGGAGGGGTGGCAGAGCGGCTTAATGCGGCGGTCTTGAAAACCGTTGTGGGCTTGCACCCACCGGGGGTTCAAATCCCTCCCCCTCCGCCAAATTTATGCCTCAGGGCAGACCGGAAAGGCTAAACACCATTGGAAATCAAGGTTTTTAGCCTTTTTGTTTGCTTCAGGAAAGTTCAGAAAAGTGCTCGGAAGGTGGGTATAAATCGGGTAAAAATCAGGGTAAACACATTCTCTACGGAGGTTTTACCCGATGCCCAAGACTATGCTTACAGACACGGTCATCAGAGCGTTAAAGCCCAAGGACAAGCCCTACAAGGTCAGCGACGGCAAAACGGCGGCATGTTTTTCACCGTTTCCCCAAAGGGTAAAAAAGCGTTCCGGCTTGCCTACAAGTTCCAAGGCAAGGCGCAACTGCTTACCCTTGGGGCATACCCGGAACGTAGCCTGGAAGAAGCGCGCGATTTGGCACGAGAGGCAAAAAAAACAGCTTGCCGCGGAACAAACCCTGCCGCAACCAAAAAGGCTGAAAAAACCAGCTCAAGGCCGGAGAAAGCACCTTCCGTTCTGTAAGTGAGACATTAAAGACTTTGGCAAGGGCTTCCAAGGTGTCCAGCGTGGGATTGGCTATAGCTCGTTCAATTTCGCTGATACGGGCAATGGAAAGATTCGTCAGATTGGACAGAACCGCTTGCGATAGTTTGGCCTTTTTCCGTCTTTCAACGACCTGCCTTGCCAGAAATGTCTTGATTTCATTCGCCATAAGAGAGTTCTCCTATGGCTTAACTTACCGAATCCACAGAAACGCGGCATAAAAATATAATAGTCAATTTTATCGTAAAATATGGATTAAATCTGTTGACAGTTCTCAATAGGCTGATAAAAATGGGACGCCAAGACTACCTGCGGGAAGCCACTCGTTCCAAATGTTACCCTAGCGAGGAATAACTATGCGTAAGTTCTTTCATACTACTGGCATATTGTTATTGCTGCTTTCTGGATGTACCGGCGCGCAAACACACCGTGCCGATGTGGCCAACCAGGACAGTGATCGTATCAGCGTCGGTACCGTGCAACGCGAAATTCGGATGGGGATGTCAGGCGCAGAGGTAATAAGCGCTATTGGATCTCCCAATATGGTAACAACAGACGATAAACGTCGTGAAACTTGGGTATATGATAAAATATCTACAGAAAATGTATCTTCTTCTTCCAGTGGCGGGCTATGGCTTATTTTGGCTGGAGTAAACAATCGTGCTAGTGCAAGGTCAACTACACAACGTACTTTAACAATTATTATCAAATTTGATGAGCATGGATTGGTGCGCGATTATTCATATAGACAGTCAAGTTTTTAGGGAGCGATTATGATTAAACGCGTTTCTATTCTCTGTGTATCCGTGATATTCTTATCCGCGTGTCAACCATCTATTCCAAAAGATGCCCTACTACTTACCCCGGAATCTCTCTCCAATAGGCAATTACAAACTCGACGTTTTGAAACAAATAGCAATCAAACTATGTTGAGTTCTGCTGCGGCAGTAATGCAGGACTTGGGATTCACTCTTGAAGAGTCGGAATCCACATTGGGTATATTGGTCGGGTCAAAACAACGGGACGCCACAAGCGGCGGTCAAATAGCAGGCGCAGTCCTTATTGCGCTCTTAGGCGGTACTCCTCCACCTCTAGATGAAGAGCAACGTATTCGTGTTTCCATGGTCATGCGTGAGATTACACCGTCACCATCAGCAGAAGAACCGCAAAAAGAGGTGACTCCACCAACCAAACCCATCAGAACGGACAAAGTTCCGGTCATTCTCCAAGCAAAACCTATACAAACAGCCGATATTAAGACATCAGGGCAGTCTATTGTACGCGTGACATTCCAGCGTATTATCATCAATACAGCTGGTCATGTCACACTAGCAGAACAAATAAACGATCCAGATGTATATAAAGAATTCTTTGATAAACTTTCACAGTCTGTATTTCTGGAGGCACATGAGATATGAAAAAATATATTCTCCTCCTAATTTGTGTATGTTTTCTTGGTGGGTGTGTCGCCTCCGCGAGACAAGGGGTGATGGATACAAATGGTGAATCACAAGTAAAAATTCGTCAAATGCAAACGCGCTATTTTGACTCTACAGACAAGAAGACAACAATGGATAGTGCCATTGCAACATTACAAGATCTTGGATTTATCATCGACAAAGCATCCTTTGACCTCGGTTCAGTCAGTGCCACCAAGCTCAAAGGGTATAGTCTGCGTATGACAGTAAATGTAATGCCAAGAGGCCAGCGGATGATAGTGCGCGCCAATGCACAATATAATATCCAAGCAGTCACAGATCCTGAACCATATCAACAATTTTTTGATGCCTTATCAAAAAGTATGTTTTTGCAGGCGCATCTCGACGAGTAGCAATACATTCTTGTGCGGGGTAAGCCCGCATGAATGATTCGCTCCATACGTTGACCCTCGGATCGCATTTTTTCTTCTCTCGTATAAAAACTGGTGGAGGGCTGGACGGGGTACACACAAATTCCGACCAGCTACCACTAAAACTTGTTGCGGGAGGTAAATTATGTGGCCGGTAATTTTGTTATATGTGTTATTCAAGCTGCTGTTCACCGCCGTAGGCGCGGTAATCATAGGGCTAATTTTTGTGGGTATGCTCGCAAAGGCCGCATTGGGTAGCAAGCCTGATGCAGCAATCGCCGATAAAAATCCCAAGCTAATAAACCAGTAAGGCTAATAATCTAAACGGTAAAGCTAAGGGCAAGAAAAAAATCCACTCCAAGGCCATTATAAGCTAATAACCTTTGGCATTCCAATCGTTTTCAGCACATATGGGATTTGAACCGGAGCCGAATAGGGAACCAAAATCAGAAAAGGGAACAGCGCATATGCAAGAATTATTCCAAGTTTGCGACGAACAGGTAAATTCCAGGGTAAATTTTCAAAGTATTTTTTTCTAACCATTGATTACAGATAGTTACAAAGCAATTTGGCGTACTCCCCCTCCGCCAACTAACAATATCATGATCAGATGATCAGAGGGTGCGCCTGTTCTATGCGCATAACGGCTATAGCCCCTTTTTTGCGCGCAAGGGGCAGCGTCCGCCGGAGCACGATTGGCCCCGCTACCGTTCAAAATATGTGTACCCACGCAGCCCGTCTTCAAAAGCCTGCATGATGGCAAAGCGTTCGCTGGGTGAAATACGTCCTTGGCGCACGGCCTGTTCCGCCGTGCCGCGCAGGTTTTCCAGAATCCGCTGCGGATCGTATTCCACGTATGTCAGAATATCCGCGACAGAATCGCCGCGAATTTCGCGCACATATTCATAGCTGCCATCGTCTGCGGCGCGTATGGAAACGACATTGGTGTCGCCCATCAGGTTGTGCAGATCCCCCAGCGTCTCCTGATAGGCGCCCACCAGAAAGGCGCCGAGATAGTATTCTTCGCCATCGCGCAGGGAGTGAAGCTCAAGGGTTGGTTTCATTCCCTGCGGGTCGATAAAATGATCAATACGTCCATCAGAATCACACGTTATGTCTGAAATAATGGCCTGACGCGAGGGGAATTCGTTGAGCCGATGTATGGGCATGATCGGAAAAAGCTGGTCAATAGCCCAGGAGTCCGGAAGGGACTGAAAGACGCTGAAGTTCCCGTAGTAAATATCCGCAAGGCTTATGTCTATGTTTTCCAGATCGCGCGGCACGTTTTTGAGTCTGGTTTTTTCCCGCGCTATGCGGATGATGATTGCCCAGAAAAAGCGTTCGGCCAGTGTGCGCTGGCGCAGAGTGACTCGGCCTGTAAAAAAGAGCTGGCGCATTTCATCACGATAATAGATGGCATCGTTGTAACATTCCTGCAAATTACGCAGAGAAATTGCGGAAAATACTTCACGCAGATTGTGCACAGGATCGGGCGTGTCCATCGGCAAGGCGTCTGGAAGCTGCACTTCCTCCACAGCGCTCACGTCCAGAATATTAAACAGCAGTACAGAGTAGTAGGCAACTGTGGCGCGTCCGGATTCCGTGATAATGTGCGGATGCGGAACATTCTGCTCATCCAGGATGCTCATGATGGCCTCCACAATGTCGGCGCAGTATTCGTCCAGGCTGTAGTTGCACGAGGAAACGTAGTTTGTGTGCGAGCCGTCGTAGTCAACGGCAAGACCGCCGCCAAGATCCAGATAGCCCATCGGCGCGCCTTCCTGCGCAAGCCCGGCATACAGGCGCGCGCTTTCTATAACGCCCGTGCGTATGCCGCGTATGTTTGAAATTTGTGAGCCGAGATGGTAGTGGAGCAGGCGAAAGCAGTCCAGCATGCCGCAGGTTTTCAGTTTATCCACCACATCCACAAGCTGGGCAGGGGAAAGGCCAAAGGTGGAACGCTCTCCTCCGGAATCTGTCCAGTGCCCGTCTGCCTTGACAGCCAGTTTGATACGCACGCCGATATTGGGACGCACGTTCAGGAGGGTTGCGCGTTCGAGCAACACGTCCAGTTCGCTCGGCATCTCAAGAACAAAAAAAAGATTATAGCCCAGGCGGTGCGCCTGAAGGCCAAGATCAATGAATTCCTCGTCCTTGTAGCCGTTGCAGACAATGCATGCCTGGGTGTCGCGCATGAGCGACACAGCGGCGATCAGCTCCGCCTTTGAGCCGACCTCCATGCCGTGGTGATACCGTGTGCCGAACTGTGATATTTTTTCAACGACCTGTTGTTGCTGGTTGACTTTTATGGGAAAAACCCCGCGGTATGCGCCCTTGTAGGAGAGATTTTTGATGGCTTTGCGAAACGATTCGTGGATGCTTGCGATGCGCGCGTCAAGGATATTTTCCACCCGTAACAGTACGGGCATGTCATACCCGCGTTCGCGCAGACCGGCAATGACTTCCAGAATGGAAATCTGCGGCCCTTTCGGCCCTTGTGGACAGATGACGACTTCACCGGCTTCAGAAATGGTAAAATACCCTGCGCCCCAGTTGCGAATGCCGTAAAGTTCTATGGAATCTTCAATACACCACTGCTGTAATGCGTGGTTTTTGACCATCATAATGCTCCTTGTTGGGCTTGTGTTTGTATGTTATGAATACCGGTAATGTCAATCAATTGCGTTGGCGGAGTGCGATTGTCAGGGGGCGTGAGTATGAAATTTTTTTTGCAGTTCTTTCTGATTGTCATTCCTTTGCTGACAGGCTGTTCCGGTGATGAGGGCAAGTCTGCCGGCCCGCTCCCCGCGCCTGTGCGTGTTGTGCCTGTCGCGCGAATTGACGTGCCGCGTCTTTTGCACATGGTGGGCAATGTGAAAGCTTCAGCCACGGTGGGGGTTAAACCGCGAGTTACAGGTGAAATCCAGGAAGTGCATTTTACCGAAGGCCAGTGTGTCAGGGAAGGGGAGCCGCTGATCACTATCGACCCGCGTCCTTTTGAAGCTATCCTGCGTGAAAAGCAGGGATTGCTGGCAAAGTCGACTGCCCAGTTGAACAAGGCCGGAGACGACATGCTGCGGTACGGCAAACTTGTCGGTGGCGGGCATGTAAGCCGTGAAGCCTATGACAAGACAGTAATGGATGAAGCGGTTTTCAAGGCGACTGTCCAGTCAGACAGGGCATCTGTGGAAAGCGCCGCTCTTGATCTTTCCTACTGCCGTGTCACCGCGCCTATCAGCGGACGCGTGGGCGCGCTTTCCGTTGATAAGGGCAATATGGTCACATCAGCGGATGCCTCCCCTGTTGTGACCATTAACTTGCTGACGCCCATCTATGTGCTTTTTTCTGTGCCTGAAGTGAATCTTCCCGTCATTCTGGAGCGCATGCGCCTGGAGTCTGTTCAGGTGACAGCCACACCCACAGGCGGTCAAAAAGAAACCGGCGTGCTGACGCTTGCGGACAATACGGTGGACACGCGCACGGGCACAATCCGTCTGCGCGCTACCTTTGAGAATGAAGCCCAACGGCTGTGGCCGGGTCAGTTTGTCGAAGTGGAACTGCCGCTGGGGATTGCGCGTGACGCTCTGGTTGTGCCGGCGCGCGCCGTGCAGGCCGGACGTGACGAATCGTACGTATATGTTGTGAATCCGGAAAATCAGGCTGTGTACCGCAAACTCAGGGTAATTTTTGAATATCAGGGCGGCAGTGTGGTGGAAGGAGATATTGCCGAAGGCGACAGCGTTGTTGTGGACGGGCAGGTGCGGCTTGCGCCCGGCGTGCCGGTTCAGATTTTGCCGTAATCCGCCGTTCCGTACAAAAAACGGCTACGGCGCACACTGTGTTCCGTTGCGTGCGGCTTGAGCGTTGTGGCGGCGGGAACGGGATAGCGTGTCACAATGCCACTACCGGATTGTTCACGTTGAGCCGCTTACCCGAAGCAGCTTTATTTTCGGTCTTTTTTGAGCCACGACATCATGCCGCGCAATTCCTTGCCCACCTGCTCAATGGGGTGTTCTGTTTCATTGCGGCGCGTTGTCAGAAACATGGGATAGCCGGCCTTGGCTTCCGCAATAAAACTGCCGGCGAATTTGCCGCTTTGAATGTCTCTGAGCACTTTTTTCATTTCATTTTTCACGTCTTCATTGATCAGGCGCGGGCCAGAAACATAGTCTCCGTATTCCGCTGTATTGCTGATAGAGTAGCGCATGCGGGAAAGGCCGCCCTCATACATGAGGTCGACAATCAGTTTCATTTCGTGCATACATTCAAAGTAGGCCATTTCCGGCTGATAACCGGCCTCAATCAGTGTTTCAAAGCCGGCCTTGATCAGGGCTGAAACGCCGCCGCACAGGACGGCCTGCTCGCCAAAGAGGTCGGTTTCCGTTTCTTCTCTGAATGTTGTCGCGATAACGCCGGAGCGTGTGCCGCCTATGCCTTTGGCATAAGCAAGCGCAATCTCAAGGGCTTTGCCGCTTGCGTCCTGTTCGATCGCCACGAGGCAGGGCACGCCGCCGCCTTCCGTGAAGGTGCGGCGGACCAGATGCCCTGGTCCTTTGGGGGCAATCAGAAAGACATCCACATCCTTGGGAGGGCGAATCTGGCTGAAATGAATATTGAAACCGTGGGCGAAAAGCAGCGCTTTTCCCTTTGCCAGATGCGGCTTTATGTCATTTTCGTACACATGCGACTGGACTTCGTCCGGCAACAGCATCATGATCAGTTGTGCCTGAGCGGCGGCTTCAGAGGCGGAAACTGGCGAGAAACCATGTTCTTTGGCAAGGTCATAATTCACCCCGCCAGGCCGCTGCCCTATCACCACATTGATTCCGGAATCCCTGAGGTTTTGGGCGTGTGCATGTCCCTGGCTGCCATAGCCGATGACGGCGACTGTTTTGTTTTTCAGTTGGGCAAGATCTGCGTCTTTGTCGTAATACACTTTCATCTCTTTGTCCTTTTGTCAGAGTACTTGTTAATCCGTCTGTTTTTTGGAGCGGCGCATGGCCACAGAACCTGTGCGCGCCAGTTCCTTGATGCCGAAGCGTTGTAAAAGACTGATGATGGCTTCCAGTTTTTCATAATCGCCAGTGGCCTCAATGATCATTTCGTTGTGGCTGACGTCAATCACCTTGCAGCGGAATATTTCAACCGTGCGCAAAATTTCGCCGCGCATCGGGCCTTCCGCCTGCACCTTGACAAACATCATTTCACGTTCCACAGCGTGTGTCTCGGTGTAGTCCATTACTTTGATCACCGTAACAATTTTGTGTAACTGTTTCATGATCTGTTCAAGAATCACGCTGTCGCCAAATGTTGTGATTGTCATGTGCGACACGCCTTCTTCAAGCGTGGGGGCCACATTGAGCGAGTGAATGTTGAATCCGCGTCCGCTGAACAGCCCGACCACACGGGAAAGAACGCCGGGTTCATTCTCCACCAGCACGGAGATCACGTGTCGTTGCATAGTCATTTCCTTACACCAGCAGCATTTCGTCAAGGGCCGCGCCGCCGGGCACCATAGGATAAACATTTTCTTCGCGTTCCACAACAACATCTATAAAAGCTGGAGCAGGCGTGGATAGCGCCTGCTTTAACACGGGCAGCAGGTTTTCACTGCTGTCAATTCTGTAGCCTTCCGCGCCATAGGCTTGCGCCAGTTTTACAAAATCAGGCTGGGCTTCCATACTTGTGGCACTGTAATTGTTGTTGTAGAACAACTCCTGCCATTGCCGCACCATGCCCATATAGCGGTTGTTCAGAATGACGACTTTGACAGGCAGGTTGTTGGCCACGGCAGTGCCGAGTTCCTGAATATTCATCTGCAGGGAGGCATCGCCGGCAACCGCGATGACCGTTTTGTCCGGAAATGCGAGCTGGGCACCGATAGCCGCCGGAAAGCCGTAGCCCATGGTGCCCAGCCCACCGCTTGTGAGTAGCGTGCGCGGTTTGGTAAACATAAAAAACTGGGCAGTCCACATCTGGTGTTGCCCCACTTCCGTGGTGACAATGGCGTCCCCTCCGGTAAGTTCAAACAGAGTTTCGATAACCTGTTGCGGTTTTATACTGTCGTTGCTGTGATGATAGGCAAGAGGTTTGCTTTTTTTCCATTCCCGCACGGTGTTCAACCAGCCCGCGTGGTCTTCAGCCCAGTTTCTGGAACCAAACTTTGCGGCGCAGATATCCCGTATCCCCTGAAGCGAAAGATTGCAGTCCCCCACCAGCGGAACGTCCACCCCCACATTTTTACGGATGGAGGTCGGATCGATGTCAATATGGACAATGCAGGCATTGGGCGCAAACGCTGAAATTTTGCCTGTCACGCGGTCATCAAAGCGCGTGCCCGCGCAGATCAGCAAGTCGGAGCTGGTGATGGCAAGATTGGCGGCATAGGCGCCGTGCATCCCCACCATGCCGAGCCAAAGCGCATCCGTTGCCGGATATGCCCCAAGTCCCATGAGTGTACAGGTGACAGGAATTTGCAGTGTTTGCGCAAGATCGGCGAGCGACTCCGCCGCGTTGGACATGATCACGCCGCCGCCGGCCAGAAATACAGGCTTCTGTGCTTTGCCGATTTCCTCCGCAGTGCGCCGCAGCTGATTCAGATTTGGTTTATAGGTCGGATTGTAGCTACGCATGGAGATATGTTCCGGCCAGACAAATTCGGTTTTTGCCTGTACGATGTCCTTGGGCAGGTCAATAAGCACAGGCCCAGGGCGTCCGGATTTTGCAAGATAAAATGCCTGGCGGATTGTCAGAGCGAGCTTGCGTATGTCCTTTACCAGATAGTTGTGCTTTGTGCAGGGGCGGGTGATGCCCACTATGTCCACTTCCTGAAAGGCGTCGTTGCCGATCAGCGCCGTGGGCACTTGGCCTGTCACCGCAACCAGCGGGATGGAATCGCAGTAGGCGGTTGCAATGCCGGTGACTGTGTTTGTCGCTCCCGGCCCTGACGTGACAAGACAGGCACCTACCTTGCCCGTTGCGCGGGCGTAGCCGTCCGCCGCATGTACCGCTCCCTGTTCATGACGGACAAGTATATGACGCAATTCAGGATGTCTTGGGATTTCATCATAAATATCAAGGACCGCGCCGCCCGGATAGCCGAACAGCACCTCAACGCCCTCACGCTTGAGGCTTTCAAGAAGAATTTGCGCGCCCGTATAGTGCATACTGTATTCCCGGTTTAGTGTTCCTGTTTTTTCAGGCGATCCAAAATTGTCATCAGTTTTGTTTTGCCTTCCAGTTTTTGTTTTTTCAGCTGTTTCAGGGTCTGATCTTCAGTTGGTGTCCGAAATGCCTTGCTCTCAATTTTGTCCACCTGCTTGCTGTAAAGCATGTGATCTTCCCAGAGGGATTTTAGTTCAGGATCTGTGGGCATATATTTTTCCAGCAATGCAATTTCGCGTTGATCCATAATAAACCTCCACTATTATTTGTTACAGAAGGCTGTCGGCGTAAAACAACGATTCATTGTAATGAAACCGCATATTGGGCCAGCGACACAACGACAATGCGGTTGAACAGTTCAATCGCCAGCAGTGCCACCACGGGTGAAAGGTCCAGGCCGTTCATGTAGGTAAAGGGCAGCCACTTGCGCACCCTGTAAAAGACAGGCTCGGTCAAAACGCGCAGCGTTCTAACAATGGGATTGTAGGGGTCTGGTTTTACCCAAGTAAGCAGTGCCGAAACAATAATGATCCAGAAATAGATATTGAGCAGCGAGGAAAGAACAATGGCCACCGCTCCCAGAGTATTGGCAAGCACAAACATGCGATCTCCAGAAAACCTCAGTGTTGACAACGCGCAGACTGTTGCAGGACTGAAGCCAAGGTTTGCTGTAAACTGTTAAAATCTGTTGCTGTAATGTCCGCGTGCAAGTCCGTGTTGGCAAAGGAAATAAAGGCGACGCCCGCGCCGCGCGCCGCCGCCATGTCGTATTCCGTGTCGCCTATAAAGGCCACATCGCGCGGCAGTACGCCCCAGTGCGCGCAAATCCTTTGCACTCCTTCGGGAGATGGTTTGGGTTTGGCGTTACTTGCCGTGATCATGGGGTTAAAATAGTTTGGGAGAGCAAAAATGTCCAGAACCGTTTGCATGCCTTTTTCCACGCGGTTTGTGGCGATTGCCATGCGTATGTTATGGGCGTGCAGGTAGTCAATAAATTCACGAAAGCCGGGCTGAAGACGGAGCAGGGGCGCGATGTCGCGTCTGTAACTTATGACGGCGGTTGTCACATGCTCAATCTGATCGTGCAGCAATGGGGGCAGTATGTGCTCCAGAGCTTGACGCGCTGTGGTCATAAAGGAATACGTTGCCTGTTTCGCAGTCATCGGTGGCATCTCAAAGTGCTCGAGGATTTGATTGTAAAAAGCCCTGTTGGCCTCGCGTGAGTCTATCATGACGCCGTCACAGTCAAAAATGATGCCTTTAAGACCGTTGGGAAAAAGTTCTGTGCGCATAGCCATACTCAGCGGGATATATCGTGTAAACTATAATTTTACCCGATACATGCACGGATGTCCAGAGTGATTTTGGGAAAAATGGTTGACTATTTTGTCTGTCTGCCGGATTCTGTTTCGAGTTCAGGAATGCTTGCAGGAGAGTAAGCATATGCAGGTAACCGCGACAAAGATTTTTGAGTTTTCCTATTCCCACCGTCTGCCATCGTACGATGGCAAGTGCGCCAGTCTTCATGGGCATACAGGAAGAGTGGAGATTACTGTTGGTGAGGTAAAAGGGCCGGGGTATCCAGGAATTACGGCAGATTTTGCCGAAATCAAAAAGCGGCTTTCTCCCATTATTGATGAGGTTGACCATAAGCACCTTAACGATATTATCAATTCCGCCCTGTACAGAATCTGGGCGGAAAACAATCTTTCTCCTGTTGTGGATGAGAACGGCAACCGCGTCTATGTCCCCACATCAGAAAATATGATCCGCTGGTTCAGGATGCGAATCCTGCAGGAATGGCGCGAGGCCGTTGTGGTGCGAATACGGTTTTGGGAATCGCCGTCATCGTACTGTGAATGGGCAGTATAATGTACAAATCCGGAATGAGCGCCGGCCGGACACGTCAGACGACAAGCATTCCTATTGTGAGCATATTTCCCAGTATTGACGGCGAAGTCAATGGGGCGGGGCAGGGAGTGCTTGCCACATTTATCCGCCTTGCCGGATGTAACCTGCGCTGCTGGGGCGGGCGGTGCGACACCCCCCAAGGGTTGGCGGTAACGGAACACACGCGGTTTATGCAGGTATCCGCCGTTATTGATGCTGTTGTGGCTCTGGAGTCGCGCAAGGTTACTGTCACAGGCGGTGAGCCTTTGTTGTATGCGGCTTGTGGGTTGCAGGATGTGCTTGCTGCGTTGGCGGACAGATTCATTTATCTGTCTGTTGAGACGAACGGCAGCATCCTGCCTCCGGAACATCTTTTGCGGATGGTGGATTCATGGGTTGTTGACCACAAATGCCCTTCCACCGGAGAATCGGGAAAAATGGTTCCTTTTCCAATAATGCGGGAACGGTTGACGAATTCTGATTTTATCAAATTTGTTATTGCCGATGAAGATGATTACGCGTACGCCAAAAATATTGTTGAATCCTGTGTTTTCACGCCGGAATCCCCCAATATGGCGTTTTCGCCCAAAACAGGAGGCATGAACGCCTCCTGGCTGGCTGACAGGCTGGTTGCGGACAGGCTTCACACTGTTCGGTATAATTTGCAAATTCACAAGGTTATCTGGCCTGAGGCGGACAGGGAAGTGTAAAAGAATCAATGTCTAACCTAACTCTCGCTGGCGAGGATATGTGCGCGTACTGATTTGCAAGTTTTTTTTGACGGTCATATCCCATGCCGCGCGTGGTCTGTTGCAAACAGCGGTTGCCGGTATGCTGGCGTGTTTTTTTGCCGCTGCGGTTTGCGCCGAAAGCGTTTCCGTTTCTGTGCGTTTTGCCCGTGAGTCTGCGGAAACCATCGCCGCTGTCAGCGTGGTGATTCCTCCCGGGCAGTACGCCTACGCCTATGAGCCGGGCGATGCGGGACGCCCAGCCCTTGTCGAGTTTTCGTTAGATGGCGGTGTACCTCTGCCCGTCCGGTATCCTGCCGGCGCTATGCGGCGGGATTTTTATGATTCCGGGGCAACAGTTTTTGTGTATGAAGAGGAGGCGACTTTTTTTGTTGCTCTGTCGGGAGGAGCCACCGGCAAACCTTTTTCCGCCCAAGTACGGTTGCTGCTCTGCTCCAAGAGCAACTGCACGCCGGTCAATCAAACTGTAAGGGGCAATGTGCCGGTGGAGACTGCGCCGATAGCGGAATATCCTTGGGCAGGGCAATGGGAAGCCCTGAAAGCCTCCAGACCGGCATACGGTGCGGATTTGCAGGATTCCTTCGTGCGGGGTTCCGAAACTGCCAGCACTCCTAGTCTTTCGAATCTGTCGTGGGAGACCATCGGTTTGAAGCCGCGCTATGCGGACCGCGTGCTTGAAGTCGCGGGGTTTGGCAAGGTTCTGCTGGTGGGGATTCTGGCGGGTTTGCTGCTGAACGCCATGCCCTGCGTGTTGCCGGTGTTGACGTTCAAAATCAGCGGATTGCTGCTATTGGGCGGCGGGGAGAGCAAAAAGAGGCTGCGCCGCTTTCGGGCATACAATCTGTTTTTTGCGGCCGGCATACTGACGCTGTTCACCGTGCTTGCTCTGGCCCTGGGGATTGCGGACATGATGTGGGGGCAATTGTACCAGAATCAGTATATTTTAACCGGCGTATTACTGATTGTGTTTTTGATGGGGCTTTCCATGCTCGGGGTATTTACCCTGCCTGTTATTGATCTCAAACTTGGACTTAGAACAAACAATCCGCATTTGCAGGCCTACACAACAGGCCTGATGTCCACATTTCTGGCCACACCGTGCAGCGGCCCTCTGTTGGGCGGCGTTCTGGGATGGGCGTTTACCCAGTCGTTGCCCGTGCTTGTGGCGGTGTTCTGGGCTGTGGGACTGGGGATGTCCCTGCCGTATCTGCTGTTGTGCGTCTGGCCGGACATGGTAAAAATTTTGCCTCGGCCGGGCCGGTGGATGCAGGCGGGCGAACGGATCATCGGTTTTTTTTTGCTGGGCACGGCAGTCTATCTTTTGTCTATCCTGCCGGAGGCAAACCATATCCGGATAGTGGGCGCGCTGCTGCTGCTTGCGTTTTGTGTCTGGTTTTTGAAATGGTACTATGGAGCCGTCGCCTCCGGCGTCTGGCGCGGGGCGGTGGGTCTGCTATGCGCGGGCGCTGTTCTGGCTGTGTGCGCCTGGGCGTTGCGGCCTGTGTTGCCGCCGCTCCAGTGGCGCGCGTTCAGCCAGGAATATTTTGTGTCCCAGCTTGGCAAAAAGCCGTTATTTCTGGAATTTACCGCCGAATGGTGTCCCAACTGCAAAGTTTTGGAGGCCACTGTGCTGACCGGGGAGCGTTTGCGTAGCTGGCAGGCGCGGTATGGTGTGGATTTTGTACGTGTGGATTTGACAGGGGAGAACGCCCAGTCGCTACGGCTTTTGGAAACCCTAGGGGCCAAGAGTATTCCGCTGACGGCGTTGTTTCCTGTTGGCGACGCGGCTTTTTCGCCGCTTGTCTTGCGGGATGTTTATGGCGCGCAGAACTTGGAACAGTGGATGCACGAGATATTCGGTCAAAAATAAGGAGGCGTCAACAGGCCCGCGCCCTTTTTGCACAAAGCCGTCCTCAAACGTCCTGCCTATGGCCTTTCCGTGCGCCTCGCGCTGGGCATTGGCGTTTTCCCGCAAGGTGCGCAAATCTTTCTTTGCCTGCTCGATTTAGATTATTTTCTTTCACTTTTTTTCGTATTTTGGCCTTGTGTATGGGGAAGAGATGTGTAAAAATATGGCGATGCAGCGGCGATAGTTAACTAGGGGCAACTCGCTATGGATTTTACACGGATAGACGAACTTGGCGGCAAGGTGAAGGTCAATGCGCCCACTTAACGCCACTGAGCTTAAACGGCTTCGTGATGAGTTTGATATGGTAGAGAATACTGACGATAACCACGGGAAGGTATGTCATGACACGTTCTGAAGAAATTTCCGGATATTCACCTTTGACGAGGCAAATTCTGCCTGAATCCGACAGGTTCGGCATGACTCTTGCACACACACACACACACACACACACACACACACACACACACACACACAATCTGACTCTTTTACTGAAAACTTTTCACAAGCAGCCCCGCGCCGTACAACGGAGCAGGGCTGCTTGTCATGAAGGAGCTGTCATGTCTGTCCGCTCTGTTCACCCGCAGTTCACTTTTTGCCGGTTTTTGTCGTTGCTTGTCCTGGCCTTTGTATGCTGCTGGACCAACGCGGTTTACGCCGCTTCAGAATTTGGTCATTCTGATGTAGTTAGTACAGGTAATGCTGCATCAGCAAACGGAAGCATTACCAGGTCAGCTCTTATTCTGGAAGGTGACGTTTTTGGAGGTTATTCGCAAACAAGAGCAGGTAATGCTACAACTACAGGGGCTTCTGTTACCTTAACGGGTGAATCTGTAATAACGGGTGACGTATTTGGTGGTTCTGCTCGGGTAACCGCGGATGACGACATTATCTTTATAGGTGATATGGGTCATGTTGTATCAACAGGTGGTGTTGTTACTTTAAGTAACTCTACAGTAACTGGTGGTACCTACGGTTCACATGCAGTTACTAATCAAGGTAATGCTACATCAACAGGTACGGTAACTGCTAATGATAGCACCGCAGGTTCTGTTTATGGTGCTTTTTCAGATATCAGGTTTACGGGTGCTCATGGTACGAGTAACATTATGACTGCATCAGCAACAGGTATAATTACTTTAGATAATACGATAACCGGCAATGTCTACGGCGGCTATGCAATCGCAAACACCGGCAACGCCATATCCTCAGGCTCTGTCAGTCTGTCCGGCAGTAGCGCTGAGGGGGATGTTTATGGCGCCTATGCAATTACAAAAACCGGCAATGCCACAGCTTCAGGTTCTGTCTCTTTATCCGATAGTTACATAGGATATGATGTTCTCGGTGCTGAGGCAGATACTGTTACAGGAAATGCTACAGCTACTGGAAATAGTGTTGTTATCAGTGATAGTAATATAGGAGAAACTGTTGGTGCTTGGGCATCTACTACTACAGGAAATGCTACAGCTACTGGAAATAGTGTTGTTATCAGTGATAGTAATGTAGATCAAAATGTCTTTGCGGCTGTTGCTCTAGTCTTTGAAAATGGTAAGGCCTCTGTTACTGATTCAACTACTACTATATCAGGTTCTACGATCAGACGTGATATTTATGGTAGCTATGTAGAAACTGACGGCAGTACAGCCACAGCTTCAGCCGATAACAACCAGGTGACCATCAGCGACAGTACCGTGAGACACGTCATGGGCGCTTTTATCCCCCTCGGCGGCCTCCGCACCGGCACCGGCACAGCCAAGAACAACCAGGTGACCATCAGCGGCAGTACCGTGAGCGGCAACGTCTATGGCGCTTATATCAGAGGCAGCACCACCAGCACAGCCAACTACAATACCGTCACCCTGCGCGGCGCGGTAAACTTCAACTCTGCCGGGACCAGTATACTCTACGGCGGTTACAGCGAAGTTACCAGCAATGACATCTTCACCGGCAACACGCTGTACGTTGACAACTACACGGGCAACGTCGGGGGCACCGGCACAGCTACACTCGCCAAAATCGCCAACTTTGAATTTTTTAATTTCACTATTCCGACTTCTGTCAAGGATGGAGATACAATAATAAAGACAACTACTTTGGTTCTCGGAGACGGGACAAACCCCAGTCAGGTAGGGAGTATTCAATATTCAGGCGCTACCGCTCCGGGTTTGAAAGAAGGAGAAGTTATTAATCTGATTGATAGTGAGAGTGCTTTGAATTCTCTTGGCTCTCCTGCTGTGGCAGGTGTTGACTTCATAAGTACCGAGGTAGTAGCTAAATGGGGTTCGCTGTTTGAGCAGATATTGGTGTCATCATTGACTGATAACAAAATTATTGTTACTGTAGAGGATGATGGTGGTGATCCATCAGCTCCCAGCCTTAAGCCTGATCCAGTGAAGCCCGGGGTGGCTTCTGATGTCACAGCAGAGCATAAAACATACGGTATCGGTTACATGGTGAAATATGCAGGAGATGCCGCACATACAAACGGTTCTGTTACGTTGGCAGATGGCAGCACAACACCTGGCGATGTATATGGTGGTTATGCCCAGACGGATACAGGTAAGGCTACCACTACTGAAGGCTCAGTTAAATTGGAAAATGGCAGCAAGGTAACTAACGACGTATATGGTGGTTCTGCACAAGTACAAGCTGCAGGTGATGCTGCGTCTACAAGTTCTGTTACTATAAAAGACAAGAGTTCAGTAACCGGTGATGTTTATGGCTCTTTTGCGTTTACTCTAAAAGGAAAAGCTACA
This sequence comes from Candidatus Desulfovibrio kirbyi, assembly GCA_013374015.1. GTDB lineage: Bacteria > Desulfobacterota > Desulfovibrionia > Desulfovibrionales > Desulfovibrionaceae > Desulfovibrio > Desulfovibrio kirbyi. Next base: position 84,525 of record BLLL01000001.1, read on the forward strand.
GCGACGGGTACAGTAACTGTAACTAACAGTGAAGTTGATTCAATCTATGGTGCTGTTGCAGAGTCTAAAAACACCGGCAACGTCATATCCTCAGGTTCTGTCACTTTATCCGATAGTAACATAGGAAATGATGTTTTCGGTGGTTGGGCAGAGACTACTATAGGAAATGCTACAGCTACTGGAAATAGTGTTGTTATCAGTGATAGTAACATAAGAGGTGCTGTTGGCAGTGGTCGGGCAGAGACTACTACAGGAAATGCTACAGCTACTGGAAATAGTGTTGTTATCAGTGATAGTAATGTAGTAAATTTTATCATGGGGGCTGCTGCTCAAGCCTATGACAATGGTAATGCCTCTGCTACTGATTCAACTCTTACTATATCAGGTTCTACGATCGGTGATGTTTTTGGTGGTTGGGCAGATACTCTTGACGGCACAGCCACAGCCGATAACAACCAGGTGACCATCAGCGACAGTACCGTGAGCGGCCACATCGTGGGCGGTTGCCTCAGCGGAACCGGCACAGCCGATAACAACCAGGTGACCATCAGCGACAGTACCGTGAGCGGCAACGTTGCGGGCGGTTATCTCAAAGGCGGCACCGGCACAGCCAACGACAATACCGTCACCCTGCGCGGCGCGGTAAACTTCAACTCTGCCGGGACCAGAGACCTCTACGGCGGTTACAACGAATCTACCGGCAGCGACGTTACCGGCAATGACATCTTCACCGGCAACACGCTGTACGTTGACAACTACACGGGCAACGTCGGGGGCACGGGAACAGCTACACTCGGCCGAATCGCCAACTTTGAATTTTTTAATTTCACTATTCCGACTTCTGTCAAGGATGGAGATACAATAATAAAGACAACTACTTTGATACTCGGAGACGGGGAACGCCCCAGTCAGGTAGGGAGTATTCAATATTCAGGCGCTACCGCTCCAGGTTTGAAAGAAGGAGAAGTTATTAATCTGATTGAAAGTGAGAGTGCCTTGAATTCTCTTGGCTCTCCTGCTGTGTCAGGTGTTGACTTTATAAGTACCAGCGTAGCAGTCAGATGGGGTTCGCTGTTTGAGCAGATAATGGTGTCAGCATTGGAAGACAACAAAATTATTGTTACTGCAGGGGATGATGGTAGAGATCTTCCACCAGTTCCCAGCACTGAGCCTGATCCGGTGAAGCCCAGTGTGGCTTCTGATGTCACAGCAGAGAAGAGCTACGGTATCGGTTACATGGTGAAACATGCAGAAAATGAAGATGCCATACATGCAAACGGTTCTGTTACGTTGGCAGATGGCAGCATAACACTTGGCGATGTATATGGAGGTTATGCCCAGACGGATACAGGTAAGGCCACCACTACTGATGGCTCAGTTAAATTGGAAAATGGCAGCAAGGTAACTAACGACGTATATGGTGGTTCTGCACAAGTACAAGCTGCAGGTGATGCTGCATCTACAAGTTCTGTTACTATAAAAGATAAGAGTTCAGTAACTGGTGATGTTTATGGTTCTTTTGCGTTTACTCTAAGAGGGAAAGCTACAGCGACGGGTACAGTAACTGTAATTAACAGTAAAGTTGATTCAGTCTATGGTGCTGTTGCAGAGTCTAACTCTACAAGTATCGCTACCGGCAAAGTAACTATTAGTGACAGTTCAGTAGCCAGTGATGTTTATGGCGGCTATGCAGATACTCTTGCCGGCACAGCCACAGCCGATAAGAACCAGGTGACCATCAGCGACAGTACCTTGAGCGGCAAGGTCTATGGCGGTTATATCTTCAGCGACACCGGCACCGGCACAGCCAACAACAATACCGTCACCCTGCGCGGCGCAGTAAACTTCACCGGGACCAGAGAACTCTACGGCGGTTACAGCGAAGTTACCGGCAAAGACGTCTTCACCGGCAACACGCTGAACGTTGACAACTACACCGGCACAGCTACATTCGACAAAATCGCCAACTTTGAGTTTTTTAACTTCGGTATTCCGACTTCTGTTAAGGATGGAGATACAATACTGCAAACTGATCACTTGGTTCTCGGTGATGGGGCAGATAAACCAAGTACTGTGGGAACTGTACAGTTTTCTGGTGCTTCTGTTCCTGATTTGAAAATAGAAGATAAAATAATTCTTATTGATAGCAAGGAAACAGTAAATTCTTCTGGTGAGAAAGCTATTGATGGGGTTGACTTCAAAGGTGGCGACTTGACAGTCAAATGGGGTTCGATGTTTGAACAGCTGTTTACGTCTTCATTAGATGGCAATGATATTATTCTAGTCGCAGAGAATGCTGGTGGCTCTTCTTCAGGTACCGACGTACCAGAGGATGGTGGTATTATCGGTGGAGGTGGTGGCAGTCCCGGTCCTGTAAAGTTGAAAGATGGTTCCAGGTCTCTTGCAGAAGCTTCTTTCACGGGATTTGCTCTGGTCAATCAGGGTGCAGACCTAGTTGCAGGGCAGGCAATGGAGAACGCAACACAAGGGGCTGAAGGGTTTTCGCCTTTTGCGGCAGTAGTTGCCGGTACTTCCAAATATAGTGCCGGATCTGATTCCCATACTGATGTTTCCGGATATTCTATGGCAGTAGGTCTTGCCTATTCTGCTGAAGTTAACGACATAATAGATCGTATAACCCTTGGCGCTTTCTTTGAGCATGGGGCAGGCAACTATCACACCGGCAACGATTTTGCCAGTGGTCATGGCGATACCCAGTATACTGGTGGAGGTATTCTGGGACAGGTTTCTTTTGAAGACACCGGTCCTGGTCACTTCTATGCGCAGGCTGCAATTCGCGCAGGTGGAGTTACCAGTGACTTTTCAACATCTGACTTGCAGGCTTCCGGTATAAATGCCGGTTATGATGCAACAAAAGCATATCGGTCTTTGTATGCAGGCATCGGTTATGTCTGGGATGTAATGTCTGATGCCAGGCTTGACACATATGCCAAGTATTTCCTGACCCAAATGGACGGAGATAGTGTAAGAATCACAACGGGAGAACCTGTTGAGTTTGAAACGGTTACTTCACGTCGTTTGCGTTTGGGGACACGGTTTACTTATGCAATCAATGAGTACGTTTCCCCGTACATTGGAGTTGGTTACGAACGCGAGTTTGACGGTCAGGTAAGTGCTTCAACTTACGGATACGATTTGGATGCACCAAGTCTTCGTGGAGACACTGGCCTTGGAGAAATCGGCTTAACAATAACACCAACTGAAGGCAAAGCGTTTTCTCTTAACCTAGGACTTCAGGGATTCACGGGTGTGAGGGAAGGCTGGCAAGGCAGCCTGCAGATGAAATACGAGTTCTAGTAAATTTGACTAGGGTAGTAGTGGCTTTCTTTGCTGCTACTATCCGGTCAATACAATCCCCTAGAAATGGATGGAGGCAGACATGTTCGCTGTTGCCAATGACGGTTGGGGACAACGAACTTCTTTGGTTGACTTCTTGGTGGGCAGTACAGGACTTGAACCTGTGGCCCCCGCCTTGTAAGGGCGGTGCTCCGCCAACTGAGCTAACTGCCCGTGGATAACGCGGTAGCCGTTGCCGCTCCTGCGGTTAGCGACAGCGATTCTTCAGTTTGCATTTCGCGCGTAACAAACGGCTGTCTTTAGCCGTACAGCTCATAAATTCGCCTACGGCTAACGCAGTGAAACATTATACATCATGGCCCTTGCCTGTCAATTCAGGAATAGTGTCCTGTCGCCGCCATTGCGCAAGAGTTGTGGCGATATAGTCGCAAACGGCGGCGTGTTCGGCATTTCCCTGTCCTTCAATTCTTATGGGTTGCACAAATTTGTAACGCACAGGCAGTCGGGGATCAATTTTCCCGCATTCCTTGATGTTTTTACCCTGCCCCCAGGCGTCTGTTTTGAGCGCAAGCGGCACAACAGGCACACGCGCCCTGCGTGCGAGTTTTATGCCGATGCTGTTGAAGCGCCGCGCGTCAAAAAAACGCGCGCGCGTACTTTGTGGAAAAACGACAACCGAAATGCCGCTTTTCAGTCGATCAAGCCCGCCTTCCAGCACAGCTGCAAAATCTTCACGCGAATTGACGCGATTCACCACTATGGGGCTACTTGCTCGCATAATGGGACCAAAAACAGGCATGGTCGTCAGGCTCTTTTTTACCACAAAGGTTATGGGCCGGCGCGGACAAAGTATGCCGGGCAGCATAAATGTCTCCAGCGTGCTCATGTGGTTTGCCACAAAAACGCAGGGCGAGGCCTCGCGCGTGATGCAATCCATGCCTTCAATGGTGATGGCACACCCTGTGCTTTCCATCAGTTCCGTCGTCCATATGCTGGCATACGCCCAGGCGGCGTTGTCAAAACGCCCTGTCACCGCCCTGACATAGAGCCAGCGTATAGGGCCTGCGACAAGCCGCGCATAAAATGAGAGCGAGGGGAAATTTTTGCTGAAAAAACCGGCGTGGACAACAGCGCTCCTGTAGATGTTGCCGGTAAGAAATTTGTCGACAGGGAGCGGCTGTGTCGTCATGGCGTTATCGGTGTTTTTTTATACAGTTTGCGCCACCATTGCGACAGGCGGGATTCTTCTCCATTGTCACGCGGCTGGTAAAAGCGCCTGCCTTCAAGTTCCGGCGGCAGGTAGGACTGCGCAATCCAGGATTCAGGATAATTGTGGGGATACTTATACCCTTTGCCATACCCCCACTCCCTGTGCAGGGATGTTGAAGGATTGCGCAAATGCAGGGGCACAGGATGCGCGCCTGCGAGTTTGACCTCCCGCGCGGCGTTGAGATAGGCGGCATAGCTGGCGTTGCTTTTACGGGCAAGCGCCAGATACACAACCGTCTCCGCCAATGGTATAAAACCTTCAGGCATCCCGACAAATTCCACAGCCTGCTGGCAGGCTACCGCCATCTGCAAAGCGCCCGGGTCAGCAAGCCCCACATCTTCGGATGCGGAAAGAATCAAACGGCGGCAGACAAAACGCGGGTCTTCACCTCCTTCCAGAAGACAGGCCAGATAATACAGTGCCGCATCCGGATCAGTGCCGCGAATGGATTTGATGAGCGCCGAAGCCAGTTCATAATGGTTGTCTCCGTCTTTGTCGTGACGCACCAGCGCTTCCGGCAGGGCGGCTTTCACATGCTCAATTCCCTGGCGCTCTTTTGGCAGGGCAGCGACATATTCTATCAGATTCAACAAGGTGCGGGCGTCGCCGTGCGCGGCGGAAGCAAGGAGTTGCAGCACAGCGTTGTCAAGTTCAACCGCGGCGGTTTCCGCCCCCCGTTCGGCAAGCTGCACAAGTTCCGTCTGATCAAGGGGACGCAGCCGTAAAACATGCAAGCGCGAAAGCAGTTGTCGTGTGAGGCTGAAAGAAGGGTTTTCCGTAGTGGTGGCAAGCAGGGTAAGTTCGCCGGATTCCACCAGCGGCAGAAAAAAATCCTGCTGCGCCTTGGAAAAACGGTGCAACTCATCCAAAATCAGAATTTCACAGTCCGCAAGAGAGCGGCGCAAGTGTTGCAATCCGGCCTCGGGCGCGCTCAAACGCAAAAACTTTTTTTCTGTGGATTTTGCCAGCAACAACGCCAAGGTGGATTTGCCGCACCCGGGAGGTCCGAAAAAAAGCAGGCTCGGCAGACGCTCCGCGCGCATCAGCGCGCGCATACGCTCTATAAGGTGGTGCTGACCGAGAAAAAGCGTCAGATCATCAGGCCGCAGACGTTCCGGCAAAGGCTTGTTGATGGTCACAACTGTCGTTCCAAGGTGTTTACGTCATTTTTTGCCGCATGTGACGCCCACCAGTGAATTCCGAGGCACAGCGTTGCCGCAGTTTCACAGCGCAGGACGCGCGCACCTAGGCTTACAGGGGTAAAGCCACTTAACAACGCCAGCTCGCGCACGGAAAAGCCCCCTTCCGGGCCGATAACATACAGACTGACGCCCGGCCTGCCCACCTGCGCCAGGGCGAGCATGGGCACATTTTCCTGTAGTTCCCAGGGCAGTATGCGATAATCCACACTATCCGCCGCCGCGACGACCTCAATAATGCCGGAGGGGAAAACGCGCACCTCCGGCAGCCAGGGGTTGCCGCATTGTTTTGCGCCGGCAATCATTTGCCCGCGCACTGTGGCGTGCAGGGCAGCCGGTAGTTTACCTTGGCTGTGATCGCCCTGCCATATCCAGACTGCGTCACAGCCAAGTTCTACTGCCTTTTCAAAAAAAAATCCGCGCCGCACAGCCTTGCTGAAGGCCGGCGCCAGTACTGCGCGGGCCTCTGGTTTTTGCAGGATTTGTTCCTCAATCCGTTCCAGACGAATGGTTTTTTTCTGTATTTCCAAAATAACAAAACGCCCGGCCCTGCCTGCGCCGTCAAGCAGGCGCACCGTCTGCCCGGGTGCCAGTCGCAGTGACCGGGAAAGATGCTTTGCCTCCTGTTTGTCCAAAAAAATTTCTGAACTCCAGGATTCAGGCGGCAGATAAAAAAATGGCTCACCCATGCTGTTTGTCTTGCCTAGCTGTGGACACGTTTCTGGTTTCTCTGCCAAGGCGCGCTTTGCGGATAGCTTTGAAATTGTCCTGTAACGCGACAAGCTTGCCGTAGTTTTTACGCAATTCCGCCCCGGCGCTTGTGAGGGACGCCTGGGGAGGGTCAATATAATTTCGCCGCAGGTAACGGTCCTGCAGAATTTTTTCCAGCGTTGCAATAATTATATCCACAAGATCGGGAAAGAAATTGACAATCTCAAATTTAAGCTCTGTAAGCAAATTCAAAGATTCGCTCAATGCCTTGCGGTAGCCGATGCGAGCGCCCTTAAAGGTGCGCCGGCGGAGTTCTGCCAGTATGCGCACGCTGCGCGCCTGCTGAATATAGCTGAAGCGCGCCAGCACTTCCTGGCGCAGATTACGTAGCGCTTCAAAATTTTCAGTATGTTCAGGGTCATTCAGATACCCGGAAAGCACCTTGCTGATTTTTACAAAAAACTCATCGCTGTAGCAGATTATACGGCGCTGATTCTTTGTCAGCCAAGAAGAGAGAACTTTCAGGCGTTTTTCGTCAGTATCAGTATTTTCAACAAGTTCAGTGCGTTTGTAGACAGTGCGTCCAAAAAATTCTCCCTGAACGATGTCCGTCAAATGCAAAAACATGTTCCGTGTGTCCTTGATAATGTTCAATCCGCTCAGCACAGCGCCTGTAAGCGGATGGAGCAGCTCCTGGGCCGCTACGGAAAGGGCGCGGTCCTGATGCACATTGTCCTGATTAAAACGATGCTGGTGATAGGTTATTTTGATGATGACCACACGTTTTGATTCATCCAGAAAATAGCCGTCACGGCGTATGGTTTCCAGCGATTCGTCCTGTCCTTCGCCAACAGCCACAAGGGCGATTTTTTCCAGCATCGGGTAAAAGTTGTGATTTCCGGAAAATGTGTAGGTAGTGAGTGTACGGTCTGTCTGTCCGAGCACACGCAGCAGGAAAGGTTCGTTCATTTTTTGCAGCTTACGGGCAAACAGGGCGCTTGAGGTGCGCCGTTCAGAAACAATGGGAAAGCCATAGAGCTCCATCAGATACTGATAGACAAATATACGGTTGCGAACATACATGGCGCTGTCGCCATAGACAAATTTGCCGATCTGCATGCCGAAGCGCTTCAGTTCCGTGTCGACATCCGAAGGAAACGAAGCAAAAATTCCCGCAAGATGAAACCGGCTGCTTGTGTCCCAGGCCAGCACATGCGCCCTGTCCATATTGAGAAGATAGGGCATGAGCAGCGGGTAGTTTTCCATCTGCGCGGTGTCCATGCACTGAAACTGTCGGCGAAAAATCTCCTGATGCGTGCGCGGCAGACGCGAAGACAGGGTGAGCAGATTCTGCTCCATAGCCTGATTTTCCAGGGGACAATCAACGTCATCGGTGAGCGGGGGATATACTTTGTCGAATTGAAAAATTTCTGAAAAATACTCCAGTTGGCGGGCAAAGGCTACAAGGGCAAAACCTGGCAGGGACTTGTGCTCAAACATGTCGCTGTCAAAAGAAGGCAGAAGTTCCCGCGCCTCGACCAGTGGGTAATTTTTTGTTTCGTAATAGGGCCTTACCAGGCATTGCCTGATGTGCACAGCGTCCAGAAAGCGCTTGAGTTCCTCCAGCGTGCTGATGCCGACATGTCCGGACAGGCTTGCGTCAGCTTGCCAGGGCAGACCGTCTTTGCTGAATACTTCTTCCCACTTGGACATACAAAATAATCCCTGACGTTTTTTTCAGTATTACCCATTTGCCAACCAAATTCCAGTAAGAATATGCCCATTGCAAATTTTCTTTGCACATTCCAAAGCCCAAAAGCAGTTGCGCCGTTTACAAGGCTTTGCTACAAACTACCCATGCGTTATCCACAAAAGCCAGCTTCATTAGGGCACTTGCGCGAAGCGCTCCGCGAACATGTTCAGTCAGGCGATTTTAAGCGCCGTATTGCGCTACCCTAGAAAAAACGCCGCTGTTCTGCGTGGCACTGCCCGCACCATGCTTGACCGCAAGATGTACCGCGCTGTTTTTACACCTGATATCATCGTGGGCGGCGTATGTAGCCATTCTGCAGGGCGACACGTATAAACGGCGCGAGAAGCTCTTTACAATGCACGGTCAGCCCTTTGAGTTCGTCATGGTCAAGCAGCAAGTGGCGCTCCATATTTTGGGCTATCGCCTCTGTCTGGGCAGCTCGTAAGCGGACTTCAAAAATGGCTGTAAACGTGTGCCGGTTTTCAGGACAGGGAGGATATATCCCAAAAAACAGAAGCCGCTTGCTGGTGATGCTCCATTCATTTTGCAAGATGTTTTGCGCGCAGGCCTCATAAGACTGACCGGCGTACACAGGCGCAAACGATGAAAAATTGTAGGCGGTTGTTTCAGTGTGGCAGGACAGCAGCATGCGTTTGGCGGTATCGCGGAGTATCAGCGCCACCATTCTGTGCCGCAAACCCTGGCGCGCCACTTCCCGGCTGTTCATGATGCAGATCGGCGTGTTGCGGCTGTCAACAACTTCCAGGGCAGGCAGAGATTTTAAGGATGTGTGCCGGCGTCTTTTCATGGAGTTTTTGTCCTGATGTCCGGTAACCAGATTGCGGGAGAGAGGGATATGACCGCATCTGGTGATGTTTCCCTGCGTTTTGTCAGGCTTGAGCAAAATCACGCCGCGGTTATGGCCGCGCTTGAGCAGGCGTGTTTTACTCTGCCGTGGTCCGCGGCGCAGTGCAAGGCGGCCTTTGATCAGCCCGCGTTTATGGCCTTTGGATGTTTTCGGGCACACGATCTTGTGGCATATATTTCTGTGTATCACACCTCAGATGAACTGGAAATACTTAATGTGGCGGTTACGCCGCGCGAACGCCGAAAAAGAATTGGGCGGCGTCTGCTCACTCTTGTCTTGCAAATAGCCCATGAACTGGGTATCAGTAAACTCCTGCTCGAAGTGCAGGAGCGCAACTACGCAGCCAGAAACCTTTATGAGAAATGCGGCTTTATGCGTGTGGGCGCGCGCCCGCGCTATTACCAAGATTCCGGCGAAGACGCGTTGCTGTATATGTACGAATTGCGAGATATGTCAGAATGTTGATAGCTACAGGAGAACGTATGCAAAAAATTATTGCCGCTAACTGGAAAATGTACAAGACGCGCTCTGAAGCGGCGCAAACCGCCAGAGACTTGGCGGAATCGGGCGTGCCTGCGAATCGGCGTGTGGTGATTTTCCCCCCATTTACAGCTATTGCCGAGGTGGCGGATGTTTTTGCCGGTTCAACCACAGTGGCTGTTGGCGGGCAAGATGTCTATCCGGCTTCGGAAGGGGCGTTTACCGGTGAAATCTCAACGGCCATGCTCAGGGAAGCGGGCGCGTCCTGGGTGCTGACAGGTCATTCGGAGCGTCGGCATGTGCTGGGCGAACAGGATGATTTTGTGGCCGCCAAAACGTCCTTTGCCCTTGCCCAATCGCTGAATGTGATGCTCTGCATCGGGGAGACGCTGCGGGAACGTGAAGCGGGGCAGTTGCAAGCCGTGCTGCGGCGCCAGATAACCACCGCATTTGTCAGACTGCCTTCTGACCGGCTTGAGAAATATTTTGCCATAGCCTATGAGCCTGTATGGGCCATCGGTACGGGGAAGGTGGCGGAGTCTGCTGAAGTTTTGGAGGCGCATGCCGTGACACGCAAAACTCTTTGTGATATTGTCGGTAAAATTGGTTGTAAAATCCCTGTATTATACGGTGGCAGCGTAAAGCTTGACAATGCTGCGGCGCTGATTGCCCTTGACAATGTGGACGGTCTTCTGGTAGGTGGAGCCTCTTTGGCAGCGCAAAGTTTTGCGCAGATTGTGAACGCGTGATCCGGAGAAACCGGCTTGCCGGATTTCCGGAAATACTTCTGTTCATGCCGACGGCAACTGTTCTGGGGGATTGAATTCGTGCAAACTTTTATTCTTACGCTGCATATCATTGTGTGCGTATTGCTGGTCATACTGGTACTGCTTCAGGCAGGCAAGGAAGGAATGGGCGTCATTTTTGGCGGCGGTAATACTTCTGTATTCGGCAGCGGCGGCGCCGGCGGTATTCTGGCAAAATTGACAACCTTGATGGCCGTTATTTTTGTCATTACTTCCCTGAGTTATACCTATGTGACGAGTTCCCGTTCAAGTGGCGGCGAGTCCGCCATTCTGAATGTGACCATTGAAGAGCCTGTCGTTCCGGCAACTCCGATTCCGGCTGAGCCTGACACGCCGAAGCAGAACGCGCCGGAACAGAAATCAGACGCCAAACCGGGACAACTTCGGGAAACTCCCACTGCCGACAGCAAATCCGGAAACAGGGGCAAAGCCAAACCCGGAAATTCCGGCGCGCGTTGACTGCCATGTTGAACGATTCCCTGTCGGATTCTGCTCTGTTTTTGCAGGCTATGGGGCAGGTGTGTCCCGTGCGGGCGCGCGGACGCGCTGTTGCCCTTGAACCGGCTGTTCCCACACAGCCCATGAATCCTGATTTGCCGAACGCCACACCGCGGTTCATACTTGCGCCAACAGACGACTGCCGGCAAAGTCTTGTTGCCGGCCATGTGGCCGGCGTTGACAGCGTTGTCATGAACAGGCTGCGCGCGGGCGCATTGAGGCCGCAGGCGCAGCTGGATTTGCACGGTTTGACCGTTGTTCAGGCTTTTGAAAATTTGCGCGCCTTTATGCGCACCTGCTGGCATAACTGCCTAGGTACTGTCATGATCATTCCGGGCGTGGGGCGTAATTCGCCTGACGGCAGAGGGGTGTTGCGTGAAAAACTGCAAAACTGGTTGATCCAGGAACCCTGCAATCGTGTGGTGCTCGCCTTTTGCACTGCACAGCCGCATGACGGCGGCGCGGGCAGCATGTATGTGCAGTTGCGTAAAAAACGCAAAAATATCCGCATTGACTGGGCGCGAATGCCGGACGATATGTGGTAAGCAACCTGAATAAGTTCGCAATATCTGGTGTGTCCGCCCCCTTCCAGAGATATCATATACCCAAGATACCGCCGTGTGACGGCTGCGGCAAGCCCGTCAAGCAGAACAAAACAAGACGGCCCTTTACCAGTCGCCCTGTCCTTTTCCCGGGTGAGCGCGCGGAAATGCCAAGGGCATGCCGTACAGTTGTGCGGCAGTGACCCCTTGGACAGGAAACTTTTCTTTAATCCATTTAAGATAATTGTAAATTTTTTTGACCAGTCTGTCAGCATCGTTCTCGTTCCTGATATGCGGCGAAGCGCCGGGCAGCAGTTCAGAGGAATGCCAGAACAGGGTAAGCACCCGGCCGCCGCGCCGTACATGCAAACGGGCTGCCAGACGCATGACACGGGCAGCGTGCCAGACAGGATTGGCGCTTGCCACGCCAAAAAAATGAAAACGATCCAGCATCCCGGAAGGAGCGCGTCTGTGCCAGAGCCGCGCCGACAGCGGCCAGATCGCCACCTGTGTGACAGGAGCTTCCAGCAGGTCGTCACACCAGTAGGGATCGGGCGGCGCCAAAAAATGGTCAGGGCCGTTTTTGAAAACGCGCAAGGGGCAGACGGAACTGTCAACAGTGACGCCATGTTCCCGCAGCAACGGACGCACTGTGCCTTTCAAATCCCACCGTCCCATGCGAAAACTTGTCAGGGGCGCGCCTTGAAATTCCCGTCCGGCGCGGAAGAGCGCCTGAAGGCGCTGATTCAGCAGATCGCGCGGCAGTTTGTCCGTACGGGTGGGGGCGGCGACGGGGTTGGCCTCATGCAGGGGAGGCGTGCTCCAATGGTGCAGATGCGCGGCAATTTCCGCATTGCAGTGGTCGCGCATAAAGGCCAGAACAGGGCGCGCCTCAATGCTTGCAAACACAGTGTGCGTGCAGAAAAGCGTCAAGGGAAAGCCCAGTTCCCGTGTGAGCGGGGCAAGACGCGGCAACAGGGAGACATTGCGCACGGTGCAGTCGCTTGAGGCATAACGACCGGAAAAAAGCCCTTCTTCTTCCACATCCAGACTGACGATGACCAGCAACGGGGATGTGGCTTTCGGCCTATGGTTATCATCGGCTTGCCCTTGTTCATCCGCCCTGGAGCATGTCCTGCATTCCATAGAGTTTTCCCGCTTTTCGTCCGTGCATCCAGACGGCCGCCCGTAGCGCGCCACGCGCAAAATTTTCACGCGAGTGCGCCTGATGGCAAATTTCAATACGTTCTCCCTGTCCCAGAAAATATACAGTATGTACGCCCACCACATCGCCGCCGCGGACAGACTGAACGCCGATCTGCGTTTTGGGGCGTTCGCCGATAATTCCGTCACGGGAAGAACAGCGCGCCTCATCCAGTTTCCAGTCCCTCGCCTGCGCCAGACACTCGCCCAGCGTCAGGGCAGTGCCGCTGGGCGAATCTTTTTTGTGGTTGTGGTGCAGTTCCACAATTTCGATGTCATACATTTCCCCCAGTGCCCTGACCAGATCGGGCAAAATTTTAACCAGCACATTGACGCCCACGCTCATATTGGAAGACCAGAATATCGGCGTGTGGCGCGCAAGCGCGCTTAGTTCCTCTTTTTGCTCAGCGGTAAAACCCGTTGTGCCGATGACGAGAGCATGGCCTGATTTCGCAGCCGTATGTGCGTTTTCCAGGCTTGCACAGGGCGCGGTAAAATCAATGATAACCGCTCCGGCAGGGGCGGTTGTCAGCGTTTGCGCCATGTCGCCAGACACGGCACAGGGCGCAGCCCCGGCGTCGCCCTTGTCAACAAGACCCGCCAGACAGTAGGTTTCCTGTTCGGCAAGGGCGATATTCTGAATTGCCCTGCCCATACGCCCGTTTGCGCCTGCGATGATAATTTGTATCGCCATTTTTTATCCTCTATACGTCCTTTGTGACCAATGCCATAAAGGCCTTTTCATCCAGAATTGTCACGCCAAGCTGCTGCGCTTTTACTAGTTTGCCGCCGGGATTTTCACCGGCAATCAGGCAGTCCAGTTTTTTGCTGATGCCGCTTGCCGCTACAGCGCCTGCGGATTCGGCCAATGCCTGCGCGTGTGCGCGCGATATGGACAACGTGCCGGTAAACAGCACGCTTTTGCCGCACAAGAAATGGGTTTGCCCTGCTGGATGCGGCTCTGCGTCCCCTTGGGGCGAAATTCCCAGATCGCGCAATCGCGCGATTTCTTCTTTGTTGGCCGGATTTGCGAAAAAATTGACGACAGATTCCGCTACTTCCGGGCCGATATCCGGCAAGGGCTGCAGAACAACGGTGTCCGCAGCGGCCAGTTCGTCAAGATTGCGGAAATTTTTTGCGAGAGTGCGGGCTGTCTGTTCGCCTACATGCCGTATGCCGAGCGCGTTGACAAGTTTTGTCAGTGTGGCGTTGTTCTTTGCGGTGTCAAGAGCCTGTGTAAAATTGTCCGCGAGCTTTTGTCCCATACGTTCAAAATGCTTGAGTTCCTCAACGGTCATGGCAAACAGATCCGCCGGAGAACGCACAAGACCCGCGTCCCACAACTGCTCAATCCATTTGCGCCCTATACCCTGAATATCCAGGCCGGCTTTTGACACAAAATGGATAATTCGTTCACGACGCACTGCGGGGCAGGAAAGGTTGCCGCAACGCCACGCTGTTTCGTGCGGATCACGCGCCACGCTTTCCCCGCACGCAGGGCAGGAGCGCGGAAAGACAAATTCCTTTGCTTCCGGCGGGCGTTTTGCCAACACAGGGCCAATCACTTTGGGGATAACGTCGCCCGCCCGCCGCACAATGACGCTGTCTCCTATGCGTATGTCACGCGCGCGAATTTCGTCTTCATTGTGCAGCGTTGCCCGTGAAACTATAACCCCGCCAACGGCGACAGGCCGCAAAAGTGCCACGGGCGTCAGAACTCCCGTACGTCCAACCTGCACCTCAATGCCTGTCAGAAGCGTTTCCACCTGTTCTGTCGGAAATTTGAACGCAACGGCAAAACGGGGGGCACGAGCCGTGAAGCCAAGCCGGCGCTGGTCCGCGAAGTTGTCCAGCTTGGCGACAATGCCGTCTGTTTCCATGGGGAGGCCCTTGCGGTCATGCTGCGCTGTTCGCGCATAGTCTTCCACTTTTTGTGGACAATCGCAGAGTTTGCCCGCAGGCGGAGTGGCAAAACCCCAGGCGGCAAGGCGTTGCATAAGCTCGTGATGAAACGCGCAGGGTGGGTCATTCCCCCAGACCACGCTCCCCAGGCTGTAGGCTAGAAAGCGCAGGGGGAGTAACCCCGTAGTGTCCAGCCTGCGCAAAGCGCCGGCGGCGGCATTGCGCGGATTGGCGAAAACTTTTTCGCCCGCAGCGGCTTGCCGCGCGTTGAGCGCGACAAAATCTTTTTTGAATATGACAACCTCTCCGCGTACTTCCAGCAGCATTGGAAACCGGCTCTGCCCCAGCAGGCGCAACGGCACGGAACGTATGGCGCGCGCGGTTGCCGTGACCACCTCTCCCGTATGTCCGTCGCCCCTGGTCAGCGCTTTTGTCAGCACGCCGTTTTCGTAAACAAGCTCCAGGGCAAGACCGTCCAGCTTCGGGTCGCACCAGAAAGCCGGGGAAATCCGGGGCGCGGCGCGGCGCATACGCTCAACAAATTCACGCCATTCTTCAACGGAAAACACATTGTCAAGGCTGTACATTTGCTGAGTGTGCGCGTCTTTTTCAAGATTTTCCAGCGGAGCGCCGCCCACGCGCAATGTGGGCGACCACGGGGTTTGCAGTTCCGGAAAACGCTGTTCAAGGCTTACAAGTTCCCTGAATAGAAGGTCATAGTGTTCGTCGTTGATTTCCGGAGAATCCAGCGTATGGTACAGCACATTGTGACGTTCCAGTTCCGTGGCAAGCCACTGTGCGCGTTCGCGGCGACCGGATGGCGGCGGCGCAGCCGCCGTGCCCGTTCCCGCGTAAGCGGGAATACGGGCATCGACCGCAGAGCGGCGGCTTTCTGAAGGCGGCAGCAGGTTGTCCTGGACTGTATTTTTTTTATGATGCGGCATGTACAGTTCTAGTTATTCCGGCAGATTGATGAGTCGTTCGCGCAGAGCGCGGATTCTGTCGCGCAAAACAGCCGCCTGTTCAAATTCCAGTTCACGCGCAGCCTGGCGCATTTTTTTTTCCAGTTGAGCCACCAAGGCCGCTGTTTCTTCAGCCGTCAACGGCACAGCGTTTTTTGCCGTAGCTCCGATTTTGCCCCTGTTTTTGCCCTTGTTCCGGGCGCTTTCTTCTGCATACAGCGCATCAAGAGGAGATTCAAGAGTTTTTCGTGTGCTCTGCGGCATAATATTGTGCACTCTGTTGTGGACTGTCTGCCTTGCGCGGCGCTGCGCCGTTTCCTCCAGCGCGGCTTTCATTGAATCTGTCACCGTATCGGCATACAGAAGCACCTGCCCGTCAACATTGCGGGATGCTCTGCCGAAGGTCTGGATAAGGGAGCGCGACGAACGCAAAAAACCTTCTTTGTCGGCGTCCAGAATGCACACCAGAGACACTTCCGGTATGTCCAGCCCCTCCCGCAGCAGATTGATGCCCACAAGTACGTCAAATTCTCCCAGACGCAGAGCGCGTATGACGCGCATCCGCTCCAGCGTTTCTATGTCCGAATGCAGATACCGTGTTTTGACTCCCATGCTGTTGCAGTAGTCCGTCAAATCTTCGGCCATGCGTTTTGTCAGCGTTGTCACCAGCACGCGTTCTTCGCGGCTTGCCCGCGCACGGCATTCGCGCAGCAGATCGTCCATCTGTCCCTTGACAGGCCGCACTTCCGTCAGCGGGTCCATAAGGCCCGTGGGGCGCAGTATCTGTTCAATCACAATGCCCTGAGACTGATCAATTTCGTAGGCCCCGGGCGTGGCGGAAACGTACACCACCTGATTGATCAGGGACGTAAATTCCTCAAAGCGCAACGGGCGGTTGTCCAGAGCCGAAGGTAGGCGAAAACCGTAGTCAACCAAGGTCTGTTTGCGGGAACGGTCGCCCTTGAACATGCCCCCCACCTGCGGCACCGTGATGTGGGATTCGTCCAGAAAAAGCAGAAAATTACGCGGAAAATAATTGAACAGACAGGCGGGAGGTTCTTCCGGCCTGCGACCGTCCAGATGGCGCGTATAATTTTCAATGCCGTTGCAGTACCCCAATTCCTCTATCATCTCCAGATCAAGCTGGGTGCGCTGCTCCAGGCGTTGCGCCTCAACAAGCTTGCCGTTGTCTTTGAAGTAGGTCAGACGTTGTGCCAGTTCTTCACGGATATCCCGCGCGGCGCGTTTTAGATTGTCCTGAGCGGAAACAAAATGGCTGGCCGGGAAAATAACCGTTTTACGCACATCGCACAGCAGATCGCCCGTGAGCGGATCAATTTCGCGCATACTGTCTATATCGTCGCCGAAAAAATCCAGACGCAGTGCGCGTTCGTGATGATAGGCCGGTATGATTTCCAGCGCGTCCCCGCGCACGCGAAACGTGCCTCGATGAAAATCATAGTCATTGCGTTCATAGTGCACCTCCACAAGCCGGCTGATCAGAGCGTCCATAGGCTGCTTTTGACCAACCTCCAGCGGAATGACCATTCTGGCGTAGTATTCCGGAGAGCCAAGTCCATAGATGCAGGAAACAGACGCCACAATGATGACGTCGCGCCGTGTAAGCAGCGCGTGGGTAGCCGCATGGCGCAATTTGTCAATATTGTCGTTGATGGAGGAATCTTTCGCAATATAGGTGTCTGAAGCCGGAACATAGGCTTCCGGCTGATAATAATCATAATAACTGACAAAATATTCCACGGCGTTACGGGGAAAAAGCTCGCGGAATTCATTATAGAGCTGGGCGGCCAGGGTTTTGTTGGGGGCAATGACAAGCGCCGGACGCCCGCAGCGGGCGATCACGTTGGCCATGGTAAAGGTTTTGCCGGATCCGGTTACGCCAAGCAGCGTCTGAGCCGGCACGCCTGCCTGAAGATTGGCCGTCAATCCGTTTACGGCGTCTGGCTGGTCCCCGGTAAGGGCGTAGGCGGTTTGCAGGTCATATGCGGTGTTTTCCATACAGCGGTCTTATGCCGGAACAAGAGACAGGGCATCGTTTTCACACACCAGCCGCGTCTTTCCGCCTTTTTTCAGCAACAACCTGATTGTCGTCGTCCGTGCCAGGATTTAACGGCATACCCCGCCCTCCCGAATTTGCTGATCTGAAAGCATTGGATCGGTCATGCCAAGCCGCCGCATCAGGGCAGGTCGCTCATCTTCCTGAAAAACAAACGACAGCGCGGGCGGCATGTGATGCCGCGCCAACCACTCTTGATGCAACTGGTGATAATTTTTGACGCTCAGGTGCGCCTTGTCAAGCTCAAGCTGTAAGGCCGCAGCGATAATGCCTTCTTTTTCTCCCTCAAGTTCCACAGCCTGCAGAAAGGGCAGGGTGTCCAGAGCGATTTCCACATCCTGCCATCGCCAGATCTCACGAATTTTTTCATACCGCGCCCGCACCTGATATCCCAATCCCTCAAGAATACAAGATATGGCTTGCGGGTCGGCAATTTCAGTCTCGTGTTCCTCGCGTACCTTGAATTGTTCTCTCTCTCTCTCCGGCCCCTTGAAGGTCAAAAGCGAGCGTTTGTGTTCCTTTTGGTATTGCGTGCGCAGACGTAACATGAGGTTGCGCGCGAAAAGTTTGTTATCGGGCGTGTCAAAAATTTTGTTGTGTTCAAAATGTACGCCCGAAGATCGCGCCCCGCAGTTTTCAAGACGGGCGCGCAATGCCGCAAAGTCAGCAGCCAGATATTTACGTTCGGTTTCCAAAGCCATTGAGGGCATGCTACACGGAGACGTCAAAAAAATCAAATTTGTACGGCATTAGCTGAAAATACACACAAAACATTGGACATTTTTTCTGAAAAAACGTAGGTACACAGAGCGATCCAGAATGTATGCCAAGCGGATTCTCCCATCCTTCAACCGTAGTCTCCAAGGAGGCGCTATGTTGCAATGGTCAAAAACAAACGATGCTCTGGGCACTGTAAACCGCGGCAATCCTGCGGAATCCGGTCTGTGTACCCTGTGCCGCGCGGACTGTGCCGGAAAGTGTGAAACGTGGCTGTCCAGCCTGCGCGGGCGTGACGTCATCTATCCGCGTGATTTTGGTACGATTACTTCGGGAGCTGCAAACACGTGCTGTATCGGCGTCAACTATTCGGCCCTGCGTATTCAGGGCTATCACTACGGAGCGCACGGCGAAACGGACAAATCTTCAAAGGGGGATGTGCTTTTTACCGATGTGAAACTCGACGCATCCTTTGGACGAAAGCATAAAATCACGTGCCGCTATCCTTTTGTCACCGGAGCGCTCGGATCTACGGCCATAGCCGCGAAATACTGGGAATCTTTCGCAAGCGGCTGCGCTCTTTCCGGCATTCCCATTGTCATCGGCGAAAATGTTGTCGGCATCGACAAACAGGCGGAAATCGTCAATGGCAAAATACGCAAAGCGCCGGAACTTGACCGCCGCATTGAGACATATCTGCGCTATTACGGCGGCTACGGCGCCATTTTTGTACAGCTTAATGTGGAAGACGCCCGCAACGGCGTGGCGGAATACGTTATCGACAAATTCGGCGACAAGGTCGCCGTTGAACTGAAATGGGGACAGGGCGCCAAAAATATCGGCGGCGAAATCACCGTGAAGGATATTGAATACGCGGTCTTTCTCAAATCTCGCGGGTATCTGCTGGATCCCGATCCTACGGGCGCTGCGGCTGTCGCGGCCGCGAAAAGCGGCAGGGAGCAGCATTTTGCGCGGCACAGCCGCTTGGGCTACACAAATCTGAAAACCTGCGAAGCCGTCCGTAAAGATTTTCTTGCGGCCGTCAAGAAATTGCGCAAACTCGGCTTCAAAAACATCACCCTCAAAACCGGCGCTTACGGAATGGAAGGTCTTGCCCAGGCCATGCGGCTTGCGGCGGACACCCAGCTTGATCTGTTGAGCATTGACGGCGCGGGCGGCGGCACGGGCATGTCACCTTGGGACATGATGGAGCACTGGGGCGTGCCTTCCCTGCAACTGCACGCAAAAGCTTACGAATACGCCACAATTCTGGCCGCGCGCGGCACCAGACCCGCGGATATGAGTTTTGGCGGTGGTTTTGCCAAATCAAGCTCCATTTTCAAGGGGCTGGCGTTGGGCGCGCCCTTCACCAGGCTGATCATCATGGGACGCGCCATGATGATTCCCGGTTTTCTCGGCTCCAATATTGAGGGCGTACTCAAACCGGCCAACAGGAGCAAAGTTTTCGGCAACTGGGACGAACTGCCCAAATCCGTCAGCCAGTACGGCAATACGCCGGAAGCCATCTTTACCGGCTATTATTCCCTCAAGGAAAAAGTGGGCGCGCAGGCCATCAACAAACTGCCCTTTGGCGCTATTGCCATCTGGACACTTGTCGACAAGCTGGCCGCCGGGCTGCAACAGTTTATGGCTGGCTGTCGGCGCTTCACCATTGAGGATATCCGCAGGGAGGATGTTGTCGCCGGAAACTATGATGTGGCGCGGGAAACAGGCCTCCAGCACATTTGCGAGGCGCGGGACGACGTTGCAAAAGCCATCCTGAATGCCTGATAATCGCGCATATCGCGGACAAATTCCAAAAAGGGCTGCCGAAAACGGCGTTTTTGTTGCGGCAGCCCTGTGGATGATTGGCGGTGTCTTGCGTATTCTGTTTATCTCTTTTTGAAGCTTACGCCGTTGATCCCGCCACTTCCGATGCTTCGGTCGCCAGTCCTAAGGACAATTTGCCACATCAAAGTCCAGCTATTACCCAGAGTTAAAATACGTTGCAGTGAAAAGCGACGCCCTGAAGGAGTCCTCGGATCGGGTATCTGCCCTAGACAATTCCATAAGGTGGTCAGTTCAGTTTACATGTGCATTCCACCTTGACCGTATCCCCTCGACTTTTTCTAAAAAATCAAGAATTGAATGATATTGGGCAAAGTTTCTGGCAACGCGCCGGAGAACTTGTCCCAAACTATGGAGCGCGCGGTGTAAAGGCGCCGTCTGGAACAAAAAAGCGAATTAACGCGGGGTAGTCCGCAAACTGCCTGTTTTTAAAAAGGGACTTCGTCCATCGCGGAGGCTTCTGAGGGAAAAGCCGGCCCCAGAGCGTCGTCGCGCGGCTGCTGGGGCTGGCGCGACTGCGGTTCACGTGAGGAGCTTTTTTGTCCTGCCGCCTGATCGTCGTCAAAGGAAACGCTGTCGCGCGGGCTGTCGCCTTTGCGGTCCAAAAACTGCACGCGGATTGCCTTGATTTCTGTTGAATATCTGTCCTGTCCCTGCTGATCTTGCCATTTTCTGGTTTGCAGGCTGCCTTCAACATAGACAGTACTGCCTTTTGAGAGGTAGTTCGCGCAGTTTTCCGCCTGACGCTGAAATACGGAAACACGGTGCCACTCTGTGCGCTCAACCTTGTTCCCCTCCCGATCAGTGTAGGATTCGTCGGTTGCGATATTCAGGTTCGCGACAGGCGCGCCCGACTGGGTGTAACGCAACTCGGGGTCACGGCCAAGCCGGCCGATTATCATAACTTTGTTCAGCATGTTTGTGCTCCTCAAGACAACGCTGTGTCAAACCGTTTGATGTTTTTTTGCGTGATTTTGTATTTCTTCGCACCTTTTATGCGCATGTGGCGCGCAAAATGTCAAGAGGGGGCAACATTTCTTATAATGCCGGCGGGCAAAGCCAAAAAAAATCAAGCTCATATCGTTTTCTCGAGACAATTGTGTGCGTCTTGCCGGACGATTCTTCTTGTTGTTGAATACAAGGGCGCGGACATGGATGCGCCAAAAGTTGTTGAAGGCAGAAAAATGGGCCGGCTTTGGGCGGAATTGTCAAACGGACTGTGCAAATTTATCATGGTCAAAGACAGCAATGGGAGCAAATCGTAACCTTGCTTCAAGTATAGTTTTTAAGAATTTTTTAAAAACTATTTGTTATTTTAATATATTATTCTATTTTTGCGCGGCTGCTTTTTCAACTCCTTCTTGCTATTGAAGCGCGGTGGTGGTAGTGTAAGCCCATGGAGAATCTTGAACAGCTTGAATCTCATATTACGGCGTTTTTGGAAAAGTTTGACCGCATCAAGGCCGAGAACGTGCGGTTTCGCGTGGACATCTCCGTCGCGACTGCGGAAAAATCCAAACTGGAAGAGGAAAATCGCAAATTACGGGATTCGCTTGCCGGTGAGGAAAGCAAGCGCAATGAGGCCGTGAAGCGTATTGATGCCCTCTTGCGTAAAGTTCAGGAGCATGACAGTGTTGAGTAATTTTTGTGAGTCATGAAAATATTAACCTTACTGTCCTTGGACTTGAGGTGGGATTCAAACCCGGCGCCGATATGGGCCGGGTGCAGGATGCTGTGCGTCTAGTTGAAGATCGGTTTTCCGTATTGAAAGTAAACGGCGGGCAGCAGAGCAAGGATATCCTGCTGACGTTTTTGGCCATTGGATTGGCGGACGATGTGTTACAGTCGCAGAAAAAGCTGGACGATGTGCAGAATCGCATCATGTCCATGCTTTCCCTGATAGAGAAATCTGATGAGCCTTTATGACGATTACCCTGGAGTGTGCGTGATTTATGCCTCGGCGCTGACCTGACAAGCATCAAATAAGGGGGTCGTCCCTGCTTTTCGTGTGCATGCCCGGCGTGACCGGGAAGCCTGAAAGAAGCACACAGACGCCCGACCTGGTAATCCAGGTTCTGAGCCGTAAGCTGACACGGCATTTTGGGGTATGAGTGTAATGGCTTTGAAATTTTTTGCGTCAGGCGCACCTGTCGGTGATGCCTGTGCCCCGTCTGTGCCGGAGGATGTTGCCGGCAGTCATCCTTGCGTCATAGAGCGGACTGGCATTGAAAATTTATTTCCGCTACAGTCTTTTGTTGCGTAACATACTATGTTAAGAGGTTATCTTATGGAATATATTGCATATATTTTAGCACTTGTTGCCGCCGTTGCGCTGGGAGCTTCCGCGGGCGCGTTGCTGTACCGCCGTGTGTTCAATAAGCGTATAGGGGATGCGAACGATTTAGCGAAACGGATAGTGGGGGAAGCGCGCAAGGAAGCTCAGGCCCAGAAAAAAGAAATTTTACTGCAAACCCAAGATGATCTGTTCAATCAGAAGCGCGAGCTGGAAAGCGAATTTAAGGAGCGTGAGCGCGAGGTCAAAAGCCGTGAGCGCAAACTGGATGAGATGACCGAACGCCTTGAGGAAAAGCTTACTGTTGCGACAGAAAAAGAGCACGATTTGCTGCAGGTGGAAAAAGGTTTGGCGCGAAAAGAACGCCAGTTGGTCGAATCCGAAGAGTTTTTGCAGGGGCGCATTGAAGAACAGGAGCAACGCCTGGCACAGATCGCCGGCTTCACGGCTGAGGAGGCCAAGACACATCTTTTTTCGGAAATTGAAGCGAAAACACACCACGAGGCGGCTCGCATGATCCGTCAGATTGAAATGCAGGCGCGGGAAACAGCGGACCGCAAGGCGCGGGAAATCCTTTGTAACGTGATTCAGCGGTATGCCGGCGAATATGTGAATGAGCAGACGGTCACAGCGGTGAGTCTGCCGAGTGAAGAAATGAAAGGCAGAATTATCGGGCGCGAAGGGCGCAATATCCGTGCCCTTGAGGCGGCGACAGGCGTGGATTTGATTATCGACGATACGCCGGAAACAGTCATTCTTTCCGCGTACAGCCCGTTGCGTCGTCAGGTGGCCAAGATGGCGCTGGAGCGGCTAATTCAGGACGGGCGCATCCATCCCGCCCGCATTGAAGACATTGTGCAGAAGTGTGAGCAGGAAATGGACACACAGGTGCGTGAAATAGGCGAACAGGCCACCTTTGACGCAGGCGTGCACGGTATTCATCCCGAATTGGTGCGGCTTCTCGGACAGCTGCGGTACAGGACTTCCTTTACGCAAAATATCCTCCAGCACTCACTGGAGGTATCCGCACTGTGCGGCATGATGGCCGCCGAAGTGGGGATGGATGTGAAAAAAGCCAAGCGCGCAGGCCTGTTGCACGATCTGGGCAAGGCTGTAGACCATGAGGTTGAAGGCCCGCACGCTTTGATAGGCGCGGATTTGGCCAAAAAATACAATGAAGGCCAAGATATTATTCATGCTATCGCCGCTCACCATGAAGACCAGCAGACCAGCACGGCGCTGGCGGTGCTGGTGCAGGCCGCGGATTCCATTTCCGGCGCTCGTCCCGGCGCCCGTAAGGAACTGCTGGAAAATTACGCAAAACGACTGGAGGATCTGGAAGGCATCGCAACGGCCTGTGACGGCGTGACAAAAGCCTATGCCATACAGGCGGGGCGCGAGATTCGCGTAATGGTCAATTCCGATCAGGTGGACGACGACACAACCTACATGCTTTGCAAGGAAATTTCTGAAAAAATTGAAAACAATCTTACCTATCCTGGGCAGATCCGTGTGACGGTGATCCGCGAACGCCGGGCGGTGGGTTTTGCCAAATAATATGGCAGGCACTCTGTTGTCATAATTCGGCGCGCATTCCTGACAAGCTGGCGTCTCGCGCAATGTGCAGGCACAGGTCAGAGCGGTTCAGCGTATACAGGTGGATTCCCGGCGCGCCGCAGTCCAGCAGGCGGCGTATCTGGCGCACGGCAAAATTATGACCGGCCTCGCGCACCGCCTCAAGCCCGCCTTTTTTGTCGGCTTCCTCCAGTTGCAGATACAGTTTGCCGGGGATGTTCGCCCCGCACAGGGAAAGTATGCGCTTGAGCGAATCAAAGCTCAAAATGGGCAAAATGCCCGGCACAACTGGGGCGTCAATACCGCGCGCGCGTAAGCCATCCACAAGGTCACCGTATTCCCGTATGTCAAAAAAGAGCTGGGTCACGGCAAAATCTGCGCCCGCCAGCAGCTTTTGCGCGGTATGGTCCCGATCCGCAGAAAAGGAAGAAGATTCGGGATGCGGCGCGGGATAGGCGGCAACGCCGATGCCCATATCCGGATCGCGCTCGCGCACAAAGGCCACCAGATCGGAAGCGTGCTGAAAAACACCCGATTCAGGCGTCCAGCTTCTGTCACGTGGAGCGTCCCCGCGCAGGGCAAGCACATTGGCAACGCCGCCGTTGCGCAGTTCTTTCAAAAAAACCGCGATAGCGGCAGGCTCCGCCCCCACACAGGTCAAATGGGCCATAGCGTTCAAGCCGCGCCGCGCCATCTCCGAAGTCGCGGTAAGTGTGTTGCGCTGACGCGAACCGATCGCGCCGCTGGTGACAGACACAAAAAGAGGGGCAAGGACACACAGACTCTCCACCGTGTCATAAAAATCCGGCAGTTGCGCCTCGTCCGCAGGGGGAAAGAATTCCAGAGACACAAAAGGACGTTTGGCGTTTCTAATCAGCCTGCCGATACGCATACATCCGAATCCTCGCTAAATTTCATATATTCAATTGTTGGGGTAATAACATGTTTTGCCGCGCTTGCCAAATAACGCTTCTCGACGTATGAAAAGAGATATGACACACCCGCTTTGTCCCACAGGGAAGGTCCTTTTTTTCGCGCTCGGCTTTCTTCTGCTCTTCCAGACCGTCGCCCCGCATGCGGCGGATGCGCCCGATCCCGATGCGCCGGCTCCGGACAACGCGCCCAGCGCCCACGATCACGCAGTGCCTACCCAGCAGAATTCTTGGAACAGACTGGAACCCGGGCTGGACTTCCGGGAATTTCAACTGGACGAAAACGGCGTGCGCCTTGCCGTTGTGCGCATTGACCCAGCCAGGTTCGACTTCGTGCTGTGTTCAAGCTCCCAGGACGCCCAGCCTGCGCGGCCTCTTGCCATATGGGGCGAACAGTACAACCTTGTCGTCGCCATCAATGCGAGCATGTACCTGCCGGACGGCAGCACCAGCACGGGCTACATGCGCCAAGGAACGCATATCAACAATCACCGCATTGCGCAACGCTTCGGCGCATTTTTTGTGGCTGGCCCCGATACCCCCGACCTGCCACATGCCGCCATTATAGACCGCGACAATCCTGATTGGCAAAACCTCATTGACCGCTATACGCTCGTCATCCAGAACTATCGTATGACAAATGCCGAACGCCGCGTCCTCTGGTCGACTAACGGCCCCCTTTACTCCATCTCCGCCGTGGCCCAGGACGGCGACGGGCGCATTCTCTTTCTGCACTGCCGCGAACCGGTGGAAGCCTATGCGCTGGCTCAGCGGATACTGCTTTTGCCGCTCAACGCGCGCACGGTCATGTATGTTGAAGGCGGCGCTCAGGCGGGGCTGCTCATACGCTCCGCCTCCCTCACGCGTGTGATGGCCGGACGCTGGCCCGCTGATTTTTTGGTGACAGGCGACCTCAAGGCGGCCTTGCCCAACGTGCTCGGGGCGCACAGAAAACCGTAAGGGTCATGTCTGGCTGAGATGCTTAAAAAGGCTACTTTATCAGCAATGGCATTGAGTTAAACGCTCTGCAGACGCCGCCCTGACCAGACTCAACAGAATTCTAGCGGGAATCCGTTCAGCCAGAACTCATTCAAAAAGCTGTTCCACTTTCCAGCGTCGATGATACCTCTGAGGGTGCGACCATCTTGTGTTGCCGGGATAGCCGGTGCGATCTTCTTGCCATTCGCCCGCTCTTGTCATAGACTGCCCCTGTAATGACACACAGCAAAAAAGATACGGTCCCGCGCAGCATGACAGGCTTTGGTCGCTGTCTGACAGAAAGCTGCAACGCAATCCAGCAGTGGGAAGTAAAAAGCGTCAACAGCCGTCATCTGGAACTCAAATGGCGACTGCCTTCCTTTGTGCGCGGTCTTGAGCAGCGTCTTGAAAAAGTTGTGCGGCGGCACGCCTCGCGTGGCCGGGTGGAGATCAGCCTGAAGCTGCGCGCGATCCCGAATGCCGGTTCGCCTGATACGACGCCCTGTCTGTCGGAGGTGAGTTTTGACGCGCTAAAGGCCGCTGCCATGTTCGACCGCCTCTTGCGCATGGCCGCCGCGCGCGGGGACGCATTTACGCCTGACTATAACGCCTTGCTGCACGTTCCCGCGCTGTGGGCCGGCGATGAGGAGGAAGTCGACGAATCCATGACGTTCTGTCTGGAAGAAGGCTTGTCCCTCGCCCTTGAAGACTGGAATGAATCTCGTTCCGCAGAGGGGCTTGCGCTGTGCACGGACGTGCATTCGCGTATTCTGCGCATGGAGGAATGGACAGGCATACTGGCCGCACGCGCGCCGAACATCAGGGAAGAGCGCGGCACTCTGTTGCGGGAACGCCTTGGAGAAGCGCTGGCCGACTACGGGCGGGAACTGGAAGAATCACGCCTGCTGCAGGAAATTGTCGTTCTGGCTGACCGCCTGGACGTGAGTGAGGAACTGACGCGTCTTGACACGCACCTCAACCGTCTGCGCGAACTTATGCAAAACGGCGGCGATGCCGGCCGCCGCCTTGATTTTACCCTGCAGGAATGTTTTCGGGAAATAAATACCTGCGGCGCAAAATTGCCGGATGTCCAGCTTTCACGGCTTGTTGTGGATTTCAAGAACGAACTGGAAAAATGTCGCGAACAGGTGCAAAATCTGGAATAACATATGGAATCCCTTATTAACATAGGCTTCGGTAATTATGTTCTGGCGCGCCGCGTGGTGAGCATTGTCAATCCGGCGTCTTCGCCCATAAAGCGTCTGCGTGAAGACGCGCGCGCCGACGGGCGCCTGATCGACGCGACGCAAGGACGCAAAACGCGTTCCATACTGGTGACGGATTCCAACCATATTATTCTCTCCGCCATTCAGCCGGATACCGTCAGACAACGCTTTTTACAGGAGGAAAAACCTGATGCGGCGTGAAGGGGTCGCCCTTGTCGTGAGCGCTCCGTCAGGAGCCGGCAAAACAACGTTGATAAGGCGCTTGTTGGGCGAATTTTCAACATTCAGCTATTCAGTTTCCTGCACAACGCGTCGGCCCCGCGCGGGGGAAATTGACGGCAAGGACTACAGTTTTTTGAGCCGCGAGGAATTTGAACATCGGAAAGCGGAGGGTTTTTTCGCGGAATGGGCTGAGGTTTATGGCAATCTGTACGGCACGCCGCTTGAGCCGGTATGGGGCATGCTGCGTCAGGGCAGCGACATGCTTTTTGACATTGACGTGCAGGGGGCGGCTCAGATCAAACTTTCGCTGGATGGCGCGGCAGTCTTTGTCTTTGTTCTGCCGCCGAGCATGGAAGAACTGGAGCGCCGCTTGCGCGGGCGTGGGCAGGACGATGAGACGGTCATTCAACGGCGGCTTGAGAGCGCGCGCAGGGAAATGACTGAAGCCGGATGGTACGACGCGCTTATCGTTAACGACACGCTGGAGCGGGCGTACGATGCCCTGCGGTCTGTGTATCTGTCGGCAACGCTGGCGCCGGCGCGCAACCCCGGTCTGCGGGCCTGCCTGTCAGCCTGAATTTTTCGTGGAGAACGCTATGTCCCAGCTTGTCGTCGCCCTTGATATGCCCGATAAAACCGCGGCGATGGCGATGGCGGGACGGCTGCGGGAGGCGGACCTTGCCTGGAAACCCTGGTGCAAGGTGGGCATGGAGCTTTTTACGGCGTGCGGCCCTGCCCTGCTTGAATCTTTAAATAAATTGGGATATAAGATATTTCTTGATTTGAAATTTTATGATATCCCGAATACCGTGGCCGGGGCAGTCAGGGCGGCTGCCGCTGCTGGCGTGCACATGCTGACGGTGCACTGTCAGGGTGGGGAAAGAATGTGCCGGAGCGCCCGGCAATCCCTGGA
Source organism: Candidatus Desulfovibrio kirbyi (assembly GCA_013374015.1). GTDB lineage: Bacteria > Desulfobacterota > Desulfovibrionia > Desulfovibrionales > Desulfovibrionaceae > Desulfovibrio > Desulfovibrio kirbyi. Next base: position 112,818 of record BLLL01000001.1, read on the forward strand.
CGCGCTTGACGCTGAATCTCGTGAAGGCTCTTTGCACAATGGGCAAGCCCTGCTCATCGGCGTGACGGCGCTCACAAGTTTTGCGCCTGGCGAAATGCCGGGCATTGCGCTCACTCCAGCGGCCTTTGCCGTATCATTGGCGTCAAAAGCCGCGGGATGGGGTCTTGACGGGGTAGTGTGCGCGGGCGTTGATGTGAAAAAAATCAAACTGGCCTCGCCACATCTGCGCTGTATCTGTCCGGGCATACGCCCGCAAGGATTTGAAGCGGGAGACCAGCGGCGCTCCATGACTCCGGACAAAGCCGCCGCCGCCGGCGCGGATTATCTGGTGGTCGGCAGACCCATAGTCGCGGCCGCTGACCCTGTGGTTGCCCTCAGGAGCATTTTGGAGAGCATTGCTTCACAACCAAGGATGACGTAATGGCGGACGAACAAAAGAAATCCAAGGGGAACACGCCTTCCCCTGATTCCAGTGCGGAGGTACTCGGCGTTTTTTTCACACAGGAAGTGCGCAATGTGGGCACCGGCACCACCACCCGCAAACCGTGCAGAAAATCTTCTGGTTTAAGGAATGGCTGCGCGCTGCGACACAGCCGACGCAGCCCGCTCCAGATCAATCCGCGCCGGTTCAGCCTGTTCCCAAACCGGCATCGGCAGGCTAATTGATGACCAAGGTATGGCGCTTGCGCGATTCCCCTTTTGGCTCACCGCCGAAAATATGGGCTGAGCGTCTTTGTATTTCACCCCTGTTGCTGGACATTCTATGGCGACGCGGTCTTACGGATATTCGCCATATTGAGGGATTTCTTTCCCCGCGGCTTGGCGCGTTGCCGCCGCCTGACGCCTTGCCCCAAGTATGCCACGCGGTAAATGTGCTGATCAGAGAATTGCTTGCCGGAAAAAAGCTCTTTGTCTGGGGGGATTATGATGTTGACGGTATAACAGCCACAGCGCTTGTGCTGGATGTGCTGCAAACTCACGACATTGCCGCTTTCTGGCATATTCCTGACAGACACGCCGAAGGCTACGGCCTGAATGTGCCCCGCATTGAGGCGCTGGCGGCGCAAGGCTGTGGCATTCTGCTGACGGTTGACTGCGGCGTTTCAGATGTGGAGGCCGTGCGGCGCGCGCGCGATTTGGGAATAACGGTTATTGTTTCCGACCACCATGTGCCTCCTTCTGTTTTGCCGGACGCCCATGCGTACTGCAACCCGGGCATGTGGCCCGATACGCTGGGAGAGGAGCGGCACGCCCGCAATCTGGCCGGTGTCGGCGTGGCCTTCTATCTTATGGCCGGAGTTAACGCTGCCCTTGCGTCGCACACGGGCAAACGGCATACAATGGACTCTGTGCTGGATTTGGTGGCCTTGGGCACGCTTGCCGATGTCATGCGTCTTGATGTGGAAAACCGTATTCTTGTGCGCGGCGGCCTTGAAGTTTTGTCAAAGGCCGCGCGCCCCGGCGTGGCCGCGCTCAAAAAAGTCAGCGGTATGGACGCCGCGGCCAAACTTACCGGCGGTCAGGTGATCTTTCGCCTCGCCCCAAGGATCAATGCCGCCGGACGCATGGGACAGGCCGGGACAGCCTTGCGCCTGCTGCGTGAAAACGATCATGTCAAAGCCGCGGCGCTTGCCGAAGAACTGAACGCCTTAAACAACAAACGCCGTGAAGCGGAGGAGCGCATCCACGAACAGGCGCGCCGGCAGATTCTGGAAATGACCGGACAAAAGGCCGGCTATGTTGTGTACGACGCTGACTGGAATGCCGGCGTTGTGGGCATTGTGGCTTCCCGCATTGTGGAAGAATTTTATCTCCCTACAATAGTGTTGTGCGACGATCAGGGTTTCGTGAAAGGTTCCGGGCGTTCGGTGCATGGATTTGACCTTCATGCGGCCCTGGAAGGTGTCTCGCAGTGTCTGCTTGGTTTTGGCGGGCACCGCATGGCCGCCGGTCTGCGTCTGGAAAAAAGTCGTCTTGAGGAATTTCGGGAGGCTTTTGAAGCGGCGGCCTTTGCGGTATTGGGCGAAAATCCGCCTGCACAAAGCCTGCTGCTGGAGTGCGAACTTACCTTCGCCGAGGCATCTGACCTGTGTTTTTTGAAAGAACTGGAACTGATGCAGCCCTTTGGCCCGGGCAACAGTGAGCCTGTATTCGCATCGCCGCCCCTGCTCGTCAAAAAAAAATCGCCGCTTGGCCACGGAGGGGAACATGTGCGCCTTGAACTCCAGGATACCATGAGCAAAGTGAGCCTTCCGGCCAAAGCTTGGCGTATGGCCAAGGACTTTCCTGATTCGCTGATGGGGCAAACGATACGTCTGGCCTACACGCCGCGTGCGGATTTTTACAACGGCATTGCCTCGGTAGATGTGGCGATCAAGGACTGGCAGCCGGTTTGAAAATTTTCACCCTCAAGGCACACAAACGACACGGTGCGCAACTCCGCAGCATGAGCGCGGATTAGCTTCAATCTGTTGCAGGCGCGACTGGGGGCAGCGCCGACGTGGAAGAAAGCTGCTCGAAAAAATTTGACAAAATGGCGTTGGAAACCAGCATGCCGTTTCGCGTCAGGCTCAGATAGCCGTGCCGTATGTGTATCAACCCGTTTTCGTGCAGCGCCTGTATGAACTTGTGGTGGTCGGCCAACAGATCGCGTCCGGTAAATTTTTGATAGGCCTTGACCTCAAGACCCCGCGTTGTGCGCAAACGCAGCATGAGCAGTTCCAGCACGCGTGTTGTCGGCGTGAGCAGTTCTGCGTCCGCATCCAGTTGTCCGGTACGGGTTTTCGCGTTCCAATCTTTTTGAACAGCGGGATTTGTCCAGCGGCGGCCGCGCAGGGTTGAGCTGGCCGAAGGACCGACGCCCAGATAGTCCGCGCCTTTCCAGTAGCCTAGGTTATGTCGGCACTGAAAGCCCATGCGCGCAAAATTGGACACTTCATAGTGCAGATAGCCGTGTTTTTCCAGAAAAGCCGCGCCTTCCGTAAACATGATGGCCTGATTCCGTTCCGGCGGCAGGACAATGCGTCCCTCGGCGCAGTCTAGTTCGAGCGATGTTCCCGCCTCAAGAGTCAGCCCGTACGTGGAAATGTGTGTGGGATTCATGCGCAGCATGTCTTTAAGGGTTTGTAGCCACTGGCGCACACCCTGCCCCGGCAGCCCCCACAGCATGTCCACGCCGATATTGGAAAAACCCGCTTTACGGGCTACAAAAGCGGCGTGCAGGCTGTCTTTTGCCCTGTGCCCGCGCCCAAGCGCGCGTAGCATGGTTTCGTCCATACTCTGAATGCCGATGGACAAACGGTTGACGCCGGCTGCCAGATAGCCGACGGCATTGTTTTTGTCTCGAAACGTTTCAGGATTCGCCTCAAGTGTAATTTCCGCCTTCTGGGCAAGCGTGAAATATTTTGCCAGCTGATCCAGCATAATGCCAACTATGCGGGGCGGCAGGAGGCTGGGGGTTCCGCCGCCGAAAAAAACGCTCTGCACGGCTTCTCCCCCGAAACGGTCGCCCCAGTGTGCCAGCTCCAGCAGCAGCGTGTCTGTATAGTCGCGCACCAGCGGTGACGCCGAAGGGTTTACCCCCCGCCCAAGAGGCGTGGAATGGAAGGCGCAGTATGCGCACCGCGTTATGCAGAAAGGCACGTGAATATAGACAAGCATTGGCACGTGCCTGTTTTTATTTGTTTTATGCCGATTTCATATGGACACGCAAAACATGTTCCATCGTGTTATGGCAGACAGCCGTTGCGTATGAAATGCTCTGTCATGCGAAAGACCTCGTCGTTGCCACAAAATTTTTTTTGGGCAATTGCGGCTCGGAACTGCGGCAGACGGCTTTCAAATGTTTTCAGGAGGTCGGGTGACAGCGCGCACATGTCCGCCTGCATTCCGTAGTTCAGACGCTCCAGATACAGGGCGTTGAAGCGCTGCTCCACCATCGCACCAAGCGGCAGGGAAAGTACGGGTTTGCCGAGGTGCAGAGCCTCGCCCATCAGCGTGTGTCCGCCGCCCAAGATGACATAGGCGCAGCCTTCCAGCAGCCGCAAAAATTCCTCTTCACTTTTTTGCATGTACAGGACATTGCCCTCACGTCCGGAGGTCTGGTCGTATCCGTAAACATAACAGGGGCGGTCTGTGGCGGCGAGCAAAAAATCTATCAGCGCCCTGTGCGTCGCATTGCTCTGGTAGACCAGCACGTGCCCGTCGTCGCGCGGGCGGAGCGCAAGCATGGAATCGCGCAGAATGGGCGGGGCGATGCGCGCGTTGTAGTAGGGTAGCACGGGTGGGGCGTAAAAGGAAATGATCAGGTTGTCGCTTGTGGGACGGAATAGGTATTTTGGCGTCAGCCCCTGCACAAGAGCGTTTACCCACATATTCGGCGGCAGGCTGTGCTCGCAGCAGGTGATGACATGCTGGTGGCCAAGGGTTAGGCAGGGCAGGCGGGCAGCCTCCGCCGCGCGTGGCACAAAATATTCCAGATCGGTCATGCAGACATCGGGCTTGAATTCCTCAATGATATGCAGCAATTTTTTAATATGGGCCTTGCGCCGCATAAGCAGGGGCAAGGCGCGGGCAACAGTGGCGCGGAGGTCTACTTTGTAATTTTTGAACACCGTGCCGAGATTTGGGCAGCGGCGCACCATAACTTCCGACTCCAGCACACTGATTGCATCGTCTGAGGCCACAAAGAGAAATTCATGACAGGAAAGCTTGCGGGCAATGATCAGGCCGCGCATGGCATGACCATGACCTGTGCCGTGAATGCCGTAGAGTACACGTGCCATGCGGTGACAGTACGGCGTATCTCTGCGGTGTCAACACCTTTTTACAGACTCGCGGCAGTTTGCCGAAGACAAATGAAGTTTAATGACCATGTCCAAGGTTACCCCAACAGATGAAAACAGTTATTCGTTTATCCTTCAATGAACCGTGTGGAAAACAAACGGAAAGCGCTTCGACTTGTCCGATTCGGAAGAATTGAATGACCCTGCGTAATAGAGCGCCTCACTTGACAGCGCAATCACAGTAGGCATACACATGCCCCACATATGCCTAACAGGGATAGTAGCGGGGGCTTTATGGGCAAACAGCTGATTATCGTGGAATCGCCGGCAAAGGTGAAAACCATCAAAAAATTTCTGGGGACGCACTATGCGGTACACGCCAGTATCGGGCATGTGCGCGATCTGCCCGTAAAAACTCTCGGAGTGGATGAAGCGCGCGACTTTGCGCCCTGTTACGAAATCATTGAAACTAAAAAACGTGTGGTCAACGAACTGCGTGAAGCCGCGGCAAAGGCCGATACCGTTTATCTTGCCCCCGACCCTGACCGCGAAGGCGAAGCCATTGCTTGGCATATTGCGGAGCTTATCCGCGACAAAACAAAAAATATCAAACGAATACAGTTTAACGAAATTACGTCCAAGGCCGTTAGGGAGGCGCTGGAACATCCACGGGAGCTTAACGGGCACCTGTTTGACGCCCAGCAGGCCAGACGTGTGCTTGACAGGCTGGTGGGCTACAAAATTTCACCGCTACTTTGGCAGACCGTCAAGCGCGGCATATCCGCCGGACGTGTGCAATCTGTCGCCCTGCGGCTTATTGTGGACCGCGAAGTAGCGCGTGAAGCCTTTGTGCCTGAAGAATATTGGTCGTTCAAGGCCTTGCTTGGAGCAGAATCGCCGCCCCCTTTCACGGCGGAGTTTGTCAAAATCAATGGCAAAAAGGCTGTCATTGCCAATAAAGGGCAGGCTGACGCTCTGGAAACATCGCTCAAAGGCAAACCCTTTGTCGTGAACATTGTGGAAGAGAAAGAACGGATGCGAGCGCCAAAGCCTCCCTTTATCACGTCCACACTGCAACAGGCGGCCAATCAACGTCATTCCTATCCCGCAAAGCGCACCATGAGTATAGCCCAGCGTCTTTATGAAGGCGTTGAGTTGGGGGAACGCGGTCTTACGGCACTGATTACGTATATGCGTACTGATTCCACGCGCATAGCAGATGAGGCGCGCGAAGCCACCCGCGCCTTTATCACCGCCACATACGGGAAAGACTATCTGCCCGAAAAAGCGCGCGTACACAAAACAAGGCAGGGCGCCCAAGACGCCCATGAGGCCATACGCCCTGTGGACGTAGCTGTTACTCCGGAAATGGCCAAGGATTACCTGCCTCCGGACCAGTACAATCTTTACCGGCTGATATGGACACGTTTTGTGGCTTCACAGATGGCCGGAGCGCGCTTCCACGACACCGTTGCCACGATAGACTGTGCCGCCACCCAATGGCGCGCCAAGGGCGAACGCCTGCTGTTTCCGGGCTTTTTGGCTGCCCAGCCGCTGGGACATGGCGATAAGGACGAAGCGTCCGCTGAACTGCCGCAACTCAAGGCGGGACAGCCATTGAGCCTTGAGGGTCTTTTCAGAGAACAGAAATTTACCCAACCCCTATCCCGCTTCAGCGAGGCCAGTTTTGTCAGCGAGTTGGAAAAGCTGGGAATCGGGCGCCCCTCCACATATGCAAGCATCATTGCCACCTTGCAGGACCGTGAGTATGCGTGTCTGACAGAGCGGCATTTTGTGCCCACAGACCTTGGCCGCGCCGTATGCGGCCAGCTTGTGGAACATTTTGCAAACCTTATGGACGTCGGCTTTACAGCCCAGATGGAAGGAAACCTCGACAAGGTGGCCGAAGGCGGCAGGCAGTGGGTGGACGTGCTGCGCGCCTTTGTCGAACAGTTTAATCCTGCTTTGGAAGCCGCGTCAAAAAACATGAAAAGCCTGAAGGGTGGAACTCCTTCAGGGCTTGTCTGTCCGGAATGCGGCAAAAATCTCTTGATCAGATTTGGGAAAGCTGGCTCTTTTCTGGCCTGTTCCGGCTATCCGCAGTGTCGCCACACAAGCAATTTTGCGCGTACGGAAGACGGCAAGGTGCACGCTGTGGCCCAGGGAAAGCCGCCCCAGCAAAAGATAGGGGACTGTCCACTGTGCGGCAATGATCTGGTGGTCAAAAAATCCCGTATCGGCAGCCGCTTTATCGCCTGCACAGGCTACCCCCAGTGCACGCACACAGCGCCTTTTTCCACAGGCGTTGTCTGCCCGCGGTGCGCCACGGGCGCGCTTGTGGAAAAGAGCAGCAAACGTGGAAAACTTTTTTATTCCTGTGACAGATACCCGCAGTGCGACTTTGCGCTTTGGGGCAAGCCGGTTCCCCGTCCTTGCCCGCTTTGCGGCTCTTCGTATCTGGTGGAAAAAAAGCGGCGGGATGGAGTGAAAATCGTCTGTCCGGGCAAGGGCTGTGGGTACAGTGAGGATTCAGGAGAATAGTCCTGTCACACGGACTTTTGCAGCGCGTTCAGAATGTTCCGCTCTGATGCGTCGCGGTGATATTTGCCTTGTGTCTCTCTTGCAAAAGCATCCAAAGAAATCTGAGCACCGTCCGCCGCAAGACCACATTCCGCAACTACAGGCGGCGCTGCTTGACTGGTTTGCCGGGCACAAACGCCCGTTGCCTTGGCGTGAAACCTATGCACCCTATGAAGTCTGGATTTCTGAAATCATGCTCCAGCAAACGCAGATGGAGCGCGGCGTGGAGTATTTCACACGCTGGATGCGGCGTTTCCCGACCATACAAAGTCTTGCCGCCGCTTCTGAGGACGAAGTGTTGCACCTTTGGGAAGGCCTTGGCTACTATTCACGCGCGCGCCATCTCCTGAATGCGGCGCGTAAAATCGTTACGGAATGCGACGGCGTCTTTCCCTCTTCACTGCAAAAAATTCGTGAACTGCCGGGAGTCGGGCCATACACGGCAGGGGCAATAGCTAGCATTGCGTTCGGTGAAAAACTGCCCTGTGTGGACGCCAATGTGGAGCGCGTTCTCGCGCGGGTATTCAATGTGGATGCTCCAGTGCGACAGGCTCCCGCAGCCGCGACAATCCAAAGACTTGCCCTGCGCCTTGTGCCTGATGGCTGCACGCGTGAACATAATCAGGCCATGATGGAACTGGGGGCGCTTGTCTGCGGAAAAAAACCGCGCTGCGCACGCTGTCCGCTCTCTGTATTTTGTATCAGTTATCATCTGGACATCGTGAATGTTCGTCCCGTTCCTGGAAAAAAAACCGCGCTGTCGGCAATCAGCATGGCAACCGGCGTATTATGTTATCAAAAAAAGTTTTTTGTCCAAAAACGTCCGCCGTCCGGCATCTGGGGCAATCTCTGGGAATTTCCTGGTGGCCGTGTGGAAGAGGGCGAACGCCCGGAATCCGCTATCATGCGAGAATTTATGGAGGAAACAGGTTTTCGTGTAAAACCTGTACAACGGCACGGCATCATCCGCCACGGGTATACCACCTACAGAATTACACTGCACTGCTTTGGCCTGCGCCTTGACACAGGGGAGTCCGGGGAACTGTCAGGGCAAGACTTGCCCGCCCCGCCAAAACTTACAGCAGCCTGTGACTGGCGATGGGCCGCGCCGGATGAAATCACAGCGCTGCCCATGCCCGCGCCCCACCGCAAGCTGGCAGATCGGATCATGAGTTTACCATGACGGCAGCCTTTACGATGACCCATACAGACAATGCCGCCCGTACAGGTCTGCTGCGCACAGCCCACGGCACGATCCCGACGCCTGTGTTCATGCCTGTGGGCACTGCGGGATCCGTCAAGGCCATTGCGCCGGACGATCTGCTCAAAATCGGCGCGCCGATCATCTTGGGCAACGCCTATCATCTGTATTTGCGCCCCGGCGACGAACTCATAGCCCGCAGGGGCGGTCTGCACGCGTTCGCATCTTGGGGAGGAGCACTTCTTACAGACAGCGGCGGCTACCAGGTTTTCAGCCTGAGTGGTTTGCGCAAAATCACGGAAGAAGGCGTGGTATTCCGCTCGCATCTTGATGGTTCATGCCATTTGTTCACACCGGAAAACACCGTGGCCATACAACGTAATCTCAACGCTGACATCATGATGGTTCTTGACGAATGCGTACCGTACGGCGCGGACTATGACTACACAGAACGCTCAACCGCGCTCACCACGCGCTGGGCAAGGCGTGCGCGTGCGGCCTGTCCGGCTGGCGGCAATCTGCTGTTTGGCATTGTGCATGGTGGATTTTTTACAGATCTGCGCAGCCGCTCCGCCGAAGAAATTTGCGCCCAGGATTTTGACGGCTTTGCCATAGGCGGACTCTCTGTGGGCGAGAGCAAGGCGGAGATGCACTCTATGCTCTGCCATACAGCCCCCCTGCTCCCGCAGGAAAAACCGCGTTACCTGATGGGCGTGGGCACGCCGCTAGATATTGCGCGCGGCATAGGCGCAGGGATTGACATGTTCGACTGCGTGCTGCCCACGCGCAATGCGCGCAACGGCACACTGTACACATCGCTCGGCAAAATAAACATCAAGCGCAAGGAATTTGCCGAAGACGACAGCCCGCTGGACCCTGCCTGCGACTGCTACACCTGCCGCACGTTTTCACGCGCCTATTTACGCCATCTGTACAGAAGTCGGGAACTGTCGGCCTTTCGTCTCAATTCCCTGCACAATCTCACCTATTTTTTGCAACTGACGCGGGACGCCCAAAAAGCAATACAGGAAAAGCGCTTTGCGGCGTATCAGGCGCATATTGAAAGCCTCTATCCTGAAGAATCCGCGCTCTGATCATCCGGGCCAAGACAAAAAAATAATGGTATCCTTGCAGAACGTAATCTGACAAAATACGAGCCGTTAGTACTTATCCATTAAGCTCAAGCGGGGTGACATCATGCCTGTTCGCTCCGGTTACGAGATGCAGGCCGTGTCCTACGACAAGAAACTTTTAAAGATTTTCATGCACGACATAGCCACCGTCAATGTCCGTCTTGGCGCGCCCAGGAGGAATCGAACCCCCGGCCAAGAGCTTAGAAGGCTCCTGCTCTGTCCGTCTGAGCTATGGGCGCGTTAGGGTTTTGTGTATCACCCGATTTCATTTTTTGCAATTCAGACTTGCCCGCCTTCAGATTTTTCCTCCATTCCCCAACTGACAGTCCCAAACTTTTTTGCTACTCTGCAACCATGCAAAAAACACTGAAAAATTTTCAGGACGTGCTGACGCATCTGGACACGCTCGGCATCTTTCACATGGATTTGCGCCTTGATCGCATGCGACGCGCTCTGACAGCGCTCAATTTGTCCAGACCGCCCTTTGTTATAGCTCAGATACTTGGCACCAACGGAAAAGGTTCCACAGCCGCCTTTCTGGCGTCACTGTGCGCGGCGCACGGCTGCAAGGTCGGCCTCTACACGTCTCCGCACTTTGTCTCTCCGGCTGAACGCGTTGCCGTAGACGGGCGCGCCTGGCCTGAAAAGTGCTGGGCCGCTGTTGCGGACGCCGTACTGCAAGCCGCTGGCGATACAACCTGGTTTGAATTTATGACACTTCTTGCCGTAGCGGCATTTGCCCGCGAGCAGGTAGACATTGCCGTATTGGAAGCAGGCCTCGGCGGTCGCCACGACGCCACAACAGCGTTGCCGGCGGATGTACTCTGTTTCACCGCAATAGCTCTGGATCACACAAACGTGCTTGGCCCTACCCTCCGCCACATTGCAAGCGACAAAGCCGCCGCTGTGCGCGGCATCGCCCCGGTATGTACGGTCGCACAGTTTCCTGTGGCTGCGGATTGTATTGCCGCAGCGGCAGCCGCGTACAGCGCCCCGCTCATTCAGGCCGAACCTCTGCTTGATGACCTTGCCTTGGGGCTGAAAGGCACGCACCAGAAAGCCAACGCCGGCCTTGCCCTTGCAGCGTGGCGGTGTCTGGCTCCTTTGATGGGCAAGGATGCCAACGAGGCGCGCTCTCAGGCGCAGGGTCTGGCACAGGTTTGTCTGCCCGGCCGCCTGCACAGGGTGCCGGCAAACAGCCGGCACCCTGCCATGATTCTTGACGGAGCGCACAATCCCCACGGTATGCGCGCGTTGACAGCCGCTCTGCGTGAGGAGGGCATACGCCCGTCCTGCGCCATATTTTCCTGCCTCGCGGACAAGGACTGGCGTCCCGCCGCCTTGCTGCTCAAGCGTTTTTTGGGCACATCGCCAATCTTTATCCCGACGCTGCGCACCGAGCGCGCGGCGCCTGCCGCCGATGTCGCCGCAGTATGCAACGCGACAGCGCCGCATATCGCCACAGCTCTTGACAGCATAGAATCCGCGCTTGCAGCGGCAAACGGCTATATCGGGACACAGCCTGAGAAGCAGCCGATACTCTTGACAGGCTCATTGTATTTGCTGGCGGATTTCTTTACTCTTTATCCGGAATACACAGGAGTGCGCCCATGCAAAAGCCTCTCGCCTACACACCCAAAAATGTTTGGGAAACACTGACACGCCGCGAAGAAGTGGATGCCTTGGCAACCCGCTATATTGATTTCTTGAGCAGATGCAAAACAGAGCGTGAAACCGTGGCTTATGTTTGCGAATGCCTTGCAAAAGCCGGATTCAGTGAAGATTTTACAAAAAAATCCGTCTTTCGTTCTCTGCGCGGCAAAACAGTGTTTGCCGCGCGGCGGGGTAGAAACCCGCTCTCGGATGGCTTTGCGCTCATTGCGGCGCATGTGGACACCCCGCGGCTGGATTTCAAACAGCGTCCTCTCATTGAACAACCCGGCGTGGTTCAGGCAAAAACCCACTATTACGGCGGAATCCGCAAATATCAGTGGCTGGCGCGCCCGCTTGCCCTGCACGGCGTCATAGTGCGTGAAAACGGGGAAAAACTTCCCGTAACGCTGGGTGAAAAGCCCGACGAGCCGGTTTTCTGCATCGCGGATCTTTTGCCGCACCTGGCGCAGAAGCAGGGCGCGCAAACCATCAACGACGCTTTTGAAGGCGAAAAATTAAATCTTGTTCTCGCTCACAGCCCTGCCCCCGACACAAAAACCAAAGGCAAGGCCGACAAGAAAACCGAACCTGTCAAAGACCACCTGCTTATCTTGCTGCACAAACAATACGGAATCACCGAAGAAGATTTGATCACTGCGGAAGTGCAAGCAGTGCCGGCAGGCCCGGCGCGTTTTGCGGGCTTTGACCGGTCGCTTGTGGGCGGCTACGGACAGGACGACAGAATCTGCGTGTTTACGGCCCTAGAAGCCCTGCTCAACGCCAAATCCGCAGGCCGGAACATGGCTGTCATCTTCTGGGACAAGGAAGAAATAGGCTCGGACGGCGCCACGGGTGCCACGTCACGATTTTTTCAATACTGCGTCGAGGATTTGTCCCGCACATGGGGGCGGAAGGCGTCCACCGCACAAATTTTTTTGGCGACACAGGCGATCTCCGCCGATGTGCAGGGCGCACTTGACCCTGACTTCCAGGACCTGCACGAAAAGCAGAACGCAGCCCTGCTTGGCTACGGCCCCTGCTTTTCAAAATTCACGGGGTCACGCGGAAAATACGGCGCCAGCGAGGCGGACGCCGAGTTTTTCGCCTCTCTGCGCGGGTTGCTCAACGCAAAAAGCATCCCCTGGCAGACAGCGGAACTCGGTAAAGTCGATGCGGGCGGCGGCGGTACGGTGGCCCTGCATCTGGCGGCCTACGGCATGCAGGTGATAGATTTCGGGCCTGCGCTACTCTCCATGCACAGCCCCTTTGAACTGGCAAGCTGCGCCGACCTTTGGGCAACACTTGCCGCGTACAGGGCTTTTTTTGAGGACTGACAAACCTCTATTTTGCCAGTAGCACCCACGCCGGCCCTTTAGCGTCCAGATGGCTTGCCACATAGTTGGCGTGTTCGTCCGATCCGCAAAAAATATCAATGCGCCTGCCCTTTATCGCGCCGCCCACGTCCTGCGCAAAGCCGATGCCGCGCAAGGGCGCCTTGCCGTAGTTCTCGTCCGGTATATTAACGCCGTAAGCCACTACCGCCCCCAACGGAATTTCCGCACGGTTCACGGCAAGCGAAAGCCAGTCGTCTACCGTAAAGCCCATTGTGCCTGTCGGTCCTTTGTCGCCGTACCTGAAAAATACGTAGCTCGGGTTGTCGTTCAGGATTTCGCGCACACGACCGGGATTGTCCTTAAGCCACTGGCGCTGTTCATAAATATCCCCCCGCTTGAGCAGGCCTTTTTCACGCATAATCCGGCCGGAACTTTTGTATTTGTGGCCGTTTTGGCATTCATAGTTCACATAGACTTGGCTGCCGTCCTCAAAGAACAGACGCCCTGACCCCTGAATTTCCAGAAAAAAGGAATCCACCGGATCGGCAACCCAGGCAAGTTCAAGGCCGCGTCCGGCAAGCACCTGTTTTTCTTCAATAGTCCTGCGATCATAGTAATGCCCTTTGCGGCGCTTGTTTTTTACTTCCGGAGGGCACCGGTAGAGTGCCTGGGTATAGCCCGGCTTGCGCGTGCGGCTTGCCCGCACTACCGGCTCATAGTATCCTGAATAGTCAATACCGCCCGAAACGGCTACCCAACGAAAGTTTTGTAAAAAAAGTGTCGGGTTGGCGTCCAGTTGCGGCAGCAGGGCATACAAGCGCGTGAGCGCGCGGGCAAGGTCGCCCCAGGTCAGCCTCAAACTGGAGTTTGAAATCGCAAGTGATTCCAATGGATTGCCGCTGACAAAACGTAGCGACTTGGCAATAGTCGGCGCCATGTCTTTCCAGCTTTTCAGACGCTGGTTATACGGAGCAAGGTGGGTTACAAAAAACTCGGGCCTTTCAAAGGCAACCAGTGGAGCAGGCGGGCGCGGCGGTCTGTCCTGCGGTTTTTTCGCGCAAGAAAACAGAAAGCAAAACAACAGTAAACACAAAAAAGGAATTTTTCCATGCATGATTTTTCTACTCCCTGTGTCTGGATGCCCCACCGTGTCTCTTACGGTGAAACAGACACCATGGGCGTTTTGTACTACGCGGAATATTTGCATCTTTTTGAACGTATCCGTAGTGAATATATCCGTCAATGCGGCATGAGCTACGCTGATGTGGAAAAAAAAGGCATTTTTCTGCCCGTGCGTGAAGCCCGTTGCCGCTATCGCGCTCCGGCCCGCTACGATGACCTGGTGAGGATACGCGCCGCCAGCGAATGGGGGCGCGCTTCGCTCCGTTTTGTATATGAGATATGGAATGAAGACAAGACGCGCCTTTTGGCCGAAGGCATGACACAACACGCGCTGGTCAATGCCCAAAGCCGGCCTGTTGCCGTGCCCGACTGGTTCAGACAACTTTTTAACAGGTTGCAATAGCGGCAGTATTGACCGATTTGTAACTTGTCCGATATACGCACCATACGTATTAATGACAAATATGGCGTGTCAGAACCTCGCTCTCCCGATCTGAGGTTCGCTGCCTCCCTTGGCGCGCCGGTAAAATTGATGGAGTGTCCGTTGAACAGCCTCTACAAAAGAAATTTTTTGAAAGAATGTGATTTCACGCCCAACGAGCTTGTTTCTCTTTTGGATTTGTCGGCCAAACTCAAAAAAGCCAAATGTGAGCATCGTGAGCCAAAGTTTTTAAAAGATAAAAACATTGTGCTCCTGTTTGAAAAAGATTCCACGCGCACCCGCTGCGCCTTTGAGGTGGCCGCGCACGATCAGGGCGCACATGTCACCTATCTTGGGCCTTCCGGTTCGCAGATGGGAAACAAGGAATCCATGCCGGATACCGCCCGTGTGCTTTCCCGTTTTTTTGACGGCATTGAATACCGCGGATTTGCCCAAAGCCATGTTGAGGCGCTGGCGCGTTATTCTTCTGTGCCTGTCTGGAACGGCTTGACCAACGAGTGGCATCCGACGCAGCTTTTGGCGGATATGCTGACCATGCGCGAGTGCTGCAACAGGCCTTTGCACCGGCAGACGTTGGCCTATCTTGGTGATGCGCGTTACAATATGGGCAATTCCCTGATGATGGGTTCCGCCATATTGGGCGTGGATTTCCGTTCTGTGGCGCCCCGCGCGCTGTGGACATCGGATGAGGTTTTCGAAATGGCGGTACGTATGGCAACGCAAACAGGCGCGCGAATCACCCGGACGGAAAGCGTTGAAGACGGCGTTAAAGGGTGCGATTTTTTATATACGGATGTCTGGGTTTCCATGGGAGAACCGGAAGATGCCTGGAAAGAGCGCATAGCTTTGCTTGCGCCGTACCGTGTGGACATGTCGGTTGTAGACAGAACAGGGAATTCTGACTGCAAGTTTTTGCATTGTCTGCCGAGTTTTCACAATCGGGATACAACGGTTGGCGAGGATATTTATCAACGTTTTGGACTTGCCTGCATGGAAGTGGCGGACGATGTTTTTGAATCTCCCCTCAATATGGCCTTTGAAGAGGCGGAAAACCGGATGCACACCATTAAGGCCGTCATGGTCGCCACACTTTGCACAGGAAGACTGTTGGCTGAAATATAGTGCGCGTGGCGCGTAATTTCCAATCAATTCGTCAAAACACCAGAAGCGTGGCAAGCCCCAGAAAGATAAAAAAACCCGCGCCGTCAGTAATGGTGGTTAAAAAAATACTGGACGCATGCGCCGGATCACGCCCCAATGCCCGCAAAATCAACGGAATGGAGCCGCCGGCCACCGCCCCGATCATCATATCGCATAAAAGCGCGCCCCCCATAACCCCGCCCACAACGACATTCGCGGTAAACTGCCACGCGCCCGCAAAGGCCACAAGCGACATAAACAGCCCTGTGACGATACCTATTTTTGCCTCACGCAGCACTGCCAGCCAAGCTTTTTTGTGGTCAAAGCGGTCTGTCGCCAGTTGGCGTATCATGACGGCAAGCGCCTGCTGGCCTGTATTGCCCGCCTGGTTGGCAACCATGGGCATAAGTACTGCCAGTGCCGCCATCTGGGCAACCGTGCCTTCAAACATATACACAACAGACGCTGAAATCGCGGAATTGAACAGGTTGACCATCAACCAGGGCAGGCGCTTGCGCACGCTCTCTGGCCAGGGGGTGTCGACGTTTTCCTCCGGATCTGCGCCCACCATGCCGAGCATGTCCGCGCTGTTTTCTTCATCAATAATATCCATTATGTCGTCATACGTCACAACGCCCATAATGTGGCCTTCATAATCCACAACAGGCATGGCAAGAAAATTGTAGCGGGAAAGCGCGCTTGCCGCCTCACGCCTGTTGGCGTCATACCGCACGCTGATCACGGCCTGGCCTGCCACCGCCTCCCCAACAAGGGTGCCGGGCCGCGCAAGCATCAAATTCCGCACGGACAACACACCCAAAAGCACGTCTTTTTCATCCACCACATAGCCGTAGTAGGGATTTTCTTTTTCTTTCATTTCGCCGCGGATATGGGCAATGGCTTCATCAACGGTAAGATGCTTTTCCAGAAGAATCAGATCGGTGTTCATGTACCCCGCGGCGGAATCCGGATCGAAATTGAGCAGATTGCGCAGCTCCTCAGAATTCTCCCTGGTCAGTTTTTTCAGCAGAACGTTGCGGTGTTCCTCGTCCAGTTCGTCCAGCACGTCGGCGGCATCGTCCGGCGCCATTTGGGCGATGATTTGCGCGGCCACGTCCGCGTCCATGTTTTCCAGAACGTCCACGGCAACGTTGCCGTCCAGCTCCGCCAATGCTTCTGCGGCGTCTCCTTTGGACATATTGTGCAGAGCGCAAACCTGCTTTTCCAGCGATAAATGCTCAAGCCTGTCCGCCATGTCCGCCGGGTGCACAAATTCCGCGTCCTTGGTTGTTTCACGACAAATTTCGGGCATAACAATGCCGCGCGGCTCATTGTCGCACGCGCTCGAATTCGCAGATGACTTCCCAGGAAGGCCGCCGGCCATATACAACCCTTTTGCATATTGCAACTTATGAAAACTTATGTATTATATCACGCATACACACAAGGAACAAGTACATGTTCACACCTTGGGCACGATTTTTTACCGCTGAATCACATCTTCTGCTGCAACGGATCATTGATCTGGCGTTTGCCGAAGACGGCCCTGAACTGACAGCTCAGGCGCTTTTTGCGCGGCGCTCCATCCTGCACGCCCGTATCCGCACAAAACAGGACACGATTGTTGTGGGCTTGCCCATCGTCGGCGCTGTTTTCAAGCGTCTTGGAGTCCCCTTCCGCTGGAGAGCGCTTGTGCCCGAAGCTTCGCGCGCGCCGGCCATGACCGAGGTTGCCCTCATACAGGCACCCTCTGTATACATGCTCAAGGCGGAGCGCGTTATTCTGAATTTTATCACACACCTTTCCGGAATCGCCAATCTCACCGCACTGTATGTAAACGAGCTTGAGGGCACGGGTGTGCGTCTGCTGGACACACGCAAAACAACGCCTGGGCTGCGCTGGGCGGAAAAATACGCTGTGCAGGCGGGCGGGGGCACAAACCACCGCAAGGACCTGGCAGAACTGCTCATGCTCAAAGACAACCACATTGACGCGGCGGGTTCCATCACAAACGCCGTTGCCGCGTTGCGTAAACAGTACCGTCCCTGTCCTCCCATCGAGGTGGAGTGCCGCACCCTTGAGCATGTGCGCGAAGCCGCAATCCTCAAGGTGTCGCGAATCATGATGGACAATATGTCGGACGAAACGCTTGCCCGCGCGCTTGCGCTGACACCGCCCGGCATTGAAACGGAAGTCAGCGGCGGAGTTACCCTTGAAACCATTCGAAACATTGCGCGATTAAGCCCGCGCAAACCTGATTTCATTTCCGTTGGACGCATTACCCATTCGGCCCCTGCCGCGGATTTTAGCATGACGCTCGGCGCGCCATAACCGAAACGGAATACCATGAACGCTACAGCAAAAGCCATAACAGACGTCAAAAAATCGCTCGGCAAAAGCGTGTATGTTTTGGGACACCACTACCAATGCGACACTGTTGTCGCCCACTGCGACAAATGCGGCGACTCGCTGGAACTATCCCGCTGTGTGTCCGATATTGAGGCGGCGCACATCGTTTTTTGCGGGGTCTACTTTATGGGCGAAACAGCAGCTCTGCTGGCAAGACCCGGCCAGTCCGTCCACCTGCCCGACCTTACCTCCAACTGCGCCATGTCCATGATGACCCCGGAGACCATAGCACGCAAGGTATTACAACAACTGACGGGCAGAGGGCGCAAAATCATCCCGCTTGCCTATGTCAACACCACGCTGGACATCAAGGCGCTTGTGGGAGAATACGGGGGGGCGACATGCACCTCGGCCAATGCCGGAAAAATGCTGGCCTGGGCGCTTGATCAGGGAGGGAGCGTACTGTTTTTACCGGACAAAAATCTGGGACGCAATACCGCAAAAAAACTTGGACTTTCTCAAAATGACCAGCAGATTTTGCGCATCGGCAAAAACGGCCTGACGGATACGGACGGCATCGACCGTAAACTGCTGCTCTGGCCCGGCTGCTGCTGCATCCATACGCGATTTACCTCTGAAATGGTGGCTGCCGCGCGCGAGAAACACCCCGGCTGCCGTATACTGGCGCACCCTGAAGCGCGCCCGGAGGTTATTGAGCGCTGCGACGCCGCCGGCTCTACTGCGTTTTTGATCAGGGAGGCC
Source organism: Candidatus Desulfovibrio kirbyi (assembly GCA_013374015.1). Lineage (GTDB taxonomy): Bacteria > Desulfobacterota > Desulfovibrionia > Desulfovibrionales > Desulfovibrionaceae > Desulfovibrio > Desulfovibrio kirbyi. The sequence goes on from BLLL01000001.1 coordinate 131,318, forward strand.
GGCGAGGCCGCAGAAAAAAACCCGGATTCCACCCTCTATATCGCCACAGAGTACAATCTGGTGCGCCGACTGGCCGCGCGCCACAAGGAGCGTTGCCGCATCCTGCCGCTCACGAAATCACTCTGCGGGGATATGGCCAAGGTCACGGCAAAAAAGCTGTTGCGCACTCTCACAAACATCAGCGCAAACAAAAGCGTCCCGATCAAGGTGGATATCGCGCGGATTGAGCCTGCGCGCCTCTCCCTGCAACGCATGCTGAAGGTTTGCGGGCAATGAGCGCGCAATCCTGTCGCCGTTATGTACCTGTTTTAATTATAGGATCAGGCATTGCCGGATGCACGGCGGCGTTAACACTGGCCGACGCCGGCACTGAAGTTCTGCTGCTCACTACAGGGGAGAGCCTTGCCAACGGCAATTCAGAAATGGCGCAGGGCGGCATCATCTACAAAACAGCGGGCGCAAACGCAACGGCGGACGATGCGCGCGATCTTGCAAAAGACATACTTGTGGCCGGTCATTACCACAACTCACGCAAGGCGGTGAACCATCTTTGCCGCAATGGGCCGCGGTGCGTGGAAACAATGCTGATACAGCGCGCGGGCATGCGGTTTGACAAAAATAGCGACGGCAGCTTTAACCTGACCCGTGAGGGCGGCCACCGCGCGTCGAGAATCCTGCACTGCGCCGACTATACCGGCCGCGCCATAATGGACGCCCTCACAGCGCACGTGCTGGCGCACCCAAAAATTACCCGTCTGCACAAACACGCGGCCATTGATCTGCTGACCACCCACCACCACGCGAAAAAATCGCAACACCGCTACGATGTGACAAACCGTTGCCTGGGCGCATATGTGCTGAACGAGGAAAGCGGCGAGCCGATAACCGTCCTTGCCGACTGGACCGTCCTTGCCACAGGTGGCGCAGGCCAGGTATTTCTGCACACCACCAACGCGCCTGGCTGCGTGGGCGCGGGCATCTCCATGGCCTTCCGAGCGGGTGTAAGTCTGGCAAATCTGGAATTCATGCAGTTCCATCCAACGGCCTTTTATGACGAGCGCGGCAACCGCCGCCCCCTGCTTACCGAATCTCTGCGCGGAGAAGGTGCACGCCTTCTGGACGCAAACGGCAAACCCTTTATGCGCCGCTATGACAAACGTGGCGACCTGGCGCCGCGCGACATTGTCGCCATTGCCATGATGGAAGAAATGCTGCAAAGCGCCGCGCCTTGTCTTTTTCTGGACGCAGGCGTCATCAAATACGATTTGCCGACCCGTTTCCCCACGGTCTTTGAAACCTGCCGGAAAGCCGGGCTGGACATCCGCAACACTCCTGTTCCCGTTGTGCCCGCCGCGCACTATTTTTGTGGAGGAATCCTTGCCGATACGTATGGGCGCACCTCCATGCGCGGTCTTTACGCTATCGGCGAATGCGCATGCACAGGTCTGCACGGCGCGAACCGTCTTGCCAGTTCGTCCCTGCTGGAGGCTCTTGTCTGGGGCGTTGCCTGCGGACGGGATATTGCCAGCGGGACGAACAGAGGCCTGCCCAAAAGCCTTTTCGGAGATATCCCTGACTGGCGGCATGAAGGCGACGACCAGCACGACGACCCTGCGCTTGTAGCCCAGGATTGGGCAAATATCCGCAACACCATGTGGAACTATGTCGGCATTTCACGTTCCAAAGCCAGACTGAAACGCGCCTTTACCGACATGCGCGACCTTGTGCGGCACATACACGACTTTTACAAACACACGCGTATTTCGCGGCGCCTTGTCGATCTTTTCCACGGATCGCAGACTGCCTATGTGATCACCCAGGCAGCTATGCGCAACCCGACAAGTTTAGGCTGTCATTACAGAATTGATTGATACAGACCAGCGGAGCCGCCATGCTGAACAAACCACGCCTTCTCACCCCCGGTCCCACGCCGTTGCCGGAACAGGTACGCCTAGCCCTTGCCAGAGACATGCTCCACCACCGCAAAAGCGAATTTACGGCCTGTATGCACCGTGTGCAAACACAGTTGCGCGTTTTGTTCGGCACGGAGCAGGTTGTGCTGCCGCTCTCATGCTCAGGCACGGGCGCAATGACGGCGGCCGTACACGGTCTTTTCAGACAGAACGAAAAAGTGCTGGTTGTGAATGCGGGTAAATTCGGTGAACGCTGGGAGCACATCGCCAAAACGCGCGGGCTTGATACTGCCGCGATCTCCCTTCCTTGGGGAGAGGGCGTACAACCGCAGACCGTGGAACAGGCGCTGGACGATGACCCCCGCATTACGGGCGTGCTCCTGCAACTTTCAGAAACCTCCACGGGCGTGCTGCACCCTGTACAGGAGATAGCCGCCGTCACCCGCAAACGCAAACAGTTGCTCGTCGTGGACGGCATTTCCGCCGTGGGGCTTTCCCCCTGCCCGATGGACGAATGGGGCATTGACTGTCTGCTCACCGGTTCACAAAAGGGACTGATGCTGCCGCCCGGCCTGGCGCTTCTGGCGCTTTCAGAACGCGCTTGGGAAAAAGCCGCCACAGTGCCGGCAGACTGCTTTTATTTCAATCTGCTCAAAGAAAAGACAAACGCTGAAAAAGGACAGACGCTCTTTACCTCGCCTGTCAACCTGATTCTCGGCCTGGACGAAAGCCTTGCCCTGCTGCTGAAAAATGGTCTTGACGCCCTCTACGCAAAACAATGGGCGCTGACCATGCTCACACGCTGCGGCTTACGCGCAATGGGGCTGCGCCTGCTGGCAGAACGGCATTTTGCCTGGGGCATCACAAGCGCGCTGCTGCCGGACGGCATTGACGGCTCACTTGTCCTGCGGCTGGCACAGGAAAACCACGGAGTGATCATGGCCGGCGGACAGGACAATCTCAAAGGGCGGATTGTGCGCATCGGACACATGGGCTGGGTTGACTGGGCGGACGTGGTGGCGGGGTTGTACGCGTTGAACTGCAGCCTTCATGACGCGGGCGGTTTTTGCGGGGCGCGTGATTATCTGGAACAGGCTCTGAATGCCTACAGCATCGCGTTGCGCCTCAAGCTTGGGCAAATACCGGATTCCCGCTCCCTGACCGGACAAAACTGAGGATTGCCGCCATGAATCGGACAACTGCTTTTCTGCCTGAAGTCACCTTTTCAACCTTCATTCTGTCGCTGGCCTCCTCCGCTCTGGTGCAGCTCGGCGAAGTGACCAATCCCGAAACAAACCGCCTGGAGCAGGACTTGCGCATGGCAAGACACAGCATCGACATTCTCACCATGCTGCGTCAAAAAACTGAACGCAGCCTTGACAATCAGGAACAGCAGATGCTGGACAGCATCCTGTACGAGCTGCAAATGAAGTATGTGATCAAATACAAAGACTGTTCAAAGGATACAGCTGTATGAACACAATTCGCACCGGCCTTGTCGGGATTACCGGCTATGCAGGGATGGAGCTTGCCCGTCTGCTGGCAGGCCACCCCGCCATGCGCCTTGCCTTGGCATGTTCCAGAGCGGGGGCCGGAAAAACTCTGGGGGAATTTTACCCTTTCCTGTCCAGTCTTGCCGGCGCCGAGGTCGTCATCAGCGTCTTTACCCCTGAGGAAGCCGCGGCAACCTGCGACATTGTATTTTTGGCCACACCCGCCGGGGCGGCTATGGGTATGGCCCCGCCGCTGCTGGCGGCAGGCTGCAAGGTAGTGGATTTTTCAGCGGATTTTCGTCTACGCGATGCCCAAACTTATGAAAGCTGGTACAGTCTCGCCCACAGCGCGACAGATTTGCTGGAGCAGGCCGTGTATGGCATTCCGGAGCTTTATGCCGACGACATAGCGCGCGCCCGACTCATCGCAAACCCGGGGTGCTACCCGACATCCGCGATTCTTGGTTTGTACGCGGCTATCAAACATGACCTTATCCTGCCGGACGACATTGTCATTGACGCCAAATCCGGCGCAACGGGCGCAGGCCGCAAGCCCGTTCCGCCCATGCTGTTTTGTGAAGTCGCGGACACCTTCCGCGCCTACAGCGCGCCAAGGCACCGTCACACGCCGGAAATTGAACAGGAAATCTCGCGTATTGCCGGCCGTGAGGTGCGCCTGTCCTTTACTCCGCACCTCGTGCCCATGAATCGCGGTATGTTATGCACCATATATGCCAAACTCAAAAATCCGCACACAAGCTTTGAGCGGGTACATGAGGCGTTTTGCGACGCTTGGCGAAACCATCCCTGGGTGCGGGTGCTGCCCGAAGGTGCGCTGCCGGAAACCCGTTACGTGCGCGGCAGCATGTTTTGCGATATCGCGCCTGTGCTTGACGCGCGCACGGGCAGGCTGATTATTTTTTCCGTCATTGACAATCTGTGCAGGGGCGCCTCAGGGCAGGCGCTTGCCAACGCCAACCTGATGTGCGGCTTGCCGCTCAATGCGGGACTTGCCCAGTCGCCGTTTGCATAACAAATGGAAGAAAAATTAAAGAGCGGATAGGGGCGAATATTCCGTTTGACATTTCGTGCACATTGCAAATATTGTGAAATAAACGCGCTGATGTGCTGTTCAAGGCAAGTACTACAAATCTTTTGCCGGGCGTGATGAAAAAACACAAGCGGCAAACCGCCGGGTGGAGTTTTTTCTCATTGTCCGGAAGTCATGACATACAGTGTTGTGTATTAACAAATATTTTATTTTCCTGCTGGGGATATCATTAATCGTATTTCGCGGCAATTTTTAAACAGCCAGTTCCGAAAGTGTCCTGCCCACGCGTTCCAGAGCATCTGTCAGCAATTCGTCCGCAACCGCATAAGAAATCCGCAAGCAGTTGTCGTCGCCGAACGCGCCCCCGGGCACAAGGGCAACCTGCGCCCTGTCCAGCAGGAGGGTGCACATTTCGGTAGAGTTTGCGGCATACTTGCCGTAGCAACGGCTTACGTCCATAAACAGATAAAATGCCCCGTCAGGTTTTGGACACACAGCCCATGACCAGCTTTCAATCGTCCGTATGGCCGCATCACGTCTGCGTTGAAAGGCGGCGCGCATGCGCTCCACGCAGTCAAGCGGACCAGTCAGGGCGGCCAGCGCGGCTTTTTGGGCAATAGAGCAGATATTTGAGGTGCTTTGCCCCTGAAAAGTTGTAATTTTTTTGATTATGTCCGGGTGCGCCGCAAGGTAGCCAACACGCCAGCCTGTCATGGCAAATGTTTTGGAAAGCCCATTTGCCACAGCGATCTGGTCGGGATGTTTCGCAAACCACCCCACAGCGGTTGCCGGCTTGGCCGGCGGGAACACAAGCTGATCATATATTTCGTCACTCAGCACAAAAATATCACGGTCAATCGCCCACTGCACCAGCGCGTCCATCTCCGCCTGGGTGTACACAGCGCCCGTCGGGTTGCCGGGGGAATTGAGAATCAGTAGGCGCGTTTTGGGGCCTGCATGGCTGTCCAGCATGGCGGGCGTCACCTTGAAGCCGCACTCTGTTCCGGCGTAGACTATTTTGGGCACGCCGCCGGCAAGTGTGACAATATCAGGATAACTCAGCCAGTAGGGGGAGGGAATGAGTGCCTCGTCACCCGGATTGATGAAGGCCTGCGCAAAATTGTACAGGGCATGCTTGCCGCCTGCAGCAATAATAATGGATTCCATAGGTACCGTAACGCCGTACTGACGCCCGAAATACTCCCCGGCTGCCCTGCGCAGCTCAGGGATGCCTGGCACGGCGGTATAGTGGGAAAAGTCCGCGTCTATAGCGGCTTTTGCCGCTTCACGGATATGTTCAGGCGTGGAAAAATCCGGCTCGCCGATGGCAAGGCTCGTCACGTTCATACCTTGGGCTTTCAGCTCAAGGGCGCGGCTGTTGACGACAAACGTTTGAGAAGGCTTGATAACAGACATTCGATCGGCTATGCGCATACCACACTCTTCCTTTACAGAACACGGTAACAGACGGCAGGCTCGCTCAACAGATTTGCGTCTTCCATGCGGCGCAACACATTGTCCATGGCCCCGGCACTCGTTTCGTGCGTCATGAAGACAAGCGGCACCAAGCCTCTGCCGTCATCAGATTTTTGTTGCATTCTGGCCACGCTGATGCCATCCGCAGCCATACAGCCTGCTATGTCACGCAGAACGCCCGGCCTGTCCCGCACGGTCAGGCGCGCGTAACAGCACGAACGCCATTCCCGCGGCGGCACAATACCGGCTTGCGGCAATTCCGTATCGCTAAAGCCTGTGTTGTTCTGGCGCTCATTTCTGGCAACGGCCAGCAAATCAGACAAAACCGCTCCCGCAGTGGGCAAAGCGCCGGCGCCGCGACCGTGAAAAAACAGCAGGCCGGCGGCGTCCGCCTCTATGCGCACGGCATTGTAAACGCCGCTCACTGCAGCAAGCAGATACGAATCGCGCACAAGCGCGGGGAAAACCCCCGCTTCAAGGCAGGGCACGCCCCCTCTGCCCCGTGATTCGTCCGTGCATTCCCGAACTTGGGCTATCAGTTTTATTGTGCAGCCGAATTCTTTTGCCAGCACAATATCCTTGTAAGAAATACCGCGTATGCCGCGTATGGGCAGGGCGACGTAGGGATAATGCACCCCGTAGGCCAAACGGATGAGCAGAATCAGCTTGTGCGCCGCGTCGTGGCCGTCAATGTCCAGTGTGGGGTCAGCCTCGGCATAGCCAAGCTCCTGAGCCTGGCGCAACGCCACTTCAAAATCCAAGCTGTTGGCGGCCATTTCAGAAAGAATATAATTACTTGTGCCGTTCAGTATGCCCATAAGCGTGGCAATGCGGTTGCCGTTTAGACTCTCTTTCAGGGTCTGCACAATAGGGATGGCACCCGCAACACTGGCCTCATAGCGAAGAATGCGCCCTGTTTGCGCCGCTTTCAAAAACAGCGCGGTTCCTTCCTCCGCCAGCAGGGCCTTGTTGGCGGTAACAATATGCTTGCCGCGCTCAAGGGCGCGTTCAATCAGGGCGCGAGCGTTGTCGATTCCGCCGATAAGTTCAACCAGCGCATCAATTTCCGGATCGTCCGTCAGGTCTGTTGCGTTGATGGTCAATTGCGCCGTATCCGGCAAGGCAACCGCGCGCGCCTTGTGCATGTCGCGCACGAGCACGCGCTTTATTACAATATCGCGGCCGACACGACGACGGATCATGTCGTTGTTTTCAGCAACAAGACGCGCCAGCCCGCTGCCTATGGTGCCAAAGCCGGCAAGGCCGACAACAAGCGGCGCTGCAACCGACGGAATACTCGTGCTTTCTGAGGCCATTACGCGTCGGCCTCGCTCAAAAGTTTGCGTATGCCGCTCACTGCCTGACGCGTGCGGTGTTCATTCTCAATCAAGGCAATGCGCACGTATTCGTCGCCGTAGGAGCCAAAACCCAGACCAGGAGAAACAGCGACGTGCGCCTTTGTGAGCAGGAGTTTGGAAAACTCCACGGAACCCATTTTACGAAAAGCCTCGGGAATGCGTGCCCAGACAAACATGGTTGCCTTGGGTGCCGGCACTTCCCATCCGGCGCGGTTAAGCCCTTCAATCAGTCTGTCTCGCCGTTCGCGGTAGACCGCGCATATTTCGTGCACGCAATTGTCCGGGCCGTTGAGACCAACTGTGGCGGCAATCTGCACCGGCTGAAAAATACCGTAGTCCAGATAGCTCTTGATGCGTGACAGCGCATGAATCAAACGCCGGTTGCCCAGGCAAAAGCCCACGCGCCAGCCCGGCATGGAATAGCTTTTGGACATGGTATAAAATTCCACTCCCACATCCAGCGCCCCTTTTGCCTGCAAAAAACTGGGAGCTGTGTAGCCGTCAAACACAAGATCGGCGTAAGCCAGATCGTGTATTACCCACAATTTATGCTCTTTTGCGAAATTCACCACTTTTTGAAAAAACGCCGCATCCGTTACTTCGGTCGTGGGATTGTGCGGATAGCACAAAAAAAGCACCTTGGGCTTGGGCCACGCCTGACGGGTTGCCGTGGTCAGATCTCCAAAGAAGTCGCGTCCCGGTCCTATGGGCACGCTGCGTACGTCCGCACCCGCAATGATGGGCGCATATCTGTGTATGGGATAGGTGGGGTCGGGCGTCAGCACCACATCGCCCGGGTCAAGCATGGCCAGCGACAGATGGGCCAGCCCTTCCTTGGAACCCATAGTGACAATGGCCTCGGATTCGGGATCAAGATTCACGTTGTACAGACGCGCGTAGCGGTCGCAAATGGCCTTGCGCAGATTGGGTATGCCCTTTGAAAGCGAATACCGGTGATTGACAGGCTTGCGCGCGGCTTCGGTCAGTTTGTCTACAATATGGGCGGGGGTGGGAACGTCCGGATTCCCCATGCTGAAATCAACAATATCAATATTCTGACGGCGAAGCTGCATTTTAAGTTCGCCTACCACGGCGAAGACGTAGGGGGGAAGGCGCTGAATGCGTGAAAATTCTTCCATGCTAAACTCCTGACTGGTATCGGGAAAGTATACGTCAGGCTGTGTATAATGCAAAGGGTTTTGCGCGCAAAGCCGGCAAAAATTTTCTGACCGATGGGTTATGAAAGGCCTTGTCCGCATAAACAGCGAACAATATGGCATTGACAGCGCCGCATAGAAAAAGTAATCTTGCACCGCTCTTTAATATTTCTTTGTAATCTTTCGATTTTAAAGATATTTAAGGCTTCATGGAGAGGTGTCCGAGTTGGCTGAAGGATCTCGCCTGCTAAGCGAGTGTGGGGGCTTAAACTTCCACCGAGGGTTCGAATCCCTCCCTCTCCGCCAGATGAATGTTCAGCCGGATTCAGATAAGTCAAAAACACCTTTTTGCCGGGTTGCCGCTTGTCAGATATTTTGTCATAGGCACCGTGTCTCAGGTCCAGAGTTATTCTTAATCATTGAAACCGGGCGGCAGACTTCCGTCCTGCGGGGCAGCAGGGCTTTCGTGCTGTATCTGCAGGTTGAGGTTGAGCCCGGCTGCTTTGCCGGCCTGTATATAGGATTGGCCTTCAAGGCGCAGGGCGTTGAGCGGCTGAATCACAATGGCGCTCACGCGCACGGGACAATGGCATTCACAGTACCCGCAGCCGAAGCAGTGCGCGGTATTGACCACAGGCATCGGAACCGCGGCACCCTCCGGTTGTACGGGATTGACGGCACCGTACGGGCAGACCTCCTGGCAAACAACGCAACTGCGATTTTCAGCCCAGGCAAGGCAGGTTTGCCGGTTTACAACGGCGGTGCCGACTTTTGCCCACTGCTTTTCCGCAAGCGGCAGCGGGGCAATGGCCCGTGTGGGGCATATCTGTCCGCAGGCGGCACATCCCGGGTCGCACGGTCCGCGCCGCAGGGTGAGCAGGGGGCTGAACATGCCTTCCGTTCCGGCCGCCAGCCATGCCGGTTGCAGGGCATTGCCGGGGCAGACCTTCATACATTCGCCGCAGCGCAGGCACAGTGTGAGAAAGCGTGACTCCGGCACTGCTCCGGGGGGTCTGATACAGGTTGGTGAGAGGATTGTCCCGTTGTCGTTCAGCAAACTGTGAAGGCCGTTGTACTGCACGCCGGCCAGCAGCATTCCGGAAGCGCTCGCGCCCAAAAAAGCGCGGCGTGACGGCAAAATGGCCTGTTGGTCCGGTTGTGCCGAGGGAACGGCAAGCGGTTGCAGGGTGAATCGCGTCAGGCGTTCAGGGCAGGCGCGGACACAGGTTTGACAGGTGAGGCACTCCTCATGGCGTGTGTGTTCGCCGTCCGGAGAAATGGCCCCGGTTGGACAGGCGCGCGCGCAGCGCCCACAATGTGTGCATGCCGTGACGGTACGCCGCCAAAACGGACGCCGCGACATGAGCGCCAGCAAGGCGCCTGCCGGGCAAAGATTCCGGCACCAGAAGTGCGGGTAGAATTTTTCCAGAATAAACAGCAGGCCGAAAAAGGCCAGCAGAAAATACAGGGTGTCAAAGCGGCGCGCGTCAATATGACTGTAACTCAAGGAGGTCAAATGCAGCGTGTCGAGCAGGGGTCTTGCGGCGGAAAGCAGTGCGTCAACGGCCAGCAGCAGCAGGGGATGGATCAGGAGCGCGTAAAAGCGGGTGATCAGGGGGATGGGGGAACCCCAGAACAGTGTTGTGACGCCGGCCAGGGCAGTGCCCAGCATGACTGTCAGGACAACATATTTCAGCCGGGCGGCCTGTGTGAGAGGAGCGGGGTTTTTATGGTTTTTGGAGCGCGGCATGAGAGCGCGCGCAAGGTCAAGCGTTGCCCCGAAGGGGCATATCCATCCGCAAAAAATACGTCCGAGAACAAGCGTAATCCCCAGCACCGCAAGACCGGGAGCCAGTGAGGGCAGCCACTGGCGCGCGGCAAGCGTTGTTGCCAAAGCCGCCAGAGGGTCAAGGCGCAAAAAACTGTCCTGTGGAAGCCACTGGCCGGGTAGCGGCCATGCGGCGTTGAACAAAAGCCAGAGAAACAGCGAAAGGCTCGCGCACTGAAGACAGCGTCTCAGAAAAAACAGCGGGGGGACGCGCCGCCCCCCCCCGTTCCCGTGATATCGCTTTGTCACATTTATACGCTTGTTCTTTTTGTGATCAGCGCGTCAATATCCATCGTTCCCAGACCGCGTTCGTGGGCAAGGCGTATGTGTGCCACCTGGCGCGGCTGCATTTTGTGCCCGTACCATTCGTACGAGGCCACGGCTGTGGCGTCGGCGGCGACAGGGTCAGCCGAGGCAATGACCTCGCCCGGCGTGATGACGTTGCCCGGGCCGCTCGGGCCGTTGGTTGTCAAAACACGCGTCGCGTCGATAACAGAAAGCGCCGGTTTGAGGCGCACGGCCAAGTCGACAATGGAAGTCGCCAGATCATAGCGCGAATGCATGATTTTGCGGTCGTAGATCAATCCCATCTGGCCTTTGAGGGCAAGAGAAACGCCCGCGCCGCTGTGGCTTTTTGCCACCGGCACGGCAATGATGACATCGGCTTCGAGCACGTCGAGCATAAAGGCGTTGGCGTGCATTTCCTTAGCTTCCGGCAGATCGGCGTCCTGATAAAAAGAAGTGTTTTCAAGATGATGGCAGATGCCGGGTTCAATGCTGTTGCACACGTCACGTATGCCGGAGCGTTGCAGGGTTTGTTCCGAATCATGCAGGGTGTGGTCAAGCACCCGTATTTTTGAAGCCCCGGCTTCCTTGCACATGACAAGAACTTCGCGCACGACTTCGGGATGGGTGTTTGTCGCGGTATCCGGAGCGCGGGCAAAACTCATGTTTGGTTTGACGACAACTTTTTGCCCCGGCTTTACAAAGCGCGACATGCCGCCGATCAGGTCAACGGCGGCGCGTGTTGCCGCGGCGGGGCTACCCTTGACCACAGCCACATCCGGAAATGCTTCCACAGCCTGCGCGTCAAGCGCCCATAACGGCAGATTGATGAGGCCAATGCCCGCCATCTGCCATTTCAAGAAATCACGACGTTTCATAGGGTTCCCTCTCGTTAGATGGTGTTGTCAAGGTCAGGCTGATTCATAACAGGCTATGCCCTTATCGCTTTTGCATGCAGGCGCCAGATTCATGGTTGAAGCGGCAAATTCGCAGCGCAGTAGGGATGTAACATTCAATCCCTACGCATGTTGTGACGGTATGCTTTTGCACCATATGCGTCAAGTGTCGCAAGCTCGGCGTGCTGGTGTCCGGTTTGTCAATCAGAGCCTATCCGGCAAAGGGAATGATTTTTGCCTGGCGCTCCTGATGATTGCTGCCGGCGCATGGAGGTGAGGAGTGCGTATGGGCTGTGTTGCAGTAAGGGCAGCGCAGATCGTGCCTGCTTTTTTCAAGGGGTATCAGTGCCCTTTCATGTGCGTAGCACTGCGGACAGAACGGCCCCTGTTTGACACCCGCTGTTTTGAGCCAGTAAAAGCCGTTTTCCTTATAGAGATTTTTTGTAAAATAGAGAATATCTTCAAAGGCTTGTATGCGAATTTTCAGCATGTCCAGTTCATCACGCAACGCAATGCAGCGTGATTGTAATTCCATGAGGAGATGTCGTGCTTTTTCCGGCTGGCCTTTGGCGAACAGGTCGTTGATTTCTTTGAAGCGGCGGTAATCAAGCATGGTGTTCCATCCCTGTTATGCCATGCCTATCGGAAGGTAACGGTGAATGCTTTAGGGGGAAAGGTCGGCGCGCTCTTCAGACACGGCGCATATTTCATGGTATTTTTGTCAATATGCGCTACAGGGCGTTTTGCGTGAGCGGCGGAAAATTGGCGCAGGCTATAAAAATATTTTTAACATATTGCCATTAAACAGAATTTTTTAATGGAACAGAATTTGCTTCGCCACTCGCAAGCATCCCCGTCTAGATAAGGTTAGTGTGAAAGCATAGCGGAGAAAAATATGCCCGATGTTATAACGCGTTTGCTGGCCACGGCAAAAGGCATCTGGACCGGCATGACGGTTGTGCAGCGCGTGGAAAAATTAAAACTTCGACTTTGCAGGATTACCGAGCAGCATATGGAACAGGCCGTCAGTATCATCCAGACGCTGGATTGTGCAGGGCAACCGGTAGCGGGGAGTCACGCCGGCACACACCAACAGTGTTTCAAACAAGGAGTTAGGGAAAAAGGAGTTAGAGAAATGGGCCTGACCGGCCAACAGCGTATTGCCGTGCTGCTGCTCGCCATGGGCGACAAGTTTACCGCGGACGTGTTCAAGCGTCTGGACAGAAAGGAAATAGCCGATATTTCCAAAGCCATTGTGGAGCTTAAGCCTGTTCCCCGAGAGGTTGTGGAAGAAGTGCTGCGGGATTTTCACGAATCCCTGGTGGACGGTGTGGACATGATTTTCGGCGGCAGCGACATCCTGAAACGTCTGCTTGTCAAAAATCTGGACCCGGAAACAGCAAAGTATGTTATGGATTCCTTGGGCATGGAAACAGGCCCTGCTCTATTTCGCGGACTGGAGCAGGTAAGCCCCAGGCTTTTGTCGCAAATACTGCGCAATGAGCATCCGCAGACACTGGCCCTGATATTCGGGCATCTCAAGCCCGATCAGGCCGCCAGTCTGCTGACAAGCCTGCCAGCCGGCGTGCGCGCGGAAGTGCTTATGCGACTTGCCAGGTTGGAGACTGTGCCCGAGGAAATGGTCATGGAGGTGGACAAGGTGCTCACAAGTCAGCTTATTGCCATGGGCGGCAAGGAAGGCAAAAAAGTGGGCGGCGTGCAGTCCGTGGCGGAAATCCTCAATTCCGTGGACCGCGCTACCGAAGAAGAAATGCTTGCCGAAATTGAGGAAGACTCCGCGCAGATGGCGGAGGACATCCGCAATCTCATGTTTGTCTTTGAAGACTGCAAGAAGATTGACGAGCGCGGCGTGCGGGAGACGCTTGACACAGAGCGTCATAAAGGCTAAGTAAATTTTTTATCGTTATGAGCCTGCTTGTAACGACAATTTGGTTGCATCCGTATCTTATGGAGGAAGAGAATGCCAACGATCAACCAGCTTATCCGCATTGAGCGGAAGGCCGTGATAAAACGCAAAAAGACGCCTGCCCTTCAGGCCTGTCCCCAGCGGCGCGGCGTGTGCACCCGCGTGTACACCACAACGCCCAAGAAGCCGAATTCAGCTCTCCGCAAGGTTGCGCGTGTGCGTCTGACAAACGGTATGGAAGTGACAGCGTACATTCCGGGCGAAGGACACAATCTGCAGGAGCACTCTGTAGTGATTATCCGCGGTGGGCGCGTCAAGGACCTCCCCGGTGTGCGGTATCATATTGTGCGCGGCACGCTGGACGCTTCCGGCGTGGCCGACCGTCGCAAGAGCCGTTCCAAATACGGCGCAAAACGTCCAAAATAGCGTTACATGGTCGCGGCGCGCGTCATGCGCCATTTTCGCGCCGGCCTTTTTTTGGGGCTGTTGCGGAGTGTCGCGGGGCTGGCGGCGTTGCACACTGTCTGTTTTTGTAAAAGGAGAAATGTATGCCCCGTAAAGGTTCTGTCCCAAAGAGAGAGGTGTTGCCTGATCCGATCTATTCCAGCCGGCTTGTCACGAGGTTTGTGAACCGGTTGATGTATGACGGAAAGAAGGGCGCGGCTGAGAAAATTTTTTACAGTTCCCTGGAAAATCTGGCGGAAAAAATAGGTGAAGATCCCATACGCGCCTTTGAAAAGGCCATTGACAATGTGAAGCCACACATGGAGGTCAAGGCACGCCGCGTAGGCGGCGCAACCTATCAGGTTCCTATAGAAGTGCGCTCCGACCGTCAGATTTCCCTGTCCATCCGTTGGCTTATCAATTATGCCCGCGCGCGTGGCGAAAAAGGGATGACCGCAAAACTTTCCGCCGAGCTGCTGGATGCGTACAATGCCCGCGGCGGAGCGGTAAAGAAACGTGAAGACACCCACCGTATGGCCGATGCCAACAAGGCTTTTGCCTATTTTCGCTGGTAGCATTGTAGCATTTTTTTGCTGGTGCTGCCTTTATGTGGTCATAAGGGCAGCGCTGTTAGCCCCTCAAGGCAGGGAGGAATACCGTGTCCCGCACTGTTGCTGTAGACAAACAGCGTAATATCGGCATTATGGCCCATATTGACGCCGGAAAAACCACCACTACCGAGCGCATTCTTTTCTATACGGGTGTTTCGCACAAAATCGGCGAAACCCATGACGGTCAGTCCACCATGGACTGGATGGAACAGGAGCAGGAGCGCGGCATCACGATTACCTCGGCGGCTACCACATGCTTCTGGAAGGACTGTCGCATCAATATTATAGACACGCCCGGCCATGTGGATTTTACTATTGAGGTGGAACGCTCTTTGCGCGTTCTGGACGGGGCTGTGTGCGTATTCGACGCCGTTGCCGGCGTGGAGCCGCAGTCTGAAACTGTGTGGCGGCAGGCTGACCGCTATCACGTGCCGCGTATTTGCTTTATCAATAAGATGGATAGGATAGGCGCAAATTTTTTCCGTTGTGTGGAGATGATACATGATCGCCTTGGCGCGAAAGCCGTGCCCCTGCAACTCCCCATCGGCGCCGAAGACAAGTTTGAGGGCGTGGTGGACCTTGTGTGCGGCAAGGCCATCCGCTTTGACAAAAGCACGAAGGGCGTAGAATTTACGGTGCAGGACGTGCCGGCGGACATGCGGGAACTGGTGGAGGAAAAGCGGCACGAGCTTCTGGAATCCGTGGCTGAGGAAGATGAAACTCTGCTTGAAAAATATCTGGGCGGGGAAACGCTGACTGAGGCGGAAATCATTTCCTGCATTCGTAAGGCCACCATTGCCCGCATTATTGTGCCGGTTCTGTGCGGTTCGGCATTCCGCAACATGGGCGTGCAGCCCTTGCTGGACGCTGTGGTGGACTATTTGCCGTCGCCTGTGGACATTCCGCCCGTCAACGGACATGCGCCGGACAAGGAAGACATTGTCAGCCAGTGCCGCTGTGACGACAAGGAACCCCTGGCGGGCTTGGTGTTCAAGCTGTTTTCCGATCCCTTTATCGGACATCTCTCGTTTTTCCGTATTTATTCCGGCTGTCTGGAGTCGGGAACGGGCGTGTATAACTCCAATACCGGCAGAAGGGAACGTATCGGTCGCATCCTTAAAATGCACGCCAACAAGCGTGAGGACATCAAGTGGGCGGGTGCCGGGGATATTGTTGCACTTGTGGGGCTTAAAAACGCCTCAACCGGCGACACGCTCTGTGACGAAAAACGCCCCGTGGTGCTGGAGTCCCTGAATATCCCCGAACCTGTTATCGAAGTGGCTATTGAGCCAAAAACCAAGGTGGACCGTGACGCCCTGTCCGCTGCCCTGAACAAGCTTGCCAAAGAAGACCCCTCCTTCCGTGTCAAAGGTGATGAAGAAACAAATCAGACACTTATTGCCGGCATGGGTGAGCTGCATCTGGAAATTATTGTGGACCGCCTGACCCGTGAATTCAGTGTAAACGCCAATGTGGGCAAGCCGCAGGTGGCCTACCGCGAAACAATCTCAAAGCCCTCAAAATCAGACATGAAGCACGCCAAGCAGTCCGGCGGACGCGGGCAGTATGGGCACTGCGTGATTGAGGTGGAGCCAAATCCCGCTCAAGGTTATGAATTTGTCAATTCCATAACCGGCGGCGTGATTCCCAGGGAATATATTCCGGCCATTGACAAGGGCATCAAGGATGCCTTGAAATCCGGCGTTCTGGCGGGATTCCCCTGCGTGGACGTCAAGGTCAATCTGGTGTTTGGCTCCTACCATGAAGTGGACTCTTCGGAGCAGGCCTTTTATGTGGCCGGCTCCATGGCCATCAAGGACGCCATGCAAAAAGCGGCGCCCGTGTTGCTTGAGCCGGTCATGGATGTGGAAGTGGTGACGCCGGAAGACTATCTTGGTGATGTGATGGGCGACCTGAACGGTCGGCGCGGTCGCGTGCAGAACATGGAAGCCCGCTCCGGCGGGGCGCAGAGCGTACGTGCGCAAGTGCCGCTGGCTACCATGTTCGGCTATGCCACGGATTTGCGTTCGCGTACCCAGGGTCGCGCCACATTCACTATGCAGTTTGATCATTATGAGCGCGTACCGACCGCCATTGCCGAAGAAGTACAGAAAAGCAGAAAGTAAAACCACATAAAGGTACACGCCAATGGCAAACGGACTCCCCCAGGGCTTTATGGCGGGAACCGCTACGGCTGCGTTCAAAAAAACCGGACGTGACGATTTGGGGCTGATTGTCTCTGACCGTCCTGCCGCGCTGGCCGCCCTCTTTACCCAAAACGTCTTCAAGGCGGCGCCTGTTCTTGTGTGTAAAGAAATTCTCGCAGGCGGCGCGCCGGTTCGCGCTGTGCTTGCCAATTCCGGCCAGGCCAATGCCTGCACCGGCGTGGAGGGTCTTGCGGAATGCCGGCAAACCCAGGCGTTGGTAGCGCAGGCTGTCGGGCTTGACCCGTCGGAGATTTTGCCCCTTTCCACAGGGGTGATCGGCGCGCGTCTGCGTATGGACCTTTGGCGGGCAGCTGTCCCGGCGCTGGCGCAAAGCCTCGGCAGCCGTTCGGCGGAAGGCTTTGCCAGGGCGTTTATGACGACAGACTCCTTTCCCAAATTTGCCGTGCGCGATCTGCAATGCCTTGCGGGCACGGTGCGGCTGACCGTGATGGCCAAGGGCGCGGGCATGATTTGCCCCAATATGGCCACCATGCTCGCTGTTGCGCTGACGGACGCCGGTGTTGCCAAAGAATCCTGGCAGGCCATGTTCGGGCGTGCTGTCTCCAAAACATTCAACCGGGTCAGCGTGGACGGCGACACCTCCACAAACGATACTATCCTGGGACTGGCCAATGCCGCCTCCGGTGTTGTGTGCGAGGGTTCCGAACTGGCGGTGCTGGAAGAAGCGCTGACAGAAATCCTCGGCATTGTGTCGCACATGCTGGTTATGGACGGAGAAGGCGCGCGCAGGGTTATCCACATTGCCGTGACAGGAGCTGCGGACGATGCCGATGCGGAGCGTGTGGCCAGAAGCGTGGGGCATTCCCAACTGGTGAAGACGGCCATGTACGGCGGCGACGCCAACTGGGGGCGCATTATGACGGCTGTGGGCTACAGCGGGGCGCGCTTTGACCCCTCGCGCGTGCGCATGAGCCTGTGTGGGGTGGAGCGTTTTTGTCACGGATGCCCGGTGAACGACGATCAGGAAGCGCGTCTTGCGGAACTGCTCAAGGCCAAGGACGTGACGGTGGCTGTTGACCTTGGCTGCGGTTCAGGCGCATATTCGTTTCAGGCTTCGGATCTGGGGCATGAGTATGTCAGTCTGAACGCTGACTACCGCTCCTGATACCAATTCACTTTGTAGTTGCCTCCACTTCATTGCCGGATGTATGAACATGCCTACGCCGCCGGTATCGCAGATTACCGGCGTGTATGTTTCTGAGTTGAAATACGAGCAGCACACATGCGCGCAGTTGGCGGCGGAACTGGGTTCTCTGGTAAAAATAAAAAGTGTGTTTTTGTAAAGGGAATCCTCCCTTTTTATCGTTGTTTCAGCCCTTCAGGAGCCGTTCGGCGGCAATCAGATAGTTTTTTGGTCAAGTTTTTTTCTCCCCATCAATCTTTTTACCGGCAAAGGCTTGCAAAACAGCGTCCATTGCGCGGTATTCTTCGGCAATTACAAGGTGCCATTGAGCAATGCAACGAGTTCAACCATGCCGAAATTTCTAAACGGCCTTTCCGGCGACGCGCCGATTTTTTTGCCCCAAGCGCTTTTTTGCTGGCACTTCAGCGCGTGTCAGTGTATTGACACATGAGAAGCCATATACGCGAGGATATTCTCATGGCCTTGAACACAAGCGGTATCATCGGGCAAAGCACTACCCTGGCGGGTGTTTTCAGAATGCTTTCAAAGGTCGCGCCTACAGACAGCACAGTGCTTGTGACCGGAGAATCCGGAACAGGCAAGGAACTGCTTGTACGCGCCCTGCATTCCAACAGTCACCGCGCCTCAAAGCCCTTTGTGCCGATCAACTGTGGAGCCATCCCAAGGGAATTGCTGGAGAGCGAACTTTTTGGACATGAAAAGGGCGCTTTTACCCACGCCATTCGCTCCCGCCCCGGTCGCTTCGAACTGGCCGATGGGGGCACTGTGTTTTTGGATGAAATCGGTGAAATGGACCTGAATCTTCAGGTAAAAATTTTGCGTGTGCTTCAGGAAAAAGAGATTGAGCGTGTGGGCGGGGCCGGCTGCAAAAAGGTGGACGTGCGTATTGTGGCCGCCACCAACAGAGATCTGGAGGCCGAAGTGGCCGCTGGCCGTTTTCGGGAAGATCTTTATTACCGTTTGAATGTCATTCCGTTGCATTTGCCGCCCCTGCGTGAACGGGGCGGCGATGTGCTGTTGCTGGCGCAACATTTTCTGGAATGCTTTTGTCGTAAGAAGTCCCGTTCCCTCCTGAGGCTTGCGCCGGACACCCGCCGAGTGATGACAGCCTATAGCTGGCCCGGCAACGTGCGTGAGCTGGAAAATTTTATGGAACGCCTGAGTGTTCTTGTGGATGGCGACAATGTCGCCTTGAGCGATTTGCCGCAAAAGATTCTCAATCAAGTGGGGGATACTCCCGATCTGATGCCGTTCCCGCGGGAAATGTCTGTTTCCGGGCCAGCGCCCTTGGTATCCCGTGAGCCGGCAGAGAGCAAAATCCCTCCAGTTTTTGTCTGGCCGGATTTGGCTGTGCTGGAATCCGAAAATATGAACCTCAGGGATTTTCTGGACGCCGTTGAAAGCCGCTTGATAGACGAGGCGCTTGAAAAGGTCGGCAGCGTTAAAAATCAGGCTGCCGAATTGTTGGGGATCAAACGAACTACCCTGATTGAAAAACTCAAAAAACGTAATCTTTGACACATGCGATCATAGGCATATTTTTTGCGTAAACTTTTTAGTGGGTAATTGTATTTTTTGGCGCGTAACGCGGAAAACCGCTGATTTGCTTTTTGGAAAAGCGGCGGTCGGCGAATTGCGCATCTTTGAGATTTCGCGCGACCTGCAGAATTCTATGCCGGGCAATGCGTCCGCGCCACAACAGTTATTTTTCAGAAACAGTCGGCCAGAAATCACAAATTCTGGCCGGCGCGTAGCCGGTCAGAAAGGCGTCCATCAATGTGCCGAAGTGGACTCTGTTCCGGGGTTTGATGCGCTGGACTTCCGGACAGTCAGCCGGGAAAAATCGCAGAGATTCCTGGTTGCCGATATAGTTTTTCTGGGCTTGCGGTTGAGAGAGCAGGTGCGCCCACAAGCCGCGCCGCTCTCTGACAGCTTGTTGCTGCAAAGCTTTCAGCCGCTGTTGCAGCTTGTTGTCCAGATTTTGATGCGGATAGAAGAATGCCGCGCCGCTGCTCACCATGATATCACTCAATGATTGACCATCTTCAAGCAGAACATCGGCAATAATCCGCCCGTAGTGATCTTTGTCTTTAGTGCCCGCAGGAAGCAGACGGACTTTTTTGTTCAGGGCAAGCCGGGTCAGCTTCTGACGCGCCTGTCTTGCATAGTAGTGTGTTTTTTTAGCGGCAGTGGTCAGTTCCGGAGAATCAATGCCCGCAAGACGTATGACGCGCCTGTCCGTAAGCTGCAATGTGTCGCCGTCAAAACATCTGGCCACTTGTCCGGTGGGCAGGGATGCCGGTTTTTGGACGGAGGCGGCTGCGCGGGGCTGAAGGCAACAGAGCATGACAAGCGCTGTCGCAAAAATCTTGAGCGCGCGGAGTGGTGTGAAAGTCGTGCTCATTTGCAAAAGGTCAATTGTCGTAATAGGAGCGCAGGCGCTGGCTGCGGACAGGGTGGCGTAATTTGCGCAGCGCCTTGGCCTCTATTTGGCGAATGCGTTCGCGGGTCACGTTAAAGAGCTTGCCGACTTCTTCAAGTGTATGGTCGCTTTTTTCCGATATGCCAAAACGCTTGCGCAGCACCTGTTCCTCCCGTGTCGTCAGATCCGCCAGGATGTCAGTCAGGTGTTCTGAGAGATTTGTATTGATCACTTCCTCGGCCGGCGCGACAGCTTTTTTATCTTCAATAAAATCGCCGAGACTGGAATCTTCTTCATCGCCAATAGGTGTTTCCAGGGAAATTGGCTCCTTGGCAATTTTGAGGACTTTTTTAACTTTTTCCACAGGATATTCCATACGATCCGCAATTTCCTCCGGTGTGGGATCGCGCCCAAGCTCCTGAACAAGATACCGTGAGGTGCGTATCAGTTTGTTGATGGTTTCTATCATGTGCACAGGGATGCGGATGGTGCGCGCCTGGTCGGCGATGGCGCGCGTGATGGCCTGCCGGATCCACCAGGTCGCGTATGTGGAAAATTTGTATCCGCGCTGATATTCAAACTTGTCCACAGCTTTCATCAGGCCGATATTGCCTTCCTGGATCAGATCAAGAAATTGCAGACCACGGTTGGTGTATTTTTTTGCAATGGACACAACAAGTCGCAGGTTTGAGCGGATAAGGTCCTGTTTTGCGCGCATTGCCACGGCATTGCCCCGTTTGATTCGCCAAAGCACTTCCTCAAGATCTGTAACGGTGTGACAGCATTTTTCCTGCAGTCTGTTAAGAATTTCAATTTTGCCGGTGATCATTTCTTTGAACGAAAACAGTTCGTCAACAGTGAGGTTGAGCGTTTCGGCAAGATCATTGGGGCTTGTTTCACGCTTTTCCAAACTGGTAAACATGCTCTGGATTTCAGCCTGGGTACGGCCGGTAGAGAGTATGTACGCGGAGAGGTCGCGCTGGCAGTTGTGCATTTGGCGAACATAGTCCTCAACTGTATCGCTGATTCTGTCAATGAGGGTTTTTTCCAGCTTGATGTCTCTGAGTCGCGTGACTATTTCTTCCTTGAAATTGATAATTTCTTTCTGAACAGCGGTGACGCGACGGTCCAGAGTTGCGCATTTATCCAGCTTTTTATATATGTTACGTTTTTTTTTGAATATCTGTCTGATCTCGTCAAGCAACACAATAACGCGCGTGCGCTGGTTCATTTCGACTTCTCGGGGATCGTCTTCTTCAATAGTTTTAACAACATCCTTGAGCTTGATGCGGCTTTGGCGAAGGTCTTCCCCAACCTGGACGAGTTCTTCCACAGCAATAGGCACTTCGACAAGCGCGTAGAGCACATCCTGCTCGCCCGTTTCAATTTTTTTGGCGATGACAACTTCGCCGTTTCTGTCCAGCAGGGGCACCGCTCCCATTTTATGCAGGTACATGCGCACAGGGTCAGCGTTGCGCGAGGAATAATCTGCGGCATCTTCATCTTCTGTCAAATCCAGTGTGCCGTCCGCCAGTTCTTCATTGTTTGTCCCTGTAGAGGAATTTTTTTGTCCCTCTTTTTCCGAATCCACGATAGCAATTTCAAGCTGTTCAAAAATGTCGATAATTTCTTCAATGCGTTCGTGTGTTGTCATTTCCAGCGGCAGCGCCTTGGTCACTTCTTCAAACGTCAGAAAGCCGGAACCCTTGCCTTTTTCAATAAGCGTTTGTATCTGCTGAATCTCTTTGATATTGTTCATCAATTTTCCCCAAGGTTTCTTGCAGTGCGCGAAGATAATCCAAATCAGATTTAAAGTCACCTGTTGTGGTGTTTTCACGTAACGCAGCGGAAACAGACGATTTTTGAGTAAAAATGTAGTAGTTGTCCAAAGCGTTGCACAAAGAGTTAAGTTCGTTATCGCCATTGTCACGGGGGGGCGCTTCAGCTCCTCTGCAATGAAACCAGAAATTCGTTTCCCGTTCGTCAAAATAGCGAACGGCCTCTTCGCCGTGTTCTTCAATTTTGTCCCACAGATGCTTGGCAATGGGGGATTGCAGCGCCATGTCCGCGCCAAGCCGGCGCAGATCGGTCAGGCGGCCCGGATACCGTATGGCATACATCATAATCTGGCGGTCGCGCATATTTTGTCGTGTCTGTGCCGGTTCTGTCTTCTGTTTTTTGCCGGCAGTTTTTTGGGCACTGCGCCAGGCGGCTGCCCCTTCCCGCAGAACTGTTTCAGAAAGTTGTAAATGTGCCGCCAGTTGCGTGATATAGGGGCTGAGCAGCTCCGGCAGCTCTACCCTGCGCAGGAAGCCGCGCGTCCATTCCACTGTTTCGCGGGGCGCCAGCGCCCTGAGCACATCAAGGCAATAGCGCAGGCCGTCCGGGGCGGCCGCTTTGAGATTTTCAAACGCTCCAACACCTTCATTGCGCAAAAAGTCGTCAATATCCCTGCCGTCGGGCAGCAGGGCAACCCTGCAGGAAAGCCCCCGTGTGAGCAGCATCTCACATGTCCTGAACGCTGCCTTGCGTCCGGCGCGGTCTCCGTCAAAAAGCAGCGTGACGTGTGAGGTAAAGCCCGAAAGCCGTTTGACCTGCGTTTGCGTGAGCGCTGTCCCCAATACGCCCACCGCATTGTCATATCCGAACTGGTGCAGTGTGAGCACATCCATATACCCTTCGGTCAATAGCGCGCGATCTTTAGTGGTGATTCCGCGCCGCGCCTGGGCAAGGCCAAAAAGATGCTCTCCCTTTGTATAGAGGGGGGTTTCCTGGGTGTTGATATATTTGGCTTCTTCTGTATCCTCGCCGGCAATGCTTCTTCCGCCGAAGGCGACGATCTGGTTGGAGAGGCTGGAGATGGGAAAGATCAGGCGACCGCGGAAACGGTCGTACAGCCGGCCTTTGTCAGACTGACCAAGCAGACCTGCCTCAACGGCGATACCCGCGTTAAAGCCGGCCTTGTGAAGCGCTTTTGCCAGGCTGTCCCATTCGCGTCCGGCCCAGCCCAGTTTGAAAGCCTGTGACATTTCTTCAGTAATGCCGCGTGTTGCGATATATGCCCTGCATTCTTCGCCCTCCGGTGTGTGCAGCGCACGGCTGAAATATTCTGCGGCAAACCTGTTCATGCGCAGCATCTGCTGTTTGCCTGAGCGTTTTTTTTGTTCCCTTGCATCGGAGAGCAGATTTTTGCGTTCAAGGTTGATCCCGGCCTCAATGGCCAGTTGCTCAAGACTTTCCTTGAATGTGAGGCCGTTGACGCGACCGTAAAATTCAAAAATATCGCCGGATGCCTGGCAGCCGAAACAGTAAAAAAGCCCCTGTGCTTCATCAACGGTAAAGGAGGGTTTTGTTTCCTGATGAAACGGACAAGGAGCCGTCCATCGCGCGCCTTTGCGTTCCAGCCTGACATAACGGCGCACAATATCCACAATATTGAGACGGCTTTTGATGGCGCTGACGTTGTCCTTTGACTGCATGCCCGGCCTCAGAAAAAGTTTTTGCCGGTTTGTCCGGAGCCTGCGCTTTCGCGCAGCTCTTCCGGGTTGGCCCAGAGGCTGGGACCGTTCATGTCCAGACGAATTTTCCGGCGGCGTTTGTCAAAATAACAGGTTTCGCCTGTCTGGGAGCAGTCGTGCATGGTGCCCTGCACGCGTCCCTTAAAGTCGGCTTTCAGCGGCAGTACGTAACGGTCTGACGAGAGTGTCATAAATTCGTCCTGCAAATACGTAGAGATATGGATGTGAAAAGGCGGGAAACCTCTTGGGGTTTCCCGCAGTGATAATGGTGCCAGAATAATAAGCGCGTTTCTGAACGTTATGCCATGTTTAACTTTCTGATTTTTTTCATCAGGCGTTTATGCGCTGCGGCTTTCTTTTTTTTACGCATTACGCTAGGTTTTTCATAGTGTTGGCGTTTTCTCATTTCAGAAAGAACGCCAGCTTTTTCAACTTGTTTTTTGAAGCGGCGCAGTGCAATGTCAAAATTGTAATCGTTTTCGTTGAGAAAAACTCCGGGCAAAGGAATCACCCCCTCCATTCAACACAATGTCGTTGCTTTGCGAAATTAGCACAGGGCAGGAAAAAGCGCAAGGCGGAAAAAGTCAGCGCGGGCAAAGCAAAAAAACAAGGGGCGCCCTTTCGGACGCCCCTGTTTTAAGAAGTTGCTCCAGTTTCTTTATTAGAAAGAGTAAACGAATGTCACGTTGACGTTCCAGGGATCGCGCACGTCGTCGTTACTGCCATTCATTGTGCTCTTGCCCCACACGTCCTTGTCGAGCCAGGTGGCGATGTAGTTGGCGTCAACATAGACCTGGAAGTTGTCGTACATTTTGTACACGGTGGTCAGGCCGAATTCCACAGCCGAGTCCAAAGTGGTCATGTACAGCGGGTCGCGACCGAGTCCGCCTTCGTTAGCGGCATGGTTGTCGTCATGCCACTCGTTTTTGCCGCTCAGGTAGCGCTTGGCAAAGGTCGGGGAGTTGGTGCCGCCCATGTAGTTGATGCGGAAGGTGTGCTTGATGTCTTCCAGGAAGCTCATGTCCTTCAAGCGCACGCCGATGCCCCATGTGCCGGCCATGCTGTTGAACAGCACGCCTTCACGCGTGTGATTCCAGGGAGCGCCGTTGCCCGCGTACATGGAGAAGAGGTTGTTGGTGTTGCCGGTCGAGATGTAGGGCATACGCTCGGACCCGTTGGCCGGGTTGCTGTCGTCGCCGGTGCTCCACCATCCGTACAGTCCGGGGATGGCCCAGTCCAGCTTGTATTCAAACAGCAGGGAGGCCAGCCAGCCCTGGCGGTTCAGGCGGCCCTGATCTTCCCATGTGGAGGATCCGTAGTTGATGTCCCAGGCCGCGCGGAAGGGATCAAACGCGGTCACCTCGCCAGTCACGCCCGCCCAGATGGCGGTGCCGTAGCTGGTGGGCCATTTGAGGTCAGTGCTGCTACCGTCCTCCTTATGGAACATGCCGCCGGCCGGGAACATGCCGGAACGGAACTGGCCCGCGGAAGTGCCCAAGGTAGCGTTGGTAAAGCTGCCGGAGTCGCCGAGTTTGCGGGCGCTGTCGCCGAAGTTCGGCCCGATACCGGCGTACACGAACCAGGGGGTCACCTTCACGCCGTCAAAGGTCAAAGGCAACAACAGCGCGCCCATGTCCACGTTGTCCATGTAGTTCGAGTTGGGGTAGTACGTTGTCGTGGCAGTATTGGCATTATTGAAGTTGTCGTTGTAGGGACGCATCCAGAGGCCAGTCAGGGTCACGTTGTCGTTGAACTTGTAGCTGAGTGACACCGCGGCCACATCGTCGTTAAAGATTTGTGATTCCGTGGTGAAGCTGGGCAGCGCCAAACCCTGAAGACCCATGCGGATTTTCAGGTCTGTCTGCGGGGGCATCCAGTCGATGAAAGCGCGGCGCACTTTCACAGCGTTGTTGCCGTCCGCGCCCAGAGCGCCGCCGTTGCTACCCATTCTTTCCGAACCCCAGAACTGCCTCCCGATTTCCAGAAAGAGTTGCCCGGACAGGGCTTCAGAGGCTACCGCGTCGATCTGGAAGCGCAGGCGCTGCTGGGCTTCAAACTCGTCCTCATAGCGGGAACTTCCGTAACCGGTCTTGCCGTTGCCGCCGGTGAAGGCGCCGTTCTGGCCGTAGTCAAAGCTCACCAACCATTCGCCCTTGACCTTGAAGTCAATGGCGCTCGCGCCCGAAACCGAGCTGAACACCAGACCGGTCGCGAGCAGCAATGTCGCAAGTTTTTTCATAATAATCCTTCCTTCCTTTTGTGTCTGTAATACACTGATTGTTTGGGAAAATCTCCATTTGTAGAAGTACCATATAAAATTTTCGCTCCCTGTGCAAGTCTTTTCGTGCAAATTTTTTTATTCTTTAGGGCAAAAAAAAATTTAATTTTTTTTATTCTATAAAATCAACAGGATAATTTTTATGGGTGATGAAAAAATTTTTACCGGCAGGGAGGGGCGGACAGTTGCGCGCCGGCGTCGTCTTGTAGAGGTGTCTTTTTGATTGTTGCGCGCGGCAATGTTTATGATAGAGAGTTTTTGCACGATTGCCCTTCAACCTAGCACTAGCAGATAAAAACTTTCGGCATTGTGGCACAGGAGATTGTTATGCGACAGACACATATTACCCGACTCTGCTGGCTTGACGAAATAGGCGAGAAGATTTGACACGGGCCTTTTTTGCGCGTATATGCTAATATACATTATCCGATAAGGAGGCCACATGTGACGTATGTGCGCAAACTGATTGTTCTGACGGCGGCAACGCTGTGCCTTGCCATTGCAGCGCCGGCCTGTGCCGCGCCCAAAAAAGACGCTCCTGCGCAACGCAGTGAACATACAAAGATTTCCACAAAAAAAAACGCCCGTTCCCATAAGACCGGCAAAACGGATCCCGCGCGCGGTAACGACAACCGCGCGCTCTGGCTCAGGCGCGCCGGTAAAAGCGAGATGCTGACCGGCAAAGCCTCATGGTACGGCGGCACGGCGCACGGCGGGGAGACTGCGAGCGGCCTGCTCTATGACATGTACACTTTTACCGCGGCGCACCGCATTCTGCCCATAGGCACGGTTGTGAAGGTGACGGATCAGGAGAACGGCAAGAGTGTCATTGTGTGCATTACAGACAGGGGACCGTACGCGCGCGGCAGGGTGATTGATCTTTCCTGGGCTGCCGCGAAGCAGATAGACCTGGATGATCGCGGCGTCGGGCCTGTGGATTTGAACGTGGTGAGTGACGAAAACGGCACGCCGCTCAAACCGGACGAAGCCTTTTACGTACGCTACGCCGGCGCGGCGAAGAATGCCGAAACCGTAGGCCCGTTCCGCGTGTTCGCCGACGCGGCGGTCATTCACGAAGCCCTGAGCAACGCGCATCCGGACGCGGAAGTTGTGATCGCCCAAAAGTAACCGTGCATTTCGCGGATGAATACTTTGTCAAATCGCGTTGTTACTTCGGCCAGTTACCATTACCATTACCATTACCATTACCATTACCATTACCATTAAGAGTACACTCCCTGCGTAAGAATCGCGATTTTTCGCGTCTTTGCTGTACGCTCTGCGCGGTCTATTGGTCTTGTTTTACTGATTTATCATAACTTTGGCGGGACGAAGCAGTCTGTCGCCCAATTTGTAGCCGCGCTGCAGCACCCGCGCGACCGTGCCTGCTCCGAGGTCTGTCCGTTTGTCAAAGCCGACGGCCTCGTGGTGTTCCGGTGTAAACTTTTCGCCTTCTTCGCCGAAGGGGGCAAGCCCGTGCTTGCCCACGGCCTCCAGAAGGAGCTTGCGGGTCATGGCCACGCCCTGCAGCATGTCGCGGCAGGCCTCATGGCTTGCGCCGTATTGCAGGGCAAGGTCCAGATTGTCCAGTGTTGGCAAAAGGTCGCCCAGCACATTTTCCGCGGCGTAGCGCAACTGCTCCTGATGTTCGCGGGCGAGGCGTTTCTTGAAGTTTTCCATTTCCGCGGCGGCGCGCAGGCGCATGTCGGCCAGTTCCGCCTGAAGTTCTTCATGGTCGGGTTGCGACGCCGCGGCCTCCGGCGCTGCGCTCGGGCTGTTTTGACCGGCATCCGGATTGGGCGCATCGTGTGGAATCTCCTCAAACAGGCCGTGCCGCCATTGCGAGTCGTCGGATGAGGGTTCGCCTTCCCGCGCCCAGTGTCCGAGCGGGTTTTTCAGAGGGTCGGCCCACGGGTCAAGAAAATCCGGTCCGGCACCTGCGGGGCGGTCGTCTTCAGGCACGGGACGGCGCGTGTCCGGCGGAATATGTTGTTTGTTTCGCTGCATGTCTGAACCCTTTTTTTCTCCCTGCCCTACAGCGATGTTTTGCCGGAGGGCTTTTTTGTTTCAAAAGCGCACAATTGTGTCTAGCACATTTTGAATCCGGTGTGAAGATTTTTTTCGCGGATTGCCATTTACGTGACTGTATG
This sequence comes from Candidatus Desulfovibrio kirbyi, assembly GCA_013374015.1. GTDB lineage: Bacteria > Desulfobacterota > Desulfovibrionia > Desulfovibrionales > Desulfovibrionaceae > Desulfovibrio > Desulfovibrio kirbyi. Next base: position 159,497 of record BLLL01000001.1, read on the forward strand.
GTACAAAAAAGAATATTTTATATTATAATATAAGGAAGGTGCCTTGGCGACTACTGTGTGTGTATGCCGAGCCTGGTGTTCACGCCGTTCTTCGACAAAAACCTGCTGGTGAACAAACTGTTCCACGACCTGATCGCGCGGGTCAATGCGCTGGAAGGCATTGTCACGGTTGCCATGACCTCCATGCATTCAAGCGAAATTCTTGACAGATTGTAGGGGAAGATATGAACATAGGCAGCTATACCTTTGCGGAATTCAAGGATATTGTCGCGAAATTTCACGGCTACCCCGCGCCGGGGCTTCTGGTCGGCGGCTATATGGTGGAGAAGGCAAAGGCCGCCCTGCCCGCGGGCACGCTGTTCGAGGCCATTGTGGAAAGCCGCAAATATCTGCCCGACGCCGTGCAGTTGCTGACCCCGTGCAGCATCGGCAACAACCGGATGAAGATCGTGAATCTGGGGCGCTATGCTCTTTCGCTGTATGACAAACACAGCGGGGAGGGCTTTCGCGTCCACCTTGACACCGATAAGCTCAAAAAATTTCCGGAATTGTATGCGTGGCATTTCAAACACAAAAAAAAGAGCGAGCAGGACGAGGCACTGCTTTTCGCGGAGATCGAACGCGCCGGAGACAGTGTTTGCACGTCGCTACCTGTGCGCGTGCAGGCGCGTTTTTTTGGGCATTCCCATTTGGGAAAGAGGGCGGTGTGTCCGCTGTGCGGGGAGGGTTTTCCCGAACGTGACGGCGTTATCTGCCGCGGGTGTCAGGGCGAAGCGCCCTACAGCGACGCGTCCTCCGATGCCCCCGTCCGGCGTCATGCCGTTGTGCCGCTTGAAGAAGCCGTGGGAAAATACGCCCTGCACGACATGATCTCCATTGTGCCGGGCCGCTTCAAGGGGGCGGCCTTCAGGGCAGGCCAGAAAATCGTGTCCGAAGACCTTGCCCGCCTGCGCGAGATGGGGCGCTTTGCCGTGGCTGTGCGGGAGACTGCCGATGGGGATGGGGCCGCAGAGCGCGCGCTCCATGAGAATGAGGCGGCGGCCGCGCTCGCGAAGCGCCTGTCCGGAGCCAACGTGGTCTGTGAGGACGATCCGGTGATGGGGCGCGCGGATTTCGCGGCCGGCGTCCGGGGCGTGTTTACGGTGGACGCGCGGCGTCTTGCCGCTGTCAACATGCTTGACAACGTGCAGGCCGTGACCCGTCAGGACGGGACGGTTGTGGAGGCAAAGAGCGCCGTTGCCGCCGTGCGCGTGCTGCCCCTGTACCTCACGCGGCAGGCCATGGCCGAGGCGCTCTCCCTGCTTGACTGTCCGCTTTTTTCCGTGTTGCCGTTGCGGCGCGCGCGCGTGGGCATCCTTGTGACAGGCACGGAAATCAGTGCGGGCATTATTGAAGACAAATTCATTCCCGTCATTTCCGCCAAGGCGGCAGGGTACGCATGTGAGGTTGTGGAAAACCGGATTGTGCCGGACGATGCCGCCAAAATAACTCAGGCTGTGCGCGACATGCGCGGGGCGGGCGTGGATTTGCTGGTGGTTACGGGAGGGCTGTCCGTTGACCCGGGGGACGTGACGCTGACCGCCCTGCGCGGGGCGGGGCTTGCTGATGAAGTGTACGGCGCGCCCGTGCTGCCCGGATCCATGATGCTTGTCGGGACGCTGCCAGGAGAAACGGGCGGAAAAATACAGGTTATCGGCGTTCCGGCATGCGCGCTGTATCACAAGACAACGCTGTTTGACGCGCTTTTGCCGCGCCTGCTGGCCGGACGCGCCGTCACGCGGCGGGAGATCGCGCGTATGGGAGAGGGGGGCTTGTGTATGCACTGCAAAGTCTGCACGTATCCCAAGTGCTTTTTTATGAAATAACATATCACGGACGCCGGAATGACAGTACGGGACAGCTTTGGTCGGGCCATCAGCTACGCGCGCCTGTCCGTCACGGACAGGTGCAATTTCCGCTGTGTCTACTGCATGCCGCGCAAGGGCGTCGCTCCGCTCCCGCACAGTGAGATTGTGACCTTTGAGGAACTGCTGCGTTTTTGCTGTGTGGCGGCCTGCCTTGGAATCGACCGTTTCAGAATAACCGGCGGTGAACCCTTGTGCCGCAAGGGCTGTGTGGATTTTATGCGGGAGTTGAAGCGCCTGCCGCATGTGGAGCAGGTGTGCTTGACGACCAACGGTTCGTTTTTGTCTCCGCATCTGGAGGCACTGGCTACCCTTGGCCTGGATGGGTTGAATGTCAGCCTGGACACGCTTTCCCAGGCGCGTTTCGCGGCCATTTCCCGAAGCGGCCTGCCGATCGCCGGCATTGTGGATTCCCTGCGCAGGGCTGCCGCGCTGGGCATTGTGGTCAAAATCAACGTCGTGCCCATGAAGGGCATTAATGATGACGGTCTTGTGGACAGCGCCCGTTTCGCGCTGGAGAACGGCTTTCATATACGATTTATTGAACTGATGCCCGTGGGGCGCGCCAGAAAATATGCGGGCGTTTCGCAACGGGACGTCTTTGACAGACTGTGCCGCGCTTTCGGGAGGTTGACCGAGGTTTCGGAAAGAAATTTCGGCAATGGGCCTGCCGTCAATTACGCCGTGCCCGGATTTGACGCCCGTATCGGCTTTATTTCAGCATTGAGCCACAAATTCTGCCACAAATGCAACCGTGTGCGCCTGACGTCGTCCGGATTTTTGAAAAGCTGTCTGCACCACAATACGGGCATCGACCTCAAGACTCCGCTGCGCGGCGGGGCGACAGACGCTGAACTTGCCGAGGCTCTTGTTTCCGCTGTCCGCGCAAAGCCCGCGCAGCACGAATTCGGCAGTGCTGGCGGCGGGTTTTTTATGAGCAGTGTGGGAGGGTAGTTCGGAATGCGTGCGCAAAATTCGCCGCATAAAGCCGTGAGGCGGGCACAGGCGTGCGCCCTGCCATTGTTCAGTCTTTTTGCGCGGCCACAAGGAATACCGGATTTTGCGCCGCAAGGCGCAGTCCCTGCCCGAGCGGGGTGGCAAGAGCCGTGTTCAGGTGTAGGATCTCGGGCGCACAGGCGCGCGCACCAAAGAAAGTGCGGCACAGGTCAAGCGTGTCCAGAAGCGCGCAGGTCGTGACCACACGTCCGCCGCCGGGCAGGCGTTCCCAGACATGGGACAGAATGTCGGCGCCCTCCTCATGGGAAAGCCCGCCGCCTATGAATACGCGATCCGGATTCGGCAGGGGCGGCAGGCAGTGGGGGGCGTTTCCCTCGCACACGTCCAGCACGGTCGCGCCGAAACGGCGGCGGTTTTCATACACGCACACCGCGCGGACGGCGTTGCGCTCCACAGCCACCACATGCCCCGCGTGCGCAAGGGCGCATGCTTCAAGCGCAACGACTCCTGATCCCGCGCCTATGTCCCAGACCGTATGGTGCGCTCTGACGCGCAGGAGGGACAGAACCGTTGCCCGTACGGACGGCTTGGTGAACACGCCGCCCTCAACAGCCAGATCTTTTTCTGCAATGCCCGGATATGGCCGCCGCACGGGGGCGTTCGGCACAAGCAGCGTTGTGCAGACAGAGGAAAAGCGCTCCTCCGCGGTTTCGGCAAGCCCCAGATGGCGCTCGCGTTCCTGCTCTGTTCCCAGATGTTCAAAGACGTGCGCCTCAAACCAGTCTGCGCCGCGGTCGAGCAGGTGTCTGGCCAGCGTGTCGGGGCCGATGACATCGTCCGTGAGTGCGCAGATGGGCACGCCGCGTGCGGCCGCCACATTCAGCGGGGTAAAATTGTCGCGTCCGTGCAGGGAAATGTTGGCGACCAGGTGCCAGGGCAGCCCCAGGCGCGCGCAGGCCAGTTGCAGGATGCTCACCGCAGGAATCACGCGCACGGCGTCAGCCCCCAGCGCGCGTATGAAGGTTGCCCCGATGCCGAAATAGAGCGGATCTCCGTTGACCAGCACCAGCACGCGCTTTCCACCGGCGTAGAGGCTTTCGATCCGCTGCGCCACAGGCGCGATGGGCACGGTGAGGGGAAGCAGGCGTTCGGCGTCTTTAATTTTTTCCCCCACCGCCTCAAGCAGGGTACGCCCGGCGCAGATCACATCAGCTGTGTCAATCAGGCGGGCGCAGGCCTGCAAGACGTCTGCTTCGGCACAGATCCCCAGCACCGTGACGGGAAAAAGCCCGCGGGCGACAAGTTCGGGGGACATGACGTTGTGCAGCATTTCCGCCATCGGGGGCCAGCCGTCGCTGCCGGTAGTTTCCGCGGGGGCGGGCGGCATTGATCGCTCGTCCGGCAGTGGTTCCGGATGCCCGGCCTGTTCCGGAAGCGATTCCGGGAGAAGCTCCGGCGCGGGCTGTTCCGCTGCCGGCTCCTGTTTGGGCGGCTTGCCCCGTTTTTTCCGGCTTTCAGGGGGCGGCGTCATGCCGGGCAGTGTTCCCTGGGTTTTTACAGTGTGCATAGTTCCCTCACGAAGACTGGCTGATGCCATGCCCTTGCCCCGTGCTTTTGCCGATGTCGTATTTTTGCCGGTATTCATTTTGATGTCAGGTTATGCTAAAAACGGCATTCCCGCAATCTTTTGGGCGGTTGGTTGCGTTCCTGATAAAAAGTAAAAAGCACGAAAGTAAAACTTGTCATAATATATCAGAGAGAAAGGGTATGCGGCATCTCATAATTTTGTCTTGCAATTTTTTATGCGCTCTGGTAATAAAAAATAAGTTTTGGGTCGTGCGCCGCCGGCTACCTGACAGGCGGCGTTATTGTGGGCAGTTATTGATATTTTGCCATACGGTTAGGAAATTTTAACAACATTTTTTGTGGGGAGGCAACATGAAATCAGTGCGTCTTTTGATTCTTGCAGCGGCGTTTGTGTTGAGCACGGCGTTGGTGGCAGCCGCTGCCGTACCGGCGACATGCGAAAAGAAAATTGAAAGTTTTGACTTTGTTGTGGACTATTCCGGCTCCATGATGTTGCAGAACGCCAAGTTGAAACAGGACAAAATCGTTGTGGCCAAAAACGCGCTCAAACGCGTTAATGCCGTAATCCCCGCCCTGGACTACAATGGTGGCCTGCACACCATGACGCCCAACGGCACCCTGCTTGCCCAGGGCCCCTGGAACCGCGCGGCCTATGACGCTGCCATTGGCAAACTGAAGTCCGGTTTCCAGATATTTGGACGCATGACATCCATGGGTGACAGTATCAACGCCTTTGAACCCTTCATCTCCAGCATGAAGCGCGATGCCGCGGTTATTCTGGTGACAGACGGTGACAACAACCGCGGCTCCGATCTGGTTGAGGTTATCCGCCAAGTGTACGCCTCTCAGCGCAACCTTGTTGTACATGTGATTTCCCTTGCCGACACCAAGAACGGCGAAGCTACCGTCAAAGCCATTGCCGCCATGAATCCCGCCTCAGTGCTCGTGCGCGCTGAAGAACTGGCCACAAGCGACGCCGCTGTGGAGCGTTTTGTTCTGGCCGTTTTCTGTCGAGACGAATTTATTGTGCTGCGCGGCGTAAACTTTGCCTTCGATTCTTCCGAGCTTGACAGCAAGGCCATGGGGATCCTGAACGAAGCTGCCAATATCATCAAGTCCAGATCCAACAAGCGCGTACAGCTTGCCGGCTGGACAGACTCCATCGGCACAGACGCCTACAACAAGGGCCTGTCCGAACGCCGCGTTTCTTCAGTGAAGAGCTATTTTGTCAAGAAGGGTGTGCCTGCCAACCGCATGTCGGCCATCGGCAAGGGCAAGTCGTTCAAGTATGACAATAAGACCGAAGAAGGCCGTTATATGAACCGTCGTACCGAATTGAGTTTTAACTGACGCCGGACTGCGTGAAAAACTTCTTTTGATGTCAAAACCGGATGGCTTGAGCCATCCGGTTTTTTACTAGAGCATTTTAACTTTTATTTTATTAAAAATAGGCTTTGGGGCATGAAAACTAGCAACTCCACACTCAACGCGATGTCAAAGGGTGGTTTGAAGCCTGTGGATATGTATACTTTTAAAGTTAACATGTTCTAGTTATGGAGTATGCCATGAAATTGTTGCCGATTTTCTTGACGCTTGTATTGGCCGGCGGCTGCACCTCCACCAGCAAACAGACCAGCGAACAGGAAACTAGGGTTGAGACTGCGCAAACCACGCAGGGAAGCCGTTCCGTCGAATCTGAAAAAGTACAACAATCAGCAAAAACTGATAAAAAAACAGCAAAAGCTGACGTAAAACCCACAAAAGGCGCAAAAACGGAAGCCGCAATCCGCGCGGAACTGGAAGCGACTGGTCGCAATCTTGTTGGCCAGGCAGCCAGAACACTGCGGCCTTCAAAGTCTGAAAAAAATGTGAAGAAAGTGGGAAACGCATGGGTGGCGTCCTATCTGGAAGTGGACATCGCAACCGTATCAACGCAAATGCACGTCGGTTCCGCCTCCGGGCGTTATGTCGGCACTGTCGTCTATCATGAAAAAGTGTATGAATGCCGCGGAGCAAGCAAACAGGCCGCTCTGTCCGCGCTCTGCAATCACACGCACAACCGTAGCATCAACGAGATGATCTATTACGACGGCAAGATATGGCATATGTGATAATGCAAATCCCAAATCCCGCTTTTTATCTTCCGCGGCAAAAAATTAAAACTTTGTCATTGCAAAAGTGAAAGTTTCGGGAAAATTTCGGCTTGCAAGTTCGCGCCGTATGGGATAGATAAGCAAATTATTTTTTGCTAAACAGCTTCCTTTTGGAGGTGTGCCTTGTTTGATTCTATCGCTTTTGCCATGGCTCTGCCACAGACGGGCGCAGCGTCCGCTGGCGGCGCGGACATGCTGATGCAGTTCCTGCCGCTTATCCTGATGTTTGTCATTTTTTGGTTTCTGCTCATCCGTCCCCAGCAGAAGCGTGCCAAAGAGCATAAAAGAATGCTGTCAGAACTGAAACGCGGCGACCATATACTCACCTCAAGCGGTCTTGTGGGGCGTATTGTTGAGATTAACGGCGAAGAAGCCATGATCGAATGCGGCGATGCAAAGCTGCGCGTTACGCGAGGTTCCATCGGCGCACTGATGGAATCGGGCAAAACCGAGAAAACTTCCGAGAAATCTTCCGGGAAAAAATCCGACAAAACCTCCAGAAAAGCCCTTGCCAAAGATTCCGGCAAAGAATTCGACAAAAACGCTGATGCCGATAAAGACATTGACGTTCAAACCGACAAAGACAGAGACACCGAGGCAAAGAAGCAGGCATGACCGTTCGCTGGCGACTGTTCATTTCCCTGCTGGTTTTTGCGCTGTGTCTGGCGTACGCTCTGCCCAACATGCCTCTTCCGGATTCGTTGCGTTCGGGTGTTTTGCCGTCCGGTAAAATCAATCTTGGTCTGGACCTCAAGGGCGGCATTCATCTGACGCTCGGCGTTGAGGTGGACAAGGCCGTCAGTAACGCCCTGGCGCTGGCCGGCCAGGATCTGCGCCGTATGGCCCAGGAAGATAAAGTCACTGTTCTGCGTCCGCGTGTCGTGGGCGGCATGGCGCTTGAGTTTTCCCTTTCGCGCGCCGCCGATGCGCCGAAACTGCGCGAAACGCTGTCGCGGTATTTTCCACAGCTTTCCGTTGAGGAACTGCGTTCCGGAGAGGGGGGGCAGTTGCGCTATACGGCGCGTTTCACAAACGAGGAAACAGCCCGGCTGGAAGCGTTGGCGCTGGATCAGGCGCTGCGCACCATACGCAACCGCATTGACCAGTTCGGCGTGGCGGAACCCGACATACGCAAACAGGCGGGAAACCGCATTCAGGTGCAACTGCCGGGTCTTTCTGACCCGCGCCGCGCCGTGCAGATTCTGGGGCAGACGGCCCATCTTGAATTTCATCTTGTGCGCGACGACGTAGACACGGACAAGGCTGTGCTGCCCGCCGGCGTTGTCGTCCTGTCGATGCTGGAAAAAGGTGCCTCTCAAAAAGAAACGCGCATTGCTGTGGAAAAGGACGCCATGCTGACAGGCGAGGACGTGTCTGACGCGCGCCCTTCTTTTGACAGAATAAATCAGGCTTATGTGGCGTTGAATTTCAGCAGTCGCGGGGCGCGTATTTTTGAACAGGTGACCGGCGAAAATGTGAACAGGCGCATGGCCATTGTGCTGGACGGCAAGGTTTATTCTGCCCCGGTGATACGTGAGCGAATCGGCGGCGGCCGCGCCAGCATTTCCGGCAGCTTTACCGCCGAGGAAGCTCAGGACCTTGCCATTGTTCTGCGCGCCGGCTCACTGCCGGCCCCGGTTACAGTGCTTGAAGAGCGTAGTGTCGGCCCCTCTCTGGGGCAGGAATCCATCGACAGCGGCGTTTTGGCGGCCGCGGTGGGCGCGGTGGCGGTGGTGGTGTTTATGGCGCTGTATTATGGCATGAGCGGCGTGATTGCCGATGTGATGCTGTGTTTTACCATGCTCATGATTATGGCCGGTCTTTCAGCCTTCGGCGGCACGCTTACCCTGCCCGGCATCGCGGGCATTGTGCTGACCATAGGCATGGCGGTGGATGCCAACGTGCTTATTTATGAGCGCATTCGCGAGGAAATCCGCAACGGCTTCACTCCTGTGGCGGCAGTGCGCGCCGGCTTTGACCGCGCGGCCATATCCATTACCGACTCAAACCTGACCACCATTATCGCTACGGTTATCCTCTACCAGTTCGGCACAGGCCCGATACGCGGTTTTGCTGTCACGCTTTCTCTGGGCATCATTGCCTCCATGTTTACGGCGATCTTTGTATCACGCGCCATTTTTGAAGAATGGGCGCGCCGTTGCGGCTCCAAGGGATTGAGCATCTAAACTTCCGGATACAGTTATGGCTTTTGCGTTCATACGGCACGACACCAGCATTGATTTTATCGGCAAACGCTTCTGGGCGTACGGCGTGTCCTTCATCCTGCTGCTGGCAGGGCTTGTCTCGGCCCTGTGGGGCAACGGCCTCAAAATGGGCATTGATTTTGCCGGCGGCATGATCGCACAGGTGCAGTTTGCCCGGCCCGTGGCGGATGATGCGCTCAAGGCAGGCGTGGATATTCCCGCTCTGCCGGGTATTTCCACCCAACGTTTTGGAGACGGCGAGCGCGACTACCTGCTGCGTTTTTCCGGCACTCAGGAAATCACTGCAGCCGCATTTCGCACGACCGTCATGGATGCGCTGGCTGCGGCTTTCCCTGACAACGCCGCGGAAATTCAACGTCTGGAAATGGTAGGTCCAAAGATTGGCGACGATTTGACCAACAAGGCTCTGGGCGCGTTGTATTATGCCGTGCTGCTCATTGCAGTCTACATTTCAGGGCGTTTTGAGCAGCGCTGGATGGCGGCGGCAGTCATGGCAGCCGTGCTTTGGGGCGGCATGTACCTGCTGGGCTTTACGGGTTTCGGCATGGGAGCGCTGGTCATCTTTGCGCTGTTCATTACGCTGGTGGTCTGTTTTTTCCTCAAGCTCAATTTCGCGCTGGGCGCCGTTGTGGGTTTGCTGCACGATGTTCTGATCACGGCGGGCTTGCTGTCTATTTTGAATATTGAGATTGATCTGAACGTCATTGCCGCGCTGATGACCCTTATCGGGTATTCATTGAACGACACCATTATTATCTATGACAGACTGCGTGAAAATTTGCGTTCTGCGGACAAACTGACGCTGGACAGACTGATCAATAAAAGCGTCAACCAGACGCTTTCGCGCACCATTCTTACAAGTGGCACCACTCTGGCCGCAGCGCTCGCCCTTTATATCGTCGGTGGCGGCGTGATACACGATTTCGCGTTGACCATGCTTATCGGCGTGTTTGTGGGCACAGCGTCCTCCATCTATGTGGCCTCTGCCATTCTGCTCACGCTCGGCGACACGGATTTTTATCGCGGTTTGCAGCAAAAACAGGACAGCTACGAGCGCCCGGGAGAACACGGCGTGGTGTGAGGGCGGGCGGAACAGCGGGCGGCGTCGCGACCTCACTCTTCAACTCGTAGCGCGGCCAAAAAGGCTTCCTGAGGCAATTCCACATTGCCCATGCGCTTCATGCGCTTTTTACCTTCTTTCTGTTTTTCCAAAAGTTTGCGTTTGCGCGTGATGTCTCCGCCGTAGCATTTGGCCGTGACGTTTTTGCGAAAGGCCGAAACCGTTTCGCGGGCGATAACCTTTTGCCCTATGGCAGCCTGTATGGCCACCTCAAAGAGCTGTCGCGGGATGGTGCGCTTGAGTTTGAGGGAGAGAGAGCGTCCGTAGTGGTATGCTCTGTCGCGGTGTACGATGACGGCCAGCGCGTCCACCTCATCCCCATTGAGCAGTATGTCAAGGCGTACCAGGTTTGCGGCGCGGTAATCCAGGGGTTCATAGTCCATGGAAGCGTAGCCGCGCGTGACGGATTTGAGCCTGTCAAAGAAATCGTACACAATTTCGGCAAAGGGCAACTCGTAGGTGGCCACAATATGGTTGGAGGCAAGATAGCGCAGGTTTTTTTTTGTGCCGCGTTTTTCCTTGCAGAGTTTCATGATATTGCCGACGTATTCGTTGGGGACATGAATGTCCATGCGCACATACGGTTCAAAAAGCGTGCGGATTTTGACAGCGTCCGGCAAGCGGGCTGGGTTGTCCACATCAAACCTTTTATCGTCAGTGGTTTCCACTTTGTAGACAACGGACGGGGCTGTGGCGATGAGAGACATTTCAAATTCGCGTTCCAATCGTTCCTGAATGATTTCCATGTGTAACAGCCCCAGAAAGCCGCAACGGAATCCGAAACCAAGAGCCTGGGATGTTTCCGGCTCAAAATGAAAGGCCGCGTCGTTGAGATGCAGTTTTCCCAGCGCGGCCTTGAGCGTTTCATAGTCGTCCGATTCGGTGGGGTACAATCCGCAAAAGACCATGGGCTTCACTTCTTTGAAGCCCGGCACGGGCACGGGCGCGGGATTTGTTGCCAGTGTGATGGTGTCCCCCACGCGCGCGTCAGCGATTTCCTTGATAGAGCCGCACAAAAAGCCTACCTCGCCGGCGCTTAACTGCGAAACATCTATAGGTTCCGGTGAAAATACGCCAAGACTCAGCACCTCATATTCCTTGCCCGTGTTCATCAGGCGCGCGCGGTCATTCAGGCGCAGGGTTCCGTCCATAACCCTGAACAGTATGACAACACCCTGGTAACTGTCATACCAGGAATCAAAGATAAGGGCTTTGAGCGGCGCCTGACAATTTCCTTCAGGGGCGGGCAGGCGATGGACAATGGCCTCAAGCACGGCCTCAATGCCGATGCCTGTTTTAGCGGAAACCGGCAGGGCGTCCGCGCAGTCAAGCCCTATGCTTTCTTCAATGTCCGCTCTAACGCGCGCAATGTCCGCGCTCGGCAGATCAATTTTGTTCAGGACAGGGATAATTTCGTGGTTATTGTCCAGGGCCAGATACACGTTGGCCAGAGTCTGGGCCTCCACTCCCTGAGTAGCGTCCACCACAAGCAGTGCGCCTTCACAGGCGGCCAGAGAGCGCGACACTTCATAATTGAAATCAACATGACCTGGAGTATCAATAAGATTAAATTGATAGAGCTTGCCGTCCGCAGATGTATAGGGAATGCGCACGGTCTGCGACTTGATGGTGATGCCGCGTTCCCGCTCCAGGTCCATTTTGTCCAGATACTGCTGCTTTGCCTCACGGGCGCTGACCACGCCCGTTGCTTCGAGGATGCGGTCGGCCAATGTGGATTTTCCGTGGTCAATGTGAGCTATGATGCAGAAATTGCGTATGTGTTCCAGTTGTGGCATAACTTATTTGTACTTTTTTACTAAAAAGTCGCTTTCGGCGAAGGCGTTGACCGTCTTCAGCCAAAAGCGGCCAAAACTGTTTGTGTGGTGCGTCTAGCGCCTGACTGCGACGTTCAGGCGCATGATAGCCCGTTGCAGAGCGGCCTCGGCCCGTGCGGCGTCCACAGTGTCGTCTTGAACGGCCATGCGTTTTTCCGCGCGTTCGCGTGCGTTCTGCGCCCTTGCCGTGTCAATGTCGCAGGCAATTTCGGCGGATTCGGCCAGCACTGTCAACACATTGTTGTTCACATCGGCAAAACCGCCGGAAATAAACACATACTCATCCTTGCTGGAGATTCTGTAGCGCAGGACGCCGATTTTCAGGGCGGAGAGCAGGGAAATGTGCTTTGAGAGCACGCCGAATTCTCCCTCCACTCCGGGGCAGACAACCATCTCCACCTCTGATTTGACCACGGTTTTGTCCGGCGTCACCACTTCCAGTCGTAGCGTAGCCATGGTTTACTTTCCTTCTGCGGATTTGCGCTTTTCATACTTGGCGATGGCCTGGTCAATATCGCCGAGCATGTAAAAATCGCCCTCGGCCATGTGATCGTAGGAGCCGTCCAGTATGCCCTTAAAGCCCTTGATGGTGTCTTCCAGTTTGACGTACTGGCCGGGTGTGCCGGTAAATGTTTCCGCCACATGGAAGGGCTGTGAGAGGAAGCGCTGAATACGGCGTGCGCGGCTGACGGTGATCTTATCTTCATCAGAGAGTTCATCCATACCAAGAATAGCAATAATATCTTGTAATTCTTTGTATTTTTGCAAGACCATCTGCACCTGTCTGGCCACGGCATAGTGATCGTCACCCACAACACGCGGATCCAAGATGCGCGAAGTAGAATCCAGCGGGTCCACCGCGGGGTAAATGCCAAGCTCCGCAATTTGACGGGACAAGACCAGTGTGCCGTCAAGGTGGGAGAAGGTTGTTGCCGGCGCCGGGTCGGTAAGGTCGTCGGCAGGCACATACACGGCCTGAACCGAGGTTATTGACCCCTTGTTTGTGGATGTGATGCGCTCCTGCAATGCGCCCAGGTCCGTGCCCAGCGTCGGCTGATAGCCCACGGCTGACGGCATGCGACCAAGCAACGCCGACACTTCGGAGCCTGCCTGGGTAAAGCGGAATATGTTGTCAATAAAGAGCAGCACATCCTGATTTTCTTCGTCACGGAAATATTCCGCGCAGGCAAGCGCTGTCAGGGCCACGCGGGCGCGCGCTCCCGGCGGTTCGTTCATCTGGCCGTAAACAAGCGTGGCGCGTTCCAGAACGCCCGCTTCTTTCAACTCGTAGTACAGGTCGTTGCCCTCACGGGTGCGCTCGCCCACACCGGCGAACACCGAGGAACCTCCGTGCTGCTTGGCAATGTTGTTGATCATTTCCATAAGGATAACGGTCTTGCCCACGCCCGCGCCGCCAAAGAGACCCATTTTGCCGCCCTTGGGGAAGGGCACCAGCAGATCCACAACCTTGATTCCTGTTTCGAGCAGTTCCACCTTGGTGTTCAGGTCGGTAAATTCCGGCGCGGGACGGTGAATGGGATAGTACTTTTCAGCATTGATAGGGCCAAGTTCGTCCACAGGGCGTCCGATAACATTCATGATTCGACCGACAGCTGCCTTGCCCACCGGCACCATGATGGGAGAACGCGTGTCCGCGGCCTCCATGCCGCGCACAAGGCCTTCGGTAGCGTCCATGGCGATGGTGCGCACAACATTGTTGCCCAGATGCTGGGCAACTTCACAAATCAGATCGGGCGCGTCAGCGTTGTTCGGATTTTTTATCTCAAGGGCTGAGAGAATATCCGGCAGATTGCCGTCGCTGAACTCCACGTCCACAACGGCGCCGATAACCTGAACGATCTTACCAATGTTTTTGCTCATCTTTGGCTCCTTACCCGTTCAGCGCTTCCGCGCCGCCGACGATATCAATGAGTTCGCTTGTGATGGATGCCTGTCGCGTCTTGTTATAGAGCAACGTCAGTGCGGTTATCAATTCGTTACAGTTGCGTGTGGCGTTGTCCATAGCGGCCATGCGCGCCGCGTGTTCGCTGGCCGATGTGTCGAGCAGTCCGCGGTAAATCTGCACCTTGACATAGCGGGGAAGCAGTTCCGCCAGCAGTTGTTCCTCCTGGGGTTCGTACAGGTATTCACACTGCGGTCCAGATGATTCCGGCGTTTCCGTTTTGCCCTCATCGGGCGTTTGCAGCGGCAGCAGACAGAAACCGCGCGGCGGTTGTTGACCCATGGAGATAAATTCTCCGTAGACCAGCCACACCTCGTCAAAAGCCAGCGTTTCAAACCCGTTGATGACTTCCAGCGCCACAGCGCTCGCCAGCGGAAAGTCTATGCTGCCCATGCGGTCGGCATAGGAAGTCAGCATGGCGTAGCCGGCGGCGCGGGCGGCATCGCGCCCTTTTTTGCCGACGCAGGTAAAGCTGACCGTCATGCCGGCCTGCGTTTTTTCTTTGGCCAGGCGAAGCCCGCGCGCGATAATATTGCCGTTAAAGCTGCCGCACAGGCCGCGGTCGGAAGTGATCATGACAATGGCGCAGTTTTTCTTTTCTTCGTGCTCGGTCAGCAACGGGTGGGCGTTGCCCTCAACCTTGCGCGAAAGCTCCGCCAGCACTTCATGATATTTTGCCGCATACGGCCTGAAGCACTCAATGCGGTTTTGCGCGCCGCGCAGTTTCGCCGAGGCCACCATATTCATGGCCTTGGTGATCTGCTTGGTTTTGCCGATCCCGACGATCTTCATTTGTACGTCTTTAAGTGAAGGCATACGTGTCTCCTAAGGCTTACGCGGCCTCAGGCCTGCCAGCTCTGCTTAAAGGCGGTGATGGTGTCATTGAGGGCGCTTTCCACGCCCGCGTCAATAACTTGTTTTTCCTTGATGTCGTCAAGTACCTGCTTGCGGGTGTCACGCATGAAGGTGAGCATTTCCGCTTCAAAACGGCGGATTTGCTCCAGCGGCACATCGTCCATGTAGCCGCGTGTCGCGGCATAAATGGAGGCGACCTGCTCGTGCGCGGGCATGGGCTGGTACTGGGGCTGTTTCAGGAGTTCCACAAGGCGCGCGCCACGCTCCAGCTTGGCCTTTGTGGCCTTGTCCAGATCGGAACCGAACTGGGCAAAGGCTGCCAGTTCGCGATACTGTGCCAGATCAAGACGCATGGTGCCCGCAACCTGCTTCATGGCCTTGCTCTGCGCAGCACCACCCACACGGGACACGGAAAGTCCCACGTTGATGGCCGGGCGAACGCCGGCGTTGAAGAGGTTCGGTTCCAGATACACCTGACCGTCGGTGATGGAGATCACGTTTGTCGGGATATAGGCGGAAACGTCGCCCGCCTGGGTTTCAATGATGGGCAGCGCCGTCAGAGACCCTGCACCTAGGCTGTCGTTTACCTTGGCGGCGCGTTCAAGCAGGCGCGAATGCAGGTAAAAGACATCGCCGGGGAAGGCTTCGCGTCCTGGCGGGCGGCGCAGCAACAGCGACATCTGACGGTAGGCGACAGCCTGTTTGGAGAGGTCGTCATAAATGATCAGAGCGTGTTTGCCTGTATTTCTGTAGTATTCGGCCATGGTACAACCGGTATAGGCGGCAATGTACTGCAGGGGCGCGGGGTCCGAGGCCGTGGCTGATATGATGGTGGTATATTCAAGCGCTCCGTAACGGCGCAGAGTGTCCGCCACCAAGGCGACAGAGGCCTTTTTTTGACCGATGGCAACATAGAAACAGTGAATGTCGGTTTCTTTTTGGGCTAAAATGGCGTCAACACAGACGGCTGTCTTGCCGGTTTGCCTATCGCCGATGATAAGTTCGCGTTGGCCGCGGCCGATGGGAGTCATGGCGTCAATGGCTTTCAGACCGGTGGGCATCGGCTCGTGCACGCTTTTACGCGCGATGATTCCGGGCGCTTTGATTTCCACAGCGCGTACTTCGGTGGATTCAACATGTCCGAGTCCGTCAATGGGCTGCCCAAGCGGATTGAGCACCCGTCCCATAACCTTGTCGCCCACAGGGACGGAAAAAATTTTCCCCGTGCGTTTGACCGGGTCGCCTTCCTTAATGCCCACATCCGAACCAAGCAGGGCAACACCCACGTTGTCTTCTTCCAGATTGAGTACCATTCCCATGACGCCGCCTGGAAATTCCAGCAATTCCATAGACATGGCGTTTTGTACACCGTGGACACGGGCTATGCCGTCACCGATATAGAGCACAGTGCCGGTTTCGCTCATCTCAACACGTTGCTCGTAGTTCTGAATCTGGGCCTCAATAATTTTGCTTATCTCTTCCGCTTTGATCTGCATGTGCTTATTCACCCCTCTTGAAAGTCTCTCGCAGTATGCCCAATTGCGCGCGCAGACTTGCGTCCAGCACCTTATCGCCTATTTTGAGAACCATTCCGCCAAGGATACCGCTGTCTACGGCAAAGGCAAGTTCAATAGCCGCTCCTGTCTTTTTTTCCAGCCCGCTTTTTAGCTTTGACTGTTTGTCGGCGGCAAGCCCAACAGCCGTTGTCAGCGTGCCGCGCACCACACCCCGCACTTCGTCCAGCAATTTACTGTAGCAGGTGACAATGTCGCGTAAAAAAGCCAATCTTTCGTTGTCAGCCAGTAAAAAACAGAAGTTGCGCACGGTGGCGTCAGCCTTCAGTTTGTCCAGGAGTTTTGCAACGAGCGCCTTTTTTTCCTCAACCTTAATGACCGGACTTTTTAATGTCATTTCAAGCGCTGAGGAAGTGTCGAGCATGTCGCCCAGAGAGGTCAGGCATGCCCCGTACCGCGAGAGGGCATTCTCCCCCCCCCTCCTTGCCCAAGGCAAAGAGAGCGTTGGCGTACCTGCGTGCGATCACTGTATTTGTCAATGGAGCACCACCTTGTTGAGGGAGTTGACAATAAGTTTTTCATGCTCTGCCGCATTCAGTTTGGCGCGTAGAGCTTTTTCCGCGGCGTCTACAATTTCGTCTGCCATGACGGCGCGTACCTGCGCCATAACGGCGCGGCCTTCATTTTCAGCGGTAAGACGGGCATGGGCAAGTATTTGTTCAGCCTGGCGTTGCGCATCGGCGACAATGCCCGCCTTGAGAAGTTCAGCCTGTTGACGCCCCTGTTCCAGTATGGCTTCGCATTCCGTAGTGAGGCTTGCAATACGTTCCTCAACGGCGGAAAGCTCTTTTCCGGCGTCAGCGCGCCGTTGTTCGAGATTTGCCAGTGTGTCGCTGATTGTCCGCCGGCGTCCGCGAAAAAAATTGACGGCAAGTTTTCCCGCGAAATACCAGAGAATGCCGACAAAAATTATGATATTGAGGATGCGCCAGGCAAAATCATCCCAACGGGGCGCCTCGTGACCGTCTTCCGCCAGCGCGGGCACGCCTGTAAGGTACAGAGTCACGATCAGTGTGGCCGCAAACAGCGCGCCCATTGTCAAAGTATTTCGAGTACGGTATTGTGTGTTCAACGCTCACCTCACCCTTTGATCAGACGATCAGCAAGGCCGGCTGACAAACCGGCAACCTGTTTGCGCAGTGTTTTCAGCGTAGATTCCGCCTCGTTACGCACGGCACCGCGGGCATCGTCCACTATGGCGCGCGCGTTTTGCTGGGCAACGCCCACGATGTTCTGCTGTTCCAGAACGCCGGTTTTACGGCCAAGATTGCGGGTGTTGCCTGCGTTTTGGCGGGCGCGCACAAGCTCTGTTTCATAATTGGCAAGGCGTGAGGCGGCCTGCTGTTCGAACGTGTCGGCCTCGCCCGTCATTTTGTCTATGACGCCGTTGCGCTGTTTGATGATATCGCGGATGGGGCGTATCAGAATAAGATTGAGAATAAATATGGCGATAAAGAAATTCGCCAGTTGGAAAAACAGTGTGATGTTGAGTTCCAGCATGCCGCGTCCTCCAGAGAAAATGGTGCAAAACGGCGTTTACAAAACCTTGCGGCGATTGTGTATTGTACTCTGGTAGTTTTGTCATGTCAAACGGGTTTTTGGAATTTTTTTTCGATGGGCGATTTTTTGCGCACGCTTGTTTTTTTGTTTATGCAGGAGTTCCGAATGTTGCGGTTTTTCAGATATCGCTTGTTGGCCATGCCTGTAACAAATGTTCAAGTTCGGCTGTTGCGCTGTTGGGGTCCATGTTCCGGCGCGCCGCTATTTGGGGCAAATTTTCCGCGGCGTCGCAGGGGCGCGCGTACAATGGTTCAATATCTTCGGCTGCATAGTCGCCATGTCGCGCGAGCAGGCGCAGGGCGGCGCCGTCCGGATTTGTGAGTTCGGGCATGGGGTGAACGGTGTCAGACATGGCCGCAAAGCTACCAAAAATAGCCGCGTGTCGCGTCAGGGCGCTGCCGCAAATACAGCAGGGCGTGTGGCGCGCCTGTGTTTGCGATGGGATGCGAGCGCTTTCTGATTCTGTCAGGATTCGGCGCAGGGCCTCGTCAGGTGGACACAGATCCACATCCTGCAACGGGGCAGGGGGAATGATCGGCCCCATGGCGACAAAAGGGCGGCAGTGGACAAGATTCGCCCGCGCGTGTGTTACTGTCCACACGGGCACACCGTAGGGGAGAGAGCGTCGGATTGCGGCGCTGCACGCGAGCGCTTGCAGAAAGTCAAGAGCGGCAAGTTGGGCGTGCCCTGTGCGGCGCAGGGCCGCGGCTGTCGTCAGCACAAGGCGTATGCCGGTAAATGACCCCGGCCCGCGAACGCAGGCAATGCGTTTGAATCCGGAAGGGGCGATGCCCAGCGAGGCGCAGATTGCCTGCAAGGCGGGTGTCAAAATCTCTGTGGCGCGTTCCGGCCTGTGCCACTCCTGTACGCACAGCACAGCCTCGTTTTGCGTGACGACAATCTGCAAAACGCCTTCAGCCGCGTTGAGAATCAGCTCCAGCCCTGTGGAGGAGGCCGTCATTGCGTCAGCCCGCGCTTTTTATCAGCCGCCACACATCGTTGAACGTGGCGAGCAGCATGAGGCAGATAAGCGCGGCAATGCCCGCGCGCATGGCGTATTCCCGAAATTTTTCATTCAGGGGTCTGCGGAACAGCAGTTCCAGAATAAAGAACAGAATCTGGCCGCCGTCCAGCACAGGTATGGGGAGCAGGTTCAAAATACCGAGATTGACACTGATAAGCGCGGTCAGCGCCAATAGACCCGCCAGCCCTTGATGCGCCTGTTCGCCCACCATCTGCGCTATCATGATGGGACCGCCGACCTGATCCAGCGGCACAACGCGCTGCACAAGTTTGACAAGACCCTGCCAGGTAAGGCGGAGCATAGTGTAGGCCTGACGCGCGCCGGCCAAGACGGATTCGGCGAAATCCAGGCTTTTTGTGACTGTTGTTCCGGCTGCCCGTACGCCGATAATCCAGACTGTCTCCTCTTCGCCAAAAATGGATTTGCGGACGGACTGCGCCGGCGTGAGACTGAGTGTGACCAAAGCTTGCTGTTTGTCCGGCTGAGATCGCGCGATTTCAAACCGCAAGGGGGCGCCTCCGCTGCCGGCAATGGCGGCGGACAATTGTTCCCAGCTTTCAATGGGGCTACCGTTGACCGCAAGAATGTGGTCGCCTTTTTTTATGCCCGCTGTCGTTGCGGGGCTTGATTCGTTTACATCGCCTACTTCCGGCAGCAGTATCTGGGCTCCCCACCCAAAGGCCAGCGTCCAGCAGAGCAGCAATGCCAGGAGCATATTGGCAAGCGGCCCGGCCGCTACCACCACCAGGCGCTGCCAGGCCGGGCGGAGGGCAAAATTTTCTTCTTCGGTAAAGCCCTCGGGCATGTCCTTGGGGTCTGTTTCCCCCACCAGTGCCACATACCCGCCCAACGGAATAAGCGAGAGGGCGTATTCTGTTTTTCCCGCCTTGCGCTTGAGAATTTTTGGGCCAAAGCCCAGAGAGAATGCGGAAACGCCCATGCCGAGAGAGCGCGCCGCGGCAAAGTGTCCCAGTTCGTGGAAAAAGATCAGTCCGCCCAATACGGCGACAATGGCTATGGTGGTCATCAGCACGCTGTTACTCTCCTGAATGTGCGGTTTGCGGTTTTATTCGCACAATGTTTCGTCCTGTTTGGTCAGATTGGGATTTCGCCAGACTGTATACAAAAACGCGGCTTGCGCGATCAAGTTCTTCAATGTGCCGCAACCATGCCTCTGTTGCTGGAGCAGGATCGGCAGACGTGTCCGTCGTATTTGTCCGGATGTTTTTCGGGTAGTTCTCCATGGCTTTCGCCGTCAGTAATGGAATATCCGCAAATGAACAGGCATCGTTCAGAAAGAGTTCCACTGCTGCTTCATTGGCCGCGTTCATAACGGTGCAGATATCTGTGCCCGATTCAAGCGCCCGACGCGCCAGATCAAGACAGGGAAAGGTTGCGCTGTCTGGTTCGTGAAAGGATAACGCTCCAACGGACGTGAGGTCAATGCGGTTTGCGCCAGCCTGCGCGCAGCGCGGCCAGAGCAGACAGTGGGCAAGAGGCAGGCGCATGTCCGCAGTACCCATCAGCGCCAACAGGGAACCGTCGGCCAGTTCCGCCAAGGAATGCACAACAGACTGCGGATGCACCAGCACGCGCAGATTGTGCGCCGGCACGCCGTACAGATGGGATGCCTCGATAATTTCCAGCCCCTTGTTCATCATGGTTGCCGAATCAATGCTGATTTTTGCGCCCATGCGCCAATTGGGATGGTTGAGCGCCTGCGCTTTTGTGACACGGCGCAGAGAATCGACGTTTTTGCCGAAAAAGGGGCCGCCGGAAGCTGTAAGAATGAGGGAGCGTATGGTTTGCCCGTGTCCGGCAACACACTGAAAAAGGGCGTTGTGTTCTGAATCCACAGGCAGAACGGTAGCGTCCGTGCGGGCGCAAATTTCGCGTACAGCGTGGCCTGCCAGCACAAGGGATTCCTTGTTGGCGAGGCAGATAACCTTGCCCGCCAGCGCGGCGGACACTGTGCCCCTTAGCCCCGCAGCGCCGACCTGGGCCGCCAGCACCGTTGTGGCCTGCGGCAGGGATGCCATTTGCGCATAGCCCTTGCTGCCGATAAATACAGTGGGAGAGTAGTTTTTCGGCAGCAATTTTTTTAAGCCGCCGGCTACCTCATCGTCCAGAACCGCCAGAAAGGGCGGACGAAACTGACGCGCCTGCGCCGCCAGGCTTGTTATGTTACGGGCGCAGGACAGGCCGACGATTTGGAAGGCTTCGCGATTCGCCGTTACGATACGGAGCGCGTTGCGCCCAATTGAGCCGGTGGAACCCAGAATAACAAGGGAACGCGGGAATTCCCGCTGCCAAATTTCAGACGGTGGCCTGGAAATATAGGAGATTGTTGTGCCCTCAACGGCAGGCCAGAGTTCATCCATGCTGCACCTTGTGGTAAGAGCGGATTTTTAAAAAAAGAAAAACCACTGGTCAACCACCGCCACCATGGGCAGGACAAACAGAAAACTGTCCACACGATCCAACATACCGCCGTGTCCGGGGAGAAGCGTTCCGGAATCCTTTACACGCACGGAACGCTTGAGGGCTGATTCAAAGAGATCCCCCAACTGGGAAAAGGCGTTGATGACAATACCGAGCAGCATAAAGGAAATCCACCCTGTTTTGCCGAGCAGGGTTCCGTACACAGTGCAGAACAGTACGCAGGCAATCAGGCTGGCAACAGCTCCCTCGGAGCTTTTTTTGGGGCTGACGCGGGGCCAGAGTTTGTGTCTGCCGAATCTGGTGCCGACAAACCAGGCTGCCGAGTCAGAAACGGCCACAGCTCCGAGCACAAAAAGAATTTTTGTGTTGGAGAGATAGGTGGCCGGCAACAGCAGAAGGGGCACATAGGCAAGCCCTGCCATAAAAATACCGCTTGGGGCAAAGGCGTTTTCTTCTTCCACGACATCCCAGCGAAACAGAAATGTCAGGGAAGCGAGCACAAAGCCTGCTCCCAGACAGACCAGCGCATCCTGCGGGCGGCGTATCCATGTAAGAAATATCATTCCCCAGCCCAATGCTATGGCGCAGATACGGCTGGGGATTCGTCCCGTTTTGCCCCAGAACAGGGAGTAAAATTCCCAAAGGCACAGTGCGGACACCAGCAGCACGGCAATGAGTAAGGCCTTGCCCTGCAACGCCAGCACGAGGGCTATTACGCCTATCAGGGCAACGCTTGTGACAAGGCGATTTATTTCGCGTCCGGCGGGGTGGGCGTTGTCGTCATCTTCCATGTGTCTGCTCCTGGGTTTTCCCGAAACGACGTGAACGCGTGGCGTAGTCGTTGAGCGCCGCGCGCAAATGCTCTGTTCCGAAACTCGGCCAGGGCGTCGGGGTAAAGTACAGTTCCGTATAGGCGCACTGGTAAAGCAGAAAATTGCTCAGGCGCTGCTCTGAGCCTGTGCGTATCAATAAATCCGGATCCGGTATGTCCTTTGTGAACAGATGCGCGGCCAGCGAGTCCTCGGTAACGCTGTCCGGGTCTGTGCCGGTATGTAGAAGCCGGCGCACGGCGTGGACAATTTCAGCCCGTCCGCCGTAGTTGACGGCCAAAGCAAGAGTCATGTCCGCGCCCTTTGAGGTGCGTTGACAAACGTTGCGTAGCGCCGTGCGCGCGGCGAGCGGCACGCTCCGTATATCGCCCAGTACTTTGAGGGCTATGCCTTTTTCTTCCATAAGCCTGGATTCTGAATTCAGAAATTCCAGCAGAAGGTCAAAAAGCTCCTGCACTTCCAGTTTTGGGCGTTGCCAGTTTTCACTGGAAAAGACATAGAGTGTCAAATATTGTATGCCAAGTCTGCGGCATTCTGTAACAATGTTTCGCACGGCTTCCGCGCCGGCATGGTGTCCCTCCGTGCGGGACAGGCCCTTTGCCTGCGCCCAGCGACCGTTGCCGTCCATAATGACGGCGATGTGTTGCGGCAGATTTTCCAAGCTGTTCGGATTTGTTGTCATATATCCATAATTTCTTTTTCTTTGGCGGCACAGCGTTTGTCGGCATCTCCCACAAATCTGTCGGTGAGTTTTTGCACTTCATCCACAGTTTTTTTGAGATCGTCCTCAGAGATTTTTTTGTCTTTTTCCATTTTTTTCAGACTGTCGTTGGCATCGCGGCGCACATTGCGCACGGCGATTTTTGTTTCTTCACAGTATTTTTTTGCCACTTTGACAAGCTCTTTGCGACGTTCTTCGGTGAGCGGGGGGATTTCGATGCGGATGATTTTACCATCGTTAATGGGGGTAAGTCCCAAGTCAGATTTGAGTACGGCTTTTTCTATTGCCTGCATGCCGCCTTTGTCCCAGGGCTGGATGGTCAGGGTGCGGCTGTCTGGCACCGCTATCGAGGCCATTTGTCCCAGAGGCGTCATGGCGCCGTAGTAGTCCGCCTTGATGCCTTCCACCAGTGAGGCGGCGGCTCTGCCGGTGCGCAATTTGGAGAAGTCGCGGTTAAGCGCGGACAGGGCCTTGCCCATGCGTTCCTCCGCGTCCAGAAGTGTGGTGTCGGTGTCCATGCTGCATCTCCCTGAATATACTGCAAATGAAAGTTAGTGTACCGTAGTGCCCACAGGTTCGCCCAAAATGGTGCGGCGAATGTAGCCTCCAAACATGTTGCAGACAATAATGGGAATCCGGTTGTCCCGCACAAGGGCAAAGGCCGTGGCGTCCATAACGCCGAGATGCCGCGCCAGAGTATCGTCATAGCTTAATGTGTCAAATTTGACCGCGTCAGGATATTTGACCGGGTCTTTGTCATAAATGCCGTCAACTTTTGTGGCTTTGATGATGGCGTCGCATTTCAGTTCCATGCCGCGCAGCGCGGCGGTTGTGTCCGTGGTAAAATAGGGGTTGCCGGTGCCGCCGGCGCAGATGATCGCTCTGCCTTTTTCCAGGTGGCGCAAGGCGCGCCTGCGGATAAAGGGTTCGCAGACTTCCTGCATGGTGATGGCCGAGAGCACGCGTGTGGGATGACAGCGTTTTTCCAGCATGTCTTGTACGGCCAGCGCGTTCAGCACGGTTGCGAGCATACCCATATAGTCGGCTGATGAGCGTTCCATGCCGCCGGCTGAGCCTGCAAGCCCCCTGAAAATATTGCCTCCGCCGATGACAAGCGCCATCTGTACGCCCATGCTGAGCACAGAGCTGATTTCGTCGCAAACAGCGGAGACGCTTTCGGGGTTGATGCCGATTTTTTGATCACCGGCCAGAGCTTCTCCGCTCAGTTTGAGCAGCACGCGCGTATAGTTGGGTTTGGGCATGTGTCCGAAGCCTTTTGCGGTTGTGTTTGGCATGTTGATACTGCGGCAAGCATAGCAGACCCTGTGGGTCGTTATGCGCCGGGGCTATGCGCACAAGCAGAAATGCGCTTGTCGCAGTTGCCGACTACGTTACGCCGACTTTTGCCATTCGTCAATCTTTGCGACAGCATAACCGTATTCAAATGCTACGATCAAACGGTCTATTTCAGCAAGTAAGAACACGATATCGCAGGTATTTTTTTGACGATTTCCACATAATTATCGTTTGACGTTGCTTGGGCATGCAACCTTCCTTCTGCACAGTGGAAAGTCGCGTGTGCGTCTGTTCTTATCGTTTCTGTTTGCGTTTTTGGGACCGGGGCACGGTTATTTTTGCAGTGGGGTCACTGCCCTGTGCGCGCAACACAGCCTGCGCGTCCGGATCGCCGTTACGGGCCGCCAAACGATACCAGCGCAACGCCTCGCTCAGGTTGCGGGCAACACCCGTGCCCTGATCGTACATCAGCCCCATGCTGTACTGTGCGGCGGGTTCGTTCCGTTCGGCAGCCTTGCGGTAATATTCCACAGCTTTTGCATAATCCTGCGCAACGCCCCTCCCCTGCTCGTACATGAATCCCAGATTATACTGCGCTTCGGCAAAGCCGTTCTCCGCAGCGCGCGTGTACCAGTGCACGGCTTTTGCCGAATCTTGGGGATAGCCGCGCCCTTCCGCATACATATACGCCAGATTGTTCTGCGCCTTGGCGTGGTCCTGAGCGGCGGCCTGTTCAAACCAGTGGGCTGCCCTGGTGTCGCTCTGGTGTTCGCTCCTGCTGTTCATATATGTCCAGCCAAGAGAACACTGGGCCGATGCCAGCCCCTGATTTGCCGCCCGGCTGTACCAGTCTATGGCCAGGGCTTCATCTTTTGGGACGCCGTTTCCGTGGGCATAAAGATACCCAAGATTGTACTGCGCCATTGCCAGTCCCTGTTCAGCAGCTTTGCGAAACCAGCGCACCGCCTCTTTGTAATCGCGCCGCACGCCCTGACCGGAAGCCAATGCTGCGCCCAACGCGTTTTGCGCGCTGACATCACCCTTTGCCGCCGCTTTGCGGAAAAGCAGAACCGCCTGCTTCTCGTCTTTTTTGACCCCTCTCCCCTCCAACGTCAATCGGCCAAGTACATACAGGGCTTCAGCATCGTCTGTATTTGATAAATATGTAAGTATGTTAACTGCTTTTGTGTAGTCGTTTTTGTCAATGGCTTCCTGTACCGCAACAAGGGCGGGAGCGTTTGTTTCTGCGGCGCGCGCCAGACGCGTATCCGCCAAGCAACATATAACTATCAGAAAATATATAAGAAGATGGGTGTGCATATTCATAGTTCTCTCAATGCTTTAATCCAGTGGGGATTTTCACTACCCTGCACTGTCATGGCGTACGACGCGCACCAGTTTCTGCGCGCTTGCTGCACGTGAGCGCAACGCCACCAGAGGTCAGGGTTACCCCACACTGCCTGCACTTTTAGCGCGGCTTTGTCCGGCGCGCAATGCCAGATTTCTGCTTTTGCCAGCATATCCAGCAGTGTTTCCGCATCTGGAGTGAGCGGCCAGTGCCCAGGCTCCCAATAGAGAATGACGGGGATATCCGCAGCCATGGCTTCGTGCAGGCTGGTTCCGGGGTGATCAAGCACAAGCAGGCGACAGTCCAGCATGTGCCGCGCAAGCGGCCCTGTGCACAAACGCAGCTCCGGAAAGCGCGGCATGAGCCAGTCGGCGTCCCGCAGAGTCCCGGGTACGGAAAAATATGGGCGATACAGGGTGTGTGTGTGGATATCGCGGTCAAGTGCGTAAAAAAAACGCTCTTTGCCGCGTCGGTAGTGCAGCATCTGCAAGGGGGTGGGCCAGGAATCCAGTCGATAGCCGAAGGCGGAGATCTCAGTGCCGACAAAAAGCAGCTTGCGGCTGTCCGACAGGCGACCGGCTTTTTTTGAGGCGAGTTTGGCAAGTTGTGGATAGGGCAGCGGGATGAAATTCCCCCTGCACCCGTGGTGTGCCGTCCACCCCCAAGTGGCGAACGCGTGGTGAGCGTATTCCACAAGTTCTCCGGAGCAGGATGTACGCCTTTGCCCGTAGCCGCAGCCGTGCTGCACATACATCAGTCTGTTGCCGCGCGCGCGCCAGATGGCCAGCTTCTGGCGATAAGCGGCGTTTTCGTATACCTGAATGCTTGCCACGCGCAAAAATGATCGGCTTTGCCGCCTGAGTGCGCGCGGATGCCGTAGGCGCGCCAGTGACAGCGGCAGGGCGGCCAGGAAAAGCGGCAGGGGATCAATGGGCAGCCGTGCGTGCGCGCCTGTGGCGGCGCTGCCGAAGGTGTCGGCAAGCGGCAGCGAATTGTCTTGGGTGAGCCGCGGGCGCAGAAGCTCAAGGGAGAATCGCATGCTCTGCCAAAGGCTCATGCCCTTGAGGCGCGGGAAGGGAAGAGAGAGAATGGCAGCGTTTGCCAGAGATTTTAAACAGTTTTTGAGGCTGTGCGGCGTTCTCTCTCCGTAGATTTCGTGGGCAGGCGGCAGGAGTTCCTTTGTCCAGGCATTGGGCCAGCATCCCTCCAGCAGACGGGAGAGCAGCCAGTGGTTGAATGTTGTGCCTAGCGCGCCGTAAAAGGTGACGTCGTGGTCCGTCTGGAATTCAAAGGAGCAATTTTCCGGCAGCAGGGGTACGCGCACGGGCAGATCTCCCCATTCCCGCGTCATGGCCTTGATGCGTTGCAGGCGTTCGACTATCTGGCGCGCTACCAGCGTGCCCCAGGGGGTGAGCAGGGTTTCCCAGTAGGCTTGCGGCAATTCCCCGCTGTACGGGCAAAGGCTTGCGGCAAGAGCGGACAGCGTGTCGACATACAGCGCATTTGCCTGTTTTGCCGCCGTATCCAGCGCGTCCGGATTTTGCAGAGGTTCAGGGGCGAAGGTGAATCTGTGTTCCCATTCGTCAAAGGCGTCTTCCCGCCCTGCAAAACACCACGGACCTGCCGCCAGACAGTGTTGCGGGTCAGCGCCTTTTGGCATGTGCCCCAGAACAAGCGTTCGGGCCCCGCCGTCTGGTGCCAGGCTCACAGCGCGTCCAGATCAGACCAGACAAGCGCAGTGTCTTCCGGCAGAGCACGTCTGGCGCGCATGATAAGCACTTCGTCATAATGGCGCGGTGAAATGCCGTGGGCAGGGCGTTTCCATGTCAGGTCTTTCGGGGAGAGAATTTTGCCGGCTGGCACGGCGCGGGCTGTGACAAGAGAGCGGCGAGCGTGGCGCCTGGCGGGTTCTTCTTCCGGCAGGGCGGTTATGCGCCAGCTTCCAAGACTTGCCAGCACAGCAGCGAGTCCGGCGTAAAAATGTTTCAGGTCATGCCTGTCCATGGCGTGGTAGTGGTCGTTGCCGGGCAGGCTTTTGTCGTGGCTGAAGTGTTTTTCCAGCACGCGCGCTCCCAGCAGCGTCGCGATGGTGAGAATGCGCATGTCGTCGTCCGGCAGGGTGTGGTCGGAATAACCGATGACATGCTGAGGAAAATGCTGTCTGAGAGCGCAAATCATGCCCAGATTCGCGTTTTCGTCCGCTGTGGGGTAGTTCAGTACGCAGTGCAGTAGGGCGAGTTTGTTGCCTTTTTCCTCAATCCAGCCGACGGCTTCAGCGATCTCGTGCAAATGGGCGGCGCCTGTGGAAAGCAGAATGGGTTTTTTAAAATCACAGAGAATGCGGATAAAGGGTTTGTTGGTAATGTCAGATGAGGAAATCTTGAACGCCTCCATGAGATCATTGAGAAAACGTGCGGATTCAATGTCAAAGGGCGTGGAAAGAAAGGCGATGCCCGCGGATTCGCAGTGTTTTTTAAGCGCCTCATAGTCGTTTTTCCAGAAAGAATCGTGCTTTCTGAAGAGTTCATACTGGCTTTGCGTGGGTTCTTTGCTGGTGTCCCAGTAGGCGGGCGAGTTTTTTGACGCCAGCGTGGCGGCTTTGTAGGTCTGAAATTTGATTGCGTCAGCACCCCCTTCGGCGGCTTCGTCAATGAGGCGGCGGGCAGTGTCCATGTTGCCTTCATGGTTGACGCCTGCCTCGGCAATCATAAAAGGTGTTGTGACAAGGGGCTGCTGTGGCGGACACGAGAATATGTCTGAAAGTTTCATGGGCGGTTCCTACTGTATTTTTATGATTACTTTCAAAGTATACGATTTTTTTGTCGCAAGCAAAGAAAAAAGGTGAGGGGAGACTTTCACCTAGAGCATTTTAACTTTGATATATTAGAAATAGCTTAAACTTTGAAGCATGAAAACTTCAACTCCAGAAATCTGAGAAAAGGAAACAGAAAGTCCGTTTTACAGCACGGCTTCAGGCAAAACGGCGCAAAAGTTCGTTCAGAACGTCCGTACCGATGCGCAGAATGCCGCGCCCTGTGCCAAGAAAAATGTTCGGCCTGTTTGCGCCGTGATAGTCCGACCCCAGCTCATACCTAGATTGAAACGGCGCGCAAGCGCCGTGCAGGCGCGGACATCGGCCTGGGAATGTTTGCTGTGCCATACCTCAATGGCTGTCAGCCCATAATCGACCAGTGTCGCCACAAAGCCTTGCAAGCTGGCCGGCGGGATATTTGCGCAGCATGGGATGGGCCAGGGCAAACCGTGGCGCCCATAGCGGCGAGCGTACGCACCACCTTGCAAGATTCGCGGCATACGCTTTTGCCACAAGCGCGGCAGGGCTGTCGGTACCGTCAGAGGCATGGGTATGGGTGTGCAGATCAATGAGTTTCATCACAATGGGCAACTTTTCCGCGACGGACATCTTGAAACAAAAATCGTACGGGAGTATTCTGCCGACAGCGATATTTCGCCGCAAGGGGAAAAATTATGCCCATCAATACGGAAGAACTATTGGCCATGCTCGCCTGTCCGCGCTGTCTCGGCGCGCTCACGGCAGTCATCCGCAGGGAAGAGCCGGCGGGTTTTGCCTGCAAAGTCTGCGGCGTCGTGTATCCCGTGCGTGAAGATATCCCCATTATGCTGGTGGAGGAAGGTATTCCTGATGTCAAATGGAATACCGACAACCCGGACTGCCCGACTCCGTAACTCAACGCAGACCCACAAGCCGGCGCCATACAGAGGATGTTTGCGGGACTGTCGGAATTTGCCAACCGCTGTCCTTGTTGCTGCCGGAAAAATATAGACGCTCAAGCCGTACGGCATAGGGAGCTATTGCTTCGCCTGAATCAGGCGTTATTGCCAGCATAAGCCGGAAAGGGTGTTCCCCGTCGTGGCGCATCTGTAAAAGAGAGCGCACAACCTTCAGCCCTGTGCCAAAGCGCACATCGTACACAACACTGTAGTTCATGCCCGGCAGGGCGTTTTGCGGTCGCTGTGCCGGCGGCAGCGGAGAAACAACAGGCAGCAGCGTGAAAGCAAAAAATTCCCTGCAAAACACTGACTGACGAGAAAGAGCGTCAATAGCCGCATCAGGGAAAGCGGGATGTCTGATTTCCGGCGAGCGCGGTTGCCCGAACATGTCTAGGCTCTGTTCACACACTTCTTTGCCCCTGGACGATGCTTCGGGTGCCTGTTCCAGAAAGATCGCTCGCCAAAAAAACGGCGCAAAGGCGTCGGGCAATATGGTCACGTGGCTTACGGCGCGTCCCGCGGATAGAAGACGCGCTTCCGTCACGGCGGCATGCCGGGCGTTGAGCGCGATATTCATGGCGGGATACGCAAACAGCCACAGAGCGGCGGCGACCATGCACACGCGTCTTGTCCGCCCGCGCCAGATCGCCAGAATCAGGGGAACGACAAACAGCAAATCAACGATAAAAAGGGCGTTCAGGCGTACCCGTTCATGAGAAAAGGGCAAAAACAGCATGGTGCCGTAAGTTGTCACGACGTCCAGCCAGATATGCAGGCCAAGCATGGCGCATGCAAATGCCCAGACACGACAAAAAGACCAACGCCCAGGCATACCCGCGCGCCAGAGCGGGCAAAAGCACAGGGTCAGCAATAGTCCCAGCGCCGGCATGGCAGCCAGCGAATGTGTGATGCCCCTGTGCAGTTGCAAAACCCGCAAGGGGTCAACGGCAAATATAACGTCAATATCCGGCGAAGCCGCAGCCAAAGCGGCCAGCGGCACAGCCCAGCGCGTAGCAGGGCGATTCGGCATGGCCAGCATGGCCACGGCGCCGCTCACGGCATGAGTGACGGGATCCATATATTACTGCCCGTTATAGAGTTTTCGTGGCCCAAGCATACACTGCATTGCCGTCTGGCGCAAGCTGCGCCTGCCCGCACTGCGTATTTGACTAATGGCACGCAACGGGCTAAAAAAATATGTATCAAACAAAAGCAGTTTTTACCGTTACTGTAGCTTCATGCCACCGTTTTTTGCCTGACAAATCCCGCTTCACACCAGCACCAGAACAAGGCAGCACACGTGTCACATGTGAATTAACTTGTAAACCCAAAAATTCGCGGGATGTAGCGCTGATAGGCCTTACTTGATATGCCGCGAATTCAAGACAGCACGAGGAAACCCCATGCGCCCTTCTCACAGCGGACTTACCCCGGAAGGACTGCCCTGCATCAGCCTGTTGGCCCTCTCCGCCCTGATTTTTGCCCTGATTGACTGGCCCGCGCCCGCGCTTTCATGCCTTGCCGGCTGCTGGTTCAGCGTACACTTTTTTCGCGATCCGGAACGTGTTGTCCCGCAGGGCGCGGGGATTGCCGTAAGCCCGGCGGACGGCAAAATCATCCGCATTGAAGAACGCCCCGACCCCTTTACCGACAAAAAAGTAACGTGTGTATGTATTTTTATGAATGTTTTCAGTGTGCATGTAAACCGTGCCCCTGTTGCCTGCGTTGTGCGGGAAATCCGCTACTGGCCGGGAAAATTTTTTAACGCCTCACTGGACAAGGCCTCAAAGGACAATGAGCGCTGCGCTTACCATCTGTGTGCTGAGGACGGTCAATCCTGGACAATGGTGCAGATTGCGGGGCTGATTGCGCGTCGCATTGTGTGCCGGGCTGAAGAAAAGGACTCTCTTGCGCGTGGAGAGCGTCTCGGGATGATACGCTTCGGCTCACGGGTTGATCTGTATCTGCCTGGGTACTATGCCCCCGTTGCGCGAATCGGGGAACAGGTATCCGCCGGACAAAGCATTATTGCGCGTGTCTTGCCATAGTCCGGCGATTTTGATATGCTGACTAGCTGACCACGCAACTTTTTCGGCGAATACCCGCCGGTCCGGGGATTTTTTGTTTTTTGGGCGCTGGAACTGTCATGGAAAAAAAGCAACCGCATAAAAGCATCTATCTCTTGCCCAACATGATCACAACATTGAGCATGTTTTTCGGGTTTTTGTCGATCATATGGGCGATACAGGGGCGTTATGAATCCGCCGGGCTTGCCGTGCTGATCGCGGCGCTTATGGACAGCCTTGACGGCAAGGTGGCGCGCCTGACAAATACTACCAGCGACTTCGGCGTACAGTACGATTCGCTGTCCGACCTGGTGGCCTTCGGACTTGCCCCAGCCGTGCTGCTCTGGCAGTGGCAGCTCAAGTCCTTTGACAGCGTCGGCATGGCCGCCGCTTTTATTTACACGGCCTGCGGCGCACTGCGTCTGGCGCGGTTCAACATAACAACGGTTGCCGCGAGCAAACGGTTTTTTATCGGTCTGCCCATCCCGGCAGGGGGTTGTACTGTTGTATGTTTTATTTTTTTTGCAGCGCCCTTTACTGATTTTTTACAACCGGCCCTGCCTTGGATGTCTCTGGTGTTGTCCGTTTGCGCCGGGACATTGATGATCAGTTCGGTGCGCTATTTTTCCTTCAAGGAATACGGTGTGCTGCGCGCGCATCCCCTGCGCGTCATGCTGATTTTCCTCTTTCTTCTCGCGTTTGTTGTGTCCTATCCGCGTGTTATGGCTTTTCTGCTGTGCCTTGTCTACATTGCGGGGGGGCTTGTCTATAGTTTTGTCATGCTTCCACGGCGCAATCGCCAGTTGCTGCGGGCGCTGACCCCGCAAAAAGACTGAGCCAGACAGACATACAGCTAGGGAGAGCGTATGCAAAATCGTGTTTATTTTTTTGACACCACACTGCGCGATGGGGAACAGTCCCCGGGCGCAACAATGAATCTGCAGGAAAAACTGTGTCTTGCCAACCAGCTTGAAAAACTGGGCATTGACGTGCTGGAAGCGGGCTTTCCCGCGACAAGTCCAGGAGATTTTGAAGCCGTAAAGACCATTGCCGAACAGATGGACTCCATGCAGATAGCCGGGCTTTGCCGATGTCTGGAAGCAGACATTGACAGATGCTGGGAGGCAATACGACACGCAAAAAATCCTCGTATTCATACGGTATTGGCCACATCGCCCCTGCACATGAAGCACAAGTTGCGCAAAAGATCTGAAGATGTGCTCAAAATGATCGAAGTCGGCGTCAAACACTGCTCCGCTTATACGGATAATGTGGAATTTTCCGCGGAAGACGCCTCCCGCTCTGACCGCGATTTTCTTTGCCGCGCGGCGGAAACGGCCATCAGAGCGGGCGCGCGCATTATCAACATTCCCGATACAGTGGGCTATGCCCAGCCTGAGGAATTCGGTGCGCTCATCGCCTATGTCATCGCGAACACGGCAAATAGCGACAAAGCCATATTCAGCGTGCACTGCCACAATGACCTTGGCCTCGGCGTCGCCAATACCTTGGCCGCGTTGGCTGCCGGCGCGCGTCAGGCGGAGGTGACCTTGAGCGGCATCGGGGAGCGCGCGGGCAACGCGGCGCTGGAAGAAGTTGTCATGGCGCTCACTGTGCGCAAAGACTATTTCGGGCTCACGCACGCAATCGCCACCGAACAGTTGTATCCCTCCTGCCGTATGCTGGCCCTGACCATCGGTCGTCCCATTCCCGACAATAAGGCCATTGTCGGCGCAAACGCCTTTGCCCACGAATCCGGCATACATCAGGACGGCATGCTCAAGCACCGAGAAACATACGAAATCATGACGCCGCAGTCTGTCGGACGTAAACAGAGCAGTCTTGTTATCGGCAAACATTCCGGACGCAACGCCGTGCGCAACAAGTTTGAGAACATGGGCTACAAATTGGATGACGCACAGATCAATGTGGTTTTTGAAGCCGTCAAGCAGCTTGCCGACCGCAAAAAAGTCCTGCACGACGACGATCTGACAGCGCTTGTCCAAGAAGCAATACACCGCATACCAGACCGTTACCGCTTACGACATGTGAGCGTGCAAAGTTCTGACTGTGGCGGCGTGCCGCCTACAGCCGCCGTTATCATGGACGTGGACGGTGAGGAAAAAAGCGGCGCGGGCTTTGGCGTTGGGCCGGTGGACGCGCTTTTTAACGTTATCGCCGACATGCTGGGGCAGACGCCGGAGCTTGAGCAGTATGCCGTCACCGCCATCACCGGCGGTACGGACGCCCTTGGTGAAGTGACCGTCCGCCTGAGAGAAAACGAATTCACGGCCATGGGGCGCGGCGCGCACCCGGACATTCTGGTGGCCAGCGCAAAAGCCTATGTCAACGCCATGAACCGTTTGGCGAAAAAATATTAGGAAGCAGCAAGATTTAAATAATAAGGAGCAGTTATGCCTCAAACTCTCGCGCAGAAAATTTTACAGGCACACAGTGACGATGCCGTTACAGACGATGGTCAGATCATCCGTTGCCGTGTGTCGCTTGTGCTGGCCAACGATATCACAGCACCCTTGGCCATTCAGTCTTTTTGCGGCATGGGGGCGACAAAGGTGTTCGACAACAGCAAAATCGCCCTGCTCATGGACCATTTTACCCCGCAAAAAGACATTGCTTCGGCAAATCAGGTGCTCGTGTGCCGCTTATTTGCAAAAGAACAAAATATTGCACACTATTATGAAGGAGGCAACTGCGGCGTGGAACACGCCTTTCTGCCGGAGCAGGGGCTTGTGGGGCCGGGTGATCTTGTCGTGGGGGCGGACAGCCATACCTGCACATACGGCGGTATCGGCGCTTTTGCTACCGGCATGGGGTCAACGGATATAGCCGGCGCGATGGCGCTTGGCGAAACGTGGTTCAAGACGCCGCCGACTGTCAGGATCATTGTGACCGGCGCACTGCCGAAATGGCTGCGCGCTAAAGATATTATGCTGCTTGTGATCGGCAGAATCGGGGTGGACGGGGCGCTGTACCGCGCGCTGGAATTCGGCGGTCCCGTTATTGACGCGTTGCCTGTCGAGGGCAGACTGACCATTGCCAATATGGCAATTGAAGCCGGCGGAAAGGCGGGATTGTTTGCCGTTGACGCGTTTACCCGCGCCTACTGCGCCGAGCACGGCCGCCCTGGGCTGACGCTCTCTCTGGCGGCGGACGCCAACGCGGCCTATGAACAGACAGTTACTCTGGACGTTACCGGCCAGGAACCCGTGGTTGCCTGTCCGCATATTCCCTCCAACGTCAAGCCCGTTTCTGAAGTAAAAAATACTGTCATCCAGCAAGTGATCATCGGTTCCTGCACGAACGGGCGCATCAGCGACATGCGTGACGCCGCGGAGGTGCTGCGCGGTCGCAAGGTGGACAGAAACGTGCGCTGCATCGTGCTGCCCGCCACGCCCTCAGTGTGGAAACAGTGCCTTGGGGAAGGGCTTATGGAAGTCTTTATGGAGGCCGGCTGCATTGTTGGCCCGGCAACATGCGGCCCCTGTCTTGGCGGCCATATGGGCATTCTTGGTGATGGCGAACGCGCTGTCGCCACCACAAACCGCAATTTCAGAGGTCGCATGGGCAGCCTTACGTCAGAGGTTTATCTGGCAAGCCCTGTTGTAGCAGCAGCCTCTGCCGTGGCGGGCGTTGTGGCAAGCCCTGCGGAACTATAATTCCAGTTCAGAAAAAACGAGGAAACTGCCATGAAATTTACAGGAACAGCCCGTAAAGTGGGCGATCATATTGATACGGACGCCATTATTCCGGCGCGTTTTCTGGTGACGGTCGATCCGAAAATTCTGGGGGCACAGTGTCTTTCCGGTCTTGAACCGGACTGGGTGTGCCAAGTGAAAAACGGCGACATACTTGTGGCAGGGCGCAATTTCGGCTGCGGTTCTTCGCGTGAGCACGCGCCCATAGCCATTATCGGCGCGGGACTGCGCGCTGTCATCGCCCATAGTTTCGCGCGTATTTTTTACCGCAATGCCTTCAATACCGGCCTTCTGCTTCTGGAAGTGGGCGAGGAAGCCTACAGCATACAGCACGGCGATACGCTTGAAATTGATCCTTCCGCAGGCCGCATCCGCATTGTGGAGAGCGGCAGGGAAACTGTCTGTCCGCCGTTGCCGGAACACATGGCGGGGATCCTTGCGGCGGGTGGTCTGGTCGGCTATGTTGGGCAACGCTTGAAAACCGGAAACAATGCCTGAATACGA
This sequence comes from Candidatus Desulfovibrio kirbyi, assembly GCA_013374015.1. Lineage (GTDB taxonomy): Bacteria > Desulfobacterota > Desulfovibrionia > Desulfovibrionales > Desulfovibrionaceae > Desulfovibrio > Desulfovibrio kirbyi. The sequence continues at coordinate 194,927 of BLLL01000001.1, forward strand.
ACAGCGGGAGAACTATCGTGAAAAAGTGCATTTGTCTGCTTGCTGGGGACGGCATAGGGCCGGAAGTCCTTGCGCAGGGTGTCGCGGCAATCACCGCGGCGGCGCATGACTGTGAACTGATTTTTGAAGACGCGCTCATCGGCGGCGCGGCCGTTGACGCCTGCAACAACCCGCTGCCGCCGGAAACCGTGGAAAAATGCCGCAAAGCTGATGCCGTGTATCTGGGCGCTGTGGGCGGCCCGAAGTGGGACGGCCTTTCCCCTGACATGCGTCCGGAAAAAGGCCTGCTCGGCATACGCAAGGAGCTTGGCCTGTTTGCGAATCTGCGTCCGGCCATCCTGTGGCCGGAGCTCGGCGGGGCGTGCCTGCTGCGCAAAGAGACGGCGGAAAAGGGCATTGACCTTATTGTTGTGCGCGAACTTACCGGCGATGTGTATTTTGGTTGTCCCCGAGGGGAAGAAACGCGCTATGGCCGCCGCACGGCCTTCAATACCATGATCTATGATGAGGACGAGATACATCGTATAGCCCACACGGCCTTTGCCGCAGCCCGTCTGCGCCGCAAACGCGTCTGTTCCGTGGATAAGAGCAATGTGCTGGAAACTTCGCGCCTTTGGCGGGAAATCGTGACAAATGTTCACGCCGGCTACAGCGATGTGGAATTGAGCCACATGTATGTGGACAATGCCGCCATGCAGCTTGTGCGTGATCCCTCGCAGTTTGATGTGATCGTGACCGGCAATCTGTTCGGTGACATTCTTTCGGACGAGGCCGCGGCCATCACGGGTTCCTTGGGGATGCTGGCTTCAGCCTCAATGGGCGGTTCCGGACCGGGGCTTTTTGAACCCATTCACGGCTCGGCCCCGGACATAGCCGGCACAGACTCGGCCAATCCGCTGGCAACCATTCTTTCTGGTGCGATGTTGCTGCGCATGGGGCTGGACATGCCCGATGCGGCGGATCGTATTGAAACCGCCGTGCGCAAAACCTTGGCGGACGGCTTGCGCACCCGCGATATTATGGAACAGGGAAAGACGCTCGCAAGCTGCGCCGCAATGGGGCAGGCCGTTGTCAACCATATCTGGAAGACATCAGGGCAAAAATGATCTGACGCGGTTTTTGTCCAGCCGTTTTTGATAATTCTCAGAGGAACACATGTCAAATTTGAAATCCATATACAGCACCATACACAAAGATGCTTTCCCCGACACCATGACCATACAGCTTGGCGATGAAACCCTTGTGTACGAGAAACGCGTATGGACATTGGAAAACGCACCCAGGGGCCTGCGCTACGGAGAAAATCCGGACCAGCCCGCAGCCCTCTATGCCCTGAAACATGGGGCTGTGTCCTGCGGAGGCTTGCGCTGGCGCAGCCCTCACCACAGCATTATTTCCGCGCTGACAGAAACCCAGATGGTACAGGCGGGCAAACACCCTGGCAAAACAAATCTGACGGATGTGGACAACGGAATCAACATTCTCCAGTATCTGACAGAACGTCCTGCCGCGTTGATCATGAAACACAACAACCCCTGCGGCGCGGCCTGGTCACACGACGGCATAGCCTCAGCCCTCTCTCGCGCCTACTGGTGCGACCGTATCGCGGCTTTTGGGGGAGCTGTTGTCGTCAACCGCGCTTTCACCCGTGAAGCTGCGGAACTTGCTGCAGCCTCCTATTTTGAAGTTGTGGCAGCGCCGGCCTTTGAAGATGGCGTTGTGGATATTCTCAAGCAACGTAAAAATCTGCGCATTATGGAACTGCCCGGTTTGGGGCGCCTGAAAGAACTGACGCGTTCGGCCTTTCTGGATATCAAAAGCCTTGCCGACGGCGGCATTATTGTACAAAAATCTTTTGTCAACCGTATTCTTGCGGATGCGGACTTTTTGCCGGCTTCCGCAACCACAACGGATGGCACGGCTGTTTCCACACGCTCTCCTACCAAGGACGAACTGGCGGATTTGCGCTTTGCTTGGGCTGTGGAGGCCGGGGTAGCATCCAATTCTGTTATTTTTGCTCGTGAGGGAGCAACGCTGGCTATCGGCACCGGAGAGCAGGACCGCGTGGGTTGCGTGGAACTTGCCGTCCACAAGGCTCACATAAAATACGCCGACACCCTAGCCTTCAAAGAGATTGGGCTTTCGTTCTATGAGCTTGCGCAGAAAGCCGCCAGCGACCCGGCCTTGTGGGAAAAATTTGACGACGTGCAGCGCCGCGCCGGGCGCGCTCACGGGGGATTGATTGCCTCCGCCCTTGTCTCTGACGGGTTTTTTCCGTTTCGCGATGGAGTGGATGTGGCGATTGCGGCGGGCGTTGCCGCTATTGCCCAGCCCGGCGGTTCTCTGCGCGACGCCGAAGTGATTGCCGCCTGCAATGAGGCCGAACCGCCGGTGGGCATGGTGTTTACGGGACAGCGTTCCTTCAGGCACTAAGATGACACAGACTCCTGGAGCGCTGTCACTGCCGAGACTGTGCGTCTCCTCACTTTCAGGGGGCGGCGGCAAGACGCTGCTTGCCCTTGGCCTTACGCGCGCACTTGTCCATAAGGGGATCAGCGTTAAGCCGTTCAAAAAAGGGCCGGACTATATTGACGCGGCCTGGCTTGAAATGGCCGCCCAAAAATCTGTTTCCAACCTTGATCCCTATTTTTTGTCACAGGCGCGGTTGCGCTCTCTTTTTGCTCACGCCGCGCGCGCAATCGACCAGAATACCCTTGGGCTTATTGAGGGCAATCGCGGTTTGTACGACGGATCAGATGTGAGCGGGTCCTGCTCCACAGCCGTGCTTGCGCGCGCTCTCGACTGCCCTGTGCTACTCAGTGTCAACTGCGCAAAAATGACCCGCACGGTCGCCGCGCTTGTACAGGGCATGACAAACTTTGAACCCGGCCTTAATTTTTGCGGCGTGGTGCTCAATCAAGTGGGGTCACAGCGGCATACGCGCATACTGCGGCAAGCGCTTGAGGAATATACGGATATGCCGGTGCTCGGCGCGCTGCCGTGTCTGTCCGGCAATCCCCTGCCCGAACGCCACATGGGCATTGCCTCTCAATCCCTCACAAACGAAACGGCGGAACAGGCGCTGGAAACCCTCGCAGTGTTTGTGCGTGAACACATGGATGTCAACGCCGCCCTGGCGGCTGCGCGGTCTGCGCCGCCCCTGCCTGAGCCGGAACCCTTTTGGCCGGCAAAAGCGGAAAACATGCGCTCACGGGTGCGCATCGGCTATGTGCGCGATGCCGCGTTGTGGTTTTACTATCAGGAAAATCTGGAAGCGCTTGATCGGGCGGGCGCCGAACTCATCCGGCTTTCCCTGCTGGATGCGGCGCCTTGGCCGGAAATTGACGGCCTCTATCTTGGCGGAGGATTTCCTGAAGACAGCGCAAGAGTGTTGAGCGCTTCGCCGCGCGTTGCCGAACTTGCGCGTCTTGCGGACAATGGCCTGGCCATCTATGCCGAATGTGGCGGTTTCATGTTGTTGTCAAAGGGCATTCAGGACGGAGCAGCTTTTTGGCCCATGAGCGGCGTTTTTCCCGTGACAGTGCGCTTATGTAACAAACCGCAGGGGTTGGGCTATGTTGACGGCATAATTGTCGCGAAAAATCCTTACTTTCCTGTCGGCTTGACACTGCGCGGTCACGAATTTCACTATTCACGCTGTGAATGGGAAAATCAGCCGCCGGAGTATGCCATGACGCTCAGTCGCGGAACGGGCATGGGGGAACATTCCGGAAAAGACTCCAGCATGGCTGACGGCCTTACGCGTCAACGCGTGTGGGCGTCTTACACGCATATCTTTGCGCCGGCCCTGCCCTGTTGGGCAAAAAATTTTGTCAATGCCGCAAGAACGCGCCCTTGACGCGGCATATACCCGCCATCGAAAAAATTTGCCTCACGGCGGAAATCTGGTTGACGTGAAAAAATTCGTCTTCGTGGACATTGCAGCGGAGAACCAATGAAACCCGGAAACAGGAAAATCATGGACAACAGAATCGACGCGCCGATACGGCTGTACGGCGTAGTGGGCTGGCCTTTGGGACAGAGCCTTTCTCCATTTGTGCACAATGCCGGATTTCGGGCACTGGGCAGCGCGGCTGTGTATCTGCGCTGGGAAATATCCCCCGAACGCCTGCCCGCCTTTGTGGAGAGTATGCGTTTGCTGGATATTCAGGGCTGCTCTGTCACTATCCCGCACAAAATATCCCTCTTGCCTCTGCTGGACGACATTTCTCCACAGGCATCCGCTGTCGGAGCCGTCAACACAATCTACCGGAAAAACAACAGACTGTGCGGAGAAAATACTGATATTACAGGTTTTTTAATGCCATTGCGTGAAACGTCTCTTGAATCGACGGACGTGTTGCTGTTGGGCGCTGGCGGCGCGGCGCGGGCTGTCGCGGCAGGGCTTGCCCTGCGCCGGGCGCGGTGCGTTTTTGTGACAACGCCCTCAGACAAAACGCATTTGCCGTTGGCCGAACAGTTTGGCCTTGTGCCCGTACCTTGGCAGAGCAGGCATGATGTGAACGCGCGTCTTGTCGTCAACACAACGCCCCTTGGCATGCGCGGCAAACATGAAGACGAAACGCCCTACGATTTTACCCTGGCGTCTTCAGAAAGCGTGGGCAGCCCGCGTGACGCGCGCATCGCGTACGATATCGTCTACAACCCGTGGGAAACGCGCTTTCTGCGTGAAGCAAAGCTGGCCGGCCGGCAGTGCGTTACTGGGCTGGATATGTTTTTTGCGCAGGCAAACGCGCAGTTTCACCTCTGGACAGGGCAGAATCTGCCGGACACCCTGCTGTCGGTTCTCCGTGCAAGGTGATGTCGGACGCTATTCCAGAACTTCCGTGAGTATCTGATCGTTCGTGTAGACGCAGATTTCAGCGGCAATGCGCAGAGCTTCACGGGCGATGCTGGGGGGGTCAAGGTCGCTGTGCCGCAATAACGCCTTGGCCGCCGCCAGCGCGTAAGGCCCGCCGCTGCCGATGGCAGCGACATCGTCGTCCGGTTCAATAACGTCGCCCGTGCCGGAGAGCAGTAGTAAATGCTCCTTGTCGGCCAGAAGTAGCATGGCCTCTAGTTTGCGCAGATATTTGTCCTTGCGCCATTCCTTTGCCATTTCCACTGCTGCGCGCAGCAGATTGCCGCGCAGTTCTTTGAGTTTGGCCTCAAAAAGCTCAAACAGGGTAAATGCGTCCGCGGTTGCCCCGGCAAACCCGGCGAGCACCTGCCCCTCGTGCAGACGGCGTATTTTTTTTGCCGAATGCTTGAGTATCGTGCTTTGTCCCAGTGTGACCTGACCGTCACCGGCTATGGCTGTGCGCCCTTCTTTTTTGACAAGCACAATGGTGGTGGCGTGTGTCATATACATCAGCTTTTTTCCCAGATTTCCCTGCGTTCCTTATACACGGTTTCCAAACGGCGGAATTGGCTGTTGGCGGGGCTTTTGTCGGCCAGCGCCTTGGTTTTGTTAAAATACCGCTCGGTCAATTTTTTATTGTTGGCATACAGCGCGCTGTAGGTCAAATGTATGTACGCCTCAAGAGGTTTGCCGCGGCTGCCCAACGAGTGGGCATAGGCTTCATGCACTTCCGTATCTTCGGGCACATGACGCAACACTTCCACATAATATCTGTCCGCCCGCTGTTGCTGACCGCTCTCGTCCAACATGCGGGCGTAGAAAAAAGAGGCCATATAGTCCTGAGGTTCACAACGCATGGCTTCACGCAGCAAACCGTCAGCGCGGCGCATATCCCCCTTGCGGAAATGAAAAATTCCGGCTTCGCGCAGCACCAGCGGGTCGGCGGGCGATACGGCAAGCGCTTCATCAAAGGCTTTGCTTGCCTCCACTATGTTGTTCTGGCGGGCGTACACAATGCCTCTGCCCATTGCGGACAACCCGTCCTTGCCCGAAAAACGGTGCAATGCCGCCTGCTCGGTGCCGTAACGCGACCAGAGCAGTGTTTTTACACGCGTAAAGCGTTTATTGTCCTGCCGGCGGTTTTGCACAGTTGCTGGCATAACGGTGATACGCGCCTGAAGTCCGTTGATTCTGTCGCTTATGGCAGGATGTGTGGAAAGATATGTGGGCACGCTTGTGCCGTTTATTGAGCTTTTTTGGCGCAGTGTTTTAAAGCCGCTCACCATTCCGGCGGGCGGATACTGCGCTGCTGTAAGATATTGCAGGCCGATCTGGTCCGCTTCTGTTTCGTCCAGACGGCTGTAATTGAGCATGGCCGACTGCCCTGCCCCCAATGCCCCGGATGCGAGAGCGCCGCCTCCGGCGCCGCCCGCGGCAACGCCCGCGACCGCCAGCAGCAGTGAAGCCAGAGTGATGAACTGCGCCTTTTCCAGACGTGAGGCCACATGACGTTGCGTGACATGGGCAAGCTCATGCGCCAGCACTCCGGCAAGGGCATCCTCGCTTTCCATATTCATGATAATGCCTGTAAACACATAGACATAGCCGCCGGGTACGGCAAAGGCGTTCAGCGTATTGTGCAGAACGACCGTTGCCTTGAACGTGTAGGGCTGCGGCGGGATTGCTCTGACCAGACGGTCAAGCAGGGAACTGACGTACTGCCGCACTTCCGGATCTTCCACAATCGGCAGATTGGAACGCACCATCATATCAAACTTTTGCCCCATTTCTTTCTCGTCCCTTATGGTGACCCCGCCAAAAATAAAGGCGTGGGCGGGGAAAACATGCGCGGCAAAAAAGAACGGCAGCGTGAGTAGCGCGACAAGGCAGGATCGGGAAAATCGTTGAGCGTTCACTTACTGTATATCCCAAATTTGCCCTTCCGGCGTGTCCTGCACACTGACCCCCAGGACGTGGAGTCTGTTGCGTAACCTGTCTGATTTTTCAAAATCTTTTTGTTCTCTGGCGCGGCGGCGTTCCTGAAGCGTCGCCTCCACCTCTGCGATATCAAGCTTCGCGCGTTTTGCCCGCAGGGCGCGGAGTTCGTTCAAAAAGTCGTGCGGATTTACGCCAAAAAGCCCCAGTTGCGTGTTCCAGTCCAGGGCGCGTTGCAAAAATTCTTCAAATATGCTTCCGGCAGCTTCAGAAACGCGCAGATGTTTGTTTTCAAACAGACGATTGACAATGCGCGCTTGTGAAAATACATGACCAAGAGCCAGCGCGGTGTTGATGTCGTCGTCGAGCGCGTCGTTGAACGCCTGGTGCAGGGCGCGCCATTCATCGCGGAGATTGTCGGGCAAGGCTGTTTTTTCCCGCTGTGTTCCGGCAAGCGCGCGGTGAGCTTCCAGCAATGAGGAATACATGCGGTACAGCGCCTTTTCCGCATTGTCCAGACCTTGCGCTGTAAAATCAATGGGGCTGCGATAGTGCTTGCTCAGCAAAAAGAAGCGAAGCGTCTCAGGCAGATAGTTTTGCAGAATTTGACGAATGGTTTTAAAATTACCCAAAGATTTTGACATTTTTTCCGCATTGATCTGCACAAAACCATTGTGTATCCAGTAGGACGCAAGGTTGTGCCCGCAGACAGATTCTGTTTGCGCCGCTTCGTTTTCGTGATGGGGAAAGACAAGGTCCTGCCCGCCGCCGTGTATGTCCAGCGGCAGATACGGAGCGCTCATGGCGGAACATTCAATGTGCCAGCCCGGCCGCCCCTTGCCCCAGGGGCTATTCCAAAAAGGTTCGCCGGGTTTTGATGCTTTCCAGACGGCAAAATCCAGCGGGTCTTCTTTTTCCTCTCCCGGGGCAACGCGCGCGCCGGCCAGCAGATCGTCCAGCGTGCGTCCGGAAAGCTTACCGTAGGGGAGATACGAGCGCACACGAAAATAGACATCGCCGGACGGGGCAACGTACGCCTTGCCGGCGTCTATAAGCCGCAAGCAAAGCTCCTGAATTTGTGGAATATACTCTGTGGCACGGGGTTCGCTGTCCGGCCGCAGCACTCCCAGCCTGTCCATATCTTCATGAAAGGCGTCAATATAGGTCTGGGCAATTACTTGCCAATCACTGCCTTCCTTGGCGGCGCGGGCCATGATTTTGTCGTCGATATCCGTAAAGTTGCGCACAAAAAAAAGATTGAACCCCAGATGCCGCATGCGGCGCGCAAGCACGTCAAAAACAACAGCGGAACGCGCATGTCCGATATGGCAGTAATCATAGGCTGTAATGCCACATACGTACATATATGTTTTGTCGGGACGGACAGGTCTGAATTCCATTTTTTTTCGTCCCAGAGTGTTGTAAAGCAGCATAACTATCCTTAAAATATATAAAAAAGTTATATATTGATCATGTCAAGGCGTTTCTGGTGACGCCCGCCTTCAAAGTCTGTCGCCAAAAATGTTTCGGTAATGGCAATGGCCAGTTCATCGCCTGTAATGCGTGCTCCAAGGCAGAGCACATTGGCGTTGTTATGCGCGCGGGCAAGACGCGCGTGCAGTTCTGTGGCGCACAGAGCAGCGCGGATGCCGCTATGGCGGTTTGCCGCCATTGCCATGCCGATGCCTGTGCCGCAAACAAGAACGCCAAAGTCGGCGGGATACTCAAAAGCTTCACAAAGTTTGTGGGCAAACAGCGGATAATCGCAAGATTCGTTTGTGTATGCGCCCATATCAAAGATAATGTGCTGACGTTTTGCAACATGCTGAGACAGCAGTGTTTTTAAGTTGAAACCGGCATGGTCTGAGGCAAAATAAATACGCGACATGAAAATTTCTTCGTGATTTGAACGTGATGCCGCTATTTTTTGTATCTGGCAAGCGGCAAAAGCGGGGCGTTTTCCGGGAGTGCGAGATGCAACTGGTCAGGGCTAAAAGCGACAGCGAGGGGTTCGCGTTCCTTGATTAACAGAATTGCCCGATTCCCGTTGCTGTGCGTCAATGCCAAACGCTGCGGCAAGGGCGGGGTTCCGTCGTCGTAGCCAATTTCCATAGACCAGGCTTTATCGCCGTTTTCGCGCCAGCTTACCGGCAATCCGTCGGCGTTCAAGACAATATCACCACCTGGACCGCCGGTAAGCGGGTAGCGTGTGCCCCTGGCTGTTGTGTTCGCACTGCCGGAATACGCCGCGCCGAAAACAGGAGCGTAACGGCCGTTGAGCATATCCGCAAGATGGCGCAGGGTAAAGGGAATGGGGACGCCGGCATTCAGGAGGGGTCTTGCCGCGCCCTGATAAAAATAGGCTTTGTTATCGCGAGGGACATACAACAGAAAATGCTGCCCATCTTCCAGAATGTTGGCAGCCACCGCCCCAATGCCGGCCATAACGTCAAGGCGCAACGCGCCGTTGCCGTTGCCCCAGAAAAGCGCTGTCACACGGCGGGTGTCGCCTTCCACGCCAAAACGCAGACTCATTTGCAAACGATACGGAGAAGGCGGCGCGGCAGCGCTTGCCGTCAGCATTTTCTGCCAGCGTTCGTCCGTGCCCTCAGGTGAGACCGCGCCATGCCGACCGGCGCAGGCGCCCAGCAACAGAACAAGAAGGAAAAAAAACCAGTTTTTCATGGTTGCACCAGACGTTGCCGCAATGTTTCGGTATTGGCGGGCTTGAGGTCGAGGGCGTTTTGATAGGCTTTACGGGCTTCATCCTTAAGGCCTATGTGTGAAGCGATGTCACCGTAATGCTCCCAGATGGAGGGGGCAATATGGCTGTCAAGAGAGACGGCGCGGCGTATTTCCGCCCAGGATTCACTGACGCGTCCGATCCTGAACAGCGCCCACGCCAGAGAATCCACAATATAGGACTGATTTGGCGAAAGGTTGTCAGCCTTGACAAGCAGTTGCACAGCGCGCTCAAGATCCCGGTTTTCCTCTGCCAGTGTGTACCCGACATAGTTGAGCGCCTGGTAATTGTCAGGATTCGTTTTCAGAATAGTTTCCATGAGCGTGAAGGCGTTTTTTTTGTCGCCCGCTTCGTCAAACAGCGAGGCGAGCAAAAAATTCAATTCCGCATTGCCGGGCCATTTTTTCAGCGCCGTCTGAGTAACGGAGATGGCGTTCGCCGTATGTTTCCGGCGTGCCAGCAGGCGTATTTCCAGTTCCCAAAAATCCGGCATATCGGCAAATCTGTGCTGACCGCTCCGCGCGGCGCCGAGCGATTCTTCGTCCTTGCCGCTGTCAGCCAGCATTTGCGCGCGCAGCAAGTGCGCTCTTCCCGCGTGGACGCTGTCCGCGGTCACTTTTTGCAGCCAGGAAAGCGCTAGGGCAAGATCACGGCGCTGCTCATAGGCCATATCCGCCAGCAGAAGATACACTTCACCCGAAGCATCGCCTTCGGCTTCGATGTGCTTGAGCAGATTTTCGGCCTGCAGATAATGGCGCGCGCGCGCAAACATGCTGATCGCCATAAGCCGGAATTTCAGATTTTTTGGCCCGGCTTGCAGATACTTGAGCGCTTTTTCCGGCTGATTCAGTTGCAGGGAAAGGGATATCAGTCTGAGCGCGACGTCTTGTGGAGAAAAATTGAGTTTGAGCAAGCGTTCATAGATATTCCGCGCTTCCTTAAATTCTGAACGCTGCTCATAAATAAACGCCAGCTCGGCCAGAGCCTCTACAAAATACGGCATTCCCCTGACGGCTTTCCGCAGATAGAGGACGGCCTCGTTTTGTCGCCCCATACCTGACAACGCTTTGGAGTGGTAGTAGTCCACAAGGGGTGTACGCTCATTGACGGAAATGTCCATAAGCAGTTTTTCCGCTTCAACGTATTCATTATTTTTAACGAGCAGCAGCGCCAGTTCAAGACGGGCGTCCAAAGCGTCCGCGTGCTGTTTCAGATAACCGCGCATGAGGGCTATGCCTTCAGGCAGTCTGCCGGATTCCATGCAGGCTTCGGCATAGAGAAGATTGAGCGACAAATCCTGCGGCCAAGCGGCAATGGCCTGTTTGAGCAGGGACACAGCATTTGGGGATTTGCGGCTCATCAGCCAGACGCCGCCCTCCAGCCAGACTTTTGCGGGAACCTCCGGAGTTGTGAAGCGCTCCGCTGCCTGCAGCAGCGCTTCTTCGTCTTCGGTATGTATAGCCTGAAGAAAGCACAGATAAGCGTAAACAATGTCGGCATCCGCGGAAAAATCGTTTTCTGCCGGCAGGGACTCCGCCCTGTCCACCGCGTATTCGGATACGGATACAGGGGGTACTGTCAGGCTCTGTCTGCCGGACGACTCCGCCCCGGGCGTGTTATGGGTGTTGCCAACGCAACCGCTGCATCCGTGAAGAGAGAGAAATGCGGCAAGAAGTGCCGATACGCGAAACAGTACAAGGGTGCTGTGTTTCATTCAGGACTGTACCCATGCGTCTGAAAAGTCATTGATATGCAAGGTCAGGTGCCGGCGGATTTTTTTCAGCAACCGCGCCTCAAGCTGACGTACACGCTCTTTGGTAATATTATACCGTTCGCCTATTTCACGCAAGGTGACAGGTTCGTCGGAAAGCAGACGATTGCGGAGAATGTAGAGTTCTTTTTCGTTGAGTTCCGGAACAATGGTCTTCAGGCGGGAACGGACAATAGCTGCAATTTCAACGGAGGCTAGCATGGATTCAATGCCCGGACTCAATGCCGGCAGAAAATCCATCCGGGTCGCGTTGCCCGACTCTTCGCCCACAGGCATATTGAGAGAGATATCCGAGGATGAAAGACGCTGGTCCATCTCAATAATCTGCTCTTCATTGACGCCCAGACGCTCGGCAAGCAGGGCGGCATCGGGATTATACCCCTGAGCGATCAGCCTTTGCCGTTCTCTGTTCAGGTTATAGAACAGCTTGCGCTGCACCTGCGTGGTTCCGATTTTGACCATGCGCCAGTTGTCCATAATAAATTTGAGAATGTAGGCCTTGATCCAGAACGAAGCATAGTAGGAAAACTTGATTCCCTTGTCCGGGTCAAATTTATTGACGGCCCGCATCAGCCCCACATTACCCTCCTGAATAAGATCAAGCACATTCTGCATCCAGCGTCGCTGAAAATCCATGGCTATGCGGACAACAAGGCGCAAGTGTGAGGAAACAAGACGAAAAGCGGCGTCAGGGTCATTGTGGTCACGCACGCGCAAAGCCAGCGCGTGTTCCTCCTCTGGTGTGAGCATGGGAAAACGGCTGAGTTCCCGCAGATAGAGGTACAGGTTGTCGCGCCTGCCGACAGGTGAGGGCAAACGCGGCGCTGCCGGCGCCGGCAGCGCCGCGGAATCGTTGTTTCCGAAGCCGTCAAAACTCGTGTCTTCGTCACTGCCCAGTACGGATTCCGGCAAAAGGACATCGTCGTCAACTGCCTCAAGTTCGTCAACATTTTCCGCGACAGGTTCAGCGGCAAGGAGTTCGACTGCAGTGTCGGCAATTGTGGAATCATTAGTATTTTCCGCTTGTTGCCGATGCACCGGAACAGATATCTTGCTATTTTTTTTCATTCTATCCATACTGTAAAGAGCAACAACACATGCTGTACACGTTTATTGTATTTTTTTCAATAGTTTTTCGCACAGTGTATTTTTGTATAACGGATCAGGTGAACAACTATGACATTCAAACAGGCGCTTGCGCGGGAACAACCGCTTTTGCTTGACGGGGCCACCGGCACCATGCTGCAGGCTTCCGGAATGCCCGCCGGCATAAGTCCCGAACAGTTTTGCGGAGACAATCCGGATATTGTGCGCGGCATTCATAGAAAATATCTGGATTCCGGCGCGGATATTATCACCTCGTGTACCTTTGGCGGTACTGTTTTCAAACTGCCCGGCAATACAGACGTTTTTGCCTTTAACAAACGGATGGTTGAGGTGGCGAAGGCCGCCTGTCGGGATGCGGGAAGGCCCGCCTTTGTTGCCGGCAATGTCGGACCGACCGGGCGTTTTGTCAAACCCCTGGGCGATCTTGAGCCCGACGATCTGATCGCGGCGTTTTTTGCGCAGATACAGGGCCTTGCCGCCGGCGGCGCCGATGTGATCTTCATTGAAACCCAGTTTGATCTTGTTGAAGCGCGCGCTGCCGTTATAGCGGCGCGGCGGGCATGTTCCCTGCCGATACTGGTTTCCATGACATTTGAGCAGGGCATCAGCCTCACAGGTTCAACGCCGACCATTTTTGCCGAAACCATGCTGAACCTCGGTGTGGATGCGATCGGCACAAACTGCAGTTTGGGACCTGACCAGATGGCGCCGACAGTGCGCGAATTGCTGTCGGTTTGCAACTGTCCCGTTATGGCGGAGCCAAACGCGGGTATGCCGGAGTTGCGTGATGGCGTGACGGTCTTTCCTTTGGGGCCGGAGGAGTTTGCGCAAAAGGCGGCAGCTTTTGTTGCGCTGGGCGCGCGCATACTGGGAGGCTGCTGCGGCACGGGGCCGGCGCATCTGGCAATGCTTGCGCAGGCTGTGCGTGGACAGAGCACTCCCGTCCGGCAAGGTTCGCGCAGCGGGGCTGTGAATTTGACAAACCGTTCACGCCTGGTGCGCATCGGTGTTGACGAACCGCTTGTCATTATCGGAGAGCGTATAAATCCCACCGGAAAGAAAAAGCTCACCCGGGAATTTCAGGAAGGACGTTTTGATTTGGCCCTGCATCTGGCGGACCAGCAACTGGATTCCGGAGCGTGTGTGCTGGATGTCAATGTGGGCGCGCCGCTGGTGGATGAGGTACTGCTTTTGCCGGAACTGACGCGCCTGCTGTCGGCGCGTTTGCAAGCCCCGCTTTGCCTTGACTCCTCCAGCGTGGAAGCGATTTCAGCCGCGCTTCCCTGGTGCACGGGATCTTTCCTGATCAATTCCATCAGCGGTGAAGCGCACCGGATGGAAAAATTGTGGCCGCTGTGCCGAGAATACGGCGCTCCGTTCATTTTGCTCCCGCTGCAAGGGGCTGTGCTGCCGGAGAAGGCAACGGAACGTATACGTATTGTGGAAAATTTGTTGCTGGAAGCGGAAAGGCTGCATATTTCCCGCTCCATGATAGTTGTGGATATTCTGGCGTTGGCGATTTCCTCTGGGAGTGATGGCACACAATGTCTGGAGATGGCGCGCTGGTGCCGCCGGCAAAATCTGGCCACAACACTGGGGCTTTCCAATATTTCTTTTGGTCTGCCGGCCAGGGAACTGCTCAACGCGACATTTTTGTCCGCGGCGGTTGGGGCGGGGCTTACTTCCTGCATCGCGGACCCTTCCGCCGTACGCTGTCATGAAGTGGCTGACGCGTTGCGGGTGCTGTGCCGTCATGACCCTCATGCCGAGACTTTTATTGCCTCCTATGCGGACTGGAAGCCCTCTACCGGCGGCATGACGCGTGAAACCAGGGGAGAAACGGCAAAAAATGCCGGCGAGGCCGTGCTGACTGGAGACAGGGAAACTGTGACCGCCTTTCTGGATGCCGAACTTGCCGGCGGGGCGGACCCTTTCACGCTTGTACGGGACGTATTGATTCCGGCAATCACGGAAGTGGGCGCGAGGTACGAACGTCGGGAATATTTTTTGCCTCAGCTTATCCGCTCCGCGGAAACCATGCAGACCGCGTTTGCCCACTTGAAGCCGCTGCTTGCTAAGGACGGAGAAGCGCAACAGCGTCCTGTGGTGGTCATGGCCACAGTGGAAGGCGATATCCACGACATCGGCAAAAATATTGTCTCGCTCCTGCTCGGCAATTATGGTTTTGATGTTATTGACGCGGGCAAGGATATGCCCGTCGAGTCCATAGTGTCTTGCGCCGTTAGCCACGGCGCGTGCGTTATTGGTCTGTCCGCGTTGATGACAACAACGATGATCAAAATGGAGGACACCGTGCGTCTGGTTAAGGACAAAAACTTGCCGATACGTGTTATGGTTGGAGGGGCTGCCGTAACACAGGCATTTGCCGAAGCGATAGGAGCGGACGGCTACGCCGCTGACGCTGTCGGCGCTGTGCGCGTGGCGCGGGATATGGTTGCGGGATGATAACAGTTCCCAATTTTTTGAAGGTATCTACATGAGAACATTGATTCTTGCGCTCATTGTGTGTTTGCTGCCGCCAACGGCTGTCATAGCCGCGTCGACCGCGCCTCCTACAATAAACATGCCTAGTCTGACAGACATGCTGGCCAAAAACAAAGGCAATGTGCTCGTGCTCAATTTTTTTGCGACATGGTGCCCGCCGTGCCGTGCGGAAATACCGGCTTTGGCGAAGATCGGCAGAGAATACGCGGACAGTGGGGTGCGGATTATCGGCTTTTCAGTGGATGACGACACAAAGTCCTTGGCTTCCTTTGTCAGCCAAATGGGCATGGAATATCCGGTATATATGGTCGGGAGCGATATAGCGCAGGCATACCGTGTAAGCGGCATACCCCATAATGCGCTCTACAGCAAAAGCGGGAATCTCATCCTTTCCGAACCGGGCATACTGGACGCCGCAACGCTGAAATCACTTATTGAAAAACTTTTGGAACACTGATGAGCAAGGACTGTATACCGCGCAAGGCGCATCTTGAAGACGTCAAGGCAATACACGCGCTTTTGCTACAGGCCGCCAAAAAAGGCTTGTTGCTGCCGCGCGCGCTGATATATCTTTATGGGCACATACGCAATTTTCATGTGGTGGAATCGCCTGAGAGCGAGGTGGTGGGCTGTTGCGCTCTGGCGCCTGTCTGGGAAGATATGGGCGAGATATGTTCTCTGGTTGTGCGTGAGGACATGCGCGGCCAAGGGCTTGGGCGCGCCCTTGTACGGGCGTGCGTCAGCGGATGTCGTGAACTGCGCCTGAAAAAAATTTTTTCGCTGACCTATCAGGAATCGTTTTTCACCCGTTTAGGTTTTAACGTGGTGGACAAGGACGTATTGCCGCAAAAAATCTGGGCTGACTGCGTGAACTGCGCCAAGTATCCGGATTGTGACGAAATTGCGCTGTTCCTGGATGTTTCGGAATTGCCGGTCAGGAAATTGGCAAGCAAAAATTGCCGGTAAAAAACAATGGGCAAAAACGAACACAAAGTTATAGTTGACAATTGTTTCGGGCTGACGCCCTGACCGGCTTTAATGGAGTTGTGGAATGGAAATAGTATGCCCTCAATGCACAAGCCGCTTTGTCCTGCCCGACGATCGCGTCAAACAGGGCGTCAGGTTGCGCTGTTCTGTCTGCAAAACAGTGTTTGCCCTTGAATCGCCGCAAACAGCGGTATCGGCCCCGCCGGATGCGATCGAACCCTTTCCAAAACCGGACAACGTAACCGCACAAGAAAGAAAGCCTCTGCCCCTGCGCAAGCTTGCGCTCTCGGCCCTTGTGCTGGTCATCTGCCTTGCCGGCGGAATTTGGCTGTACAACTACAACTATAACTATGACGCTTTGTTACGCGCTGCCCGAGAATGTTTCGGAATTTGGCGTACGTATCGTTGATGTTCGCGATGTGGAAGAGCAAGGAAAATCGTGTTGTTCATGCCGCCGTGCTTGAAAACGAAGATGTTGCCCTTAAGCGTCGCGAGAAAAAGGGGTGAACGATTCTGCGGTGGCCGGCATGTTCGGTCGCATTGTGCGTTTTTATGACGTGTTGAATCGTGTCCTGAGTCTGGGGTTTGATCAGCGCTGGCGAGCGGTTCTTGCACAATCAGCTTTGCAGGCTGTCACACACAATAAGGTTGTGGCGCTTGATCTGGCGGCCGGCACACTGGATGTTGCCCTTGCCCTGCGCCGCGTGCGCCCTGATATAAGCGCTGACATGCGTGTTCTTGCACTGGATTTTTGTCCGCCCATGCTTGAACGTGGGCGTCGCAAACTGGTGGGGGAAAACGCGGTCTTGCCTGTGGCCGCTGATGCAAAAAAATTGCCCCTGCCTGACGCCTCGGTGCACTGCGTGACCATGGCCTTTGGCATACGCAATATCACGCCGCGTGCCATAGCCTTTGACGAAATGCTGCGTGTGCTCAAAAAGGGCGGGAGGGCATGTATTCTGGAATTCGGTTCCGGTCGGGAGCGTATCTGGGGCGGCGTGTACAATGTATATCTGAATGTCGTTCTGCCGCGTATAGGAAGATTTTTTTCCGGAGATTCCGCAGCCTATGATTATCTGGTGGAAACAATCCGCGCCTTCCCAACGGCAACAACACTGGAAGACGAACTGCGAGCGGCCGGCTTTGCGCGGGTCTGGCATATCAGGCTGACTTCAGGTATTGTCTGTCTGCATGTGGGAGAAAAATGAGGATGTCTGTATGGTGACATTTGAAGATATGCAAAAAAACTGCGTTGCCGTTGTGGGACTGGGGTATGTTGGGTTGCCGCTGGCTGTCGCGCTGTCGCAGCATGTGCCTGTGCTGGGCTTTGACATCAGTGAAAAACGTGTTGCGGAGCTTGCCGGTGGGCATGACCATACCCGTGAGGTCACGGAAAGCGACCTCAAAAAGACGAATGTGCGCTATACCTGTGACGCTGCGGAACTCAGACAGGCAGTGGTCGTGATTGTGGCGGTGCCCACGCCTATTGATGCGCACCGCGCCCCGGATTTGACATCTGTTGTGAACGCCACCGTCACGGTGGGCAGACACCTGAGCAAAGGTGCTGTGGTGGTGTACGAATCCACTGTGTATCCCGGCCTGACCGAGGAAGTCTGCGTGCCCATTCTGGAGCGGGAATCCGGCCTGCGCATGGGGTGTGATTTCAGCGTGGGCTATTCTCCAGAGCGGATCAATCCGGGCGATAAAATACATACTCTTGAAAATATAGTAAAAATTGTTTCCGGCTCTGACGACGCCACAACAGATATCCTGGCAACGCTGTACGGGGCAGTGGTCAAGGCCGGCATACACCGCGCCTCCAGCATACGTGTGGCTGAGGCCGCCAAGGTTATTGAAAACACCCAGCGCGATTTGAATATCGCCCTGATGAATGAGCTGGCCGTCATTTTTGATCGCATGGGCATAGACACGCTTGAAGTGCTGGAAGCGGCCGGCAGCAAGTGGAATTTTCTGCCTTTCCGCCCCGGTCTCGTAGGCGGGCACTGTATCGGCGTTGACCCGTATTATCTGACCTTCAAGGCTGAGGCGCTCGGCTATTATCCGGAAGTCATTCTGGCGGGCAGACGCATTAATGACGGCATGGGCAAATATATAGCCGAATGCGTCGCCAAGCGGCTGATACGGCGTGGCAGCGTTGTCAACGGCGCGCGCGTGGGTATTTTGGGATTTACCTTCAAGGAAAATGTGCCTGATCTGCGCAATACGCGCGTTGTGGACGTTGTGCGCGAGCTTGCGGACTACGGTATCGTGCCGCTTGTCAGCGATGCGCTGGCCGACCCTGAGGAATCTCTGCGCGAATACGGTCAAAGCCTGTTGCCTCTGGACGCGCTGCATGGCCTGGACGCGCTTGTCATGGCTGTGGGACACAAGGAATACGCGGAATTTACACCGCAGACGCTCAAGGAGCGCTTTGCCGATCCTGAAAACGCCGTGCTGCTGGACGTCAAATCCTTTTTTGATCCGGCCGCGATGCGGGCGGCGGGCTTTGATTACTGGAGGCTGTAAGCATTGTGACTTTGCTGATCTGCGCGTCTACTCAACAGGAACTGGCAGCCCTGTTTCCCGCCTGCGCGATGCCGGTCTCTCTTTCGGCGCAAGACAACAGCTTGGCGGTGCACAGGTATCGGTTAAAAAACTGGGAGGTCTTTTTTTGTGTTACAGGTGTGGGGCCGATCAATGCCGCCCTCGCCCTAGGGTACTGCATTGCCGGCGCAAAGGCGCGCAATCAGCCCATTGACGCCGTGCTCAATGTGGGACTTGCAGGGGCTTTTGATCTGCACGCTCTGCCCCTGCGCACGTTGTGTTGTGTGCGTGAGGAAATCTGGCCGGAGTACGGCCTGCACGACGGGCAAAGCGTGACTGCCGGCGCGTTCGGTTTTCCGCTGTGGGAGCGTCCGGACGGGATGCAGGTGCGTGATCGCTTGCCCTTGGCCGACCTGGATGCCTGTGATGCTTTTGGCATACCAAAACCGTCAGACATTTTTGTAGAATGCCGTTCGCTGACAGTGGCTGGCGTGAGCGCATCTTTTGCCAGAGCGCAGACGCTCCGAAGTGCGTACCGCGCGGATATTGAAAATATGGAAGGTTTTGCCGTGGCCTATGCCTGTGCCCGAGATAATATACCTTGCATGGAGATACGGAGTGTTTCCAATAAGGTGGGGGCGCGCGCCAAGGACGAAAAAGATTTTGACGGCGCGCTTCAGGCGCTTGCCCGCGTTTTGCCAGAGTTCACTTTTCTATAAAATGTTTTACCATGAACACATTCAACGCGTATTTTGCCAAAGAACTCCCCCGTATTAACGGGGCGCTGGATGCGGTGGATCTGCCTGGGCCGGTACGTCCCATAGCGCGGCATATTCTCCAGGCCGGCGGCAAACGTCTTCGTCCGCTGCTTACTGTGCTTGTGGCGCGTTTGTGCGGATACGCGGCAAACGACATTTACCGGTTGGCCGTCACCATGGAAATGCTGCACGCCGCCACACTCCTGCACGACGATGTGCTGGACAGCGCCACGCACCGCCGCGGCGAGCCGGCGGCGCACACGCTTTTTGACATGTCCTCGGTTATTTTGGCCGGCGACGCGTTGCTGGCCCAGGCCAACGCGCAGATTGCCGCATTTGGCGATACGCGACTCAGCCTGTGTTTTTCTGAGGCCACCAGTCATACAGCGGCCGGTGAAATTCTGGAAATTGCGGCAAAGGGCAAGGCGGAAACAAGCGCTACCGAGTACGAAACCATTGTGCGCGGCAAAACAGCCTGGCTTATCCGTGCCTCCTGTGAATTGGGCGCGTTGCGCGCCAAAGCGGACGCCGCCCATACTGAAGCTGCCGCCGGATATGGTGAAAATCTGGGAATGGCCTTTCAGGTTGTGGATGATGCCCTTGATTGCGCGCCGCAGTCAGTCACCGGCAAGCCCTCTGGCGGCGATGTGCGTGAAGGCAAGATGACGCTGCCCCTGCGCTTGTACCGCGCAAGCCTTGATAAAACGGAACAGGCTGTCTTTGATAAAAATTTTACCGACGGGCTGATGACGGAAGATGA
Organism: Candidatus Desulfovibrio kirbyi; assembly: GCA_013374015.1. GTDB lineage: Bacteria > Desulfobacterota > Desulfovibrionia > Desulfovibrionales > Desulfovibrionaceae > Desulfovibrio > Desulfovibrio kirbyi. The sequence goes on from BLLL01000001.1 coordinate 214,898, forward strand.
CGTGCAGGCCATTGTCGAACGCCTGCGCAACGCGGGTTACGACATGCAGGCGCGTGATGCGGCAAACGCCTATCTGGAGGCGGCGCAGGCCGCCCTGCGCCGTTTGCCGGACAAGCCCGAACGGGAAGTGCTCTCCACCCTGTGCGCCTATGTGAGCAATCGCGAAAAATAAAGGAATTGTCATGCTCTACCGTGTGGAAACAGGCCCGCGCAGTGACGACACGCTCGGACGCAAAACAGCCGGGCAGTTGCGCGGCGCCCTTGGGCTGGACGTGGCCTGGGTGCGCCAATGCAAGATATACACCATTGACGGTCTTGATCAGGCGCAGGTGCGCCGTTTGCTGGACGAGTGCGTGTTGTACGATCCCATAGTACAGTACGCGGCTCTTGGCGCATTACCCCTGCCGGATCCGGCGCCCGACTGGTTTGTGGAAGTGGGTTTTCGCCCGGGCGTTACGGACAACGAAGGCCGTACCGCCAGAGATACGGCTGCCATTGTCTGCAAGATTGCCCGTGAATGCTTACGGGTGTATACTTCGGTGCAGTACAGGATTGGGGGCAGGGCGGAAGCGTCGCTCACTCGTGAACAGATGGAATTCGCAGCCCGCGATATGTTCTGCAATACGTTGATTCAGCGTTTTTACATCAAAAGTCTTGCTGAATATCGCGCGGAATCCGGCTTTGCCCCCCAGACCGCTCAAGTGACCGGCGCGGTCAACGACACTGTTGCGACCATTGCCCTCTCCGGCATGGACGAGGCGGCCATGTCGGCGGCCAGCCGTGAAAACACCTGGGCGCTCACGCTGGAGGAGATGCGGCGAATCAGGGCGTATTTTGCCGATCCGGAAGAACAGACGCGGCGCGCAGATCTGGGGCTTCCCGCTGACCCGACCGATGTGGAAATGGAAACACTGGCGCAAACCTGGTCGGAACACTGCAAACACAAGATTTTTGCCGCCCGCATTGCCTATACCGATGCCCTTTCCCACCGCCGTGAAGATGTGGACAACCTGTATAAAACCTGCATCCGCGATACAACGGCCCTGCTCAGACGGCGGATGGGTGAGAAGGACTACTGCAAGTCCGTATTCAGCGACAATGCGGGTGTGACAGCCTTTGTCAACGGCTATGATGTCTGTATCAAGGTGGAAACCCACAACAGTCCCTCAGCCCTTGATCCCTACGGCGGCGCGCTGACGGGCATCGTGGGCGTGAACCGTGACCTGATGGGAACGGGCATGGGCGCGGAACTTGTTTGCAATACAAATGTCTTTTGCTTTGCATCGCCATTTTATGACAAGCCATTGCCCCCGCGTCTGCTGCATCCGCGCCGCGTGCTGGAAGGCGTGCGTGAAGGCGTGGAGCACGGCGGCAACAAGTCCGGCATCCCCACGGTCAACGGTTCTCTGGTCTTTGATTCTCGATACCTCGGCAAGCCGCTTGTGTACTGCGGCACGGTGGGCATTCTGCCTGTGGAAATCAACGGTGCTCCCGGCTGGCAAAAAAAAGCCCGCGTGGGAGATGTGATCGTGATGGCCGGCGGGCGCATCGGCAAGGACGGAATCCACGGGGCAACTTTTTCCTCCGAAGAGCTGCGCGAAGATTCCCCGGCCACTGCCGTGCAGATAGGCGACCCCATCACCCAGCGCAAACTGTGTGATTTTATTCTGCGGGCGCGTGATCGCGGCCTGTATACGGCCATTACCGACAACGGCGCCGGCGGTCTTTCCTCTTCAGTGGGGGAGATGGCAACGGACACGGGCGGCTGCACACTTGAGTTGAGCAAGGCGCCGCTCAAATACGATGGGTTGCGCCCTTGGGAGATACTGCTTTCAGAAGCTCAGGAGCGCATGACGCTGGCTGTGCCGCCCGACAAACTGGACGAGTTTTTTGCGCTTGCCGCGCACATGGACGTGGAGGCCGCTGCTCTGGGGCAGTTTACGGATTCAGGCTTTTTTGACGTGCGGTACAGGGGCGCGTGCGTAGGCTCGTTGTCGCTTTCCTTCATGCACGAAGGCGTGCCGCAGTTGCGCTTGTGCGCTGAATGGAATCCGCCGGCAACAGCCGACACGCGAGTGGAATCCGCAGGTGTGGCCGAAGGCGAATTTTTAAAGCGCATGCTCGGGCGTTTGAACGTCTGCTCCAAGGAATACATTGTGCGGCAGTACGACCATGAAGTGCGGGGCGGCAGTGTGGTGAAGCCCATGACAGGCTTGTACGGCGATGGCCCTTCAGATGGGGCTGTACTGCGCCCTTTGCTTGAATCGGACGCGGGCATTGTGATTGCGCACGGCATCTGCCCCAAATTCAGTGATTACGACACCTACTGGATGACGGCAAACGCAATTGATGAAGCGGTGCGCAATGCCGTGGCCGTGGGCGCCAATCCGGACGCCCTTGCCGGCGTGGACAATTTTTGCTGGTGCGACCCCGTTGTGTCCGAAAACAATCCGGACGGGCGGTTTAAACTGGCGCAGCTTGTGCGGGCGTGCAAGGCGTTGCGCCATTTTTGCCTGGCCTTTGGGTTGCCCTGCATTTCCGGCAAAGATTCCATGAAAAATGACTACACGGGCGCGGGAGAGCGCATTTCCATTCCGCCGACCCTGTTGTTTACCGTGATGGGCGTCATCAACAACGTGACGCGCGCGCAAACTTCCGACTTCAAACGCGAAGGTGAATATATTTATCTGTTGGGCGGCGTGTGGCGCGATATGGCGGGCAGTGAAGCCGCCGCAGAGCTTGGACTTGCAGGCGGCCGTATGCCGCATGTTGACGCTGCAGCCGCTCTTGTCCGCTACCGCGCTGTCCATGAGCTTATGGGCTTGCGCGCGCTGGCGTCCTGCCACGACTGCTCTGACGGCGGGCTTGGGGTCGCGCTTGCGGAAATGTGTATTGGAGGCCGTTTGGGGGCGCAGGTTCAGCTTGACGCTGTACCGGCTATGGAGGCGATGACGCGCACAGAACTTTTGTACAGCGAATCCGCCAGCCGCCTGCTTGTCGGCGTGCGGCCGGATTTGGCGCCTGTATTGGACGCATTGGCCTGTCGGCAGATATGCCGTTGCATCGGGCATGTGACAAGCGACGGCTGTCTGACAGTCAAAAGCGGCGAGAGCGTTGTTTTGCGCGAGCCGGTGGAAGACCTTGCGGTAGCGTTCAAAAAGACGCTGGACTGGTAGGATGATCATTAGCCCCCTCAAGTAACCGACATTTTTTGATTGCCGTGAGTTGACGTACGCATTTGCGTCATTATTTTGAATGGTGATCGCAAAAGCGGACACCAGAGGAGCGCTGACAGAGTATGGCTGTAGAATATAAAGATTATTACAAGCTGCTGGGTGTTGAGCGCGCGGCTTCCTCTGAAGAAATTTCCAAAGCCTTCAAAAAACTTGCGCGTAAGTATCACCCGGATTTGAATCCCGACGACAAACAGGCTGAAGCAAAATTCAAGGAATTCAATGAAGCGCATGAAGTTTTGAAAGACCCTGAAAAACGCCGTATGTACGACCGTCTTGGAGCAAACTGGCAGCACGGTCAGCAGGTTCGCGGTGGAGAGCCGGGTTTTGAGAATGTGCATTTTACTTTTAACGGGAAAAGTTTTGACGGTTCCGGTTTTTCAGACTTTTTTGAAACACTGTTCGGCGGCGCGAATCAGGACGGCCAAGGGCAGAATGTGCGCTTCGGGCCAGATTCTTTTGGCGGTTTTTCAGCGCGTCAGCGGCGTGGGCGTGATATGGAAACAGAGCTTGCGCTGCCTTTGGAAGACGTTGTTCGTGGCGGGCGGCGTTCCGTAACGCTGAATATGCCGCAGGGCGCAAGAACCCTTGAGATAAATGTGCCGCCCGGCATCCGTCAGGGCGCGAAACTGCGCCTTGCCGGACAGGGAGGGGCTGTGCCGGACGGCGTGGCAGGGGATTTGCTGCTGCGCGTGCGGTACCAACCACACCCAATGTTTACGCTGGACGGACAGAATCTGCGCTGCGACGTGTGGATTTTGCCGTGGGAGGCAGTGCTCGGCACAAAGACGACCGTTGCCACACTGGAAGGCGATGTTACCTTGACCATTGCGCCAGGCTCAAGTTCCGGGCGCACGTACCGTTTACGGGGCAAGGGTATGGGAGTTGGCGCAAAACGCGGCGATCTGCTTGTCAGGATAATGATTGCCGCGCCGACGGAATTGAGCGGCGCGCAACGGGAACTTTGGCAGACGCTTGCGGAATCCTCGGACGAAAAACCTTCCGGTTGTCAGAAACCGTCAGTATGACGCGACAATAAAAACAATTTCGGGATATGGAGACGATTGAGGTGCTGTATGGACATCAACAAATTTACAGAAAAAGCGCGCGAAGCGCTGGGAGAAGCGCAGAATGCCGCCGCCGGCATGGGGCATCAGGAAACGGACGCCGAGCATCTGGCGCGCGCGCTGCTCAAACAGGAAAACGGCATTGTGCCGCGTATTCTCGAACATGCCGGCGTTCAGCCCGGAGCCGTGATCACTACTCTGGAAACGGCGCTGCAAAAGCGTCCTTCTGTTTCCGGACAGGGGATAGACCCTACTAAAATCATGATCACGCCGCGTCTGGCCAAGGTTTTGGCCGAGGCGCAAAATGAGGCGCGGCGTATGAAGGATGAATACGTCAGCGTAGACCATCTTTTTTCCGCGCTGACCCTTGTTGATCCCGCCTCCCCCCTGGGCTGCGTCCTGCGGGAATACGGCATTGCCCGCGCACCCTTTGTAAAGGCGATGGAGGATATGCGCAACGGCGCGCGTGTGACAAGCCCCAATCCTGAAGACACGTTTGAATCACTGGCAAAATACGGTCGCGACCTTGTGGAGGCGGCGCGTCAGGGCAAGATGGACCCTGTCATAGGGCGTGATGCGGAAATCCGCCGCGTTATCCGTATCCTTTCACGGCGCACGAAAAATAATCCTGTGCTTATCGGCGAAGCCGGCGTCGGTAAAACCGCCATTGTGGAAGGGCTTGCCTACCGTATCGTCAAGGGTGACGTGCCGGAAGGCCTCAAGGGACGCCGGCTTTTCGCCCTGGATATGGGCGCGTTGGTAGCCGGGGCCAAATACAGGGGCGAATTTGAAGAACGGTTGAAAGCCGTGCTTGCTGAAGTGGGCAAGAGCGAGGGGCAGATTATTCTGTTTATAGACGAATTGCACACTATTGTGGGCACGGGCAAGGCTGAAGGCTCCATGGATGCGGGCAATCTGCTCAAGCCCATGCTGGCGCGTGGGGAACTGCACTGTATCGGCGCGACCACGGTGGATGAGTACCGTAAATATATTGAAAAAGATCCGGCCCTGGAACGGCGTTTTCAGCCTGTGCTGGTGGAAGAGCCAACAGTGGAAGACACTGTTTCCATCCTGCGCGGGCTTAAAGAACGCTTTGAAGTGCACCACGGCGTGCGCATAAGCGATTCCGCCATTGTCGAAGCAGTGACCTTGTCCCACCGCTATATTACAGACAGGCAACTTCCGGACAAGGCTATTGATTTGATTGACGAAGCAGCCGCCATGATCCGTACGGAAATCGATTCCCTGCCGGCGGAGTTGGACGAGGCAAACCGCAAGGTTATGCAGCTGGAAATAGAGCGCGAAGCCCTGCGTCACGAATCAGACGCTGTATCGCGTGAGCGCCTGGAAAAGCTGGAGAACGAATTGTCCGATCTGCGCTTTCACCAGGCGGGCATGCGCGAACAGTGGGAACGCGAAAAAGGTTCCATTGATACCGTGCGGGAACTCAAGGAGCGGATTGAACAGACCCGTCTGGCCATAACTCAGGCTGAGCAGGCCTACGATCTGACAAGGGCAGCGGAGTTGAAGTATTCTACTCTATTGGAATTGCAGAAAAAACTTGATGCAATGTCGGGCGGCGCCGGCGCTGCTGAAACGCCGCGCCTGCTGCGCGAAGAGGTGCGTCCGGACGATGTGGCCGAAATTGTGGCAAAGTGGACGGGCATTCCGGTGACGCGCCTGCTTGAATCCGAACGGGAAAAGCTGCTCAAACTTGCCGGACAACTGCATGCGCGGGTTGTGGGGCAGGATGAGGCTGTCTCCGCCGTGGCGGATGCCGTGCTGCGCGCGCGCGCGGGTTTGTCTGATCCGGACAGACCGACGGGTTCTTTTATTTTTCTTGGACCAACGGGTGTGGGCAAAACAGAATTGTGCAAGACGCTTGCCGAGGCGCTTTTTGACACTGAAGACAATATGGTGCGCCTGGACATGAGCGAATACATGGAAAAGCATTCTGTTTCCCGACTTATCGGCGCGCCTCCGGGCTATGTCGGCTACGACGAGGGCGGCCAGCTCACGGAAGCTGTGCGTCGCAAGCCCTATTCCGTTGTGCTGTTTGATGAAATTGAAAAGGCGCATCCGGATGTATTCAACACCCTGCTGCAGATGCTTGACGACGGTCGCCTGACGGACAGTCAGGGACGAACGGTGGATTTTCGCAACTGTATTGTGATCATGACCTCAAATATCGGCGCGCGGGATCTGCAGGAGGGCATATGTCAGGACGGCGCGCTGAAAGAGGGCGTCCATGAGCGTGTTATGGAGGAACTGCGCGCACACTTCAGACCGGAATTTTTGAATCGTGTGGACGAAACAGTGCTCTTTTTGCCGCTCAGAAAAGAGCAGATTTCCCGAATTGTGGAACTGCAGCTCGCGCGTTTGCGCAAACGCCTTGAAGACAAAAAAATTACGTTTGTCATGACGGAAGCCGCCCGTGACTTTATCGCGTCTGAATCATATGATCCCGTGTACGGTGCCCGTCCCCTCAAGCGCTATGTGCAGCAGTATGTGGAAACGCCGCTCGCGCGGCAACTGGTGGCCGGGACTGTCCGGGATGGTCGGCGCGTGGCTGTGGATGTGAAAGACGGCGAGCTTCTTTTTACAATAACTTAGTTACACAGTTCGTTATCTATACGATGATGCTACAGGAGGCGCCATGCCAAAAATCGCGGCCGTTATTCTGGCGGCGGGCAAGGGTACGCGCATGCATTCCGACAGGCCGAAAGTCTTGCAGCGTGTGCTTGCCCAACCCATGCTCGCGTATGTGCACGCTGCTCTGCGCCCTGTTTTCGGCGATACTATCTGGACAGTTGTCGGGCATCAGGCGCGGATGGTGAAGGCGGCTTTGCCTGATGCCCGTTTTGCTTTTCAGGCCGAACAGCTCGGCACAGGCCACGCTGTGGTGCAGGCATTGCCGGAAATCATTGCTTGCGGTTGTGAGCGCGTGTTTGTGGTCAACGGGGACGTGCCCCTGCTGACCGGAGACACTGTGAGAGACTTTTTGCGCAGGGCTGAAGGAGCTGATCTGGCTTTTGCCACGCTTGAGCTTGAGAACCCAGCCGCCTACGGTCGCGTGGTGCGCGCCGGAGGGCAAATACGCGCTGTTGTGGAAAAAAGGGACTATGATGCGGATCGGTACGGTCAGGAGCCGCATGAGGTCAATGCGGGCATGTATGTGTTCGATCTGCAGGTGGCGCAACGCCTGCTGCCGCACCTGACCAGCGAAAACAGCAGCGGGGAATACTATATTACGGATATGGTCGCCCTTGCACTTGCCGAGGGCTGTTCTGTCCGGGGGATAGCGTGTGGGCATGACGCGGATTTGCTTGGCGTGAACACTCCCCGTGAGCTTGCGCGGGTTGAGGAACTGTTGCGCTCGCGCGTGGTGGCGCGACTTCTGGAGTGCGGCGTGATTGTGCATGCGCCTGATCTTGTCCGTGTTTCTCCTGGCGCGTGTGTAGAACCGGGCGCCGAGCTTTCCGGCCCTTGCGAAATCAGCGGCGATACGCTGATTGAGCGCGGAGCGCGGATAGCGGCCCACTGTATCGTGCGTGACAGTGTGATCGGCGTTGAAGCGGAAATCCGTTCTTTTTCGCATATCGAAGGCGCGCGGGTGGGTACCGCGGCGATTGTCGGCCCGTTTGCGCGCCTGCGCCCGGGCGCGGTACTTGAAGATACAGCCCATGCGGGCAATTTTGTAGAGGTCAAAAATGCGCGGCTCGGCAAGGGCGCGAAAGCGAATCATCTGACATACTTGGGGGACGCCGAAGTCGGCGCCGGCGCGAATATCGGGGCAGGCACAATCACCTGCAACTATGACGGAACGCGCAAGCACAAAACAACCATTGGAGAGCGCGCCTTTATCGGCAGCAATACGTCGCTTGTCGCGCCGGTCAGCATAGGGGAAAATGCGCTTATTGGCGCAGGTTCCGTCATCACAAAGGATGTGCTTGACGGCGAACTTGCCGTTGCGCGCGGCAAACAGAAAAATATGGCCCGAATCTTGCCGCATTAGTGGGAGTGGATATACATTGTTAATCCGCTCTGATATGGTTAGTCCCAGCGGCGTTTGTCCTCAATGGGTTTGATCTGCAAAGGCAAACTGCCCGGCGCGATGATGCGCAGTTCGGGCCGCAGTTTGATTCTTTCACGGAACTGGTGCAACAGCTCATCCCCGCGTTTGAATTCGCTGGTTTCAATGAACAACGTCATCTCGTCCATGCCGCCGGGGTTTGTCACCGCAATCTGCCAGCGTTTGATCTCCTCAAAGCGGCTCATAATCTGATCAACCTGATGCGGGTACACAAACATGCCCATAATGCTGGTTGTCGTGTCCACGCGACCGAGAATGCCGCCAAGTCGGGGATTTGTGCGTCCGCATGCGCAGGGCAGACGGTTAATGTAGGAAAGATCGCCTGTGGCCAGACGTATCATGGGATAGGTTTTATTGAATAATGAGGTGACGACAATTTCCCCCACTTCACCGTCCTTGAGCGGAATACCCGTATCCGGATGACAAATTTCAACATAACAACGATTGACTATGTGCAGACCTGTCTTGTGAAAACATTCGTAGCCGATACAACCCACATCGGCTGTGCCGTACCCCTGACGCATGACAAAATCGTATTTTTTTTCCATCTGCGAACGGATTTTTTCCGAAAGTCGTTCGCCGAACACAAAGGCGATTTCCAGAAAAAGGTCCTTGCGCAGATTGATGCCTTTTTCTTCCGCCTTCTGGGCCAGGTGCAACAGAAACGTCGGCATGCCCACATACCCTGAAACGCGCAGTTTCTGCATGATATTGAGTTGGGTAAATGCGTCGGACGGGCCTGCGGGAATGACAGCGCACCCGAGATTCTTCAGAGGTTCTTCAAATATCAGGCCAATCGGGGAGAGATGATAATTGAACGTGTTCAGCACAACATCGCCAGGGCGAAATCCGATGGAATACAGGCCATCCGTATATCCCCAGTAGTCTTCCCCGCGATCTTCCGGATCAAAAATCGGGCCCGGAGAAAGAAAGATGCGCTTAAGTTCGCCAATGTCCTTTGTCAGCAAGCCTCCCAGGCGCGGCCCCATGGACTGCAGGAATATCAGCTCTTTTTTTTTGAGTATGGGAATGTGCTTGATGTCCGTAATAGTTTTGAACTTGTCCACATTAAACTGCGCGCGGTCAAAGCGTTTTTTTACGTCTTCGGAATACCGGTAGGCGTAGGAAAGCAGCTCTTTCATCTGAATCAGGCAATATTGACGGCGTTCGCTTTCGTCCAGCACTTCACGGCGGCTGTAGATGCCTTCTGTACGGTCTTTACGTGTCATGGAGTATACCCGTGGGATTGAAGGTTAAAAAAGACTGATATCCAAAGTCGTACGGTTTCAGATGGTTATTCCACTGTAACGCTTTTTGCCAGATTGCGCGGCTGGTCCACATCCTTGCCCAGATAGTCCGCCATTTCATAACTGAAAAGCTGGAGAGCGGGCAATGCCATAAAGGCGGATAAAGGCGCCGGCAGGGACGGAATGACCCAACGGTCATCCACAGTCAGGTCCAGTCCCTCGTTGGTCAGCGCGATGACCTTGCCCTGACGCGCCTGTACTTCCACAATATTGGATTTGACCTTGGGAAAAAGCGCGTCGTCCAGGGCAAGGGCAAAGGTGGGAAACAGTGTGTCAATCAGGGCAATAGGGCCGTGCTTCATTTCGCCTGCGGCATAGCCTTCGGCATGAATGTAGGAAAGTTCCTTGAGTTTGAGCGCGCCCTCCAGAGCCAGGGGGAAGCAGTGTCCGCGCCCGAGATAAAAAAAATTATTCGCGTCAGCGTATTTGCGGGAAAGCCCGCGCGCGTTTTCGTGCATCTCCGGCAAATGCGCGTCGAGCAGCGCCGGCAGCGATTCCAGCAGGGCGATCAGGAGACGCCGTTGCTCCGGGGCAAATGCCGCCGATGTCTGATCAATGTTGTCTGCCGGTTTGCGTTCACTCCAGTACAGCGCCATCAGCGCCAGCATGAGCATCTGGCTGCACATGGCTTTTGTGGAGGCCACGCTGATTTCCGGCCCGGCCTGGGTATACAGCGCCGCGGAAGCCTCCCGCGCAATGGACGATCCCACAACATTGCACAGCCCAAGAACCATCGCTCCCTGTTTGCGGGCTCTGCGCAGGGCGGCCAGCGTGTCGGCCGTTTCCCCGCTCTGGCTGATAACCAGCACCATGTCGTCCCTGTTCAGCAGGAGGCTTTCACGATAGCGAAATTCCGAGGCAATTTCAACCTGCGCAGGAATCCGCGCCCAATGTTCCAGCAAATGCCGTCCCCAAAGCCCTGAATGCCAGGATGTGCCGCACGCCACAATGTGCAGTTTGCCCGGCACAGGCAGCGCGTCCAGCTCCGGCAGGAGCGCGTTTTCAGCGGTTAGGCGACCGGCAAGACCGTCGGCAAGCACGCGGGGCTGCTCAAAAATTTCCTTGAGCATAAAGTGCCGGTACCCGCCTTTTTGCGCGGCCTGCATGTCCCACAGAATGGTCTGCGGCTCATGGATTATCGGGCGTAAATCTTCAAGACGTAAAATTTCATATGATGTGGCGGTAGCGCGTACAATTTCGCCGTCTTCCAAAAAAATCACCTGTCTGGTGTAGGGCAGGAAGGCCGGAATGTCCGAGGCGACAAAATGTTCGCCGGCGCCCACGCCAAAAATCAGAGGGCAGGACAGGCGCGCTGCATAGATGGTTTCAGGTTCCTCACAGTGCATCAGGCAAACGGCATACGCGCCCCTGACTTCGCGTAGCGCGACCGCAAAAGCGCGTAGCAGGTCTTTTTCGCTTTTGCGGCGTTCGGCAATCAGATTGACAAGCGCCTCTGTGTCCGTTTCAGAATGAAACACATGCCCTTTTTCTGCAAGTTCTTTTTTTATTTCCTGATAATTTTCTATAATGCCGTTATGCACCAGAGCAATGGCGGCATCGTTTGAGCAGTGGGGGTGGGCGTTGCGCTCCGCCGGTATGCCGTGCGTGGCCCAGCGGGTATGACCCATTGCGCATGTTGCCGTAGCCACAGGCTCCTGGGCCAGTTTTTCTTCCAGAGCGGCCAGTTTTCCTTTTGCGCGGACAATGCGCAACGCGCCCTGGCGCGCAAAGGCTGCGCCGGCTGAATCGTAGCCGCGGTATTCCAGCCTGCGCAGACCCTCCATGACCACGGGCACGGCAGGCCTGTGCCCCGCATATCCTATAATGCCGCACATAAATAACGTCTCCGGAAGTTTTACATATCAGCGCGATCCACAATGCCCTGATTAACCACTTCTATTTTTGCCCTGGCAAAGAGATTCTGGACAAAGAACTGAAAATATCCTTCTGTTCGTTCGCGCTCTACAATAGAAGTCATCAATCCTTGCAGGTTCTCCCATTCTTTCGGGTCAGGGGCAAGAACATTCTCCACCCTGCACAACAGGGCGCCGGGGCCGTCTTTTGCGCTGTTCACCGCAAATGCCGTCGGCAGCCATACGTTGGGCCTTGCCGCAAAAACAGCCTCGGCCAGTTCCGCATCAGGAGCAAAATCCGCCAACTGACCACCGCGTTCCATGGGGGGCGCGCTCACTATGCCCATGCTTTTTTTCCGTGCCGGCCGCAGCGGGGCAACCGGCATATCCAGCAGGTCGCCGCGGCGCGTGGCGGCGTTTGCCAGAGCGGCCGTGAGAGCCTTTTCCGCGGTCAGGGCTGTGACAATATCGTTTTTGACCGCTTCAAGCGATCTTGTGGCGGACGGTTCAACAGCGAGCAGTTTGCATACAAGATAGTTTTCACCGGATTCCAGCGCCACGTCCACGGGCGCGCCCGCGCCGACGGCAAACAGAGCTTGCGCTCCATCCGGCTTGAGGGTAAACTGCGCAACAAGTTCCTCCCGGGTCAGCAAGCCTGTCCGGGCGGTTTTCAAGGCAAAACGGGCGGCGTTTTCGTCCAGCGGCTTGCCGAGTATGTTGTCCTCCAGCAAAGCGTCCAGCACATCGCGCACTTTGTCGTCCGAATTTTTAAAGCCGGCCGGGTCAACGATCACGTATTCCATAGCTACCTTGGGGGCAATGACAAAATCCTGTTTGCGGCTCTCATAATATGCCTGAATTTCCTCATTTGAGGGCATTTCTGAGGGGGTAAATTTTGCGCTGAAGTTTTTTGCCGGTATAAAGAGGTAGTCCACCATACGTTTTTCACGCAGAAAATTGTAGCGGTGTTGCGCCTCCGAGGGGTCTGCCCATGCCGGAGCGACGACCATCGCATATATTTTTTGCCGCAGCAGGGTTTTGCGCAGGTTCTGCTCATAGGCGGCAAGGCTGATTCGCTGCGCTGCCAGCACCTGTTTGTAAGCCTCGGCGTCAAAGCGTCCGTTCGCGTCCTGAAAGGCTTTTTCCTGTTCAGCCAGTTGACGCAGTTCCAGGGCCGTTACGGTAATGCCGACACGCGCCGCTTCCTGGGTGATGAGCGCCTGCATGACAAGCTCCTGTAAAACCTGGCGGCCAAGAAATTCGTTTTTGAGCTGTTCACGGGTGGTGCCCGGGGAATCGCGCAGGGTCTGTTCCTCGGCATTGCGGTATGCCTGCTCAAAATCCTGAACCAAAATAAGTTCATTGTTGACTTTGGCAACGGCATTCACGGTATTGCCGTCGTTAAACGTGCCCACGCCCCAGAATACAAAAACAAGAATGATGAGAAGAAACGCCAGCTTGACGCCGAAAGACTGCGCGTTGGAACGGATATAGGTAAGCATGCGGACTCCAGAATACGGATCGTGATACGGGTTATCGCCTTAAACGCTTCATTTTTTATATACACGCTTGCGCGGAAGTTCAAGGCAGGAAGCGCGGCAATTTTTTCCCTTCGTCTTAATAACCACACCGGCCTGAACAATTTTTCCAGATCGCGTCTGTTCAGGCAGTTATCGTTGCTGCCCTCCGGTGAGTAAGAAGGTAGCAAAAAATTAAAACATTGTCGTTGCGAACGTGAAACTCCCCATTGCCAAAGTCAATATATGAAGAGTTGCAATATATTGAAATAATTTGACAGTTAAAATCAGGCCGTCAATAGAATGATTTTATGATATACTTTCTCCAAGTCAATGAGGGAGTATGACTGAATGTCAAAAATGCGGGTCGGTCAAGAACGGTTGCCATCTCGGGAGGCAAAGACATCGTTGCAAAGATTGTGGTTTTCAATTCACGCGCGCCACACCAAAAGGGCGTCCGGCGAGTGAAAAAGTTACTGCTTATTTTTTTGCGCTTTCACTTTTTTTCGTATTTTGGCCTTGTGTATGGGGAAGAGATGTGTAAAAATATGGCGATGCGGCGGCGATGTTAACCAGGGGCAACTCGCTTGGATTTTACACGAATAGACAAACTTGGCGGCAAGGTGAAGGTCAATGCGCCCACTTAACGCCAATGAGCTTAAACGGCTTCGTGATGAGTTTGATATGGTAGAGAATACTGACGATAACCACGGGAAGGTATGTCATGATACGTTCTGAAGAAATTTCCGGATGTTCACCTAAAACAGGGGCAATAATACCTGAATCGGGCAGGTTCGGCATGACTCTTGCACACACACACACACACACACACACACACACACACACACACACACACACACACACAATCTGACTCTTTTACTGAAAACTTTTCACAAGCAACCCTGCGCCGTACAACGGAGCAGGTCTGCCTGTCATGAAGGAACTGTCATGTCTGTTCGCCCGCAGTTCACTTTTTGCCGGTTTTTGTCGTTGCTTGTCCTGGCCTTTGTATGCTGCTGGACCAGCGCGGTTTACGCCGCTTCAGAATTTGGTCATTCTAATGTAATTGTTGGTACAGGTGATGCTGCATCAGCAGACGGAAGCATTACCAGGTCAGCTTTTATTCTGGAAGGTGACGTTTGGGGAGGTTATTCGCAAGTTCTCAGAGGAGCAGGTAATGCTACAACTACAGGGGCATCTGTTACCTTAACGGGTGAATCTGTAATAACGGGTGACGTATTTGGTGGTTCTGCTCAGGTAGTCGGGCATGGGGCAATAACAGGCGACGCTACCCCGTCTATAGGTAATGCTGCATCAACAGGTGATGTTACTTTAAGCAACTCTACAGTAACTGGTGATACCTACGGTTCATATGCAATTACTATTAAAGGTAATGCTATATCAACAGGTACGGTAACTGCTACTGATAGCAACGCAGGTGATGTTTCTGGTGCTATTTCAGATATCAGGTTTACGGGTACTCATGATACGAGTGACCTTATGACTGCATCAGCAACAGGGATAATTACTTTAGATAGGGTTGTAGTATCAGGCAGTAAGCTTGATGGTAGTAGAGCATATGGCGGTGATATCAATACTGCGAATGGCACTGTTACAATAACTGATTCTACTATAAGCGCAACAATCAACGGCGCATATGCTTATCTTGATAGTGGTGAGGGTACAACTAACGCAGCGGGAACACTTTCTTTAGAAGGCAGCAGTGTAACAGATTCTGTTTATGGCGGTAAATCCTACATTTTTGATACTGGAAAGGGTGACGCTACAGCTTCAGGTTCTGTCAGTCTGTCCGGCGGTAGTAGCGCGGATGGGGATGTTTATGGCGCCTATGCAGATACTCTTGATGGCAATGCCACAGCCTTTAACTCTACTGTCACCCTGTTGTCCGGTAGTACGATAACCGGCGATATCTACGGCGGCTATGCAATCACAGACACCGGCAACGCCATATCCTCAGGCTCTGTCAGTCTGTCCGGCAGTAGCGCGGAGGGTGATGTTTATGGCGCCTATGCAAAACCTGCTGACGGCAATGCTACAGCTTCAGGTTCTGTCACTTTATCCGATAGTAACATAGGAAAACGAGTTTTCGGTGGTTTGGCAGAGACTACTACAGGAAATGCTACAGCTACTGGAAATAGTGTTGTTATCAGTGATAGTAACATAGGAGGTGCTGTTAGCAGTGGTTGGACAGAGACTACTACAGGAAATGCTACAGCTATTGGAAATAGTGTTGTTATCAGTGATAGTAATGTAGTAAATTTTATCATTGGGGGGTCTGCTCAAGTCTATGACAATGGTAATGCCTTTGTTACTGATTCAACTCTTACTATATCAGGTTCTACGATCGGTGCTGTTTATTGTGGTTGGGCAGATACTTTTGACGGCACAGCCACAGCCAATAACAACCAGGTGACCATCAGCGGCAGTACCGTGAGCGGCCGCGTCCATAGCGGTTTTATCAGCAGCAGCGGCACAGCCACAGCCACAGCCGATAGCAACCAGGTGACCATCAGCGACAGTACCGTGAGCGGCTACGTCTATGGCGGTTATATCAGAGGCGGCACCGGCACAGCCGATAGCAACCAGGTGACCATCAGCGACAGTAGTACCGTGAGCGGCAGCGTCTTGGGCGGTTTTATCAGCAGAGGCGGCACAGCCAATAACAACAAGGTGACCATCAGCAACAGTACCGTGAGCCGCTACGTCGCGGGCGGTTATATCAACACCGGCAGCGGCACAGTCGATAGCAACCAGGTGACCATCAGCGACAGTACCGTGAGCGGCCACGTCATGGGCGGTTTTATCGCCCTCAGCGGTAGCGGCACAGGCACAGCCAATAGCAACCAGGTGACCATCAGCGACAGTACCGTGAGCGGCAACGTCGCGGGCGGTTATCTCAGAGGCGGCACCGGCAGCACAGCCATTTACAATACCGTCACCCTGCGCGGCGCGGTAAACTTC
Organism: Candidatus Desulfovibrio kirbyi; assembly: GCA_013374015.1. Taxonomy (GTDB): domain Bacteria; phylum Desulfobacterota; class Desulfovibrionia; order Desulfovibrionales; family Desulfovibrionaceae; genus Desulfovibrio; species Desulfovibrio kirbyi. The sequence goes on from BLLL01000001.1 coordinate 230,950, forward strand.
AACTCTGCCGGGAGCAGTGAACTCTACGGCGGTTACAACGAAGTTACCGGCAGCGGAGTTACCGGCAATGACATCTTCACCGGCAACACGCTGTACGTTGACAACTACACGGGCAACGTCGGGGGCGCCGGCACAGCTACACTCGCCAAAATCGCCAACTTTGAATTTTTTAACTTCACTATTCCGACTTCTGTCAAGGATGGAGATACAATAATAAAGACAACTACTTTGGTTCTCGGAGACGGGACAAACGCCAGTCAGGTAGGGAGTATTCAATATTCAGGCGCTTCTGCTCCAGGTTTGAAAGAAGGAGAAGTTATTATTCTGATTGAAAGTGAGAGTGCTTTGAATTCTCTTGGCTCTCCTGCTGTGTCAGGTGTTGACTTCAAAAGTACCGAGGTAGTAGTAGCTAAATGGGGTTCGCTGTTTGAGCAGATATTGGTGTCAGCATTGGAAGACAACAAAATTATTGTTACTGCAGGGGATGATGGTAGAGATCTGGAGCCACCGGTTCCCAGCACTGATCCTGAACCGGTGAAGCCCAAGGTGGCTTCTGATGTCACAGCAGAGAAGAGCTACGGTATCGGTTACATGGTGCAACATGCAGAAAATGAAGATGCCATACATGCAGACGGTTCTGTTACGTTGGCAGATGGCAGCACAACACCTGGCGATGTATATGGAGGTTATGCCCAGACGGATACAGGTAAGGCCACCACTACTGATGGCTCAGTTAAATTGGAAAATGGCAGCAAGGTAACTAACGACGTATATGGTGGTTCTGCACAAGTACAAGCTGCAGGTGATGCTGCATCTACAAGTTCTGTTACTATAAAAGATAAGAGTTCAGTAACTGGTGATGTTTATGGTTCTTTTGCGTTTACTCTAAGAGGGAAAGCTACAGCGACGGGTACAGTAACTGTAATTAACAGTAAAGTTGATTCAGTCTATGGTGCTGTTGCAGAGTCCAACTCTACAAGTATCGCTACCGGCAAAGTAACTATTAGTGACAGTTCAGTAGCCAGTGATGTTTATGGCGGTTATGCAGATACTCTTGCCGGCACAGCCACAGCCGATAACAACCAGGTGACCATCAGCGACAGTACCTTGAGCGGCAAGGTCTATGGCGGATATATCTTCAGCGACACCGGCAGCGGCACAACCAACGACAATACCGTCACCCTGCGCGGCGCAGTAAACTTCACCGGGACCAGAGAACTCTACGGCGGTTACAGCGAAGTTACCGGCAAAGACGTCTTCACCGGCAACACGCTGAACGTTGACAACTACACCGG
>BLLL01000002.1 GCA_013374015.1 Candidatus Desulfovibrio kirbyi
TTTTATGAGGAAGACGCACGAAGTACTGGACAAACAGTTGAGGAAATTAAAAAATCTCTTGATCTTAATAGTATTCCTCATGCACAACAGCTAGTTGAAAATTTGAGAGTAAAAGGGTAACGGTTTCAGAAATATTGTAAGGTAGGTTCAAACTCTTAATGTATATTTAACAATTTTAACAAAGTAGGAGATGAGTATGAAAGTTCTAAAGTGTGTGGTAATTGGTTTGTTTTTTGCCGTTTTGGTAGTGGTTTTTTGTTCTCAATATAGCCTCGCAGAGGAAACCCAAAATGGGGGTAGAACAGATTATGCGATGCTTGATTCTAATGTCATTGATAGCGGTGTGCTTGTTGCACAGCTTGATGGTGAAAGGAAGTATAAATTATATAAGCGACCTCACCACAAGCGTCATATGAAACGCCATCATAACAAGCGTCGCCATCATATGGATAGGCGTCAGCACAGTGGTGGCAATCGTTACCATTATCAGAAAGGTAGTGGCAAGCGTAGTTATCAGAAAGAAGACAGCACTGATAATAGTAGTGGTACACGTCAAGGGCGTTCAGGTCGTTCAGGTAGAACTCGCAGTGAACAGACAAATGAAACGCCGATAGTAGAAACACCTACTGTTGAAACACCAGCGGTAGTTGAGTAATTATTTAACGAAAAGGAGAGAGTCATGAAACTGTTTTTGAGTTTGCTTTGTTTGATGCTCTTGTCGAGCGGTTGCGTGATGGATCGCATGAACTTGGGCTTTAGGCGAGACAGAAGCGGCTATGATGATGACTATGACGGTTATGCCTCTGGTAGTGTTGGTTACGCTAACCCTTATCCGATATATGCCGTACCTGCTTCGCAATTCGTATACCTCCAAGGACGTGGTGCTTATGATGATCAGTATGCAGAACATATGCGCCGTATGCGTCAGTGGGAATGGGAACGCGATTTGCACAATCAGCGGCGTATGCAGCACGAAAGGGAAATGGCACATAAACGTAGTATGAACCAGCATCGGCCTGACCATAATAGGCAGCAGGTTCATCAGGGTCAGCAGCGCAACGAACAACGTCAACAAGTTCAACATCAGCAGCGTCAAGAACGCAAGCAAGTAAAGTCTGATGATGAAGAGCAGAAACGTCAGCAAAATACAGGTGGCGGACAGCGTAACGATGGACGTCAGGGTCGCCGTAGTTAAAGTTTAATCAACCAATTAGGTTAGTATGCTGGCTTTTTACTTTTTGTAGGGAAGTACTATAACAATCAGCTGAATCAGTATTTATTACCGCTGTATGCGAATCTGTATTTCAGCGTCATGCATTTTGTGCAAAAAGCGCACACGCGCGAGATAGCATGCGGCGCCGAAAGCCAGCGCCAGAATATAGGCAATCCAGAAGCCGGCCGGCCCCATGGCGGGAAGAATCAGGTCGGTGCGCGCCAGGGTGTAACCCAGTGTCAGCCCGACGCCCCAGTAGGAAAACAGGCAGACGTACAGGATAATGCGAGTGTCGTTGTACCCGCGCAGGATGCCGCAGCTTGTCGCCTGCAAGCCGTCCAGTACCTGATAGGCCGCTGTAAAAAGCAGAAGCCGCGTGGCAAGCTGTGCCACATCGGCGGAGTTGGTGTATGTCAGAGCGATGGCGTGGCGAAAGATAAGTGTGCCCGTTGCAATGCACAGGGCGAAAAATACGCTGAGGCATAGGGCGGCGCGCGCCGTGGCGCGCGCCTGTTTCGCCTGATTTGCGCCGAGGCAGTGCCCCACGCGGATGGCTGCGGCAATGCTCAGTGTCATCGGTAGCACAAAAACCAGTGTGGAAAAATTCATGGCAATCTGATGGCCGGCAACAATGGTAGAACCCAAGGGCGCCAGCAGAATGGCCGTTACCGCAAAGAGCGAAACCTCAAAAAACAGGGCGACGGCGTTGGGCAGGCCAACGCGCAGCACGCGTAGTGTGAGTGCCACGTCAAAGCGCGGCTGATCGTGCCGGCGCGCTTTGAAAAGCGGCATAAACAGGGGGCGCAGGGCATTGAACTGCGGCGCAAGGCGCGCGTACCAAATCATGCAGCAGGCCATAAACCAGAAACAGAGAGCTGTTGCCATGCCCGCGCCGGGAGCGCCGCGGGGAGCAAAGCCCAGTTTCCCGAAAATAAGCACATAATTACAAGGAATATTGAGTAAAAGACCAAGTATTCCGATGAGCATGTCCGGGCGCGTACAGGAATGTCCTTCCAGAAAACCGCGCACGCTTACGTACAGCATAAATCCCGGCAGGCCGACGAGAACGGCCTTCAGATATTCCGCGGTAAGCCGCGCCATTTCCGGTTCAAGGCCAAACGATTCCACAAAGCGTGAAACAACATACAGAATGCCCATAAAAAGCATGCTCAACGCGCAGGCAAGGCAGATGCCCTGGCGCAGCAGATGGGCGGAGAGAGTGCGCTTTCCGGCTCCCGCCAGTTGGGCCGTGAGCGGCGGCAGGGCAAAGAGGACGCCGGCTGCGAGCAGGCTCAACGGCATCCAGATTGAGGAGGCTACGGCAACGGCGGCCATATGTTCGCGTCCGGCGTGGCCTGTCATGACCGTGTCCGTGACGCTCATGCCGATATGGGAAAGTTGGGCGACAAATACTGGAATCCCCAGCGCGCAGATGCGCTTGGCCTCGGCCTTGACAAAGAAATTGTCCGGCATGATCAGGAAAGAAACAGACCTTCAGCGGGCAGTTGCAGGCCATGGAGCGCAGCCGCCCTGCCCGCGAGCGTTGCAATGGCCGCGCGTCCCTGCGGCCCGAGGTCAAGGCTGAAGTCTGTCACAAAAGTGGCGATGTGCGCCCGGGTCACATCTTCGTCCATTTCCTGGGCATGGGCGCGTATAAAATTTCTGGAATCTTCCGGGTGGGCGCGCGCGTGTGCGAGGCTTGCGGCTATGGCCGTTTGCATATCCCCGGCAACCGGCAGGTCGCGCCGCGCGGCAATAACGCCCAAGGGAAGGGGAATGCGAAATGTTCCCTCCCACCATTCTCCCATATCCAGAATGTTTTTGAGGCCCATCCGCTCATAGGTAAATCGGCCTTCGTGGATGATAATGCCCATGTCCACATCGCCGCGGGATACTGCGGGCATAATTTCGTTGAAGAGCAGGTGGATTCGGGGACCCTGAAAGCCGCCGTGCATATCAAGCAGCAGATTTGCCGTGGTGAACGCGCCCGGTGTTGCCATGCGCGCCGTGCGCCACGCTTGTTGCGGCAGGTCTTCGCGTGCCACTACAAGAGGCCCGCAGCTCCAGCCAAGCGCCGCGCCGGCGTTGAGCAGGACATAGCCGCGCATGATGTGGGGCACGACGCCCAGGGAAATTTTTGTGATGTCAAGCTGTTGTTGCCGAGCAAGAGCGTTCAGTTCTTCAACATCGGCAAAATGTGGGACAATCGGCGCCGCCAGCGCCGGCACAAGTCCGTGCAGCAGGGCGTGAAAAATGAAGGTGTCGTTGGGGCAGGGGGAAAGCCCGAGAGAGATCTGCGTGGTCATTGTGTTTGCATTGACAAGCTGTGTGGGCCAGTTTACAGAGTGCGTTATAATGTTTACTGCTGAATATTACGATGCGCGCGGGCTTTTGTCCATCTATAAAAAAGTGACATCCGGCGAACGGTTGAATTTTGAGGACGGAATCGGCCTTTTCAACTGTCCCGATCTTGCCGCTGTGGGTGCCCTTGCCCACCATGCGCGCACCGCCCTGCACGGCGACGCCGTTTATTATGTTGTCAACCGGCAGATCAATTATACAAATGTTTGCGTTAACAACTGTATTTTCTGCGCTTTTCGGCGTGATTCGGAAAGCGATGATGGAGCTTTTGCCCTGAGCGCGCAGGATATTCTGCAGCGTGTGCGCGCTGCCCACGACAGCCTGTCGCGTCTGGACGAGCTGCACATTGTGGGCGGTTGCCATCCCGCGCTGCCGCTGTCCTGGTTTGAGGCTCTGCTGCGCGCCGTGTGCGGCGACTATCCCGATCTTCCGATCAAGGCCTTCACGCCTGTGGAAATCGCGCATTTCGCCAAGCTTGCAGGCATAAGCACCCACACAGTACTCCAACGCCTCAAGGCCGCCGGTTTGGCAATGATGCCCGGCGGGGGCGCTGAAATTTTTGACGAAAATCTGCGGACGCGGCTGTGCCCGCGCAAGGCCGATGCCGAAGACTGGCTGCGCATTTCCGGGGAGGCGCATTCTCTCGGGATCAAAACAAACTGCACCATGTTGTTCGGGCATTTGGAAACCTGCGCGCAACGAGTTGACCATCTTTGCCGTTTGCGCGAACAGCAGGACAAAAGCGGTGGGTTTGCCTGTTTTATACCCCTGCCTTTTTTGATGGAAAACAGCGCCCTCAAGTTGCCCGAAGCGCAGTCCGGCCAGATTCGCGGACTTGACCAGTTACGAACTGTGGCCGTTGCGCGGCTTATGCTGGACAATATCCCGCATATTAAGGCTTATTGGGTCATGCTGGGAGAAAAGACCGCCCAGACGGCGCTCTGGTACGGTGCCGACGATCTGGACGGCACCATTATTGAGGAACACATAGGGCATATGGCCGGCGCGCATTCGGCAAACGGCATGACGTTGCGCGAACTGGAAAGCATGATTCGTCTGTCAGGCTTCAGGCCTGTGCGGCGCAACGCTGTTTTTGACGCGCTGGAATCAGGACAGTGACAGCCGGCAATGCTCACAGTGCGCTTGAAGAAAGCGCTGCCGTTCTGGACGCCGCGGCTCGCGCCGTGCGCGGTTGTCGCCTTGATCGCACGGACGCGGACACGCTGTATTACAGGGCTTCCCTGCACACTCTGGCCGCGCTGGCGCATGCGGCGCGGTTGCGCCTGCATCCGGAACCGGTCGTGACTTATGTGGGCGACCGTAATATCAACTATTCCAATATTTGTGTGTGCGGCTGCCGTTTCTGCGCGTTTTATCATCCGCCGCAAAGTTCTGGGGGCTATGTGATCAGCCGGGAGGCGATGGCGGAAAAAATTGAGGAAACATTGCGCCTTGGCGGCACGCAGATTTTGCTGCAAGGCGGCCACCATCCAGGTCTGCCCCTGGAATGGTATGAGGATTTGCTGCGGTGGCTGCGGGAAACTTGGCCTGCCTTGCACATTCACGCCTTTTCCCCTCCCGAGATTGTGTTCTGGGCGGAAAAGTCCGGCATGACAACGGCGGAGGTGCTCCGGCGTCTCAAGAACGCGGGTCTGCATTCTCTGCCCGGCGGCGGAGCGGAAGTGCTGCACAATGAGGTGCGGGCGCGTGTTTCCCCCAACAAGTGTTCCGCCGACCAGTGGCTGGCCGTTATGGAGCAGGCGCATGCATTGGGCCTGCGCACTACGGCCACCATGATGTTCGGGCATGAGGAGGAACCCCGCCACCGGCTTGATCATCTTTTTGCCGTGCGGCAAACGCAGGATAAAACTCACGGATTTACCGCCTTTATTCCCTGGACATTTCAGCCGAAACACACGCGCATTCAGTGTATTCCGTTGCCGGCGCCGGCCTATCTGCGTTTGCTGGCGATTTCCCGTCTTGTGCTGGACAATGTGTCGAATATTCAGGCTTCCTGGGTAACAATGGGACCGCAAACGGCGCAACTGGCGCTTTTTTATGGCGCGAATGATTTCGGCTCACTGATGATTGAAGAAAATGTCATCGCCGCCGCGGGAGTGTCGTATACGCTGAAGCGTGACGAGATATGCAGAATCATCCGCGCCGCCGGCTTTGAGCCGGTGCAGCGCACGATGGACTACAGGGCGGTCAGAAATGAACAATATAAAATTGGAGGCGGCATCCAGATTTGAACTGGAGATGGAGGTTTTGCAGACCTCTGCCTTACCACTTGGCCATGCCGCCACTGTCTTAAAATACGCAACCACGCTCTACGTATTTTTATGCTCTTTAATACTGGAGCGGGAGACGGGATTTGAACCCGCGACTTCAACCTTGGCAAGGTTGCACTCTACCACTGAGTTACTCCCGCTCAAAGATAGATTATCTACGCCCCACCCTGTGTGTTTGTCAAGTGTCTCCCCGATTGGGCAGTGTCATTCAATTCTTGATTTTTTAGAAAAAAGTAGAGGGGATGACACAGGAAGCATTGGCGGTATTCTGGGAATTGCCAACGGATACCATGTCCCGTATGGAAAAAGGCCGCTTTGCTCCAAAGATGGGACGATTGCCGGATATTTGCCGATGCTCTTGGTTGCAGCGTTGCCGATCTATTTCGTGAAGCAGATGAAAAGGCTGCTGATAAGGCTTCAACCATAGCCGAAATTTTGAAACCTCTGCCAGATACAGCCTAGGAAGCTCTTGTCGGATTAATACGACAAGCAGCCAGTGTTATGCTGAAGCATTAACTGTCGCTGCAATTGTTACATTCGTACATTGCTAAATCTTTGTATAGTGTTTATCAAACTCTAGCAATATATTGGTACTATAAAAAGTTTTCTTAGCACTTTTTGGATTTCCAGGGTCTAAAAAGTTGATATGAAACAATGATTCATCGTTATTCATGCCCTTTCTTATGGAATGATATTTTCGGTCTGCCTTAAAATTTATATATCTATCACGGCATCTTTTTGTTAACTCTGCATAATCCCACGGATGTCGTTCACGGACTTGTTCTTGAGTCAGTCTAATAGCTAGAGCATTTGTGTCATTTGTGATTTTTGCTTTAAGAGAATCTTTTACCTTTGATCGTGTAAATACAACTTGGACATTTACAGTAACAGAATACCGAGATGATGGATCAACATTATTGTTATCAATATCTTCAAGAAAGTCCAAAAATTTTCTTTCAGCTATATTGAGCAACATCCCCTCAACATTAGCAGGCATACTAATAAAAGCTAGCGGCATGAGATGTAGTTCAAATTCTGAAAGGGAACGATTAAACCATTCTTGTATTGCTGCTGCAAAATTCTTAACACAAGCAGCACCTATTTTATACAGACGAATCCTAAAATATTGATTTTTATTATAAAAATGTATAGATGAATTTCTGAATTCAAGTAATATTTCAATATTTTTCCAAGCATGTATATCAAATAATTTTTCTTCAATTAATTTTTTTGCCAAATAGTCCATTGCATGTGTAATATAATTATTTGAACGTGAAAGTTTAAATGTAGCCTTTTTGGAAGCTAAACCATCTTTATTATTTTTCTTTTCTCGAACATAAAGGCTATTTTCTTTATTATTGTTATATATCAGCCATTTCGATTTTAATAATAGTTCCCAAGCATTAATTGCAAGGATTGCAAAAGCCTCGGCACGATAAGCAAAACTTGGTTTATTATAAATCTCAATGGCAGCTACCATTGCAGCTATTGATTTTTCAAGCAAATCTTTAGAACGAGACTTCATACCCTTGATACTCCAAGTATAGCAAACCTATTCTCTTTTTTACACAACTCCACCCATGCCATCAATGAAGGTATCAATAAAATCTCTAAGTTTTGCATCTACACGCTGATAAATGGATTTTCGCTGTAAGATACCAATCTTTTTGGCAAGGGATTGGATGATTTCTTCTTGCCTGGGAAATCTGCCAGAAAACATATAATGTTCAAGAATGGCCGCAACAGACTCAGGCTTCAAATCTTCCTCAGCACATAGGACTGTGAAAGCTTTATCCTTTTCCTCGTTTATAAATCTCTCAAAAGTCTGCTCAAGCGTGGAATCTGCGGGAATATCAAGCAAGTGTTTATCCATAAAGTCGGTAATGAGCTGACGTTTTCCTCTGAGCTGTATTTCACTGGCAAGCAGGTTGGTGATTTCACGCTTCAGACGTGTAAATTCTTCGGCATCTGTGGTTTGAGCCAGAAGTGTCAGTAGCATCAGGATATAGGCAACATTGATCTCGTCTCTGCGAATCAGGGTTAATTCAAAATCCACATCGTCAATGATGGATGGCTCACCGTCATCATCACGTTTTTTATGCCTTTCGTAAAGGTCAAGGTACTTGCTCTTGTAGTCTTCATAAGTTTGCTCATCAAGATCAAGGTCATCAGGGGCATAATCAACAAATGTCGAAAGGATGTTCTTTATACGCAGTAAATACCTGAATTTTTCAATAAAATCTTTTTCAGCGTTTTCATCTGACAGGTCATCAACACTTTGCACTGTTGGAGTCAGTTCGAACAGCTTTTGTACTGCCTCGTTGAAATCTTTGACATATTCTTCATACGGTTTGAGGATAATGAGGTCTTTAGCGTCTTTGTTGGAAAACAGAGTAATAGCCTCATCGGTAGCCTCTTTCAAATCGCGGAAACACACGATGTTACCGTGGGATTTTCGTTCATCAATCGTCCTGTTGGTTCTGGAAAAGGCTTGTAGTAAACCGTGAAAGCGTAAATTTTTATCAACGTACAGGGTATTCAGATATTTGCTGTCAAAACCGGTGAGAAACATGCTGACGACAAGCAGGATGTGTATTTCGCGTTTTTTTACTCTGTCTGCAATGTTATTGTAGTAAGCATAAAAGGACTGGCTATCATTGGCATTGTAGGATGTACCAAACATCTGGTTGTAATCAGCGATACAGGCATCCAGGCTGTCCCTGTGTGTCTTGCTTATTTTGCCGGTGAAGTCGGTGTCAATGATTTCATCTTCAATAAACCCTTTTTCCGCTTCCTCAACAACAACGTCTGGATTGGCTGCATAGCTGAAAATGGTCGCTATTTTGAGTGGATTGCGGCTATCCTTTTGTTTTTCCTTGAACATGCGGTAGTATTCGATCAGGGCATCTATGCTGTCTACACACAACATACCAGTAAAATTAGGAAATTTTGTCTTCAGCCTATGATGTTTCAGGATGTATTCTGTAATTTTCTCAATACTTTTTGGGTGGTTAGGAATATTGCTCATGTACTCAACCGAAAATGGCAGCACATTACCATATCTGATTGCGTCCACGATTACATACTTGTGTAGGCATTCGTCAAAGAGCATCCGTGTCGTTTGCTGCAAACCGTTTCTGGTAAGAGCATTATCCTTAAAAATGGGTGTACCCGTGAAGCCGAACATCTGCGCGTTACCAAAGAATTTTTTGATATTTTTGTGTGTGTCCCCAAACTGGCTTCTGTGGCACTCGTCAAAGATAATGACAAATTTTTCATCCTGTAAATGGGATATTTTTGTCAGATGTCTGTCTTTGGTAATAGCAGTGTTGAGCTTCTGGATGGTGGTAACTATCAGCTTGTTGGATGGATCATTGAGCTGCTTCACCAGCGTTTTGGTGTTGGTAGTGGTATCCACACTACCCTTGGAAAAGGAGTTGAATTCCTGAGCTGTCTGGTGGTCAAGGTCTTTTCTGTCCACTACGAACAGCACCTTATGCACTTTGGGCATGTGCATGATAACCTGGCTGGCCTTAAAGGATGTCAGGGTTTTACCAGAGCCAGTGGTGTGCCAGATATAACCGTTTAGATTTGTTGTTTTTACCCTGTTTATGATGGCTTCTGAGGCATACACCTGATACGGACGCATAATCATAAGGCATTGTTGCGTTTCGTTGAGAACCGTGTAATGCGAAATCATCTTGGTGATATGGCAGGGCTTCAAGAATCTGGCGACAAATTCATGCAGGTCAGAAACGCGCTTATTTTCCTCATCCGTCCAAGTGAAAGCGAATTGGTAACTTAAACCACGATTATTGGCAAAATAGCGGGTGTTCACTCCACTGCTGATGATGAAAAGCTGCACATACTGAAACAGACCATATCCCGCATCATAAGAATCATGCTGGTAGCGGTTAATCTGGTTAAACGCTACTTTTAGCTCTGCGCCCCGACGTTTGAGTTCAATTTGCACCAGAGGCAGACCATTAAAAAGCAGTGTCACGTCATAGCGATTTTTGCGTTTGCCTTCTATTGTGACCTGATGGCAGACCTGCATTTCATTTCTGCACCAGTCATCGCAGTTAAAGAACTCAATATAGGTTGTGTCACCGTTATCACGCTTCAGAGCATACCTGTCTCTCAGGATTTTGGCTCTCTCAAAGGTTCCACCAGTGTTCAGGTGGCTCAGAACACGCTTAAATTCTTCATCGGAAAAGGTGATACCGCCATTATGCTTGCCAAGCTGCTTACTCAAATTGGTGAGCATGTCCTGCTCGTTGGTAATTTTAGCAGGAGAAAATTCCTGCTCCATGAGCTGTCCTATCAGGGAGTCTTCAAGAGCGTATTCAGATTGTGGAACCATGCAGAAATTGCTCCTTTAGATGAACATTTGCTGTAATAATCCCTGCTTGTAGCTCTTGAGAGCTGCAAGTGAGGATTTGGCTGATTGGATTTTAGTGTCTATGGCAGAGAGGAAAGAAACTATTTTTTGTTGTTCTAGGAGATTTGGAAAGCCAATATGGAAATTATTAATTTGTTTAGCACTGATATGAGGTATTGCAGAGCTGGTATTAATTCTGTCAACATAAGCATGAAACTTAATTGAGTTGATTTGTTGAAATATGAATTGAACTGAAACCAGACTATTAGTTCTCAAGCGTGCTACTCGTTGAACAAGTAATGCTCTTGCGTCAAGTGGTGTAATTAAAGCCGAATTTTTGCCGACTTTGGAACCATCCATTCCGATAACCAAATCGTTAGTTTGTAGTCTGTATTTCTTAAGTTTGTCTGTGCTGCCGTGATAATATCGGTCAATCTTATGGCTGTGACGAATCCACCCTTCAGTTATGTTAATACCCCTAAGTAATCTTGTGTTGCTAACATCTTTAGATATATCAGAATAATCAAAAGGGTATCCACATAGCAAGTCAACTTTTACACCAATAGGGAGTCGTTCCCACTCAGGAAACTTCTGCCCATTATCATCTTTAAAGCGGAGTTGCTGGCTGAATATCTGCTGCATCACCCCTTTTTTGTACTGTTTCAGTAAGGCAATTTGTTTGTTGGTGTGTGTGATTTTAGTGTCTATGGCAGAGAGGAAAGTAGCTATTTTTTGTTGCTCTAGGAGAGATGGAAAAATGATAGGCAGAGAGAAAAATAATTTATCTGTAATACTTATTCTATCATGCCGCGCACCAGTGTTTGCTACAGACTTTATATAGATATGCCAACACTTACTTTTGAATATTTGCTCAAAATAGTTCAAATTCCCCGTTGAGAATCGAAATACTGTATAAAGTGGGGACATTATTCCTTGTCGATACAAATTTCTACTAACCGGTCCAACTGGTGCAGGCGTTGATATTCTTGGATTATATACAAAGTCATCCACATTAACGATATAATAGCCAGACAGATTTTTTTCAGTTACGATTTCACGTTCAAAATATTCAGATTGATTGATAATACCTAGCGTTGCAGAATTAGTAAGGACAGTATTATTTTCATAGTTTTTGTTTTTATCTTTGACCTTAACTGCTATCTCATGTAATTCTGGAAAATTCCACTCAGGGAACTCCTGCCCATTATTATCCTTAAAACGCAATTTTGGAGTATTCATCAGACTATTCCTGAATTCCAAACGGTGGCAATATCCCAAGTTCTTCGCAAAAGCCAGCAATAGTTAGATCTACGGCCTTTTCTTCAACTTCAAGAGCTGTGAGCTTTTTGCTCACAGCAGTAAGATCAATCTGCTCCTCTTTCTCAAAAGTATCCACATAGCGAGGTATATTCAGATTATAGCTATTTTTCTCAATCACACTGCGCTGGACAACCGCAGAAAATTTGTCTTCATTTATTCTTGCGGTATAGGCATCAACGATTTTCTGAATATGCTCAGGACGTAGCAGATTTTGGGTTTTGACCTTTTCAAAATGCTGGCTGGCATCAATAAACAGCACGCTATCAGGATTCTGACGGCATTTTTTGAATACCAAAACGCAGGTTGGGATGCTGGTAGCATAGAAGATATTGGCAGGCAGACCAATGACAGCATCAAGACAGTTGTACTCCGCAATCAGAAATTTACGGATATGTCCTTCTGTACCACCTCGAAACAAGACACCGTGAGGCATCACACAGGACATAATACCATCTTCGGCAAGCTGATAGACCATGTGCTGAATAAAGGCGAAATCTGCTTTGCTGGAAGGTGCGAGTTTCCCATAAACGCTGAAGCGTTCATCATTGAGGAAAAGAGGATTGGCACTCCATTTTGCTGAAAATGGTGGATTGGCTACGATGGCATCAAAACGCAAATCGCGATGCTGGGGACGTTCAAGAGTATCTTCTTGGGAAATGAAAAAATCATCATAATGGACATCATGCAGGATCATATTCATCCTGCAAAGGTTATAAGTGGTACGGTTCATTTCCTGACCGTAAATCTTATCCACTTTTTTGACTTCACGTTTTACCCTGAGAAGCAAAGAACCACTACCACAAGTGGGGTCATAGACAGTTTTGATAATCTGCTTATGACTGGCAATAATTTTGGCAAGGAGTGTTGAAACTGGTTGGGGAGTGTAGAACTCACCGGCTTTCTTACCAGCACCACTGGCAAATTCACCTATCAGGTATTCATAGGCATCACCCAGAACATCGGCATTGGAATTGGCAAGGTTGAAGTCTATCTCGGCAAGATGGGTAAGAATTCTGACCACAAGCGCATTTTTGTCTTTCTCTGTACGTCCAAGTTTTGTGGAAGTGAGGTCTAAATCTTCAAAAAGCTGGTCAAAATCATCCTGGCTGTCAGTCCCAAGGGTACTTTGCTCTATGCTTTTCAAAACTTTTGTTAAATCTTCAAGGATAAAATTGACGGATATGCTGTCATCGTGCTTTTGACCTTCTTTATTATTTCCTTTGGAGACAAGGGATTTAAAGAGGTCAGAGGGCTTCAGGAAATAACCAAGCTCAGAAATGGCAGCATCCTTTACAGCTTCTATGTACTCCCTGTCCTTTTGCTTACTGTTATCCAGGTCAGCGAAGGTCACATTGTCGTTCTCTAACTGCTGGTCAGCATATTGCTCTATTTTTTCAGAGAGATACTTGTAAAAAATGAAACCGAGAATATAGTCGCGGAATTCATCGGCGTTCATCTTACCACGCAAGGTGTCAGCTATGTTCCAGAGCTGCTGCTGTAAACGACGTTTTTCTTCTTCAGACATGGAAACCTCGATTTGAGTCGGTAGTTGCGATAAAGCAGAGAAAGTTCGGTAAATTTATTTCATCAAGGTTTAATTTTCCAGTATATCTCATTAAAAAAACTATCTATTTCTAATAAATCGTTACATCCTCCGAGAGATACCATAATACCAGAAGATTTGACGCAAGGTAGCTTTTGCCTGTAAATTTGTCAAAAGCCAGCATGTTTATTGAATTATGTGTGCCAATGATCCACAATGCAGCCATTATGTTGAATAAAAACGAAATCATACACACTGTTCAAACAGTATTGCAACAATATCCGTATGTTCTGAAGACAGAGCTGTTCGGGTCACAGCAACGTGAAGAAGCGGGGTCAGACAGTGATACGGACTTGATCGTGATGTTTGACCCTGTCACTTTCAGAGAAGGGATGGCCGAATCCGGTTTCAATACCGCGCGACAATAAGCTCTTCAAGGCTGCGCTTGGGCACATAGTGCACACCGTTGGCATCGCGCCAGTACTTGAAGGAGCCGTCCGCCGGCATGGGTGCGATAACGCGCTTTTCCTTGGCGACGCCGAGGCCTAGAAGAAGGGCAATCTGCATTTCCGTCGGTATTTTGAGCAGTTCCGCAGATGCGGCTTGGTCAAACGATTTGATTATACAACAACCCCATCCTCTGCTTGTGGCGGCAAGTTGTATGGTTTGCGCGGCTATGCCGATGTCGAAATGCATCAGTTCCGTTGTTTTTTTGGGCATGAGCAGAGCGATAAAGACTGTCGGACGTTCGCCCGGGTGCGGGCCGCCCCAGTCTTTTAACGCGCCGCCCCAGCGCGTCAGGGCAAACAGTTTGGCAAGCAGGTCGCCCTTTGTCACAAGCGTGTAGCGCACAACCTGCGCGTTCATTCCGGAAGGCGTCAGGCGCGCGCAATCCGCCAGCCATTCAAGGTCCGCCATGTTCAGGGGTTTGTCTTCAAAGCGGCGGCAACTGCGGGCCGTCTGTACAAGTTCGTGAAAGTCCATACCAGTCTCCCTGCAATTGGTTAGTGCCGAATAATCCACCATTGGCCGATCAGCAGAACGGGCGCTTGCCACAAGCGCAGGCTAGGAGCGCAGAGCACGGTAGGCGCCGCGCGCGCCGGCGCAAGGCGCGTTAAAAAGGCCAGCGCGTCCAAAAAATGGGTAGCGTGCTGTTTGAGCGGCATTGTGTCGGTATGGTTTTGTAGGCAACCCGTATCGGACAGCATCCGATACGGGGCCGAAAGCTACGTTGCGCTGTTTTTCTGCTCTGACGTTATTTGAACGGATTGGCGTAGAGCAGAATAAAGCTGATGACCAGCGCGTAAATAGCCAGAGATTCAATGAAGGCAAAAGCCAGAATCATGGTGCCTGTGATTTTGCCGCTCATTTCAGGATTGCGGGCAACGCCGTTGCAGGCGCCGTTAAGACCAACTCCCATGCCGATGCCGCAACCGCATGCGGCAATGCCTATGCCGAGGGCGGCGGCAAGGCAGAGATATCCCAGAGAGGCGGACTCAAGTTGGGCGGTGTCAGCGGCAAAGGCCAGAGAGGCAATGCCGAGCAACGCTACCGTGTTCAGAACTGTCAGTAAAAGTTTGCGCATGTGAGAACTCCTTGCACTGTTTATTGTTGGGTCGCGTGCGACCATTCCCCCACATAGGTTGAAAAAATGCTTTAGTGTTCCGGGCCTTCCAGAGCGCTTTTGATGTAAAACATGGTCAACAGAAAGAACACAAATGCCTGCATGGTTTTGCCCAGCAGGAAAAGGGCGTAGATCGGAATTGTGCCCAAAATCGGCGCCATGATGAAAAAGAGAATCATAACGATTTCTTCGCCGCGAATGTTGCCGAAAAGACGCAAAGAGAGCGACAATGGGCGGGCGCAGTGCGAAACGATCTCCAGCGGCAGCATCAGCGGAATAAGCACTTTGGACGGGCCGGTAAACTGGTGGATGTAGTGCCCTCCCCAGTGAATCATCCCGATGATATTGTAAAGGACAAAGACAAAGACGGCCATGCACGCAGTGGTGTTGATATTGGCTGTGGGCGCGTCAAAACCCGGGATCAGACCCATGAGATTCATGGCAAAAATATAGATGAACATGCCGGCGAGCAGGGGCGTATAGATCGTACCCGCCTCCTTGCCCATTGTGCCGCAGACAAAATTTTCGATAGTGTCAACGATGGCTTCAAAAAAGTTTTGCAAGCCTCCTGGCACAAGCGTCAGGCGTCGCCGGAGAATCCAGGCGGCTATAAACAGGACGGACATGCAGACCCAGGAATAAAAGACATGTTTGAATTCGACCACACGCCCGCCGATGGTGATCTCGTCCATTCCCAAAAACGTGGAAAGTAAAACCGGATGCGGCAAACCACCTGCCATGAGTCATGCCTCCTGTGATAATATACGCTTTATTTGGATATACTGCTATACCTTTTGCCTGACCATGGCAAAGGTGACAAAGGCGCCGGCAACCCCCGCCGTTAGTCCCCCCAGCAGGGCGGACGGCGGCGCTTTGAACACAATCAGGGCAGTGTACGCCACCGTCCCCACAAGGGCAAGCCTTGCCACCCAGCGCAATAGCACGGAAAACAGCAGGGCAGTGGAATATCCCGTAAAGCCCGTGCGCAGAAAAAAACGCGCAAGCCCCCAGAAAACAAGCGCCATAACGCCAATTCCCACTCCAAACCAGAAAAACCAAGGAGTCAGGGACAGAAACGCGCTGCCGGCCAGCAAAAAAACAAACATCAACAATAGTTCGTTGCGCACCAGAGGGATCACCATCGGGTGCGTTATGCCGCGCCGGCAAAGCCATGCGTCAAGGCCGCGCAGGGCGGCGCTTCCTGCGAACAGGGGGGCAATGCGGTTGCGGCGCGCGTTGTCCGTAGCGTCAATCGGCGGGTTTGTTTTCATGCGTGCCTTTATGCAGCGTTTCGGCGTCCATTTTTTTCACAAGTTGCCGGGTGTCCCGGTACACATTCAAAAAACCG
The DNA here is from genome assembly GCA_013374015.1 of Candidatus Desulfovibrio kirbyi. Lineage (GTDB taxonomy): Bacteria > Desulfobacterota > Desulfovibrionia > Desulfovibrionales > Desulfovibrionaceae > Desulfovibrio > Desulfovibrio kirbyi. The sequence continues at coordinate 16,082 of BLLL01000002.1, forward strand.
GCGACAATGCCGATCAGAAAAAATAGCAGTTTGCCCCAAGGGTCTGTGTCAAGCCAAGCGTCCAGTCCGTAGCCTATGCCAAAGCCCACAAGAGGGCCGCTGACCAGATGCAGCCCGATAATTCCGGTTGTGGACAGCGCTTCCAGGCCGCTCTGTTGCTGTTTAAGAAAATCTTTAAACATTGCCGCTCCATTTTTATCTATGTAGCACGGAGTTGCCGACGCGTCAAGACTAAACGCCGCATTTTGTAGGGCAATCGAATAAATCAAACGGCCTCAGCGGCCAAGGCTGAGGCTAAAAATTCGTCATCCCACCCAGCGCGTTTGCGCCTGACGCGTATACTTTTTTTTCCAGACAAAATTTCAACATATTATGAGTGGTATGCTTGATCGTGACAAAATTTGCAGAGCCATGTTTTTTACGGATTCGGCACTCGTCATCGCGAAATTATATATTGCGATTCTTCATGCGATTGCCCTGTGCAAAACACACAGGGCGCAGTCCAAGTTGTTGCTCAGCCAAAGCAACTGGCCGCATTTCACATTGCTGGGCCGCAAGGGGGGATCGGCGGTAGCGGCGGCCTGTGTGAACGCGATGGCGGAACTGGCTCTGAAAACAACAGGATAAGGGCTGTTTTTACGTTTTTTCGCGACTGTCAATATCTAGGTCTGCTCCGGTATGGAGCGCGCACGTCCATGTTTGCGCCTCGCGCGCCGAATTGCCGGGTATCTTCATTTTTTTGGGTATCGGTCATTGTTATTGCTCTTTGTTTATCCGCAAAACGCCAGCAGGAGGCAGTTGGCGATGAAACTGATAGTTGCGGCTGCCGGCAGGGTAAGCACCCAAGCGGTCAGCAGGTTGTTTGCCACTTTCCAGCGCACGGCCGAAAGACGTTTTGTTGAGCCGACGCCGAAAATGGTGGAGGAAATAGTGTGTGTTGTGCTTATCGGCGCGCCCGCAAGAGAGGCGCCTGTGATCACAAGCGCCGCGGAAATGTCGACAGTAAAGGCGTGCTGCGGCTCCAGTTTGAATATGCGGCTGCCCATGGTTTTTACAATTTTCCATCCGCCGACGGCAGTGCCGAGCGCCATTGTGGCCGCGCAGACAAGTTTGACCCAAAGCGGCACTTCCACGCTTGCCTGTATTCCAAAAATCATTAGAGCCAGCGTCACAATGCCCATTGTCTTTTGCGCGTCATTCATGCCGTGACTGGTAGCCATGAAAGCGGCGGAAAACAGTTGCAGGCGGCGGAATACGGTAGTGACTTTTTTGCGGTGCATGCGCGCGCACAACCAATACACAACCCACATGAGCGCGAAGCCCATCGCATAGCCGGCAAGTGGCGAGACAATGAGCGGAATCAGCACGTTTTCCACAATGCCGCGCGCGTTGAGCACGGTTGCCCCAGCTTCACTCACGGCTGCGCCGATAATACCGCCGATCAACGCGTGGGAGGAGGATGAGGGGATACCGAAGTGCCAAGTGATACAGTTCCAGGCGATAGCTCCTATCAAGGCGGCTAACACCAAGAAATGGCTGCCCGCAACTGTCTGGTATTGCACGATTCCACCCCCAAGGGTTTTTGCCACTTCAGTACCGAGCAGCGCCCCCATCAGATTGAGCAGAGCAGCCACACCTACCGCGAAACGCGGGCTTACAACCTTTGTGGAAATAACGGTTGCGATGGCGTTGGCGCAGTCGTGCGCCCCGTTTGTGAAATCAAAAACCAACGCTGTCAGTACGATAACAATAAGGAGCAGGGGAATTTCAAACATTTTTCAGCACCGCTTCCTCAATGGTTTCCGCCAGACTGTTGACGCGTTCGAGCAGTATGCTGATGCGGTCGTAAGTTTGGCTCCATTTCAGAATCTGCATGAGCAGGGCGGGCGTAATTTCCTGCTGTTCGTCCATAAGCTCCGCAAGGCCTGTCACAAGGAGCATGTCGCATTCGCCGCGCAGGGCGCGAAATGCGCGTGTTTTGTGGCAGTCGCGATGTTTTGCTAGGCCTTCAATCATCAGCATGGTCAGTTCGAGCATAGCATGTATGGTGCGCACCAGTTGCAGGGCCGGAAAATGCGTGCGTGAAAATTCAAAAATATGCAGGCGTGTGCTCAGCCTGTGCACACAGTCCATGGCTTCTTCCTGCTCCTGATTGATGCGCAGGATATCTTCACGGTCAATGGGCGTGATAAAGGTTTGGGAAAGGGAGCGGATTATCTGCGTGTGCAGATGGTCAGCATCGTCTTCCAGCAGCGCTATTTCCTCGTGAGTGCGGTTTTTTTCGGCGATATTTTCCATCATTTCGGCAAGCAGAGCCGCCATGCGGCGCAAAAGTGTGTTCTGTTGTTGCAGCATGTCGAAGAAAGGCGCGGATTTCGGCAACAAGGCGGCAAACATGGGATCTCCGGATTCAGGTGGTTTAAGCTGCTCTCTGCATGATGAAGTATATCTTAATGGAGAGACGTTTCAAGGTATTTGTACGGGGGCATGCCGTTTTCAAAGCCGCCGGTGAAGGCCTCCGATGCCTTAACGTCGTGCATTCCCGTCATGCCCTTTGATAAGTTGGCTTTATTTTTCAATTGGCATACTCCACGTCTGTCGAACAGGGAGATTGGGCTTGCCTTCTAAAGAAATGAAGGGTAAAATCAAGATAACGATGAATGGAGGATATTGATCTATGAAAACAGCGCCAATGGTTCTTGCCATGCTCATACTGACGGCGTTAATGCCTATGGGCGGCAACGCCTTTGCAGCAGAACACAAAGGTCAGAAAAGCGAGGCTAGTAATGCAGGAAGTTTATGAATTCATTAAAAGCTGCGGACACTATTTCCTTGCCACCGTTGATGGCGATCAGCCTAGAGTGCGTCCTTTCGGCACTGTGGCGATTTTTGAAAGCAAACTCTATATCCAGACCGGAAAATCAAAGGACGTTTTCAAACAGATGGCGCGGAATCCGAAAATTGAGATTTGCGCTTATGACGGAAAAGGGAATTGGATTCTCGTTCAGGCCGTTGTGGTAAACGACGACAGACGGGAGGCGAAGCAATTTATGTTGGATTCCTACCCCGACTTGAAAAAAATGTATTCAGCGGATGACGGCAACACGCAGGTGTTGTATCTGAAGGATGCCAAAGCAAGATACTACTCATTCTCAGGCGGTTCAAAGATTGTGGAATTCTAGAAGATGAAATTCTGGCGTAAGTGCATCTCCGTTACCCTACCGTTGCTTTTCAACAACCCACGGGTAGAACAGGCCGGTGGTGAGCATTCACTACGCTTGTTGTGGTGAATTCCTCGTCCTGTCCCGTCACTCCAGATGTACAATAACGGAAAACGCTTTGAACATGACCGTCACCTTGTCGCCCGCGCGTAATGGAGCGTTCCTCTGTTTGTTTTGCAGCGCGCAAATCCGGCTGCCTTCCGGCAGGGCGACAAGCACCTCAGCCACCATACCGTCTTCGCGCACCCGCTCCACACTGCCTAAAAAATAATTTTCCGCAGATGTTTTTGTTTCTTCATCATACTGAGCGCCTGCCTGCAGCATAACCCAAGGCGCTTTGACGCTCGCGTTTACCAGCATCCCCTCACTCAGCGATAGTGTGCGGTAACTTTCGTCGGTAATGATGGCGGTAATGCGCAATCCGCCGGCTGTGACCAACACCACTTCAACCAGCAGGCCTGATTGGCGCAGGGCGGAGATTCTGCCCTGAAAGACATTTCGCGCGCTTGTTTCCACAGCGAACTCCTTTTGCAGTTGTTCACGCAGCAGCTTTTCAGCTTCCAGCGGGTCGCACCGCACAACGCTCTTGATCCCCACAGCCGCGCGCCGCCCCAGAAAAATATCCACAACAGGCAGGGGCAGCCCCTGCCTGCCCAGTTCCACAGCGCGGCTGTGCCGCAATGCGCGCGCGTTCAAAACGCCTTTTGACATGCCGCATGCTGCGCCGCATTGCAAAAGGCTGCGCCGCACATAGCTTGCGTCGCAACGCGTCGGTTCTCCGGCGGCGGGAAAGGCTTCAGGATTGTCCAGCACTTGGCGTAACCGGCGACTCACCGCAAGCGAAAACGGTACTTCTCGCGCAAAAGCGCCCGCAACGGAAACATAGCCTGCTTTGAAATGCATATCTTCCAAACGCAGGGCAAAAATTTCTGCAAGGCGCAGTCCGCCGTAACGCAATAACATAAAGATCAACCAGATACGCAAACGCGGCAGGCGTTCCCGCAGGCCGCAGGCGCCTGCCGCGCGTTTCCAAAAATAACTTTCAGCCGCCAGCAGTTCCTGGCGGCTGAGCCTGTCGTTATTGCGCAACAGTGACGCTGAATCATGACGCAACAGACTGCGGCGCAATTGCGCGAGATCATCAGCGGAACACGTTCGCAAAAAAGCCGTCAGTTTTTTATGGTTGTCTGTTTTTCCTATCAGCGTTCCAGTCATTACACCCTCATACCTCGCACACAACGGCAATCACCAGCGGATCGCGTTCCAGAATGTGCCTGAAAAAGCGCCGCAGGGAAAATCGGATATTTTCCTGCACGCGGGCCGCGCACTGATTTGATTCCATCGCGTCAAGGACAAGGCATTTTGCATCGTCCAGCAGGTGGCTGTAACGCTGTTCAAACACAAAGCCTTTGGAGATTATTTCAGGCCCGTACAGGACGTTGCCTGTTTTTGCATCAACAACCAGCACCACAATGACCATACCCTCGTCGCCCAGAAGGCGCCTTTCCTTTAATACGGAAAAACCCACATCGCCCACGCCCTTGCCGTCCACCAGCGTGTACTCCACGGGCACCAGATTTTCGAGACAAAAAGAATGGGGCAGCAGCGTGAGCGGATGGCCATTCTCGAGCAGCAAAATTTTGGATTTGTCAACGCCGCATTCCCGCGCCAGACGCCCGTGTTTCACCAGATGCTGATATTCCCCGTGTATGGGGACAAAATATTCAGGGCGCACCGCCCGCAGCATGTCGCGCAGTTCCTCACTGTGCGCGTGTCCGGATGCATGAATAGTGTGAACGCTTTCATAAAAAACTTCCGCACCCAGCCGGTACATTGCATTGATCAGGCGGGAAACGGCCTTTGCATTGCCGGGGATCATCCGGGAACTCATGATGATGGAGTCGCCCTTGTGGATGGCAAGTTTTCGGTGACCCCCAAGCGCCATGCGGGAAAGAGCGGAGAACGGCTCCCCCTGCGCGCCGGTGACCATAAGCACAAGGCGGTTGTCCGGAAGATCGGGCACGTCATAGTGAGCGTTGTGAAAGGAGGACGGGGTGGTGATAAAGCCGAGTTCACGCGCCATATCAATAGTGTTGACCAGTGATTTGCCGCTGACTACCACGGCGCGCCCGCGTGCTTCGGCCAAGTCAAAAACCTCCTGAATACGTTGAATATGGCTGGAAAAGAGCGTTATGACAATGCGCCCTTCAGCCGAATCAAAAATTTTTGCCAGCGAATTTTTGACTTCACGTTCGCCGAGCGAATGTCCCTCGCGCATGACATTTGTTGAATCGGACAGCAAAAGGCGCGCGCCGCCGGGGCCTGCAAATTCCTCAAAGATGCGCATGTTTGTGCCCGTGCCGTCCAGCGGATTCGGATCAATTTTGAAATCGCCGCTGTGGACAATGCGTCCCACAGGCGTTTCCACGCCCAGGCCAAAACCTTCAGGGATGGAATGACAGACCGGAAAAAAATGAAACGTCAAATCTCCCAAGGGCAATACTGTGCCCGCATTGACAGGGCAAAGCTCCACCCAGTCCAGAATTTCATGTTCGCACAGCTTATGTTTGACAAGCGCCAGAGTCAGCCCGGAGCTGTAGATCCGAGCGCCTTTCAGCTCCGGCACAAGCCATGGCAGCGCGCCGATGTGGTCTTCGTGCCCGTGGGTAAGGACAATGCCGAGTAGTTTGTCTTTGATGCCGCTGATGGCGCCGAAATGCGGAATAAGAACATCCACGCCAAGGTGCGCGTCGTCAGGGAACATCAGCCCGCAGTCCACCATGACAACGCCCGCGGCTGTTTCCCATAACTGGCAGTTGAGACCAATTTCGCCAAGGCCGCCCAGAGGGGTGATGGTGAGCGTTTTCGTCATGCGTTATTTCAGGTCAGGGCGAAATTCACCCATAGCGGTATAAATTTGTGACAGCGCGCTCAGGTAGTCCGCCTTTGCGCTGATCAGCGAGGCTTGGGCAGCTGTCAGTTTTGAAGATGCGTCCAGCACGTCAAAGTTGGTACCCGCCTGTTCCTGATAGCGTGCCAAAGCAACTTTGTAGGCTTCCATTGCCTGTTCCAGTCCTTTGTCCGCAACCGCGATGCGTTTTTCCGCTTCCCGCACGGACAAAAGTTTTGACTTGACATCGTAGCCCACGGTGAGCTTCAGATTTTCCTCTTCATGGCGCATCTTCGTCACAAGCCAGCCCGCTTGCCTGTCCGCGTAAAACGTGGTGCCCCATTGAAAAATGTCCCATGTGGCGCGTAGGCCGATTTCCCCTGTGGCCGTACGCGAACCAAATTCTCCGCTGTGTTGCAGATCCGCTGTGTTGCCTGATTGGGTAACATTGTAGTAGGCGTCTACCTGTGGATAATACCCGCTCTGCGCCTTGCTCTGATCCTTTGAGGCGATTTCCACTGATTTTGCGGCGATATACAGGTCAGCTCTATTACGGTAGGCTGTTTCCAGGCATTGTTCCAGCGTGAGACTGAAGGGAATATAGGCGAGTCTGCCCGTGTAGGCGGTGTTGGTTGTCGCAGGCAGGCCAAGTAGGGTATTGAGCATGGCAAGGTTTGTGTCGCGCGTGTTTTCCGCCTGTATCAGCAGACTTTCCGCCTGACTGACGTCCACTTCCGCCTGCAGCACATCAAGTCGCGGACGCAAGCCCACATCAAAAAATGCCTGCGTTATCTTGAGCTGGTCACGTAGACGCGCCAGCGAATCCCGTTCACTGCGGGTATTTTCTTCAGCGCGCAGATATTCCAGAAAAAAGTGTTGCACCTGCTTTGTCATGTCGAGTTCCGCATTGTACAGGGCAGCCTTGTCGCTGTCTGCCTGCAAGGCGGCTTTTTGATAGGTGGCCAGCAGGGCAAAGCCTTTGAAGATGCTTTGGGAAATCTCAACGCCCCAGTTGTAGGCAAAACGCCGGGTTGGTTCAGGTGTGGTCGGCGTGGGGGTGACGTTCTGGTCTTGCCGCGTGGCGGTGTAGCTCATGCCCAGTTTTGGCCCAAAACTCCCGCGCGCCGCCTTGCGTCCTTCTTCTGATGAACGGCTTTGTGATTCCTGAGCGCCCAAACCAGGATTGTATTGAAGCGCGCGCCGTACAGCTTCCGACATGGTAAGCGTGCCTGACGGATTGTCCGGCGCGTTCTGGTTAAGAACAGGACGTTCTTTTGTGTAAAGGGGGGAGGGGGACTTTTTGCCGGATGCCGGCGCTGCCAAGGCTTCAGCAAAGGAACAAATAACCAGAAAACCGGCAATCACCGGCAGACATACCAAAAACACGCGACAGAACAGTGATGCGTACATACACACTTATATCCATACATGAGCAACTTGGCAATACAGAAGTTTTGTAGAGATTTTCACCTACATAATATGTTGAAATTTTGTCTGGAAAGAAAAGTATACGCGTCAGGCGTAACCACGCTGGGTGGGATGACGAATTTTTAGCCTCAGCCTTGGCCGCTGAGGCCGTTTGATTCATTCGATTGCCCTGCGATTGGGACATAGCTGCGTTTGTCTGTGCGCTTAGTCAAGCGCGCGGTTGTCCACAATGCGTTTTGCCTTGCCCTCCGAGCGGGCTATGGAGTGCGGCTCCATCAGGCGCACCTTTGTGGAAATACCCAAAAATTCCTTGATGTTCTTTTGCAGGCGGGTTTCCAGGAGCTGCAGTTTGCGGATTTCGTCGGCAAAGAGCGTGTCGCTTACTTCAACGCGCACTTCCAGCGTGTCCATATTGTTGGCGCGGTCAACAATGATCTGATAGTTTGGCGTTAACCCCTCGCTTTCCATGAGCAGGCTTTCTATCTGCTGCGGGAACACGTTCACGCCGCGGATAATCAGCATATCGTCCGTGCGTCCGCGCAAACGGGCAATGCGCGTGTGCGTGCGTCCGCACACACAGGGCGTAACGTCAATGCTTGTCAAATCCCGCGTGCGGTAGCGTATGAGTGGAACCCCTTCCTTTGTCAGCGTTGTCAGCACAAGTTCGCCTGTCTCGCCGTCAGGCATCTGCTCCCCGGTGGCAGGGTCAATGATCTCCGGCAGAAAATGGTCTTCCCACACGTGCATGCCGCATTTTGATCCCACGCACTCCATTGCCACACCAGGCCCCATGATTTCGGAAAGGCCATAAATATTCATGGCGTTGATGTCCATTTTGTCTTCCATGTCGCGGCGCATTTCCTCGGACCACGGCTCGGCGCCGAACACGCCGATACGCAGCGGCAGGTCGCGAAAGTTGATGCCTACTTCCATTCCCGCCTCCCACAGGTGCAGGGCGTAGGTTGGCGTGCAGCAGAGCACAGTGGCCCCAAAATCGCGTATGAGATGGGCTTGGCGTTTGCTTGCCCCGCCTGAAGCCGGCACAACGGTGGCCCCCATATATTCCGCGCCGCCTTGGGCGCCCAGTCCGCCGGTAAAAAGCCCGTAGCCGTAAGCCACATGCACAATATCCGAACGTGTTACCCCTGCCGCGGCAAGGCTGCGAGCCGCCATTTCAGACCAGTTTTCCAGATCGCGGGCGGTATAGCCCATCACCACGGCCTTGCCCGTTGTGCCGCTGGAGGCGTGCAGGCGCACGATGTTGTCCTTTGGGACGGCAAGCAGACCGTAAGGATAGTGATTGCGCAGGTCCTGTTTTTCCGTGAAGGGCAAAAGCGTGACATCGGCAAGCGTTTTTATGTGTGTGGGATTGAGCCCCATCTCGTCAAAACGCTTGCGGTAAAAGGGCACATTGGCGTAAACGCGTTCGCAAACGCTGCGCAGACGGCGTAGTTGCAGCGCTTCAATGGTCTCACGGGGCAGTGTTTCCTGCTCTATGTTAAGGAATAAAACAACTTTTTTTGGATATATTAAAAGTAATCCCTATCCTGCATCCTTGCCGTAGTTTTATCCCCTATTTTCTGTGGGACAATCGTATTCTCTCGTGTTTTTATAGTAAACACACACATTATACCATGCTGCATATAAAAACACGACAAAACGCAAATCTCGCACATATTCGTACGCGGTAGTTTGGACAAAAAAAGCCCTACCGAAAAACTACGATAGGGCTTTTAAATTAGTCCAAATATTCGATATTTTGTTCGTTGCCTGGCATCGCACTGTAGGTAGTATCCGGCCAGTCAGTAACAACGACATTATCTTTAATCAATGCTCGCCGCAATTTTGATCCTACATATCCACCCATACGATTCTTGGAATTTATACTGTAGGAAACAACCCAACCGAACCGGATATCTCGTTTAGAAAGGATTCCGCCTCGTGCATATCCTTTTCGTGGTTCACCATAGAATTCAAACAATGGCGCAGTAGGATCGACCAGTCGTGGCCTCCAGTAGTCTTTAACTGCTTGCTGGTAGTTTGTTGGATATTCCAGTTGTGTTTGTTTTGCATCGTATAACTCCTCTGTCGTAGGTTGGTGAAGTGGAGAGCATCCAACGAGTCCCAAAAAAAGTGCGAATGTAAATAATCTAAGCATGTCTTACCTCCTGTTTACAATGAATAGTGTATTATGGATTTTGACTACAGGTGGAAGGGTCCTGTGTGATCGGAATAACCCAAGCGTCCTGATCACACGTTTCAAAAATCCACTCGCCCGTTTGCCAAACAGAGGACGACCCTTCCACCTGTACACTTCAGCTAAAGTTTTCTTCCATATCTTCGAACAGGACATAGAGTCCAGGACCATTGATAAAGAGCATGGGATTCCCCTTACTTGGAAATCTGGAAACGTGTCAAAATCAAATTCGGTGGACAGTATGCCCTAAAGTGGGCGGCGTGGTCAATTTAGAATTTGTCCGCAACCTGTTTATTTACAGACAGATTTTTTATGTTGAGAGTAATCGGCCTCCCCAGACGGCCTGACCAAACGAGATGCCTCCGTCGCCCGGGGGCAGCTTATGATGAAAAAGCGGAGTAAGCCCTTGTTTCGTCAAAAATTTTGACAGCAATGCGCCGAGTACGGCGTTGTGCATGACGCCGCCGGAAAGTCCCACAAGGCGTGTGCCGGCGGTACTGGCGGCTTGTGCTGTCAGAGCGGCAAGCCCGTGAGCCAGATTTACGTGAAAACGGGCTGCAGTGACTGCCGGCGGCGTCCCACGTTTCTGCGCTTCAAGCACATGCGCGAACAGGTCCGCGCTGTCAAGTTCAAGCAAGCCTTCCCGTTCCGCAACGGCGACGGGCTGAACCACGGCATGGCGCACTACGCTCGCATCCGCTGCTTCTTCCAGACAGACAGCGGCTTGCCCTTCATAGGTTGTTGCGAAGCACAGCCCCAACTGAGCGGACACCGCGTCAAACAGGCGTCCGCAGCTTGAAGTTTGTGGGCTGTGTAGATTTTTTTTCAGCATTTCCCGCACGATGCGGATCGCTTCCAGAGACGGGGCATCGGGAGATGGGGGGAAACCGTCATTGGCTGCCCCGGCGCGTTTTTGCAGGGCAAGGGCGCACCGCCACGGTTCGTGCGCCGCGCTGTCTCCGCCGGGTAGGGCAAAGGGCGCGAGGCGTCCCATGCGATGCCAGCGCGCGGCGTTCAAATCCATGAAAAGCAGTTCTCCGCCCCATACCGTAGAGTCCAATCCAAAGCCTGTGCCGTCCAGACAAAGCGCCAACGCCGGCATGAGGCAGGCATTTTCAGCTAGGACAGAAGCGGCGTGTGCCGCATGGTGCTGGAGATTCCACACGGGCGCGCCGGCGCGCGCGGCGCGTTCCCGCGCATACAGGCCGGCGGAAAAATTCGGATGCGCGTCACACACAAAGGCCTGGGGGCATACTTCCAGCAGATTTTCCAGATGCAGCGCGGCTTGCTCATACCAGGCCAGCGTGGCGGGATTTTCCATATCGCCGATGTGTTGGCTGACAAAGGCGTCGCGACCGCGTGTAAGGCAAAAGGTATTTTTGAATTCAGCGCCGGCACCGAACACACAGGGGGCGGTGTGCGGTAGCGGTAGCGGGCGGGGCACATAGCCGCGCGCGCGCCGAAAAAAAAGCGGCGCGCCGGAAGGGCGCACTGCCAGAACGCTGTCGTCCGCCCGCGCGAGAATATCCCTGTCGTGCAAAAGCCATCCGTCCGCGATATTTTCAAGACGCGCCAGTGCTTCACGGTTACTGAGGCAGAGGGGTTCGCCCTTGGCGTTGGCTGAGGTCATCACAAGCGCCGGAGGTGTTTCGGTCAGTCTTGCCAGATGGTCAAAAAGCGCGGCATGCAACGGCGTTGTTGGTAGCATAAGTCCGATACGACCGGTGTCCGGGGCAATCTCCCGGGGAATCGCCTGTGCCTCATGTGGCAGACGCGGACAGAGCACAATCGGTTTTTCCGCGCACTGCAGCAGAGCCTCGTGTTCCGGGGTCAAGGTGCAGATCGTGCGGGCTGCGGCCACATCGCGCGTCATCAGGGCAAGGGGTTTGTGCGGCCGGTCTTTGCGTTGCCTGAGGCGGCCAATCGCCGCTGTATCATAGGCGTCGCACGCCAGTTGGAATCCGCCCAAACCCCTGACTGCGAGAATATGCCCGGAACACAGCGCGGTCGCGGCACGCGCCAGAGCGTCAGACTGGTTGTCCTCCACAGAAAGGGGCGTTTTCGCGCAGGTGTCCACAAACCATACGCGTGGCCCGCAGACGGGACAGGCAATGGGTTGCGCGTGGAATCGCCTGTCATCCGGGTTATTGTATTCGGCGGCGCAGTCCGGGCACAGGGGAAAGCACTCCATGGTGGTGTTTGCGCGGTCATAGGGGATGGCGCGTGTGATGGTAAAGCGCGGGCCGCAGTTTGTGCAGTTGGTGAACGGATAGGCGAAACGTCGGTTTGCGGGATCGCGCACGTCGGCAAGGCAGTTTTCGCAAAGCCCGATATCCGGGCTGACAAGCACAGTGTGGCCGGCCCGGGCGAGGCTTGTCAATATCACAAAGTCTGATTCGTGCGGGACGGTATCAAGACTATGTTCCGTGAGCGCCGTTAACCGCGCCAGTGGCGGCAGATCCCACTGTAGACGCCGGGCAAAACATTCAACAGATCGCACAGCGCCCTGTACTTCCATTCGCACGCCGTCCGAGGTATTGCGTACCGATCCCGTAAGGCCGGAATCGCGTGCCAGCCGGTACACAAAGGGACGAAATCCCACACCCTGCACCCTCCCTGAGGCGATAAACGCGCGGCGCACTGTTTGCGGCATGTCCAGGAGGCGTCCGTATGCCGCGCTATGGGGATTGTGTGGCGTGCGCGCCAACAGAAAAATAGTCCATCGTCAGGTCGGTAATGTCCAGATAGTAGGGCAGGGTAAAAACCACAGCGACAAGAAACGCTGTGACAAGCGCAAATTTGTGCCGCAGAGGCGTTTTGGCTCGGCACACGATTGTCCAGATGAGGGCTGGCAACAGCCACAACAGCAGCCGCACTGTCTGCTCCACAGCGTTACCGGCGCTGAATCCGTTTGGCTGCTGATATATCAGGACAGCACTGGAAATGAGCAGGACGATCCACAGCGCTGCCCAGGTATTACGCGCCCATGCGGCGCACCAGAGGATCATGGCGGTGTAGTAGTCCCGGCCAAAATCCTCGTATCTGCGACGGCACAGAAGCCACAGCGCGCCGGATGCGCCCGACATGGCGAGCATAAGCAAGGGCGTATAGGACAGCGCGTTCCAGAAAGGCGAGCGCCAGTCCGGTAAAAAAAGGATATCCGGCGCATAGGAGCTTGCGCCCGAATCCGTGAGAGCTGTCAGGCAACGTGCGGCGGCAAGCGCCGTCAGCAGGGCGGCCAATCCCTGCAGCGCCCCCAGCAGGCTTATGAGCGCATGGGCAACAGGGTATGCTGCAAGAAATTTCCACAGCGCATACGAGAAACTGATGAACAGTACGCCCGCGCCCAGAAAAATCCAGCACGCTTCAGTAACGATTGTCTGCGGGGGAAGAGCGCCCGGGGCATCCAGCGTGAGAGAGAGCCAGACGCGCCCGCCTGTCAGCAGAAGCCAGCCCAGAACAAGTCCCAGGCATGCGAGCTGTTTTGCGCATTTGTCATAGGCCGCGCGTCCTGTTCTGAGAAAGAGCAGTTTTGCCGCGGCTGACAGAAACCCTGTGCCGGCAAAAGCCAGCAGGGCGGACAAGGGAATAATGATGCCAGCGATGTCGACGGTCAGGCGCAGCCAAGGGGTGGCGTTCAAAAATGTGGTGACAGTGTTCATCAGGTTTCTTTACTAAATGGGAACGCCGCCTGTCTACTCCGAAAATTCAGAAAATTCAGAGGAACGCCGTTTCGTTTCTTCAGGCGATTATGAAAGCCGTGACAGGTTGCTGGACGCCTGTCTGTTGTTTTACTATTGATTGAAAAACATTTTTATATGAGGTGGCGTATGCGGTGTCATTTGTTGCAAACTGCGATAGTTGGAGTGTGTTTGGCAGGATGTTTGACAGGCTGTGGCGCGTCCAATGCCGGTCAGCCGATGGGAAAGGAGAATGTCGGAGCGAGCGCCGCGCCTGCATATTCCACGGTGGCGGGCAAAGGAGCCAATGCTTTTAATCCTTATATGCGCGAGCGTCTCCCCAATGTGCGGGGACATTCGGTCGCCGGAGCGCAGATGTTGCAACAAATGGGCGCCAGCGTGCAACGTATTGAAAAAGAAGCCACCCACAGGACGCACTGGCGTCAGGAACTGTACCCTGTTGTCTTTGGCGATCCGAAAGCTCCTCATGAAATTCTGGTTCTACTTGACTTTGCGTCGCCGCAGAGCGAGGCGGTGTGGCAGGCCGTGGTTGAGGCTGGCCATTCTCTGACGCCCGCGCAGGCAAAGATTGTGATTTTTGGCAAAAACAGGGAAATTTATGGCACAGATCTTATGGGGTTGGCCATCTGGCTCACGTATTCGCGGCAAGGGCAGGCAATGCCCTTTTTGAGCCATGCCCTGTCCCGCTGGAACGCGGTCAAGGCGGGACAAAAGCGTGCGCGCGGCAGCGCTGCACCCTTCAGAAACGAATACGACGCCACAGTACATGCGTCAGACTATCCTATCCATTACGAATACCTGAAAAAGTTGCGTCCGCCTGTGCCCCTGTACGACGAGGCTGACCTGTCACGGCAGTTTTATGACGCTGGCAACGTGAATATGTATCAGGCCATGCAGATCAGCGTGTACTACAATGTCAGCGCGTTGCCCGCCGTCATTGTGGACGGGCGCGTGCTGGCATCGGTTTCCGCAAGAACGGTGCTTGACGGTTTGCGATAAGCTTTGTTTAGGAAGTATCCATAACTAACGTCGATTTTTCTTAAAGCGATAATTGCCCCTAGGGATTAGAAGCCCTCGCGGAAAACAAACGGAAATCTTCGATTTGTCTGATTCGGAAGAGTTGATAGTGCCCTACTTGGCGGCGGGACGTTTTCACTTGCTCCAAACCCCGTTCAGAGTATATAGTGAAAAAAATGTGCAAGGAGCGCTACGCATGCAACAAGCGATCAAAGAGGCCATCACGATTTGCAAGACGCTGTTGCGCAACGGCTACGATGCCTATGTGATCAACGCGCCGTTGCAAGAACAACTGCTGCTCAAAGCCCAGAGTCCTGATGTGGATATTGCCTGCGAGTCGAATGTGGACACGCTGATCAAGCTGTTCCCCAAGGCGCGGGCGGACACTGAAACGCAGGCTCTGGCGGAACTTGAGGAAAACGGCATTCGTTTTTGTTTCTATCCTCTGGAAACTGCTGAAGCCCCGCATCCGGAGCTGTTGTTGCTGCGCATAACGCCCGGTATGGCGCAGCGCATGGATCCGGCCAGGCGTTTGCAGCTGCATATCACCGGTTTTGGCAGTCCAACGCCGGACGCCAACGTCTATGCCGGCTTTGAGGACTTCAAAACGGGAATCGTCCAGCTTGCCGGGCTGCCGGACGAAACGCTACACCACAATTATCTTTTGGCTGTCAGGGCATTGCGGTTCGCTGCCAATTTTGATCTTCCCCTTGCTCCCAATACACGACTTGCCATTGTGCGCGCTTCGACACGGGTGCTTGAGTATGTTTCCGCCACAGACATTATGAATGAATGGCGGCAGGTAACCGCGGAATCCGTCTACCGTTTTGTCCGCCTGCTGCACGACGTGCACATTCTTCAGGGGCTTGTTCCGGAAGTGGCCGCGCTTTCCTGCATATGTCAGCGGCGCCATGACGGGAGCGAGGAGGAAACCGTTTTTGCGCATACGCTGAACTGCGTGCGTTACTACCCGGAAGAAGATTTTCACTATGACTGGCTGGGCACAATGGCCATGTTGTTTCACGATGTGGGCAAGCTGTTTACCGGTGAATTTTTTAACGGGCAGTGGAATTATTATCAGCATCACCGCGTGGGCGCGAAGGTTACGCGCAAGATACTGCGGCGGCTGCATTTTGCTCCGGAAGACATTGATCTGATCTGTCATCTGGTCAACAACCATATGCGGTTTCATTTTATGCTGACGGATCGCGGGCTTCGCCGCTTCAAGGGACTGGACGAATATCCCAGGCTGATCGCCATGACGCGCGCGGATTTGCGCGCCGGCAACGGTAGTTACACCTCCTTTAATCACAATCTGAAGTATCTGGGCAGGGCGGAAACTCCTGAGCAGATGCTTGAGCCTCTCCTGAACGGCAATGAGATCATGCAGGAAACGCAACTCAGCCCCGGCCCGCTTGTCGGCGTCATCCGCGAAGCCCTGCTGCAAGCGCAGATTGCCGGCAAAATACCTGACCGTGAAGCGGCGATCACATTTGTAAAAACATACGCGCTCAGGGCTGTTGGGTAGCTCTTCAGGTCGCGCGGTTTCTTGCCTTTAACGGAGTGTATTTACACCATATCCTCAGTCAGCCGTATGCGCCGTGCCGCAGCTGTTTCGTCAAAACGCCGCGCGGGCAGTGTGGTCGGCGTTTCGGCAAGCGCGTGGGGATTGTCCCTGCCACGGGAGACAATATCGCGCAATGCTTCCACATAGGCATCCAGCGTTTCCTTGCTCTCTGTTTCTGTGGGTTCGGTCATAAGGCATTCTTTGACAATTAGCGGAAAATAGATGGTAGGCGCGTGAAAGCCGCGATCAAGCAGGGCCTTGGCAATGTCAAGAGCGTGCATACCCTCGGGCGCGGACGCCACAAATTCGTGTGCGCACAGCCTGCTGAAAGGGATGTCCAGCACATCTTCAAGACGTTTTTTCAGATAGTTGGCATTCAGTACCGCGTATTCGGCAACACGTTCCAGCCCTTCGCCGCCCAGACGCAGAATGTAGGCCAGAGCTTTGACGGTTACGCCGAAGTTGCCGTAAAAAGGAGCGATATGTCCGATGGACTGCGGCAAAGCGTCGTTGAGTCGGTAGTTGCCGTCCGGTTGTTTTTCCACACGCGGCACGGGCAAAAATGGCATAAGGCGCGCGTTTACGCCGACAGGGCCTGAGCCGGGGCCGCCGCCGCCGTGCGGCGTGCCGAAGGTTTTGTGCGGATTTAGGTGCACTACGTCAAATCCGGCATCGCCCACGCGCATTTTTCCCAGAATGGCGTTCATGTTCGCGCCGTCGTAGTAGAGCAGGGCGTCAATGTCGTGCAGTTGCCGCACAATCGCGGGCAAATGCGTTTCCATCAGGCCAAGGGTGTTCGGGCAGGTCATCATCAAACCCGCCACATTGTCATTGTGCGCGGCAATGGCGTCCGCCAGCGCCTGCGGGTCCACCATGCCGTCACGCGATTCAATATTGACGATGTCAAAGCCCGCAAGCGCCGCTGAGGCCGGGTTGGTTCCGTGGGCCGAATCCGGGATGATCAGAACGCGCCTGGAGCGTCCTTTTGCCTTGTGGTAAGCCGCTATCAGGCTTATGCCCGCAAATTCGCCATTTGCCCCGGCCATGGGTTGCAGGCTGAATGCTTCCATGCCGGTGATTTCGCACAGCAGACGCTCTGTTTCGTAAAGACAGCGTAGCGCGCCTTGGGCGCGACCGGCGTCTCCAAGTTGGGCTAGCAACGGGTGTAGCTGGGTAAAGCCGGGCAGAGCGGCAACATATTCCGTAAATTTTGGATTGTACTTCATGGTACAGGAGCCAAGCGGGTAAAAATTGGCGTCCACATTGAAGTTTTGTTTTGAGAGATTGGTGAAGTGGCGCACAATGTCCAGTTCCGAGCATTCGGGAAGACGCGGTGGGCGGGCGCGCAAGAGGGTCGCCGGCAGCATGGCTGAAGCGGTGGGTGCCTGTGATTCGATCACAGCGGCACAGCGTCCCGGGGCTGATTTGGCAAAGATGGTGTTCACAGCAGCCCTCCCGTCGCTTCAATCATACTGTCAATCTGGGCGCGGCTGTTGACTTCCGTGCACGAAAGCAGCAACACATTGTTCATGCCCGCGTAGTGGCGGGCTACAGGGTACCCCGGTACGCAGCCTTTAAGCGCGGCAACAAATTTTTCCGCCGGCAGGGGCAGGCGCAGGGCGACTTCCGCGGCAAAGGGCAGGGTGTTGAGTCGTTCGACACGTTTGAAGGAGGTGAAGCGTTCCACAGCATACCGGGCAAGGTCCATATTGTGTTCCGCAAGGCGGCACAGCCCGCGAGGGCCGAGCAGACAGAGATATATCAGGGCGCGCAGGGCACAGAGCGCCTGATTCGAGCAGATATTGGACGTGGCTTTGGCGCGGCGGATATGCTGTTCGCGCGCCTGCAGCGTCAACACATAGCCTGTTTTCCCGTCCCTGTCTTCGGCGCGTCCCACAATACGGCCGGGAAACTGGCGAATATGTTCTTTGCGGCATGTCATAAGCCCAAGCCAGGGGCCGCCGAAATTGAGCGGCTGACCAAGGCTTTGACCTTCGGCAACGGCAATGTCCGCGCCCATTTCTCCCGGTGTTTTCAGCACGGACTGCATAATGGGGTAGACGGAGATAATGCCTAGCGCCCTGTGGGCGCGGGCAGCGGCAAAGACATCCGTATAGTCGGCCGGCACGCCGAAAAAATTGGGATTTTGGACAATGACGGCTGCCGTGCCGTTGTCCACGGCGGCGGACAGTGCCGCAAGATTGCTTGCGCCGTTGGTTTGCGGCACTGTTTTGACGTCAATGTCAAGGCCGGCAAGATAGGTGTTCAGCATCCGCCGCCAAAAGGGGTTGACGGCTTCGTCCACCACCAGTGTATTTTTTTTTGTGACGCGCGCAGCTGTCATGGCCGCCTCAAAAATGGCGGAACCGCCGTCGTAGACAGAGGCATTGGCGCAGTCCATTTCAAACAGACGACTTATGGCCGTCTGAAATTCAAAAATGGCCTGCAGGGTGCCCTGAGAGCATTCCGCCTGATAGGGAGTGTACGCCGTGTAAAATTCTGAGCGTCCGGCCAGCGCGTCCACAGCCTTGGGAATGTCGTGGGCATAAAAACCCGCGCCCAGAAAGGAAACAGCGTCCGTGCGATTTTTTGCCGCAAGCATCTCAAACAGGGCGCAGACTTCCGCTTCGCTTTGCCCCTTGGGCAGATTGAAGTGTTTTGGAAGCATGGCGATATCTGCAAAAAGATCGTCTGTGCCGCGTACGCCCACAACATCAAGCATTTCCCGCAGTTCCTGGGGTGTGTGAGGAATATAGGGCATGAGGCTTCCTTTTTATTTTTCTGTAGCGCAGAATACGTCATACCCTGCGGCGTCCATCAGTGTATCGGGTTTGGCGGTCAGTTCAATGCGCGCTATCCAGCCCTTGCCGTAGGGTGAGGTATTCAAAAGTTCTGGCGCGTCTTCAAGGGCTGTGTTTACGGCTGTCACCGTCCCGTCGGCCGGCGCCACAAGGTCGCTTGCGGCCTTGACCGATTCTACGGAGCCAAAGGTCTGTCCGGCCTGAAACGCGCTGCCGATGTCCGGAAGTTCAACGTATGTGATGTCGCCGAGCGCGTCCTGGGCAAAGCGGGTGATGCCGACAACGGCTTCCTGACCTTCCACTCTGAGCCATTCGTGAGTGTCGCTGTAGAGAAGTTCCGCAGGATTGATGGGCATGGGGAGCGCCTCCTTACGTAAGTTTTGCGCGGGCTGTGCCGTCTTTGTAAAAGGGAATGTCCGTGCGCCTGGCCTGCAACTTGTTGCGGGCCGCGCGAATGATAAAATTTTGTTCCGAAGCGTGGGTTGCCTTTACCCAGGCAAGGGCGATCACGCAGTCGCAAGAGGGCGCAAACGAACCGCTGGTGACCCGTCCCACTCCGGCGCCGTTTTGCAGGGCGACAATATCGCCGTTGCGCGCGGCGCGCCGTCCTTCAACGCGTAGCGGAACAAGACACTCGCGTAGCGTGCGCGCGCCCTCTCTGCCCACATAGTCGGCTTCGCTTGTCAACATGCGTTCCATGCCGGCCTCGGTCGGATTGTGGGTTTCGTCCAGCTCGTGCCCGTAGAGCGGCAGCCCCGCTTCCAGGCGCAGTGTATCACGCGCCCCAAGACCGCCGGGTTTGACACGGCTGTCGGCGAGCAGGGTTTCCCAGAGTGGCAGGGCGTTGTGCGCGGCGCAGTATAGCTCCACACCGAGTTCGCCCGTGTAGCCTGTGCGGCTGACAAGCAGGGGCGCTACGTTGAACGTGGTTTTACGAAACGCGAAGTAGGGGAGATCGTGAAAATTTTCCTTGAGCGCGTTTTCCAGCGCGTGTATGGATTTTGGCCCCTGAAGGTCAATTTTGGCCGTTGTTTCGGAAATGTCCTCAAGGGAAACGGTGTGCGGCAACCGTTCGCGCAGAACAGCAAAATCATTCGCGGTGCGGGCTGCATTGACAACCACCATAAAATCCTCTTCTCCAAAACGGTAAATGATGCAGTCGTCCAGCACGTTGCCCGCCGTGTTCAGCAAAAAGCCGTACTGGCAGCGCCCTGTCGCAAGGGTTGCCAGATTGTGGCTCGCTGCGCGGGACAGCGCCGCGTCGCTGCCGGGTCCCTGAATGCGAAATTCGCCCATGTGGCAAATGTCGAACAGGCTTGCGTGCCCACGCGTGTGTTTGTGTTCCGCCAAGATGCCCTCATACTGTATGGGCATGAGCCAGCCGGCAAACGTGGCCATTTTCGCGCCGCGGTCTGTGTGCCATTGGGTAAGGGGCGTGCGGTGTTCTGCCATGTTCAGTCCTTTTCAACAAAAAATTTGCGCATAACTTCCGGTTCACAGCCGCTGAAACAACGTTCCCATTCAATATGGGCAAGGGCTTCGGACAGCGCGTTTCTTTCCCGTTTGCGACCGGCAAGCGCCTCTTCCAGATGGTCTATCGCATCTGTGGCGAAAAAATCACCGAATATTTTGCAATTTTCTATGACACCGCCCCGTACGTCAAGCCGTAAATCCACAATGCCCCAGGGGAAACGCGCGCGTTTTTTTTCTGTGAACGGCGGCGACGCGCCGTAATTCCAGTCCCACAGGCGGTATTTTGCCGCAGCAAGAGAGTGGGCGGCCTCGACATTTTTTTGTGAAAGAGGCTCTTCTTCTGCCGCGCAGCGCCGCAACAGCGCCACTGTAAGCTCATCTGTCGTTGTTCCCGCGTGCCAGTGTTCTGAAATATTGCAAACCCGCGCGCGCACGGAGCCGACACCCTTGGAGGAGATTTTTTCCGTGTCGACCGTCAGCGCTCTGGACAACCGTTCAAAATCCACAGTCACCAGCAGGGTGCCGTGGTGCAGGATTTTGCCGTCGCGCAACAACTGGGCGCTGCCCGAAATTTTGCGGCCTTCCACCTCCAGATCGTTGCGACCGGAAACAGTGGCCGCAACGCCCAGTTCCCGCAGAGCCTCGCGCACAGGAACAAGATATTTCTGAAAATCAACCCGTTGGCGCGCGTTTTCAATAAAGGAAAAATTGAGGTTGCCGGAATCGTGGTATACCGCGCCGCCGCCGGTAATGCGCCGCACAACGGGCAGATTTTCGCGTCTGACAAATGCCTCGTTGACTTCTTCCGGCGTGCATTGATGGCATCCCACAATGACGGACGGATTATTTTGCCACAACAGAAACAGTCCGGGATGCGCCGGGGGCAACGATGTGAAGATCTGCTCTTCCAGAGCCAGATTCAGCGCTGGATCGCGTGTGGGGATGAGCGTGTAGCGCATGGAGCGAAGGTACCAAAGCAGGTAATGCCGTGTCTATAACAGATTACAATCAGGACGGGGCAATCGCATGAAGAATCACAATATGTTGAATAAAAATTTATAAGCGACGAACTGGATTTGTCCGGCGCCCAGGAGATTGTCACATTTGCCGGCTCTCACTGCAGACAACACCTAATGGACGGCGCCAACGCATTTATACAAAAAATCTGGCAAAGGTCTAGCTGTGGAGCTGATTGTAAAAATTGATCAGGCAACCGTCCAGAAGTATCCGGCGTTCGTTATCTGTCAGTCCCGCAAGTGTTAAGGTCAACTTTTTCGGCGCGTTGCCGTCTTCATGGCGCACAAGCCAAGCGGAAATGCTCGTCCGCGCTTTTTCTACTGCCGAACGTATGTCCGGAACTACCAGACAATCGCCCACACGAAAACTCTTTGCCGGTTCAGGGTCAACCACAAAGGGCAGCATCCCCCAGTTGATCAGATTGGAGCGGTAGCGTTTGGTTGCGTATTCAACCGCGATATTTGCCCATCCTCCAAGGACTTTCTGGCATGAGGCGGCCTGTTCACGGGCAGAGCCGTCCCCTGGTTTGACGGCAAAAACAGCGGACCCGATGCCGATATCGGCAAGCTCCGTGACTGCCGGAGAGGCAAGGCGTTGACAGATTGCGCGCGTATATTCCAGAAGCGCCGGATCGTCCGGAGCGGTTGTCCGAAGTTTTTCCATTTGCTGAATTTTTTTGGCGCGCGCTACATAGCCCGGGTCTTTGCGCGACAGGGTAAATTCCGCCAGTTTTATCGGGTTTGAACGTAAAGAGGATGTTTCTCCGGAGGGGATCAGCTCGTCCGTTGTTGTGACAGGGTCGGTGATGACGCTGGCAAGCTGTAAAAGCAAATGGTTGGGCAGAGGCGTCATGGATGGCCAATCCGCGATATTGGGGCCGAAAACAATGGCTGTGTCCGGCTTGGGCGCGGCAACGCCATTGAATACTCTGCGGGCATACACCTGCGCGTCAAAGCGGTAGGGCGGGGTTGCGCGCAGGTTTGGCGCATTCCAGTCAAGCTCTTCTGCTGAGGTCAGGCGACCGGCATTTGCTGCCGTGGCGGCAATAGACCTGGCATCCATCAAAGCCACCGCAGCAAGCTGGCCGTCCGCGGGTTTGGAGCCTTCACGGTTAGGGAAGTTGCGGGTTGAGTGGCGAACGGACAGGGCGCCGTTTGCCGGTGTGTCCCCCGCTCCAAAACATGGGCCGCAAAAGGCGTTTTTGATAACCGCGCCGGCTGTCATAAGTTTTGCTGCGGCATTGTTGCGCACAAGCTCTAGGGCCTGCGGAGCGCTGGCAGGGTAAACGGCAAGATTAAAGGCGGCGTTGCCGGTGGTTTTTCCGTCCAGTATGGCGGATGCTAGGGCAATGTTTTCAAAGGATCCGCCCGCGCAGCCGGCAATGACAGCCTGGTCCACGTAAAGGGCATTGTCGCGCACTTTACCGCGCAGGCTGAAGTTGCGTTCGCCAAACTGTTTTGTGATTTCTTCATCCACGTGGCGCAGGATTTCCAATGGGTTACGGGTGACTTCCGCGATTGTCCAAACATTACTCGGATGAAAGGGGAGGGCGATCATCGGTTCAACGGCATTCAGGTCAACTTTGATCAGCGCATCATAACACGCTGGAGAACATGGCGTAAGCCGGGCATAGTCTTCAGGCCGTCCGTGCAGCGCCAGATAGTCGCGAACCCTGTCGTCCGTTGTCCAGATGGAAGAAAGGCAGGTGGTTTCCGTTGTCATCACGTCAATGCTGCAACGGTACTCCACGGAAAGCTCATTCACGCCAGGACCGATGAATTCCATAATGCTGTTTTTGACAAAGGCATTTTTGAATACTGCATTGATAACGGCAAGCGCGACATCCTGCGGGCCGGTATGGGGTGCGGGCGAGCCTTCAAGCCAGACGCCCACAACCCGAGGGGCGGGCACATCGTAGGTTGCCCCAAGCAACTGCTTGACAAGCTCCGGTCCGCCTTCCCCAATGCCCATAACTCCCAGGGCGCCGTAACGCGTATGGCTGTCTGAACCCAAAAGCATCCCGCTGCACTTGGTCATCATTTCACGCACGTATTGATGGATCACGGCAAGATGGGGCGGCACAAAGATGCCGCCGTATTTTTGCGCGGCGCTCAACCCGAAAAGATGATCGTCTTCATTGATGGTGCCGCCTACGGCGCACAGGCTGTTGTGGCAATTTGTCAAAACGTACGGCACGGGAAATTTTGTCAGACCACTGGCGCGGGCGGTTTGGATGATTCCCACATAGGTAATGTCGTGCGAGGCGAGCGCGTCAAACCGCAAACACAGATTGTTTTCATCACCGTTTTTGTTGTGCGCGGCCAGAATAGTGTGCGCCATCGTATTTCTGCGCGCCGCAGCAAGGTCAATGCCTTTGGCCTGTTGCGCATTGAGCAGGCAGCCGTTGTCAAACAGTGTGGCCTCATCAATAAGAGTGATCGCTGTGCTCATTAAAGATTTTCTCCTATGCTGTCGCCAAAAGCGGCACAGCCCACAATTTTTGCACCCGCAATCTGCGGGGCAAGATCTTCGGTCACATTTTTTGCGGCTATGGCTTTGGCCACGGCTTTGCGTATGCGCTCCGCGGCAGCGGGTATGCCCAGATGTTCCAGCAGCAGGGCACCGCAAAGTATAAGGCTTCCCGGGTTGGCCTTGTCCTGCCCGGCTATGGTGGGCGCGGTCCCGTGGGTTGCTTCAAAAAAGGCAAGCGTGTCGGACATATTGACGCCCGGGGCAAGGCCAAGCCCGCCCACCTGTGCGGCAAGAGCGTCCGAAAGATAGTCGCCGTTGAGGTTTGGCGTTGCCAGCACGTGATACTGTTCCGGCCTGAGCAGGGCTTCCTGAAACATGGCATCGGCAATGCGATCTTTAATGATCAGTCTGCCCGGCCGCGGATTTTTTTCCGTGCATGTGTCTTCAGCAAATTCCTGTGCGGCCACATCATAGCCCCATTGCCTGAATGCGCCTTCCGTAAATTTCATGATATTGCCTTTATGCACAAACGTCAGGCTTTTTTGTCCGGTATCAAGGGCAAAGCGCAACGCGCGGCGTATCAGGCGTTTTGAGCCGTGTTCCGTCATCGGCTTGATGCCGACGGCGGCAGTGTCGCGCAGATTTTTGGCGCCCAGTTCTTCGCGCAAAAACACGATCAGCTTTTGCGATTCCGGACTGCATGCCGCATATTCAATGCCGGCGTACACATCCTCTGTATTTTCGCGAAAAATCACCATGTTCACCCGTTCCGGATGCTTGACGGGCGTTTCCAGTCCGTCAAAATAACGCACAGGGCGGATGCAGGCATACAGGTCAAGTCCCTGACGCAGGGCGACATTCAAACTGCGGATACCCGTGCCTACAGGCGTGCCCAAGGGGCCTTTCATGGCGAGCGTGGCGTTTGCAAGTGCCTGAAGGGTAGATTCCGGCAGGGAAGAGCCGGTTTCGGTCTGCGCTTTTTCGCCGGCCGGCAGTTCAATCCATTCCAGCGTGTCTCCGGATTCCAGGGCAAGAGCCGCGTTTATAACCGGGCGGGCCGCGCGCCAGATTTCAGCGCCGATTCCGT
The DNA here is from genome assembly GCA_013374015.1 of Candidatus Desulfovibrio kirbyi. Classification (GTDB taxonomy): domain Bacteria; phylum Desulfobacterota; class Desulfovibrionia; order Desulfovibrionales; family Desulfovibrionaceae; genus Desulfovibrio; species Desulfovibrio kirbyi. The sequence continues at coordinate 40,953 of BLLL01000002.1, forward strand.
CACCTTCTATCCAGTATATTTTTTTACGCATGGGCGCTCCTTATATGTCATTCTCATCCTGAGTCCCGACTTCTTTACGTAAGGCTTTGGCGCGCTTGATCAGCTGTTCAAGCTGAATATCCACGCCAATCACGCCGACAATGTCGTCCTGATCATTCGTGACGGCGCAGGAAACAGTTATGACAAGTTTGCCGGTAAACTGGGACTGATACACATCCATGATGTGCAGATCGCCGGTTTGCATGGGTATTTTGAACCACTCGCGCGCTGAAAAATCATAGTCAAGGGGCAGCGCCTGATATTTTTCCTTGTATTGAGGGTCTGTGATGGTGGCGCACTTCAGCCTGCCTCTGGTATCTGTAAGGTAAAGATATTGGATGAAGGAATATTCTTCCGCAAATGAATCCAACCGCGCTAGGGCGGATGCGTCAAAGTCCAGCAAATCCTTGTGCTGCGCAAGGCGTATGATGAGCTGGGCGGCAAGTTCGCCTGCCAGTTGTTTGACATGGTCAAATTCTGTGGCAAAAAGTTCCGGCATAAAGCGTTGCGCAAGGTCTTCCATTTCTTCATAAGAAAAACTGGTGGTTCTGTTTGAACCTTCATACTGGGCTATAATGGCGTCATAAATTCGTCCGACGGCAGGGTGTTTTTTGGTGACTTTTTTGTCCTCTGTCAGACGCAGGTTGGTATTGAGCCAGTAAGCAACGCCGGATCTGCCTGTTTTGTCTGTGATGGTGATGGGTACAGGGCGGTTTAACAGATGTTTTGTATCGAAAATATTATAAATCTCTTCATTTTTTTCCAAGCCGTCAACGTGTACGCCGGCGCTTGTGGAATTAAAGTCGCGTCCGGCAAAGGGATAGTTGTGGGGAATATGGTAGTGCAATTCTTTCTCAAAGTATTCGGCTAGTTCACTGATGACAGTTGTGTCCGCTGCGCCGTCGTCACCAGTGAGCGAGATGTATTCAATCAATAACGCTTCCAGAGGCGCGTTGCCTGTGCGTTCTCCAAAGCCCAGAAGCGTGCCGTTGACCGCGCCGCACCCGTAAAGCCACGCCGTGATGCCGTTGACCAGCACCTTATGAAAATCATTGTGTCCGTGCCACTCCAGCCATTCACCCGGAACGTCGGCTTCGTCGATAAAAGTCTGCACAATACGCTGCACGGAACGGGGCAGGGCTGCTCCAGGCCAGGGTACGCCATAGCCCATTGTATCGCACAGCCGTATCTTTACCGGCATGCCGCTTTGTCGTGAAAGTTCCATAAGACGTTGCGCAAGGGGCAGACAGAAACCGTAGATATCCGCTCTGGTCACATCTTCAAAATGACAGCGGGGGATAATGCCCCAGTCAAGCGCCTTGGCTGCCAAATCCACATACATGTCCATGGCCTGCTTGCGGGTTTTGTTGAGTTTCAGAAAGATGTGGTAGTCTGAAACACTCGTGAGCATGCCGGTTTCATCAAATTCCATATCACGTACAAGTTTAAGATCGTCTTTTGTGGCGCGAATCCAGGAAGTTACTTTGGGAAACGGGTAGGCGCGGGCGCGACAGGCGTCAACGCATTTCCGGTCTTTGGGTGAATAGATAAAAAATTCCGAGGCCGCTATCAAACCTGTCTTGCCGCCCAGTCGATATAAAAAATCATATATTTTAAGTACCTGTTTTACTGTATAGGGTGGCCTAGCCTGCTGGCCGTCACGAAAGGTTGTGTCGGTGACGTACATTTTATCGCTCGGACGGGGCGCCAGCAGTATGTTGTCAAAAGTCGTGCGGCAAATGCTGGTGTAGGGAAAGAGGTCGCGATACAGCCGCGGTTTTTCCGGTTCCTGTAAATTGAGGTACCGAGCGCCGCCTTTTTTGCGAATAATATTCATACGCTGCCATACTCCGGTGGTTATTTGAAATAATCAGGGATGCACGTGTGTTTTGCAATCTTTAAGATAATAAACGGGTACATACAGGCGATATTTCTGTGCCGCGGCTACGAATCCGCTTGATGTTCGCTGAACAGAAAATCGCGCAGGGCCAATGGCCAGGGACGTACGGGAGCGCCTAGAAAATTGCCTAATTTTGTGGTGTCCAAGACGGAATACGTGGGGCGTACGGCTTTTTGCGGCCATTGAGCGGAGGTGACAGGTTCCACGCGACAGGGAAAAGCCATAAGCGCGTTGGCCTCACTGGCAAGTTCACACCACGTTGCTTGCCCACCATTTACCGCATGCCAGAGCCCGGCGGCTTTTTTTTCCGCGATTTTGAGGCTCCAGTGCGCCAGATCAAGGCTGTATGTCGGCGAACCTGTCTGATCGTGCACTACGCTGACAGAATCGCGTTGGCGACACGCGGCAAGTACGGTGTCCACAAAATTTTTACGACCATGGCCAAACAGCCATGCGCTACGAATAACGCTGGAACGCTCCGGCAGGGTGTTCAAAACGGCTTGTTCTCCCGCAAGTTTCGTTTTGCCGTAAACGGATGCCGGACAGGGCGGGTCTTCTTCCGTCCACGGTGTCCGGCGCTGCCCTGAAAAAACAAAATCCGTGCTGAAGTGTACCAGCCATCCACGCTGCTGCGCGCTGAGTATGCGGGCAAGAGCATCAGGCAAGGTGCGGTTGAGCAGAAGCGCTTCGTCCGGATGTTCCTCAGCATCGTCTACCTGCGTCCAGGCAACAGCATTGAAAACCACGTCAGGAGCGGCGGCTGTCAGGCGGGATTCAAGAAAAGCTATGTCCAGCAGATTGCCGTCTGTTCGTCCAAGCGTTTCCACATGCCAGCCGTTTGCAGTGAGCACACGCGCAAGCGCCTGACCCACAAGACCTGTTGCGCCGCCCAGAACCAGAGCATTGGGCATGGATCCCTCCGTGTTTGTGCCGTAGTGAACGTGCTGTATTGTATCTTCCAGAAAAAATGTGGTCAATATCCGTGCCGCATGATGCGCAAATTTATTGTTTATTAATGTATATCATATAATTATAACTTATTAAGAGTTTGCCTTGAAATACTCTGCCTATAGTGTAAAATTTCTAAACATTAACATGGGGTGTCCAGATGCGCAAAAAATCAGCATTTTCCACTATTCTCGTATTACTGGTTTTAGCAGTTTTTGGCGTAGGCGGGTACACGTTTTTTAAGGATATGGATGGTCCTGCCGTACAGATAACGCCTGCTACGGACAGAGTGTCTCCTCTTTCGGTCCTGCATATCTCCCTGAGCGATGTGTCCGGCATACGATCTCTTTCTGTCGGGATACGCAAAAATAATGTTGTCAATGTCATTTTCCGGCGTCATTTTGACACATATTTGCCCAATCGCGTTGTTGATGTTCCCCTGAAGGGCGCCAATCTCCGCGAGGGGGCGTTTGATCTGGAAATTCGGGCTACGGACGCCTCCCTGGCGGGTTTTGGGCAGGGCAATACGCGCACCGTGTTTTTGCCGATGCGTTTGGACACGCAGCCGCCGCGTATTTCCGTCAAAACCCTGCCGCCGAATATTCGCAGGGGCGGCTCCGCGGTTGTGCGCTATGCCGTTGATGAGAATGTGAGTGAGGGCGGCGTACTTGTTGCCGGATACTTTGTGCCGGGTTTTTTGCAGCAGGACGGGACATATCTGTGCTTCTTTCCCTTTCCCTATACCATGACGGCAAAAGACTTTAAAACCGCTGTGGAAATTACGGCTACGGATATGGCCGGAAATGTGACAAAAAGCCGCCTTACAGTCATGTCGTTTGAACGCAATTTCAAAAGCGATTCTCTGGAATTGACAGACGATTTCCTGCGTGTCGTCGACAACAAGCTGCGCAATCTTGCGCCCAATGCGCAGAATCCTCTGGAATGTTATCTGCATATCAATAATCAGGTGCGCGCGGACAATGTGCGCGCTTTGCGTGAAATCGGCAAAAATACGGCTGCCGCCATGCTCTGGAACGGAACGTTCCAGAGGCTACCGCGCTCGGTGGCGCGCGCCGGGTTTGCCGATCACAGGGTTCTTATGTATCAGGGCAAACTTGTGGGCGAATCGTTTCATCTTGGCTTTGATTTGGCCTCTGTGCGCAATGCTGAAGTGCCAGCGGCAAACAATGGCCGTGTTGTCTATGTCGGCGAAATGGGAATCTACGGCAAAATGATCGTGATTGACCATGGGCTTGGCCTCATGTCGCTGTATTCGCATCTGCATTCCCAGCTTGTCAAAGAAGGGGATATTGTTGCAAAAGGGCAGACTGTTGCCCTGACGGGCAGCACAGGGCTGGCTTTTGGAGACCATCTGCATTTCGGCATTTTGGTTGGCGGAATTGAGGTGACGCCGCTTGAATGGATTGACGCAAAGTGGATTCAGGATAACGTCACGGGCAGACTTGCCGCCCAGTAATTATACATAACTACGAATACGGATGCGATTCAGAGCGTTGTCGTGTTATTGTTGCTGTTCGCGCGAGGGGAGATCCCCCTCTTTCAGGCGCTGTAAAAATTTGTCGCGGCAGTCATAACTGCAAAAATGGTAAACCTTGTCATTATCACGCACAGAAACAGCGCCGTCAACGGCGACATAGACGCCGCATTCAGGATCCTTCACCATTTCCCCCGCAGCCACCTTACGCTCAATATCCGCCCTGTTTTCTTCTTTTCCGGCCTGTTTTTTCCTGAGCAGATCATTGGCGAACAGATGGTAGAGTACATAGCCGGCAACCAGTAACAGCAACCATTTCCACATACAACTGCCTCCTTTGCAAACTGCGTTACAAAAATCAGTGCAATCCGGGAATACTAAAGCGCAACTGTAAAAATTGCGAGCGTTATTTGCAAGCCGCGCGCCGGAAAATCCTTTGACTTTTGCTTGAGATAGCAAAAATCTGAGCTACTACATGTGATCTCCCCGTCTGAGAAAGCGCTATAGCCGCGTTGCGCGTTTCACAATTTTGAGTTCAGCGTTTTTCTGTTGATGCCGAAACACCGCGCCGCTTCGCTTTTATTGCCCCCAACATTTTCCAGGGTGTCAAGAACAGCGATGCGTTCTATCTCTTCCAGCGTCATGTTTCCGAAAAGTATTTTCGGCACATGGCCTGCGTCGTCTTCCATAAGATAATATATATTTTGGCGATTGACACGGTGATTGCTTTATGGAAGCATCATAAACATACAAGGAGTAAAACCATGAACAAAAGAACACTGCGTTTATCAATTATTGCCCTGACAATGGCGGCGTTGTTGGGCGTTGCGGGAATGGCCGACGCGTATGGCCCGTGGGGAAAGAACGATATGTCCCCTGAACAGCACGCGGCAATGCAGGAGATGTATGCTGAATCCGGCAAAACCATCCAACCCTTGCAGCAGCAGCTTTATGCCAAGCAGGCGGAACTTGACGCCTTATATTATAAGGACACGCCTTTGAATGATCCCGCAGTGCAGGCTTTGAAAAAAGAGGTGAATGATCTCGACGCAAAGCTGTACGCCGCTCACGCTGAACTGCGCGCAAAAATGGACGCCAAAGGCATTCCGTATGGGCGCGGCGCGGGACTGGGCTATGGAAGACACGGCAGAGGGATGTCAGCGCATAACGGATACGGCGGATGCTGCTCTTGGTGAAGGGGATAGTGTAAGACGGTTTGCGTACCGGAAAACGCATTTTGACCCCGTATCAGCGCGCAACTGATGCGGGGTCATTTTATGTGAAGATGAGGATTCCGAGTTCCGGACAATCTTGACGATTTCCCGCAGAGGGCATAGTATCTGGTTTTTCCCGGATACGGAGCTTTTAATGAAAGACAAGAGCAATCGCGGCAAACCAGCTATCCGCCTCAACACAAAATCCCAACATGCGGCATATTTTATGCCCATGCTGGAAAGTCTGGCCACGCACGAAGGTCTGAATGAAGTGCTTAAAAGCCGGATATGCAAGGCCTGCGATCTGCTGGATTCCGGTGTGCCCCTGTTTCCCAACACATTTCGCAAACAGCACACCGTTGCCCATGTGTTGAACAGCTTCAGCCCTCTCACCGCGGAAGAGCTTGCGGCAAAAGAAGATGTCCTGGCCTTGGCAGGACGAATTGTTTCCCTGCGCTCGTTCGGCAAGGTCATTTTTTTTCATTTGATGGATGCGAGCGGGCGACTGCAATGCTATGGCGCGAAGGAGCAACTGGGCGACGCAGGCTATGCCGTCATAAAAAAGCTGGAAGTGGGGGATATTGTCGGTGTACGCGGCAGCCTGTTCCGTACGAGAACCGGAGAGCTGACCATTTCGTGTGCCGTGTTGACGCTGCTGACCAGATCCATGCGTCCCTTGCCTGAAAAATATCACGGGCTTAAGGACATGGAAACTCGCTATCGTCAGCGCTATGTTGACCTTATCGTCACGCCGCGCTCACGTGAAATTTTTATCAAACGCAGTCTGATTGTTCGCGAATTTCGTCGTTTTATGGAAGACAACGGCTTTATGGAAGTGGAAACGCCCATGATGCAGCCCATGCCCGGCGGCGCAACGGCACGGCCTTTCGCAACCCACCACAATGCCCTGGATCTGCAACTTTACATGCGAATTGCGCCGGAACTTTATTTGAAGCGTCTGCTTGTGGGCGGCTTTGAAAAAGTTTTTGAACTTAACCGTAATTTCCGCAACGAAGGCATAGACACGCGCCATAACCCGGAATTCACCATGTGTGAATTTTATTGGGCATACGCCACGTTTGAAGACCTCATGGATTTTACGGAAAGACTTTTTGCGCATTTGGCAAAAATAGTCTGTAATTCCACAGTAATCCCTTGCCAAGGCAAGGAAATTGACCTAACGCCGGGGCGGTGGAAACGCTTGAGTTTTCATAGCGCGTTGCGGGAACTCGGCGGATATCCAGAAGATTTTTACAATAATTTCAATAAGCTCGCTGCCTATATCCGTGAGCGTGGCGAAAAAGCCACTGAAAATGAATGCCTTTCAAAACTTCAGGCAAAGCTTTTTGATCTTGACGTGGAACCAAAACTGCTGCAACCGCACTTTATCTACCATTATCCTACAGAAATATCACCGCTGTCGCGCCGTAACGACTATATGCCGGAACTGACGGACCGCTTTGAGCTGTTTATCGCTGGTCGTGAGTTGTCCAACGCGTTTTCAGAACTCAACGATCCTGTTGACCAGCGCTTACGTTTTCAGGACCAGGCGCGTGAAAAAGAAGCTGGCGATGATGAGGCGCACAGCATGGACGAAGACTACCTGCGGGCGCTGGAGTATGGCATGCCGCCGGCGGCGGGCCAGGGAATCGGTATTGACAGGCTTGTCATGCTGCTGACGGATTCCGCGTCCATACGTGAAGTCATTTTATTTCCTTTGTTGCGTCCAGAATTCTAACAATACATTGAAATTACGTAGGAAAATTTTTACGTTTGTCCTTTCCGCACAAGGTATAAAAATTTGAGAGTATTAACAAAAGAATGTTGCGATATCTTCTCTTACCCCGTTGACGTGAAATCGTGCAAATAAAGCCATTGTCAGGTCTACCATGTGCATAGATTTTGATACGACAATAGACGTGCGTTTGAATCTGGCGAACCAATGCCGTTAGTAGCTTTTTCACTCGCCGGACGCCCTTTTGGTGTGGCGCGCGTGAATTGTTAATACTCTCAAAAATTTTTTTAAAAAAGTCTTGAATATACGGCAAAACTGGGGCATAGTGTCGCAAATGTCCTTTGAACTCTTTGTGGCTTTGCGTTATCTTTTTTCAAGGCGCAAGCAAACCTTCATTTATATTATTTCCCTGATGTCCATTCTTGGGGTGGCCTTGGGTGTAGGCGCGCTTGTGCTGGTTCTCGGCGTATACAACGGCCTGACAGCGGACATGCGTGACAAGATACTGGGCGCGAACGCCCACGGCATTGTCATGAGTCATCTGCCGTCCGCTTTTGAACACGACGCAACGCTGACGGAGCGGATAGCTTCGGTTTCCGGCGTTGTCGCGGCCATGCCCTTCATCTACACCGAAGTGATGCTTTCCGCCGGCAACGGCGTAAAGGGCGTTGTGTTGCGCGGCGTCAACCCAACGGAAGCGCCGGCTGTGCTCTCCATGCTCAGGCAGATAAAACTGGGGAGCGTCAGCGGCATGCAAAAAGAAGGAGTCCCGGGAATCATCATCGGCGAAGAACTGGCGCGACGTCTTGGCCTTGGCCTTGCAAGCCGCGTCAACCTGCTTTCTCCTTCAGGGCAGAAATCCTCCTCGGGATATTCTCCCCGTATACGGCCTTTTGAAGTTGCGGGGATTTTCAAAACAGGCATGTTTGAATACGATTCTTCCCTAGCCTTTGTTTCTCTTGATGCGGCGCGCGATGTGCTGGGTATGTCCGCAGGCTTTCTTTCCGGAATTGAAATAACTGTCGCCGATGTTTACGAAGCCGATAAAACAGCCGCGCTTCTGACGGAAGCTCTGGGACCGCCTTTTTATGTGCGCACCTGGATGGAAATGAACGCCAATCTTTTTGCCGCGCTCAAACTGGAAAAAGTGGGCATGTTTATTCTGCTTGCCATGGTGGTGCTGATTGGTTCGTTTTCCATCGTTACCTCGCTTGTCATGCTGGTTATGGAAAAAACCCGCGACATAGCCATCATGCTGTCAATGGGTGCGACACACGGCATGATACGCCGTATTTTCATATATCAGGGTACAATCATAGGTCTTGTCGGCACGCTGTTGGGCTATGTCTTTGGTTTGACGCTCGGTGAAATACTCAAACGCTACCAGTTCATCAGATTGCCCGACAACGTCTATACGGTAGACCATTTGCCCATTCTTATCACAATGTCGGACGTGTGCATTGTGGGTGCGAGCGCCATGCTGCTCTGTTTTCTGGCTACGCTTTACCCGGCGCGTCAGGCGGCCCGCCTGCAACCGGCCGAAGCCCTGCGGTACGAGTAATGTCTGCGATTTATGCATTTTCTGACGTTACAAAAAAATTTTTTTCTCCCGGCGAAAGTCTGGAAATTTTCAGTAATATCAATCTGGTTATAGAAGAAGGCGAGTCGGTTGCTATTGTGGGTGCTTCCGGCTGCGGCAAATCTACCCTCTTGCATCTTATGGGCGCTCTTGATATTCCTACCAGTGGCACTGTATCGTTTGACGGGCAAAATCTGGCGCATATGACAACAAACCAGAAAGCTGGCTTTCGCAACAGATCACTGGGCTTTGTTTTTCAGTTCCATCATCTGTTGCCAGAATTTTCACCGTTGGAAAATGTTGCCATGCCGGCTGTAATCGGCGGCGCACGCAAGACGGATGTGTTGCAAAAAGCGCGGGATATGCTTGAGCGTGTCGGCTTGGCGTCGCGTGCGCACAGCAAGACAGCCACTCTTTCCGGAGGGGAACGGCAACGGGTCGCCATAGCACGCGCGGTTTTTATGCGTCCGCGTGTCCTTTTGGCTGACGAGCCTACCGGCAATCTGGATGAAACAACGGGCGCGCAAGTGAGCGCGCTCATGCACGAACTTAACCGTGAACTGGGCATGACGCTGATAGTCGTGACCCATAATCGGGAACTCGCCGCCGGCATGAACAGAACTGTGGAGTTACGAACAGGCAGGCTGTTGCCCTTGCATCGCGAAGAGGTTTGCCTTCAGACTAAACGTATAACGCGTGGGCACTGCGCTTAAACCGAAAGCGGGGACGTGGTATGAAAAAGTATGTATCTGGCGCGCATATCAGGAGAGCATTCAAGGTTTTCTGTCTGACGGCCTTGACGTGCGTTTTTCAGGCGATCCTGCCTGCCTGCCTTGCCGTTGCGGAACCCCAGCCTCCGCTGGTGCTGGTAGTGCCTTTTCAGGTTACTGCCGGTCCCGAGATGCCGGACGCATCACGCGATGTGCCGCGGCACATTGTCACCCAGCTTGAAAGCGCAGGTCTTAAAACCGTGCCGATGAATCGCGCGCGCGCATTGCTGGACGGGCAATCCGCCGTCAATCTTGCGGCGGCGCGTGAACTTGGGCGCAAAGCCGGCGCGGCGCTTGTTGTCTACGGCACTTTTACGCAACTTGGCGACGGCTTTACCATGGACACGTGTCTTGTTGCTGTTGAAAAGGGAGAAAGCGTGCCCGAAGTTTTTGAGCGTAATTCTCTGGCCGCATTGACAGAATGCGCTACAGCGCTGGCAAACCGTGCTGCGGACATACTTGGCGTTCAGGGCAGGCCTGGCCCCGGCGGCACGGGTTTGGTCCCCATGACGGCCCCTACCGGCGTCGGAATCAGCGACGTGCAGATACGTGGCATGAAAATTCTGGACCCTGACATTGTGCTTGCGCGTATGACCATCCGCCGAGGGGACAAGCCGGACGCAAACGCCATCAACGAAGAAGTCAAGCGCATCTGGGGTATGGGATATTTCAGCGATGTGCAAACCGCCATGATAAATAACGTTCTTGTGTTTACTGTGGTGGAAAAACCGCGCATTGACAATATTGTTGTGGAAGGTTCAAAGGATATTGATCAGGAAGATGTGCTGGCCGCCATGGGTACAAAATCCGGCAGTGTCCTCAACGAACAGATGCTTGTCGACGACCTTCAGAAAATTATCGAACTTTATCGCAAAGAAGGATATTATCTGGCAAATGCTTCCTACAGGATGCAGGAGCGCCCTGGCGGCATGGGAGCCGTGCTTGTGATTTCCGTGGAGGAAGGCGGCAAGCTCTACATACAGGAAGTAAGAATTGACGGTCTGAAAGAACTGAAACGTGGGGACATTGAAGACTATATGGCCCTCAAAAAACGCGGCATTTTTTCCTGGTTTACCGGCACAGGCACGCTGAAGGAAGAATATCTGGAACGCGATACAAACGCCATTGCCGCTTTTGGCCTCAACGAAGGTTTTATTGATATTCAGGTTTCCGCGCCGCAGGTTGAATACAAACCGGACGGAATCCACATTGTTTTCACCATTCATGAAGGTCCCCGCTACACTGTGCGTGAAGTAAAATTCGCCGGTGACATTATCGAAACAGAAGAAAACATGTTCAAGGTCATTGAGATGGAGAATTGGCGGAAGTCGGAAAAAAAATTTTCGCTGACCGTCATGCAGGAAGACACAAAGCGTCTTACGGAATATTATGCCGACTACGGATACGCCTTTGCGGAAGTGGACACGCGCCTTATCAAGGCTGATGACGGTTCTCCGCAGGTGGATGTCGGCTATATGATCACCAAAAAACAAAAAGTTTTTATCCGGCGCCTTGTGGCGGAGGGGAATACAAAAACGCGCGACAATGTTATTTTGCGTGAAATGCGTCTTGGCGACGGCGATATGTATGAAGGTGCAAAGTTGCGCCGTTCTGCGGAACGCCTGAACCGTCTGCACTATTTTTCCGCTGTTGATACGGAGCTTATTCCCACCGGCAATGAAGACGAAGTCGACCTTAAAATCAAGGTAAAAGAAGCGAATACCGGCGCGATCATGGGCGGCGTCGGCTACTCCACATATTATGATGTGGGCGTTACCGCATCCGTTATGGAACGCAACCTCTTTGGACGTGGCTACTGGCTGCAGTTGCAGGGCTTCTTTTCCTGGCGGCGCACATCCGGAATGCTCTCGTTTACCAATCCACACCTCTATGATACAGATCTTTCCGTTGGTAATGATCTCTACTATGTCTATGACTACTGGGATGACTTTACAAAAGAAACCATTGGCGACACCATACGCTTTGCCTATCCTCTCGGCGAATACACCTCCGTTGGTCTGGCCTACCGTCTGGAACGTTATTTCCTCTCTGATGTGAACAATGACTCCTCTCCCTACATCAGCGACTACGAAGGCACAAACTGGACCAGCGCCATTTCAGGACGCATTCTGCGCGACACTACTGATTCCAGAGAGCGCCCGACAAAGGGCACCATTGCACGGCTCTGGTCGGAATACGGCGGTGGCGGTTTGGGGGGTACGGACAATTTTGTGAAGACTGTGGCCGACTGGCAGGCATTCTGGTCTGTTAATCCGCAAAATACTCTGCATGTGCGTGGGCGGTTGGGCGGCGTTTTTCAAAATACCGAAAGCAAAGTGCCTGTCTTTGAACGCTTCTGGTTGGGAGGCATGGACACTATCCGCGGGTATTCGTTTTCTGATCTTTCACCGCGTGACTACAAATACGGCGGAGATCAGATAGGCGGCGACCGCATGGGAGTTCTTAATCTTGAATATATCTGGACATTCCAGAAAGACCTTGGCCTTGCGCTGGTGCCCTTTGTGGACGCCGGCTTTAACATTGACCAGAAAACAATGGGCAATGACTTGAACAGATATATTGTGGCCTCAGCTGGCCTTGAGTTTCGCTGGCGTTCGCCGATGGGCGACCTGCGCATCGCCTACGGGCACCCGCTGGTAAAGGATTATGACAAGGAGATGGAAACTGGACGGCTGGAGTTCAGCATGGGACAGTTTTTTTAAGCAGTTCCCTGTTTTTTTCCAAGATTTCTCCGGCAGGATTCTGCCCTGCCGGAACAGTTTGATTTGCGCAGACAGGCGGCGTAATCGCATTTTAAGCGCAACAACGTTGTTGCCCTTTGATGTGTTAGGAAGATAGCAAAAAATTAAAATTTTATTATTGTATAGGTGAAAGTCTCGCTAATATAAAGATGTTGACAAGTTTTGCCCATATGTACTATGCAAGAAAAAAACTTTCTCATTCTAATCATTCTGAAGCGGACGTTGCGTGAGGAAGGCTTTTTACTTAACCATCAGGAAGGTATATCATGATAGGTTCTAAAGAAATTTCCGGATGTTTACCTTTGACGAGGCAAATTCTGCCTGAATCCGGCAGGTTCGGCATGGCTCTTGCACACACACACACACACACACACACACACACACACACACACACACACACACACACACAATCTAGCTGTTTTACTGAAAACTTTTCACAAGCAACCCTGCGCCGTACAACGGAGCAGGGCTGGTTGTCATGAAGGAACTGTCATGTCTGTTCGCCCGCAGTTCACTTTTTGCCGGTTTTTGTCGTTGCTTGTCCTGGCCTTTGTATGCTACTGGACCAGCGCGGTTTACGCCGCTTCAGAATTTGGTCATTCTGATGTACCTGATACAGGTATTGCTGCATCAGCAGACGGAAGCATTACCAGGTCAGCTTTTATTCTGGAAGGTGACGTTTGGGGAGGTTATTCGCAAGTTCTCATAGGAGCAGGTAATGCTGCAACTACAGGGGCTTCTGTTACCTTGACGGGTGAATCTGTAATAACGGGTGACGTATTTGGTGGTTCTGCTCAGATAGGCAGGGAGGGGACAGTAACAGGCGACGCTACCCCGTCTATAGGTAATGCTGCATCAACAGGTGTTGTTACTTTAAGCAACTCTACAGTAACTGGTGGTACCTACGGTTCATTTGCAGTTACTATTAAAGGTAATGCTACATCAACAGGTACGGTAACTGCTACTGATAGCAACGCAGGTAATGTTTCTGGTGCTATTTCATATATCAGGTTTACGGGTACTCATAATACGAGTGACCTTATGACTGCATCAGCAACAGGGATAATTACTTTAGATAGTGTTGTAGTATCAGGCAGTAAGCTTGATGGTAGTAGAGCATATGGCGGTGATATCAATACTGCGAATGGCACTGTTACAATAACTGATTCTACTGTAGGCGCAAGAATCAACGGCGCATATGCTTATCTTGATAGTGGTGAGGGTATAACTAACGCAACGGGAACACTTTCTTTAGAAGGCAGCAGTGTAACAGATTCTGTTTATGGCGGTAAATCCTACATTTTTGATACTGGAAAGGGTGACGCTACAGCTTCAGGTTCTGTCACTTTATCCGATAAGAGTAGTGTAACTGGGAATCTTTATGGTGGCTATGCAGATACTCTTGACGGCAATGCCACAGCCTTTAACTCTACTGTCACCCTGTTGTCCGGTAGTACGATCACCGGCGATATCTACGGCGGCTATGCAATCACAGACACCGGCAACGCCATATCCTCAGGCTCTGTCAGTCTGTCCGGCGGCAGTAGCGCTGAGGGTGATGTTTATGGCGCCTATGCAGATACTCTTGATGGTAATGCTACAGCCTCAGGCTCTGTCAGTCTGTCCGGCGGTAGCGCGGGTTGGGATGTTCGCGGCGCCTATGCAGAAACTGCTGACGGCAATGCCACAGCTTCAGGTTCTCTCACTTTATCCGGTAGTAACATAGGAAATGATGGTTTCGGTGGTTGGGCAGAGACTACTACAGGAAATGCTACAGCTACTGGAAATAGTGTTGTTATCAGTGATAGTAATGTAGGTCTAGATATCTTTGCGGCTGTTGCTCGAGTTCTTGATAATGGTAATGCCTCTGCTACTGATTCAACTCTTACTATATCAGGTTCTACGATCAGACGTGATGTTTTTGGTGGTTGGTCATATACTCTTGACGGCACAGCCACAACCGACAGCAACCAGGTGACCATCAGCGACAGTACCGTGAGTGGCTACGTCTATGGCGCTTATATCTACACCGGCACCGGCACAGCCGACAGCAACCAGGTGACCATCAGCGACAGTACCGTGAGCGCCAACGTCTATGGCGGTTATATCTACAGCGGCACCGGCACCGGCACAATCGATAACAACCAGGTGACCATCAGCGACAGTACCGTGAGCGGCTACGTCGTGGGCGGTTATATCTACAGCGGCACCGGCACCGGCACAGTCGACAGCAACCAGGTAACCATCAGCGACAGCACCGTGAGCGGCAACGTCTATGGCGGTTATAACAACACCGGCACCGGCACAGCCAAGAACAACCAGGTGACCATCAGCGACAGTACCGTGAGCGGCCACGTCTTGGGCGGCCAAATCGACCTCAGTGACACCGGCACCGGCACAGTCGATAACAACCAGGTGACCATCAGCGACAGTACCGTGAGCGGCTACGTCGTGGGCGGTTATATCTACAGCGGCACCGGCACAGTCAATAGCAACCAGGTGACCATCAGCGACAGTAGTACCGTGAGTGGCAACGTCGTGGGCGGTTATCTCAGAGGCGGCACCGGCAGCACAGCCATTTACAATACCGTCACCCTGCGCGGCGCGGTAAACTTCAACTCTGCCGGGACCAGTGAACTCTACGGCGGTTACAGCGGAGTTACCGGCAATGACGTTTTCACCGGCAACACGCTGTACGTTGACAACTACACGGGCAACGTCGGGGGCACCGGCACAACTACACTCGGCCGAATCGCCAACTTTGAATTTTTTAACTTCACTATTCCGACTTCTGTCAAGGATGGAGATACAATAATAAAGACAACCACTTTGATACTCGGAGACGGGAAAAACCCCAGTCAGGTAGGGAGTATTCAATATTCAGGCGCTACCGCTCCAGGTTTGAAAGAAGGAGAAGTTATTAATCTGATTGAAAGTGAGAGTGCCTTGAATTCTCTTGGCTCTCCTGCTGTGTCAGGTGTTGACTTCACAAGTACCAGCGTAGCAGTCAGATGGGGTTCGCTGTTTGAGCAGATAATGGTGTCAGCATTGGAAGACAACAAAATTATTGTTACTGCAGGGGATGATGGTAGAGATCTTCCACCAGTTCCCAGCCCTGATCCTGAACCGGTGAAGCCCAGGGTGGCTTCTGATGTCACAGCAGAGAAGAGCTACGGTATCGGTTACATGGTGCAACATGCAGAAAATGAAGATGCCATACATGCAGACGGTTCTGTTACGTTGGCAGATGGCAGCACAACACCTGGCGATGTATATGGAGGTTATGCCCAGACGGATACAGGTAAGGCCACCACTACTGATGGCTCAGTTAAATTGGAAAATGGCAGCAAGGTAACTAACGACGTATATGGTGGTTCTGCACAAGTACAAGCTGCAGGTGATGCTGCATCTACAAGTTCTGTTACTATAAAAGATAAGAGTTCAGTAACTGGTGATGTTTATGGTTCTTTTGCGTTTACTCTAAGAGGGAAAGCTACAGCGACGGGTACAGTAACTGTAATTAACAGTAAAGTTGATTCAGTCTATGGTGCTGTTGCAGAGTCCAACTCTACAAGTATCGCTACCGGCAAAGTAACTATTAGTGACAGTTCAGTAGCCAGTGATGTTTATGGTGGCTATGCAGATACTCTTGCCGGCACAGCCACAGCCGATAACAACCAGGTGACCATCAGCGACAGTACCTTGAGCGGCAAGGTCTATGGCGGTTATATCTTCAGCGACACCGGCACCGGCACAGCCAACAACAATACCGTCACCCTGCGCGGCGCGGTAAACTTCACCGGGACCAGAGAACTCTACGGCGGTTACAGCGAAGTTACCGGCAAAGACGTCTTCACCGGCAACACGCTGAACGTTGACAACTACACCGGCACAGCTACATTCGACAAAATCGCCAACTTTGAATTTTTTAACTTCACTATTCCGACTTCGAGTAAAGATAGTGATGCAATACTGCAAACTGATCACCTGGTTCTTGGTGATGGGGCAGATAAACCAAGTACTGTGGGAACTGTACAGTTTTCTGGTGCTTCTGCTCCTGATTTGAAAATAGAAGATAAAATAATTCTTATTGATAGCAAGGAAACAGTAAATTCTTCTGGTGAGAAAGCTAATGATGGGGTTGACTTCAAAGGTAGCGACTTGACAGTCAAATGGGGTTCGATGTTTGAACAGCTGTTTACGTCTTCATTAGATGGCGATGATATTATTCTAGTCGCAAAGACTGCTGGTGACTCTTCTACACCAGGTCCCGAAGTACCACCAGAGGATGGTGGTATTATCGGTGGAGGAGGTGGCAGTCCCGGTCCTGTAAAGTTGAAAGATGGTTCCAGGTCTCTTGCAGAAGCTTCTTTCATGGGATTTGCTCTGGTCAATCAGGGTGCAGACCTTGTTGCGGGGCAGGCAATGGAGAACGCAACACAAGGGGCTGAAGGTTTTTCGCCTTTTGCGGCAGTAGTTGCCGGTACTTCCAGATATAGTGCCGGATCTGATTCCCATACTGATGTTTCCGGATATTCTATGGCAGTAGGTCTTGCCTATTCTGCTGAAGTTAACGACATAATAGATCGTATAACCCTTGGCGCTTTCTTTGAGCATGGGGCAGGTAACTATCACACCGGCAACGATTTTGCCAGTGGTCATGGCGATACCCAGTATACTGGCGGAGGTATTCTGGGACAGGTTTCTTTTGAAGACACCGGCCATGGTCATTTTTATGCGCAGGCTGCAATTCGCGCAGGTGGAGTTACCAGTGACTTTTCAACATCTGACTTGCAGGCTTCCGGTATAAATGCCGGTTATGATGCAACAAAAGCATATCGGTCTTTGTATGCAGGCATCGGTTATGTCTGGAATGTAATGTCTGATGCCAGGCTTGACACATATGCCAAGTATTTCCTGACCCAAATGGACGGAGATAGTGTAAGAATCACAACGGGAGAACCTGTTGAGTTTGAAACGGTTACTTCACGTCGTTTGCGTTTGGGGACACGGTTTACTTATGCAATCAATGAGTACGTTTCCCCGTACATTGGAGTTGGTTACGAACGCGAGTTTGACGGGCAGGTAAATGCTTCAACTTACGGTTACGATTTGGATGCACCAAGTCTTCGTGGAGACACTGGCCTTGGCGAAATCGGTTTAACAATAACACCAACTGAAGGCAAAGCGTTTTCTCTTAACGTGGGTCTTCAGGGATTCACGGGTGTGAGGGAAGGCTGGCAAGGCAGCCTGCAGATGAAATACGAGTTCTAGCATCAGTTTGCCGTGATGCCACGTTGGGTTGGGTTTTTTGCTCCGGTCATGTGCCGTAAGGAGTACACTCCCGTTGCAAAAAACCAAAACTTTGTCATTGCAAAAGTGAATGTCTCGGGCATCAGAGGAACTTGCGGATTTCCCTCTGATAACGTACATTGCCCTTTATGCAAAATCAGGACACACAGCATATTCTCGTGGTGTACAAGGCGCGCCATGAGACCGCGTTTCTTCTTGCTTCAAAAATAGTGTCATTTTTACGCGAAAATGGACATACGTCCACGTTGCTCAGCGCCGAAGACGATGATCCGGCTTACGATGACGCAACGCTTGTGGTTGTTCTGGGCGGCGACGGCACCATATTGGGCGTGGCGCGGCGCCTTGCGGGGCGCAAGGCGCCCTTGCTGGGCATAAATTTTGGTAGGGTGGGCTTTCTCGCAGACGCGCAGCCGGACGCCTGGCAGGAAAAAATAACAGAATTTTTATCCGGCCTGTCCGCTGTGCGCTCAACCACCGCGCTGCGTTGGCGTGTCAAACGCGCCGGTGCGGCGTTTGCCGAAGGCACGGCAATAAATGAAGTGGTGTTGAGCAGAGGGGCGCTTTCGCGGCTTGTCTGTATCGCCATGATTGTCAACGGACAACAGATGGGCACGGTATGCGGCGATGGCGTGATTCTGTCAACGCCTCTTGGAAGTACGGCATACTGTGTTGCCGCCGGCGGATCATTGCTGTATCCAGGTCTTGAAGCGTTGCAGTTTACCCCAATCTGCCCTTTCATGCACACAATCCCCTCCATGGTCTTCCCGTGTGACACAGCCTTTGTCTTGCGGGTATTGCAGGGATCAACGGAATGCTATCTCACAGTTGACGGACAAAACGGCTACCATCTGCAACGTGATGATGTTGTTGAAGTAAATCCTCTGTCGGACGCCTTTCGTTTCTTATGCAGCAAAACAGCTTTTATTGAGCGTTTGCAGAGCCGATGGTTTGCGACAAACACTTCTGAATGCTATTATTGATTTTTTACGGAGAATCTCATGGCCGCGTATGAAGCAGTTATCGGTTTGGAAGTGCACGTGCGGCTTGCCACGCACTCCAAGCTTTTTTGTTCCTGTCCCACAACCTTTGGGCAGCCGCCGAACACCAATGTGTGCGAAGTCTGCGCCGGCATGCCGGGCGCTCTGCCGACGCTCAACAGGCAGGCTGTCCGTTTTGCGGCGCTTGTGGGGCTGGCCACCGGGTGCGTTGTCAACACGCGCTCGCTTTTTGCCAGAAAAAATTATTTTTATCCCGATCTGCCTGCAGGCTATCAGATTTCACAGTTTGAACTGCCTGTTTGCGAACAGGGGCATCTGGACATCCGGAAGCCTGACGGCAGGGAAACAAAGCGTATCGGAATCACCCGCATACATATGGAAAATGACGCCGGTAAAAATATCCATGCCCAGGACAAAAACGTCAGTTATGTAGACCTGAACCGCGCGGGCACGCCGCTTGTGGAAATAGTTTCGGAGCCGGACATGCGGTCGGCGGCCGAGGCTGTTGCGTATCTCAAGGCGCTGTATGGCATTGTGACCTATCTTGGGGTATGTGACGGCAATATGGAGGAGGGGAGCTTTCGCTGTGACGCGAATGTTTCCATAAGGCCGGCGGGTAGCGCGGCATTCGGCACGCGCACGGAAACAAAAAATCTCAATTCTTTTCGCAACGTGCAGCGCGCCATTGAATACGAGATTGCCCGCCAGCAGGACAGGCTGGACGATGAGAACAGCATTGTGCAGGAAACGCGGCTTTATGACGCGGTGAAAAACTGCACAGTGTCCATGCGAAGCAAGGAAGACTCCCACGATTACCGCTATTTTCCCGACCCGGACCTCTTGCCCGTGGAAATCAGCGAAAAGGAACTCTCACAGTGGCGCGCCGCCTTGCCCGAACTGCCGCATGCGCGTCTTGCCCGTTTTGTAGAACTGACAGGTTTGCCTGAAGCGGACCTGGAAATTCTGGCACAGCGGCCTTCCATAGCGGATTTTTTTGAAGTAGCCGCCGCAAAAGCCGATCCACGCAAGGTTGCCAACTATATGCTGGGACCTCTACTGCGCGCGCACAATGCGCAGTTTGCCGGAATACCTGAGCCGTCACAATGGGCAATGAAGCCGGAAGCGTTGGCCGAACTTGTGCGTATTGTGGACAAGGGCGTAATCAGCGCGAAAATCGCCAATGACATTTTTGCCGATCTTTTTATGTCCGGCGCTATGCCGGAGGCCTGGGTCACGGAAAAAGGCCTTGGGCAAATTTCTGATCCTTCGGCTCTGGAAGATGCTGTAGATGCGGTGATTGCCGCAAATCCGGCTGAAGTTGCCGCATACAGGAGCGGAAAAACAAAATTGTTGAGCTTTTTTGTGGGACAGGTGATGCGCGCTACAAAGGGCAAGGCAAATCCGGCTCTTGTCAATGATTTTTTGAGCAAAAAATTGGCCGGATAAGCGCAGCCTCAGCCAGCCCCTCCAAGGCGTTGCAACAGTACCCGCTTGACAGCCGCATACGAAGAATTGTCCGGCAGCGCCTGCAAGATGCGCTGCGCGTGTCCGTCCGCGACAAATTTTTGCCGGCTGCTGGCAAAGTTCATGTCTGCAAACCATGAGCCGATCAGCACGCGAAAGTCATTGACGCTGCGCAGATCGCCGTACTCCGCCACACATCCTTCAAGCGCTGCTTGAAGAACAGCCGTGCTGAACAGTTTTTCGTCGTCCGGCAGCGACATGACAACGGTAGGGCTGTACGGGCCGGGTTTGCTCAAATGTTCGTCCATCACGCGCAGAATATCCAGCTTGTCCGCATCACGCACAACGTGCGTGATCAGGGCAAGATGTTCAGGGAGATGCGCCGGCAGCCTGAAACGGTTGTGCAGCCCCACAGTGACCATAACCGTATGGCGGACAGAACGGGGTTCCTTGTTCAACGCGCCTTCCCGTTTGAGAATTTTTATGCCCAGCAACCCGTGGTTGCAGGATTCCCGATCCCGAAAGGTATGGTAGTTGCGGTACTGTTCAAAGCGCGCCACGTCATGGTACAATGCCGCCAGCAGGGAGATTCTGTCCAGCGGTCGGGCAAAGTGTTCGCTTGCCACAATGTGGCGGGCGTTCGCCAGCACGTTCAGGCTGTGCTGAAATTTCAGATCAAGCGGTGCCGGGTCCTGGCGTTCTTTGACGCGCTCCCGCGCGGCATAGTTCGCGAACCAGCGCTCGTGCGTGCGTATGTCCGGAGTCATGCACGGGATTTTACGCTATAAACGCAAATACTGCCACATTCTCGTCCAATTCGACGACAACCGCCTGACGAGGTTCCGGTTTTTCATAAATCTTTTCCGCGAAAAGTCTCACCCAACGCACTACGGCCGGTGTCGAAACTTTGAGTGTTCGAGCGATGCTGTTCAGTGAAAGCCCCAGTGTGTACAACAGAACCGCAGTAGCTTTTTCACTTGTTAATACTCTCAAATTTTACTATACATGCTCCGCAACATACTATCTAAAGGGTGTCAGAACAGATTTTTTGTCGGAACAGCCTTGGGCAGCGGTGCAATTTTTCTTATCCCTTTGAAGATTTCAGATAGTTTTTCAGTGAAGAAACGCCGCAGGAATGCAGCAAATGCAGGGGGATATTGTGTGTGTTGGCAAACTGCACCGCCTTGCGTTTGGCCTCATGGGACACTTTGTTGGTAAAGACAATCAGGGCGTCCGGATGCCCCAGCTTGTCGTTAAAGTTGCATTCGTTGCGGCTCAGGCATTTGAGGCTGTGACCGCCCAGTCTGGCTGCCGCGATATAATTGGGTTTCAGCCTGTCTATTCCACCAATAAGAACAAATGACATGGTTTCCTCCTGGTTGTTGGCGGCGGCAAACACGCCGGAATATTTCGTGTAGGGCCGCACTATATTGAAAATGAATTTCAATGTCAACAAAAGAAAATTTTTCTATTGTCAAATGACTATGAATAACACCCTGAATTGAAAGGGATTGAGACTCCGCTTGCTTACGCAAGCCAGCCAACATCCGGCGCAGGCTTTGCCGTTGCACACGGGGCAGACATTGCAGCGTGTAATGCGTTTACGCGCTCTGCTTTTATATTCCAGCATGACATCCCACTGTTTTTTGTAATATTAACATAATAAACAGCCGGTTGCGAATGGTAAACTGTGCCATAGCAGTCTTATGTGGTGTTCAGGCAATTTTTTTCATGGAACCGCTTGACACTTTTTTTGTATTAGGCCATAAGTGGAAAAAAGTGGGAAAAAAATATAAAAAAGTGGTAAATTGTGCAAAAACGATTTACAAAAAGTCTCAGCCGCAACCTGGACACCAAGGGCAGGCTGATGCTGCCGCCGGAATACCGTGATGTGCTTTTCGCCAACGGGGAACAGGGAGTTTTCTGGCTGACGTGTTTTTATGGGCGTCTGGTGGCCTATCTGCCCGCTGACTGGGAAGTCGTTATTGAGCAGTTGAGCCGCATACCCATCCCTTCGCCGCGTCTGTCTCATTTCAAAACAAAACTTATGGGGCTTGCCCAGGAGCTGATTCCGGATATTCAGGGGCGGGTGCGCATCCCGCAGTCACTTATGCGCGAGGCTGTTCTGCGCAAAGACGTTATGCTTGTCGGCATGGTGAATACCTTTGAAATATGGGATCAGCAGCGTTTTGACGATTTGCGGATTGAGGATGTTTCCCAGGAACTGGTCAGCGCTGGAGTGAACATTGCGTTGTAGGAATCATACATGGTGCTTGTGATGCGCGCTTTTGAAGAAGAAACGCATCATCTCCCCGTTCTGCTGAAGGAAACGCTGACAGCGCTTGCGCCGCAGGCAGGCGGGCGCTATCTGGACGGGACTCTTGGTCTTGGCGGGCATTGTGCCGCTATTGCGGCTACAGCCTCCGACAGCGAGATTTGCGCTCTGGACCGTGACGCGCAGGCGCTGGCAATTGCAAAAGACAGACTGTCCGCTGTCGGGGAGCGTGTGCATTTTTTTCAGTACCGCTACAGCCGGTTTGCCGAGGCTCTTGCGCAGCTTCAATGGGACAGGGTGGACGGCGCCTTGCTGGATATCGGCGTTTCGTCGTTGCAGATTGACAACGCTGCCCGCGGGTTCAGTTTTTACGGCAACGGCCCTCTGGACATGCGTATGGACAGGGATTCCGGCGCGCCGTCTGCCTGGCATTGGGTAAACCGGGAAAGCTATGCGAGACTTAAACAGTGCATCGCAACCCTTGGTGAAGATCCCCAGGCTGGCCGTATTGCCAGATTTATTGTGGAGGCCAGGCAAAAGTCCCCTATTGAGACTACCGAAGAACTGGCCGCCCTTGTGGAAGCGGCCTACCCGCATGCCTGGCGCGTGAAAGCCAGGCATCATCCGGCTACCCGTACGTTTCAGGCTCTGCGCATGGCGGTGAATAACGAGCTTGAGGAACTGAAAATGTTTTTGGACCAGATTTTTACGTATTTGTCCCCTGGCGGGCGCTTGGTCGTCATCACGTTTCACTCGCTGGAAGATCGTTTTGTCAAGCAGGCTGCGCGGCATTGGGCCGAAGGGTGCCGTTGCCCGCGTCACATACCGGTTTGCGTGTGCGATCATCAGCCGGAAGCCCGTATCTTGTACAAAAAACCCGTGCGGGCGGGACATGCGGAGGTGGCGGCCAATCCGCGCGCGAGCAGCGCAAAGTTGCGCGCTGTGGAAAAACTTGCCGGGGCGGGACATTTGTGAAAAAAAACGGCGCCCGGCGTCAGATTACCGGCAGGGGGTGGCTGTTTGCGCTGGCGATCGAACTACTGGCCTGCATGGTCATGGGACTTGTGATGGTTTGGTACAATATTGAGCGTATGGACACAACATTTTTTATAAACAACGCCCAGAATGAAATGCGCGCGCGTCAGGATTTGCAGGCAAAACTGGAAGTTGAGCGAGAGCGCCTGCTTTCGCCGTACGAGTTGCGCCGTAAGGCTGGAGAATTCGGGATGCGTGAGCCGAAAGCCGACCAGATACGGCGTATGGAATCTCCTGGAAGATGGTAATACGTTAAGGAAAAAATATGTTTACGCTACTTTCACGCAGGCATAATCGTCCGAACGCGGTCAGGGTGCGGCGCAAGACCGCCTCCGGTGACAGGGCGCCGCATTCCGGCGGTGGCAAGAGGCAGTGGTTCAGGAACGTGGACTGGTCGCGTGTGCGCATCAACAGTGTTGTCTGCGTATTCGGACTTCTCTGGTTGGGCATCTGGGGGCGCGCCTGGCATTTGCAGATGATAGAAGGACCGCACCTGGCGGATCGGGCAAAGCGTCAGCATATGACATCGGAACTGGTGACAGGACGGCGCGGCATGATTTATGACCGCAACGGGCAGATTCTGGCGCGGAGCATTGAAGTGCGGTCCGTATATGCGAATCCTCGGGAGATTCAGGATTTTTCCGCTGTTGCCGCCATATTGGGCCCGGTATTGGGGATGGACGCGCAGGAACTGTACGAAAAACTGTCCCGATCAAAGCGCGGTTTTGAATACATCAAGCGCAAAGTGGACGATTATACTGCCGAAGCTGTGCGTCAGGCCAGCTTGCCTGGCATCGGCCTTACAAGAGAATATGACCGCATTTATCCCTTCAGGCATATGGCCGGACAGCTTCTGGGTTTTGTGGACATGGACGGCAAGGGCAGTGAAGGTCTTGAAGCGGCGCTGGAATCCAGGCTCGGCAGCATTCCGGCGCGCCGTATTGTACAACGCGCACCGGGAGGGCGCAGATTTTATCTGCATGAGGAAGGTCAGGCGGAGCCGAGCGGGCAGGACGTGGGTTTGACCATTGATGTGCAGATGCAGTTTTTTGCGGAAGAAGCCGTGGCGCGCGCGTCACGGGAGTATGACGCCCGCTGGAGCGGCGCGCTTGTCGTGGATGTGCCTACGGGCGATATCCTTGCCTGGGCGCAGTACCCGTTTTTTAACCCGAACAGCTACAGTGAATCCAGCCCTGCCGTGCGCCGCAACCGTTTGGCCATAGACGCGCTGGAGCCGGGATCGACGTTCAAGCCCTTTGTTATGGCAACAGCTCTTCAGGAACGCAAGGTAACGCCTTCCACACTGATTGATTGCGAGCAGGGCAGGTGGAAAACAAAAAACTTTACCATCCGTGATACATCAAGCCACGGCACCCTGCCGGCAACCAAGGTATTGCGCTACTCTTCAAATATCGGCATGGCAAAAATAGGTCTCTCTCTCGGCGTGCCCACGTTTTACCGCTATCTGCACGCAATGGGCTTTGGCGAGCGTACCGGCCTGCCTCTTGCCGAGATCAGGGGTATTTTGCACAAACCAAGAGACTGGAGTGAAGTGGACATTATGTCCACGGCCTTTGGGCAGAGCGTGTCCGTAACAGGCGTACAGATGGCCCAAGCCTATCTTGCCCTGTTGAGCAGCGGTTTTCACAAGCCCCTGCGGCTTCTTGAGGAAGAGGCCCGTGTGGAAGAGCCGAGGGAGCGTGTTTTCAGCGAGCAGACAGCGCAGGCCGTTGTGCAGATGATGCGCGACGTTGTGCAGGAAAACGACGGCACGGGAAAACGCGCGCGCGTTGACGGCGTGACTGTGGGCGGCAAAACGGGCACCGCGCAAAAGGCTGACAACAGGGTGGGCACATATGGGCAAAAACGCCTTGCCTCTTTTGTCGGGTTTTTTCCGGCAGACAGGCCGCGCTATCTGATTCTTGTTATGGTGGATGAGCCAAACAACCAGCAGTTTGGCGGAGTTGTCGCCGCGCCGGTTTTTCGTGAGATTGCCGGCAGGGTGGTGGCCTACAGCGGCATGTTGCAGCACGCACCCACGATAGCGAAATCCTCTGGGGATTCTTCCGGCAAGATTTACCGGCGTGGGCTCAAACTGGCAGGCAACGATATTCCGTATCTGGGTGAGATTCCGCCTCCCAGACCTCTCTCCATGAATCTGCCCGGGCATCTGGCAAAAGCCTCGGAGCGCGTGCCCGATGTGCTGGGCAAGTCTGTTCGCAATGCGGTTGAACTGTTTGCGCGAGCAGGGATTATGCCGGCGCTTAAGGGGACGGGCGGCAAGGTTGTGCGGCAGAGTCCGCAGGCAGGTTCCACCTGGGCCGACGAAGGCAGGGGCGTTGAATATATTTTGTGGCTTTCGGAGAGGTAACTGTGCAGTCTGATTTTGCAGCCCTCCTGGATGTCTGTCAACGCGGTGGTGTTGAGGTGCGTTCTGATTCGCGTCTGGTACAGCCCGGGGATATTTTTGTGGCTGTGCTCGGCGCTGCTGAAGACGGGGCGCGCTATAGTGTCGCTGCCGCTGAAGCCGGCGCCGGGTATGTGGTTTGCAGTCCCGATGCCTTCAGGGAACTGCCCTGCAGGGTCGTGTGTCACGATGACCCGCGCGAAGCGCTGTGGCGTCTGGCTGAAGCGCGTTGGCGCACCAAGGACATTTCTCTTACGGCGCTTGGAGTTACCGGCACCAACGGCAAGACAACAAGCGCGTATCTGCTGGAACATCTCTATGCCGGGGCGGGCTTTCGCGTAGGGGTTATGGGCACGATCAACTACCGATGGTCGGGACACATTGAGCCTGCGCCTCTGACAACGCCTGATCCCTTGCGCGTGCACTCCCTGCTGGCGCAGATGGCTGAAGCCGGCGTCAGGGTTGTTGTCATGGAAGTTTCCTCTCATGCGCTCTCGCAGCGGCGTGTAGGCGGAGTGCCCTTTGCCGGCGCGCTTTTCAGCAATTTAACTCAGGACCATCTGGACTATCACGAGTCTCTGGAGGCGTATTTTCAGGCAAAGGCAAAACTTTTTCTGGAATTGCCGCGCGCGGACAAGGGAATGGCGGTAAATGCCGACGATGCCTACGGACGCCGCCTGCTTGAGAGGTGTCCAGACGCGCTTTCCTTTGGTCTGCAAAAAAAGGAAGGAAGGCATCTTTGGGGCGCTATGCTGTATGCCGGCACACAGGGCTGCGGCTTGCGCATGGAATTTCAGGGGCGTTCGTGGGATCTGCGCTCCCCTCTGGTCGGGGCGTTTAATGCTTCAAATCTTCTGGCTGTTCAAGCACTTGCGCTTGAAATGGGCTTTGATCCGTCCCAGCTTGCCGTGCTTGAATCCTTCAACGGTGTTTGCGGCAGACTGGAGAGGGTCGAGAATCCGCAGGGGCTGGACGTGTTTGTGGACTATGCCCACACGCCGGACGCGCTTTTCAATGTGCTCAAGGCGCTGCGGGAAGCGGGTTTTTCCCGTATTGTCACCCTTTTTGGCTGTGGCGGCGACAGGGACAGGAGCAAGCGCCCCCTGATGGGCGCTGCTGTGGCGCGGTATTCCGATGTGGCCGTGCTGACGTCCGATAATCCCCGTTTTGAAAATCCGGAACGTATCTTACAGGATGTGCTACAGGGACTGAAAAGCGCCAAAGAGGTTGTCGTGGAGGCGGACAGGCGCGCGGCCACCGAGAAAGCGCTGAACATGTTGGGCAAGGGCGATGCTTTGCTGATTGCCGGTAAAGGGCATGAAGACTACCAGATAATTGAGGGAATTAAACACCGGTACAGTGATCAGCAGGTTGTGCGGGAAATACTGGGATGCGCCTGACATATAATGAAATTGCGGAATTGCTGTGCCTTGCGCATATCGTGGAGGACAGGTATCTGACATGTGCGGCAACAGACAGTCGTGAGGTTGTGCCGGGCGCCCTGTTTGTCTGTGTGCCGGGCAGCCGTGTGGACGGGCATGATTTTGCGCGCGACGCGGAAGATGCCGGGGCGTCCGCATTGCTTGCCTCGCGTCAGGTTTCCGGGATAAACGCGCCTGTCCTGTATGTTGCGGACACTGTCAAGGCATTGGGGCGGATAGCGGCATTCTGGCGGGAAAAAACACGGGCGCGTGTTGTGGGCGTCACGGGTACGGCCGGCAAGACAACGGTCAAGGAACTGCTTGCCCGGGTGCTGGCCGTGCGGGGTAAAACGGCGCGCAACGCCATGAACTACAACAATCAGATCGGTATGCCCCGTGCCGTCCTGTCTGCGGACGGAGATGAGGATTTTTGGGTGATGGAGACCGGAATCAGCCGCGCGGGCGACATGGAAGAGCTTGCGCGGATTTTGCGCCCGAATATTGGCATTGTTCTCAATGTGGGGGCCGGTCATCTGGAAGGTTTGGGTGAGAAGGGCGTTGCCTGGCACAAAACGCGTCTGCTTTCGTATCTGCGGGACAACGGCAACACGCAGTGTCTGGGGCTTGTCAGCGCGGACTATCCGGACCTCGCGCGTGAAGCAAAAAAGAGTGGCGCTCCAGTGCGTTTTTTCAGCGTTGCGGACCAGCGCGCGCCTTACTACGGGCGGTATGAGGGCAGGACTGGGGGGTATGGTCGCTATCGTCTGAAGCTGCAAGGAGAAGAGTGTGACGTACGCGCGCCTTTTTATGGAGAATATGGGGCGGAAAACGCCATTGCCGTAGCGGCCGCAGCGCATCTGCTTGGACTGACGACAGGGGAGATTGCGGAGGGTTTTGCGCAGGCGGCGCTTGAAGGGCGCTTTACGACAAGCCGTCTTGGCATCTGGGAGATTATTGATGATACGTACAATGCCAATCCCTTGTCCGTGCGGAAAATGCTGGCTGCCAGCCTTGAGGCGGCAGAGGGAAAAACCTTTGTGCCCGTGCTGGGAGAAATGCTGGAACTGGGCGCTCGGGCGGCGGAGGAACATCTTGCCCTTGGGCGGCATCTGGCGGAACTTTGTCCCGCCGCTGTGCTGTGGAAGGGCGGCCACGCCGAAGATGTGCGCAGGGGGCTGCACGATGGCGGGTATGACTGTCCCTGGTATACGGTGAACGGAAGCGCTGCGCTTCTCGCAGCCTGGAATGAGCTTCTGGCGATGCCGGCAGTCGGCGGCACACAGGGCGGCGTGGTGTTGTTCAAGGGGTCACGCGGCAATCGTCTGGAAGAACTGCTTGCGGCGTTTCAGGCCGGAATGCGGCAAAACATTTGTAACGCTGAAGTCGGGGAACGTGCAGATGTTTTATAACCTGTTGGTTCCTTTGACGTCAGAATGGTCTGTCTTTAACGTTTTTCGTTATATTTCCTTCAGGTCAATGGCGGCCATGATCACTGCCCTTGTGCTTTCCATCCTTATTGGACCGCGCTTTATCGCCTGGCTGCGGCGTTTGAAATGCGGCCAGTATATCCACGAGGACGTCGGGGCGCATGCCGCCAAGGCGGGCACACCCACAATGGGTGGTCTGCTGATGCTGGCAACTCTGGGAGTCAGCATTCTGTTGTGGGCTGATTTGACCAACAGATACGTTTGGCAGACGCTTTTTGTGTTTGCCAGTTTCGGCGCGGTGGGACTTTGGGACGACTTGTCCAAGCTGCGCGCGCGGCAGAACAGGGGTATTTCCGCAAAGACAAAGTTTGTGGCGCAGCTTTCAGTGGCCTTTGTCACCATGTTGTTTCTGTATGCAAATCCGGATTACAGCCACAGTTTGAGCATTCCGTTTTTCAAGGACGCGAGTCCGAATATCGGGTGGTGGTATCTGCCTTTCGGTATGTTTTTACTGGTCGCCTCGTCAAACGCCGTCAATCTCACTGACGGGCTGGACGGACTGGCAATCGGTCCGTCGGTTGTGGCGGTCATCATTTTTTCAATATTCATCTATGTTACCGGAAACGCGCGTTTTGCGGGGTATCTGCTGGTTCCCTATATCCAGGGAGTGGGAGAGGTGACGGTCTTTTGCGCCGCGCTTATGGGGGCCGGTTTGGGTTTTTTGTGGTTTAACGCCTATCCGGCCCAGGTTTTTATGGGCGATGTAGGGTCGTTGAGTATTGGCGGCGTCCTGGGGTATCTGGCGTTGCTCAGCAAACAGGAGCTTGTGCTGGCTGTGGTCGGCGGATTGTTTGTCGCGGAAACGCTTTCTGTCATCTTTCAGGTCGGTTTTTTTCGCTGGACAGGTGGAAAACGTATTTTTCGCATGGCGCCTCTGCACCACCATTTTGAACTCAAGGGCGTGCCGGAATCCAAGATTATCATACGGTTCTGGATCATGTCCATTTTGCTGGGGCTTGTCGCGCTTTCTGTGCTGAAACTGCGTTAGGGCTGTTTTTACGAGGAGATCGGGTATGGGCAAAGTGCGTGGCAGGCGTGTGCGCGTGGGCGATCTGGCGGTTGTCGTTGGTGCGGGGCGCTCCGGTTTGGCCGCGGCGCGTCTGTTGCTGCGGGAGGGAGCAAACGTGCGCCTGCTTGACCGCAATTCCGAATCGCTGAAAACAGAGCCTGTTGTCGCCCTGCGCGGACAGGGGGTGGAACTCATTGGGGGAGAGCACAGGCCGGAGCATTTTTCCGGAGCCGGTTTTGTCGTCCCAAGCCCCGGAATGCCGGTTGCGGCACTTGGCGCATACTTGAACGTCGAGCCGCCGGAGATTGTGGGAGAAATGGAACTGGCCTGGCGGTATCTTGCGGACGAACCTGTTCTGGCCGTTACGGGCACCAGCGGTAAAACCACAACGGTTTCTCTGGCTGCGGCCATGCTGAAAGCTCAGGGGCGCACAGTGTTTTTGGGCGGCAATATCGGCACGCCCCTGTCGGAATATGTGCTTTCCGCATCAAAGGTTGATGTGGTGGCTGTGGAAATTTCCAGTTTCCAGTTGCAGGCATGTTCGACGTTTTGTCCCGATGTGGGCGTGCTTTTGAACATCAGCCCCAACCATCAAGATTATCATAAGGATATGCGTGAATACAGCGAGGCGAAATTTCGACTGTTCCGTTGTCAGGGTAAAGACGATCTGGCCGTGTTCGGCTCCAGCATGAAGGCAATGGCCGCGCGGTTCGAGCTGATGGCCAGGCAGGTGTATGCGGAAACAACAGACAGATTTGCGCACAGCGGTCTTTTGGGAGCGCACAACAGGGCCAATCAGGAAGCCGCCTGGCTTGCGTGCCGGTATCTGGGGGTCAGTGAGGCGAGTGCTGCCAGAGCGGTTGCAAACTTTGCGCCTTTGCCCCATCGGCTTGAAATTGTGCAGGAAAATAACGGTGTCCTGTACGTCAATGATTCCAAATGCACGACAGTTGATTCGTTGCGGGTTGCGCTTGAGGCGTTTGACCGTCCTGTGCGTCTGTTGTGCGGCGGCAAGTTCAAGGGGGGCGATTTGGCCGCTTTGCGTGAGCTTGTGGGGCGGCGTGTCGCGGAAGTCGCCCTGTTTGGCGCAAGCAGGGAACTATTTGAAAGCGTCTGGCAAAATACGGTTCCGCTGTGCTGGCACGCAACGCTTCAGCCTGCTGTGCGTTCTCTGGCAAGCAGGGCGGAGCGTGGTGATGTGGTGCTGCTTTCGCCGGCTACGTCCAGTTTTGATCTGTACAGCGGCTATGTTGAGCGCGGTAATGATTTCAAACGTCTTGTGGAAGGCTTGTCATGAAAAATGTGCGAACGGAAAAACGGGCGGCCCAGGGCGTGTCGCAATCCGTTGAGCCGGCACTGTCGGCCGCGTTTGACTGGTGGCTTTTTGCCATCATGCTGTCCATTTTGGGCATGGGGCTTGTGATGGTTTTTTCCGCAAGCGGTATTGTGGCGGAACAGATGAACGGCGACAAATATTATTTTTTCAAGCGCCAGCTTGTTTTTGCCCTTTTTGGAGTGGCCGGCTTATGGGTGGCGGCGCTGTTGCCTCGCGCATGGCTGTATAAAATGCAGTACCCGGCGTTGTTTTTCACACTGTTGCTCATGCTGATCACGCTTTCACCATACGCGCCGGCCATTAACGGCGCAAAACGCTGGATTCCGATAGGCCCTGTTTTCATACAGCCTATGGAATTTGTTAAAATAGCGCTGGCGCTCTATCTGGCATATTTTATGAGCGTCAAGCAGGATTTGATCAAAACCTTCAGTCGCGGAGTTATTCCTCCCTTTGCCGTTACGGGCCTGTTCTGTTTTTTACTGCTCCTTCAGCCGGATTTCGGTAGTGCGGTCGTTTTGGCGGTCTTGCTGTTTTTTATGTGTGTGGCGGGCGGTACGCGCTTTATTTATCTTTTTTTCTCTGTAGCGCTTGCCTGCGGGGGGACTATGGGGTTGGCCATTGCCTCGCCGTACCGTTTGCGCCGGCTGCTGGCTTTCCTGAATCCGTTTGAGGACGCGCACAACACGGGGTATCAGCTTGTGCAGTCCCTGCTGGCTATCGGCTCGGGCAGTTTTTTTGGCGTGGGAATCGGGGCAAGCAAGCAGAAAGTGTTTTATCTGCCTGAAGCCCACAATGATTTTATCATGGCCGTGCTGGCGGAGGAAATGGGCTTTGTCGGAGTGAGCGTGGTGATGCTGCTTTTTGGCCTGCTGTTCTGGCGTTGCTACAGAATTATTATGGCGCAGAAAAATTTGCGCGATCGCTTTACTGCCTTCGGCATTACGACAATACTGGCGATGGGGGCGGCGATGAACTTGGCGGTGGTCACGGGCATGGCGCCGCCAAAGGGCGTGCCGATGCCGCTTATGAGTTACGGCGGCAGCAATCTGCTGGCGACAATGCTGTGTGTCGGGCTGCTTATGAATTATTCAAGGACAATGGATGCATGGACAAAATCCTGCTGACAGGCGGCGGCACAGGGGGGCATGTTTTTCCCGCGCTGGCCGTTGCCGAGGAGCTGCGGCATCAGAATGCTGTCCTGTTGTTTGTGGGGTCGCGCTACGGCCCGGAGGCCCGCCTTGTAAAAGCGCGTGGCATTGCCTTTGAAGGCCTGCCTGTTCGTGGTTTTTTGGGCAGAGGGCTGCGTTCTCTTGACGCGGCCGCGCGTATGTGTTTTGCTGTATGCAGGGCGCTGTGCATCGTACGCCGTTTCAAGCCGGCCATGGTGGCGGGATTCGGCGGCTACGCGGCCTTTGCGCCCATGCTGGCAGCCTCTCTTTTGGGAGTGCCCTGCATATTGCACGAACAGAACGCCGCGGGCGGCATGAGCAACAGAATTCTTGCCCGTCTGGCGCGCAGAGTGTGCCTTTCCATGCCCGGCACGGAAGGTTTTGCGTCAGACAAATGCGTGGTCACGGGCAATCCCGTCAGAGACGCCGTGTGTGAGATCGGTCGGCGGCCACGTTGCCACACAGGCAAGAATCTGCTTGTTTTGGGCGGTTCGCAGGGGTCGCGGGCGCTCAATACGGTTATGCCGGAAATTCTGCCTGTCCTGAAAGCGGCAAATGTGGCGGTTCGTCATCAGAGCGGCAGCGCTGATGAGCAGGCTGTGCGCGCGGCTTATATCAATGCCGGTTATGAGGGAAGCGTTGTTGTTCCGTTCATTGAGGATATGGGGGAGGCGTATGCTTGGGCTGACCTGGCGCTTTGCAGGTCCGGCGCAAGCACTGTGGCGGAACTGTGTGTTGTTGCCCTGCCGTCTGTCTTGGTGCCTTTTCCGCAGGCCATCCATGACCATCAGACAAAAAACGCCCGTCTTCTGGAAAGCGCTGGCGCGGCGGTGTTTTTGCCGGAACGCGAATTGCGCGAACGGGATTTGGGCGGACTGATAGTGGATATTCTGGAAAATTCCGGGTATCGGGCAAAAATGTCCGCCGCCGCTTTGGGCATGGGAAAGCCTGACGCCGCGGCGCGTGTTGTCGCGGCGTTGCGGGAAACGCGGGCAGCCTGAAAAGCTGTGCGGTCAATACTGTGGATTCAAAGTATGAACAGTAAAATTCGGCGTATTCATATGGTGGGAATCGGCGGCGCGGGCATGAGCGGCATTGCCGAGGTGCTGCTTGATCTGGGATATCAGATTTCAGGGTCGGACAGTGGAGATTCCGCCATAGTGCGGCGTTTGTGCGATATCGGCGCACGGGTGGCTGTTGGTCATGCGGCGGAAAATGTCGGCAATGTGCAGGTGCTGGTAGCCTCCACGGCCATACGTCGTGACAATCCGGAAATTCTGGAGGCGAATCGTCGCAACATACCTGTTATTCCGCGCGCTGAAATGCTGGCGGAGCTTATGCGGCTGCGCCAGGGGATCGCCATTGCCGGGACGCACGGCAAGACAACCACAACATCGCTGACGGCGTCCATTTTTGACGCGGCCGGTCTTGACCCCACTGTGATAATCGGCGGTCGCCTCAATCTGTACGGCACGAACGCCCGCCTGGGGCACGGCGACTATCTGATTGCTGAGGCTGACGAATCGGACGGGTCTTTTTTGTGTCTTTTGCCGATCATCAACGTTGTCACAAATGTGGACGAAGATCATCTGGAGTATTACCAGAAGCGCTGTGCCATTGACGCGGCATTTGCGGAGTTTATGAACAATGTGCCCTTTTATGGCGTCAATGTGGTGTGCGGCGACGATCCGGGGGTTCGCGCGCTTTTGCCGGGAATCAAACGTTCCGTGCTGACCTATGGTTTTGACGCGGGCAACGTCCTGCGCGCTGTCCCGTTGGAAAGCGGTTTGCGCAGTCATTTTGAAGTGTGGCATGACGGAGAACTCCTGGGCGAGGTGAATCTGCCCCAGCCTGGCCGCCACAATATCCTGAACGCGCTCGGAGCCATAGGCGCCGCTCTGGAGGCGGACATCAGCTTTGCGGATTGTGTTAAAGGTCTTAATGCCTACAGCGGCGTGGCGCGAAGATTCGAGTTCAAGGGCGAGAAAAACGGCGTGACCGTTGTGGACGACTACGGTCATCATCCCGCGGAAATTGCGGTCACGTTGTCCACAGCCCGCCAGATATTTCCAGGGCGGCGTATTGTCGCGGCCTTTCAGCCGCATCGTTTCAGCCGCACACGCAATCATTTCGGCGAGTTTTGCAAGGTTTTCGATTGTGCGGACATGGTTTTGCTGACAGAAATTTACGCCGCCTCTGAAAAACCCATTCCCGGCGTTTCCGGACAGAGTCTCGCACAGGGCATGCAGCAGGTGTCGTCCACGCCAGTGCGGTATTATCAAAAGCTGGACGCGCTGGCTGAAGCATTGCCGCACGTGCTTGATCCCGGCGATGTGTTGTTGACCTTGGGCGCCGGCACAATCACCCGTTTGGGGGCGGTATTTCTGAAAGGCGATTCGTATGCGTGAAGTGTCCTCTCCTTCTCTTGCGGATCTGACAACGCTGCGTATCGGCGGCAAGGCTCTTGCCGCGTTGCGTCTTGAGAGAGCGTCCGATTTTGAAGTGTTGCCGATGCGCTTACGGGCGCTGGGAGGCAGGCCGCTTGTGCTGGGGGCCGGCAGCAATATACTGGCACGTGACGGAGAATTGCCGATTGTGCTGATATGTCCGGATTTTTTGCGGCAACTGGAAGTGGTTTCCGAAAAAGACGACAAAGTCTGTGTGCGGGCCGGCGCGGCTGTGCCCATGGCGCGGCTTGTGCGTTTTTGCGCGCGTCATGGCTTGTCCGGCCTGGAGGGGCTTGTGGGGATACCGGGCAGGGTTGGGGGCGGTATTGCCATGAACGCCGGTTCTTTCGGCACGGAAATTTGCGCTGCTCTTGAGAGTGTCCAAATACTTAGCGGAAATTCCGTGCATAAAATCCCGGCCCGGGACATGAGGTTTGGCTACCGGAGTTTTTCTGTTTCCAAAGGAATTTTAGATTTTGTTGTTCTTGAAGCCATATTTAGCTTGATCAAGTTGTCAATTGATGGCATCCGTAATTCCATGCGTCACAACTTTTTTGAGAAAAAGTCTAAACAACCCCTCACAGCCTGGAGCGCCGGCTGCGTGTTTAAAAATCCTCCTTCGGAGATGCCGGCAGGTCGGCTTTTGGAACTTTCCGGATACAAGGGGAAAAAGTTGGGTGGTATGGCGTTTTCATCCCTCCACGCGAATTTTTTGCTGAACGAAGGCAGGGGATGTGCAACCGCGGCTCTGGATTTGATACATGAGGCGAGAGAAGCCGTGCGCCGCCGCTTTGGCTGTATGCTTGAGCTGGAGGTGAGAGTGACGCCATGCCTTTGCTGACAAAGCGGCGCGGCGCGAGACCGCGTAACACATACACAAAGAATGTTGCTTCAGCCCCAGCGGGCGGAAGGCTGAAAAAAATTTGTATGCCGCCGTTTTTAAAGTTTGCGGGAATAAAGTGGGTTAACGGGCTAAAAAGGGTTGTGGCTGTTACGCTGTTGTTGATGACGGTTGTGCTGGTGCCGGCTTCGGTCTGCGCCGTCACTCTCTGGCTCTACAACAAAGCGGTGACGAGCGAGTTCTTTGTCACAAAGCATGTGGACGTAACCGGCAATGTAAGACTGTCACGCGATATGGTGTTGCAATACTGCGGGATCAAGGTGGGGGACAACAGTTTGGCTGTAAGCATTATCAATGCGGAACAAAATCTTCTCCGCACGCCCTGGGTGGAGGAGGTGTCCGTCAAGCGGCTTTTGCCGGACAGATTTGTGATCAGACTGAAAGAGCGCCTCCCCTCGTTCTGGATCTACAAGGACGATGTTTTGTACTATGCAAATGAAGCGGGCGAGGCTATCGCGCCTGTGGAGAGCGGCAATTTTCTTTCCCTGCCGACGCTGGCTGTCGAAACCGGCGCCGAGGACGCAACGCCGTATCTTACGCGTTTGATCAGGGACATGCACAGCGGCGTGCTGCCGGTTGAATTTGGGGCTATTGCTTCTGTTACAGCAAGCGCCGGCAGGGGTATTGAAATCTATATGGCAGATCGTGAACTGCGCCTGTCCGTTGCGGTGGACGACTGGGACAGCAATCTGACCAGACTGGGAACAGCGCTTGGGGATCTTGCCGGACGGCATGAGCTGAAAGATGTGCGAGAGGTCCGCGCCGCCAACGGTGATGTTTGGGTTATATTGAACAAGCCGGCACAAGGATGAGGAAGATATGGCCAAGTCTGATTTGATTGTGGGACTTGATATCGGCACGACAAAAATCTGTGCTGTCGTGGGGGAGCTTTCAGAAACCGGCCTGGTGGATATAGTGGGCATCGGCACAAGTGTTTCTACCGGTCTGCGCAAAGGTGTTGTGGTCAATATTGAGCAGACCGTGCAGTCCATACGCAAGGCGGTTGAAGATGCCGAACTGATGGCCGGCTGTGAAATCCGCGCTGTCTATGTGGGGATAGCCGGCAGTCACATTATGGGAATCAACAGTCACGGCGTCATCGCCGTGAAGGGCGGCGAGGTGGCCCAACGCGACATTGAGCGCGCTCTGGACGCGGCCAGGGCTGTTGCCATACCTGGCGACCGCGAGGTGATTCACATCCTGCCGCAGGAATTTATTGTGGACAGCCAGCGCGGCATCGCCGACCCGCTGGGCATGGCCGGTGTGCGTCTGGAGGTCAAGGTGCATATCGTGACCGGCGCTGTTTCCTCCGCGCAGAATATAATACGTTCGTGCCACCGCAGTCAGTTGGAAGTTGCCGATATTGCCCTGGAGTCCCTGGCCTCGGCCAAGGCGGTGCTGACAGAAGAAGAGCGGGAGATAGGCGTGGCCCTGGTGGACATGGGGGGCGGGACCACAGATATTGCGATTTTTGCCAACGGCGCCATCAAACACACGGCTGTGCTGGCCTTGGGCGGGCAAAACCTTTCCAATGACATTGCCTTTGGTTTGCGAACCCCTGTTGCCTCCGCTGAAAAAATCAAGATCAAGTACGGCTGCGCATTGGCCGAGATGGTGCGTCCGGACGAATTTGTTGAAGTGCCCAGCGTCGGAGGCCGGGAGCCACGCCGCCTTTCACGGCAGGTACTTGCGGAAATTTGCGAACCGCGCATGGAGGAGATTCTCGCCCTTGTGGGTCAGACACTGGAGCGTTCCGGCTACAAGAAAATGATCGGCGCGGGCATCGTGCTCACCGGCGGCACGTCTCTTATTGAAGGATGTCAGGAACTTGGCGAACAGATTTTCGATCTGCCCACGCGCATCGCCTACCCGCGGTGTGTGGGCGGACTCAAAGATGTTGTGAACAGTCCCAAATATTCAACAGCGGTTGGGCTGTTGCGGTACGGCACTGAAAAGGAAGCGACCGGCAGGCCTTTTTCAAGGGACAATGAGTCCGGTTGGTTTAACAGTGTGCTTGCGCGGATGAAGAAATGGTTTTCGGATATTTCGTGAGTGTGGGTAGTGTCTTTTAAAACAGGAGAGGACGGAATGGCACAGTCAATTGTTGACGATATTGAGCTTACGCTGGCAAACAGCGCCAAGATCAAGGTATTTGGCGTTGGCGGCGGCGGGGGAAACGCCGTTCAGCACATGATTGCTTCCGGGTTGCGCGGGGTACAGTTTATCTGTGCCAATACCGATGTGCAGGCGCTGAACAAAAGCAGCGCGTCCATCAAACTGCAGCTGGGTGAAAAACTCACCAAGGGCCTTGGGGCAGGCGCCAATCCCGCTGTCGGGCGTGATGCTGCCATTGAAAGCTCGCACGCTATTAAAGACGCCATCGGCGATGCGGACATGGTGTTTGTGACCGCCGGTCTGGGCGGCGGCACAGGCACGGGCGCGGCACCCGTTGTGGCGCAGCTTGCAAAGGAAATGGGCGTACTGACCGTGGGAGTGGTTACCAGACCCTTCGCTTTTGAGGGGACGCCGCGCAAGCGTTCGGCCGAGGACGGCCTTGGAGAGATCAAGCAGCATGTTGACTGCCTTATCACAATACCCAATGACAGACTGCTGGCCTTTGCCCCGAAGAAGGCCAAGATGAATGAAATGCTGCAAAAGGCCAATGAGGTGCTGTACTATGCGGTGAAAGGCATTGCTGATGTTATTGTCGGCGACGGCATGATCAATCTGGATTTTGCCGACGTGCGCACAACAATGGCCGAGTCCGGGCTTGCCCTGATGGGCACCGGCATGGCATCGGGCGAAAACCGCGCCCGTGAGGCGACCCATCGCGCCATAATCAGCCCGCTTCTGGAAGACGTTTCTCTGGAAAGTGCAAAGGCTGTGCTGTACAATGTTTCCGCCTCATCGGACATTACCGCTGACGAGGTCAAGGAGATAGGCGAGCTTATTGCGGACGCGGCGCCAAAAGACGCAAATATCATTTTCGGCATTATTTTTGACGAAAACATGGGAGACGAAATCCGTATCACGGTAATCGCAACGGGCATTGAATCGCCAAAGCCTGTACCGGTTACGCCACCCGTAAGGGGAGGGGGAAGGGGTATTCGTATTCATTTCCCCCATGATGAAGAAACGTCAGGCGCTGGCAAAGGCAGACGCGGCGAACAATGGGGAGATGAACAGGGATATCCACCGATTCCTGGTCCGCATCCGCCTCGCATCCGTGATATTTCCCGCTGGACAGGCGGTCATCAAGGGCGCGAACGTATCCGGCCGGGTGAAGAATATTCTGTATACGATGCCGACAACAGTGAATGGGATGTGCCGGCATTTCTCAAGTCCCAGGCGGACTAGCCGGCGCGATCTGACAGAGAGAATATCGATTTCTAATTTTCAGGGCTTGCCTCTTCGGCCCTGAAATGCCCGCCGGGAGGCCCATTGAGGGCCTCCTTGCGGGGATAATCATCCGGACTCCACAGTAGCCCGCACAAAAAAAAGTGCGTTTGCATTCTCTTTTCTGACAAGGTTCACCCGCATACGGCTACGGAATCGGCGCTGAGGGCGTGGCAGAATCTGTTTCGGGCAATGCAAAAGGCGGTGTCGGCGCAGGCTCTGTTTCAGGTACTACCGGTGTCGGCGTGAAGGGCGGCACCGGGTTGGCCGGTTCGTCCTTGCCTGCTGACTCGTCTTTGTCGGCCGGCTCATCATTTTGTGCAGGGGCAACGCTCTGCGGTAGCGTGACGGCGTCCGCGGGTTTGAGGCTCACAATGGTTTTCCGGAGTTCCGGCGCAAGCCGCAGCATGGCCGGCTGGGCCAGCGCAATGGCCAAAAGCGCGCAGACAAGCAGTGTGCCGCCGGGCCCGGACTGCCTGAACGTCATGAATACAAGCGCCGCGACAAGAAAAATTGCGCCAAAAATCGGCAGCGACGTGAGCGCGCCTATGCTGTCGCGCAGTTCATAAGTGATCGGGAAGGGCAAAAAGTTTGTCATGTAGTTGAGGGAAACGTCAAAGCCTGCTGCGATAAGCGCGCTGCCCGCGCACAACAGGCACAGGGCAAGCAGCGCGCAAAAAATCCGGATGCCCAGCTTTGAAAGATTGAGCAGGGCTTTGCCGAGTAGCAGGGCGGCAAGACAGATCGGGAAAAAATCAACCTTTCCTGTTGATTCCGGCGCGATCAGGCTCAGGCCGTAGCCGATGCCGAGCGCGATCCACACAAAGGATGAACCGGCACGCTCGCCGCGGCTTGCCTTCAAATCCCTTACCGCGGACAGGAGCACGCGATTCCAGGACACACAGAGCACAAGCATAAGCCATGGCAAAAGCCCGACGCCCGTGAA
Source organism: Candidatus Desulfovibrio kirbyi (assembly GCA_013374015.1). Lineage (GTDB taxonomy): Bacteria > Desulfobacterota > Desulfovibrionia > Desulfovibrionales > Desulfovibrionaceae > Desulfovibrio > Desulfovibrio kirbyi. The sequence goes on from BLLL01000002.1 coordinate 80,999, forward strand.
GGCAAAAGACAGCCACCAGTGCGCTGGCGGCCGTAGCGGGAATATCAGCAGCGTATTGCACAGACTCTGCACATACGTGTCTGAATGTGTGAAAAGAATCAGGCATCCCAACCATACGGCAACACACAGCAAAAAAAGGGCAAAACCAAACAGGACATCCGGCGCGTGCCTGTGGCGGAATGTTCCTGTCCAGACAAGAAAAATCAGACTTGTGAGCAACGGCAACAGGGCGTAAAAACCGCCCCCTGTCAGTCCGGCCAGCGCGGCCAGCGCAAAGGCAAGCGGCAGGGCAATCCAGGCGCGTTCTTTTTGCAGGCCGTTGCAGAAGCAGGCGAGAGAGCAAAGCAGCAGGGCCGCGCCAAGAGCGTCAGCAGTCAACGCATGGGACAACAACGCAAAAAACGGCGAACACAGGAGTATGAGACAGGCAGCAAGCGCGGCCTGCGCGCCGAAACCGGCGGCGCGGCTCAAGCTGTAGACGCCGCACAAGACCAAAAATGTGCTGAGAGCGGCTGCTGCGGGAAAGAGCAGATTCTGCGGCACGGCAAAATGCGCCAAAACTTTGGCAAGCCCTGCAAGAAACCAGACAAATACCGGCCAGTACGCGCTGTCTCCGAAGGACGTGACAAGCCACTGGCCGCTTGTTGACAGTTGTTTGTAGAGCAGGATATATTCGGCCTCAAGCGGGGAGTACAGCGCCGTGCCGACAAAACCGTACCAGACCTGCGCCGCCAGCAACACTGCCGGAAGCGCCAGACCGACTTTGCTGGACGCCTGAAAAAGTTTCTCCGTAACGCCGTTTGCCGTTGCTTCCGGCCCGGGCAGAGAAGCGCGCGCAACGGCAGTGTCCGGATCATGAGAAACCGCGCTGTTTTTTTCAGAAGGGGCGGCATGTTCTTCGGATTCTGTCTGGCGGGAATGTTCCTGCGTCATGGTCGCGATCCCTCGTAAAATGGTCTGACGGAAACTATATGCCGAGCCTGTCGGGCGTCAAGGGGGATTTCAAAATTGCGCCCATCAAAGATCTGCCCGTCCAAAACATCCTGCGCGGCGTCTGCTGCGAAACCGGCGGGCAGAGCGATGGAAACCACCTGTTTTTTATTTGAAAAATTGGAAACCAAAAGCCAGAAACCGCCGTCCGGCAGAGCGCTTGTTGCCGCGATACAGCTCGCCGGGCCGGAGACCACGGCAAGCAGCTTCCCCCTTGCCAGGTCAGCGCGCTTGCGGTGTTGCAAGAGGCGCGCCAGCGACGTCAGCATATCGGAAGACGCGGGTTCGGCAAAAAACTGTTCGGACGAATGGGATATGTCTTGGGAACTGATAAAACACAGGCCAGGCAGGCCAATACGCCATCCGAGCGCCAGCAGACGCGCTTCGGATAGAATTTTGTCTTCGTTGAGGCCGCGCGCCAGACGGCTTTGATCTGTTTTTGCGGCAATGGCTTTCCGCAGGAGCTTCAAAAGCGGCAACGTGTCCTGAGTGCGTAGGGCGTGGGCAACGGCTGCGGGTGTTGCCGAATCCCGTGCGGCATCAACAGCGGTCGACAGAATTGCGGGGGTGAGATCTTCGGGCAATATGTCCGCCTGCAACGCCCAGCCGCCATACCGGTGAATTTCACGGGCGATTTCGTTCAGCGCCTCCAGCCCCGGCGTAAGAGCGTTCAGGGCGGGTTTGCCTGTCCGCGGTGTGTCGCGTGCGATGACATCAAGCCCCATCAAGGCTTCCAGTTTGACTCCCGCGAGTGTTTGTTGCTGCAAGCCGGTATGCTGGATGACGGCAGCCGAAAAAATGCGCTTTGTCTGGGCCGAAGGGTCCTGCCATAACAGGACAGGCCGTAGCACGTCCTGATTGTACCTGTAAATCCAGCGCCGCGTTTGACCGTCTGTGCCGCGCACTTCGCCTGTCACAGCCCAACCTCCGGGCGTTGCCCACGGCAACGCGTCACGGCCGAGCGATTCCGGCAAAAGACCACGCTGCGCCAGTTGTGCCGTCACTTCAGGTCGCAGCGGCAGACATTCCCATTCGTCTGTCGTTTGCGGCAGCATGTCCCAGGCGTTTTGCGGTACTGAGATCATGGCGTAAATGCCGTTAAAGCGCTGGGCGTAACGAGCCTGGAGCATAAAATCAGGCCCAAGCCCTGTGGCGGCGGCAGGCAGATTGCCGCCCATCTGTATCCGCGCATTGTCCATACGTTCCGCCAGATTGTCAAAATCAGCGCTGTCGCCAAGAATTGAATCAAATTTCAACGATGTGGCGTTTTCTCCATCGCTTGACCCGTGTTCCGATTTTTGCCAAACATCACCGCGTTCATAAGCTGGCGCTATAAAAAGCCCGTTAAAACCTGTTCTTAACAAAAAATCTGTAAATTCTGGGGTGGCGAGCGATCTGAAAACCGGCTGCTTTACCGTGTAGGGGTTAAGATAAAACCAGTTGGGCGCCGCATCAAGCAACATCGGCAGACGTTGTGCGGTTGCGCTGTTGAGCCAGATGATCTGCGTGCCGGAAACTTGCGCGGACAGACGGGGGGCAGCGCCCAGCATGGATTGCCGCTCAAGCCACTGAATGTAGGCGGGGTCTGCTCTCGGCAGACCGCCGGACGGGCTGTTTGCAGTCGCTGTTTCGAGGCTTGCCGGAGCGGCAAGCGTGTCTGTGTGCCGTTTTGGCGCACAGGCTGTCAACGCTACGACAGCAAGCAGAAAAAGCTGAAAAATAGTTAAAAAGTATAATCTGTTATGCGGCATACGGCAGCCTTTGTCAAGTTTTTTCAAGCGATTGCTTTTCTTCCGCCTTTACCGTATCCCACAAGGCGTCTTTTTCTTCCGGCGAAAGGGCTGCAAACTCCTGCCGGCGGCTACGCGCAAGTTCTTCCATGCGGGCAAAACGGCGCAAAAAACGCTGTGCCGCAAAATCCAGCGCTTCGCTTGCCTTGATGCCTTTTCGTCGTCCAAGCTCTGTAATGCTGAAGAGCAGGTCCCCCAGTTCGTGCCGCATCGCCTCTTTGTCGTTATTGGCTTTTGCGTCCAGCCATTCCAGCCATTCGGCCTCAACCTGCTGCTCCACATCGTCGTCTTCAGGCCAGGTAAAGCCCGTGCGCGCGGCCTTGGAGTGAATGCGGTAGGCCTTGATGAGCGGCGGCAAAGAAGAAGGAAGACCCGCAAAAATGCCCTGATCCTTATTGTCGGCATGTTCTGTTTTTTTTATCCGTTCCCACATTTTGAGCAGTTCATCCCTGCTGCTGAACACGGCATCGGCGAACACGTGCGGGTGGCGGCGCACCATTTTGTCGCGACAACCCTCCAGCGCGTTGTCCAGAGAAAATTTTCCGTCCTTTTCATACAATCTGGCCACAAAAAGCAAAAGAAAGGCCACATCGCCCAACTCTTCACACACATCTGCCATAGTGCCGCCGCGAATGGCGCTGACAAGTTCGTGGCTTTCTTCAATAATATAGTCGGCCAGGCTTTCCGGGCTTTGCTCCTTATCCCACGGACAGCCGTTGGGGCCAAGAAGCGTGTCGATAACACCCTGAAGATCCTCAAGGGCATTTTTTTTCATTGCGGTTCCTCAAGCGGCGCTACAAGCCGGCTTTGACGAGCACGTCCTGCGGCAACAGCGTGCGCACCTGTTCTATAACAATGTTAAAATATTGCATGGCGCGTGAATATTGCATGAACGGGGCGTCATAAAAAAATTTTTGCAGCACCAGCAACAGCAGCGCGCAGAGAATGACGCCCTTCACCAAGCCCAGCAGACAGCCTGCCGCCTTGTCGGCCGGCGCGACAAAGGAAAAGGAAATAATTTTTTGCAGTGCGCGGGAGAGGATGGCAACAAACAGAATAACAGCAAAAAAAATCAGCGCGTAGGCGGCAATGGTGCGCCATGAAGGATCCTGTATGGCTGTGGTGAGGCGCTCGGCGAGCCTTGCGTGCCAGACGTGCGCCGCCCAAAGACCGCCCGCGAGCGAGGCAATGCCGGAAACTTCGCCGATAAAACCGCGCAGGTAGCCGCGCGCGGCAAAAAAAACCAATACCAGAACCGTGATCAGATCAAAAATGTCCTGCCCCATACGTGCTCCGCTGTCCTCAAGTGTGCGCGCCGCACAACGAAAAAGATCATAGCATAAAATCAATCGCGGGACAATGCCGAGCGAGGCAGGAGACATGGCTGTATGAATGGCGACAGTGATACTCTTGAGTATGTCCTGCCGCTGTTAAGTCATTGCGGAGTTCGGGGGGCGGCGCCATGAATCAAAACAGGGCCGGAAATCCGGCCCTGTAAAGGCAAAAAGCATCTATACAAAGACAGCTACCATCTTTTGTTAATACTCTCTTTTTTCTTACATAATACTTGTCGGCAAAACATGTCAAGAATTTTAGATAGAAATTTTGGCATCGCATTTGCATAAGGCAGTACGGCGTCTGATACATGACGTGATTTGAAACCAGCCAACGGAACCGCTGAACCGGCGTCTTGTTTTCAAACGGCAAATCCCCGGACAGGCAACGCCCTGCCCTGCAAGTTCATAACCCTGGAGCAAGCAAATGAGCGGCACATTCCCCCTGGCGTTTTCCGTTACTTCCGGCAAAGGTGGTGTCGGCAAAACAAACATTTCCATCAATCTGGCGATAAGCTTGGCCAGACTGGGCAAACGCGTCGTGCTGCTTGACGCGGATTTTGGCCTGGCCAATGTTGACGTGTTGCTGGGCTTGACACCAAAGAAAAATATCCTTGATCTTTTGCAGGGCGCTTCACTGCGCGACATCCTTTTCCCCACGCCCTACGGTTTTTCCATGCTGCCGGCATCCTCCGGCAGCATGCTTTCCCTTTCCACAGGTCAAAAATTTGAATTGCTGGAACTGGTGAGTGAACTGGAAGACGACCTTGACTATCTGATTACGGACACCGGCGCGGGGATAGGCGACAATGTGCGCTATTTCAACCTGGCCGCGCAGGAAAGGCTGCTCATTCTTACCCCGGAACCGACATCGCTTACCGACGCCTACGCCCTGATCAAGGTGCTCAAACAGGCCCATGATGTGGAAAGCTTCAAGATATGCGTCAACATGACGCCGAACGAAAAAGACGCAAAAAACATATTTATGCGTCTGCATCATGCCTGCGAGCATTTTTTAAGCGGCGTTTCGCTTGATCTGGCGGGCATTATTCCGCGTGATACGGAAGTGCGCAAAGCCGTTATCCGGCAACTGCCTTTCTGTATCGGCTCTCCTGGCTGCGAAGCCTCCAAAGCGCTCGCGCGTCTTGCGGCAACAATAAGTGAGTGGGAGGTTCCCAAACACCTTGACGGCAACATCAAATTTTTCTGGAAAAAACTGCTCTTTCGCGAAAATTGAACAACCACCCATTCCCGTTGCCCAACCGGGCGGGTAGGAGCTTCGGGAACAACCGTAATCAAAGGAAGAAGAGGCACGAAACAATAAGGAACACGTCATGAAAACAGCCACAGCGCGCGTATTGCGTGAAAGCCCCTGGGAAGCGCTTGAAACCGGAGGCACCGCCTGGGAAAATTTTCTCCCTGCGGAACAGGAATCCATCGTGCGGCACTATGCGCCAAAAATCCGTTTTCTTGCTTTGCGGCTCAAAGCAAAGCTGCCGCTGAGCGTGGAACTGGGCGAAATGATAAGCGCGGGCACGCTGGGATTGATGGAAGCCCTTGGCAAATTCCGTCCGCAACTCGGCATACGTTTTGAAACATACGCAGAAAACCGTATCCGCGGGGCAATGCTGGACGAACTGCGCAGGCTGGACTGGTTTCCACGCTCGCTGCGCCAGCGGTTGCGCATACTGGACGAGGCGTTGCGCAAAGTTGAGCGCGAACACGGGCGGCAGGCTACCGAAGACGAGCTTCAAAGCCTGACAGGTCTTGACGTGCGAGATATCCGTCAAGGGCTTGAAGCGCTGCAAACCCAGCTCTGGCTTTCTCTGGACGCCATACAGGACACACTGCCGAACGATTCTCCGGAAAGCGGCGGAGAGCCTTACAATAACACCGCCATGCGGGAACTTATCGAAAGAATTGCGCCACTTATCGAAAAATTGACACCAAGAGAAAAGCTGGTACTCTCACGTTATTATACAGACGAACTGACCATGCGTGCAACCGCTGAACTTATGCAAATTACTGAAGGACGTGTTTCTCAGTTACACTCCCAGGCATTGGCACGGTTGCGGAAAGAATTTGCCGGCCTCTATGGCCCTCTTGATGAAATATAAATAAATCAGGGAAGATTATCCATGCAACGGAAACGGCAAAGCAGGAACAGCAAAAAGACGAGGTAGGGATCTTGACGCAGCAGGCATAGGGTTTGATTCAATGTCGTTCTCCGAAATACGCATCGGACTGGATGTCGGCTCAACAACCGTCAAGGCCGTAGCTCTTGACGGGGCAGGCCGCATTCTGTTCAAAAAGTACGCGCGCCATTTTTCAGACGTGCGTGAAAGCATTACAACGCTTTTCCTGGAAATTGCGGACGCATTCCCCGGGTATGCGTGGCGCCTGTGCACCAGCGGTTCGGGCGCGATTTCGCTTTCTCTGGAATTTGGTTTTCCGTTCACACAGGAGGTCATGGCCTCCGGGCTGAGCATACGCAAGCGTATTCCCGATGCGGATGTGGTCATTGACCTTGGCGGCGAAGACGCCAAGCTGACATTTTTGACAGGCGGCCTTGACCAGCGCATGAACGAAACCTGCGCCGGCGGCACGGGCGCGTTTATCGACCAGATGGCCGCGTTTTTACAGACAGATCCCGCCGGACTTGACGCAATGGCCCTGCGGGCGGGCATGGCGTATCCCATTGCATCAAGGTGCGGCGTCTTTGCAAAATCGGACATTCTTCCTCTGCTCAATGAAGGGGCTTCCCGCGAAGATATTGCCGCCTCCATCATGCAGGCTGTTGTCAACCAGACAATAAGCGGCCTTGCGCGCGGGCGCGCCATAAAAGGGAAAGTGGTGTTTCTGGGAGGTCCGCTCACCTTCTTGGGATCGCTGCGCGATCGTTTTCAGACAACACTGAAAGACGCTTCAGAATGTGTTCTGCCGGAATATGCCGAATACTTTGTCGCCATGGGCGCCGCCCTGTACGCAAAAAGCCGCCCGGCGGAAACTAGGCCGTTGCGGGAGCTTGCGGCGCAACTCTCTGAACAGCCACCGCGCGGAAATGAGCAAACGCTGCCGCCGCTGTTTGAATCACACGATGATTTTCTGGCGTTTCGCGCCCGTCACGCTAGGGGCAGCATCGTCCATGCCGGCCTTGAAGAATGCACAGGGAACGCCTGGATCGGATTTGACAGCGGCTCCACAACCATCAAGGCCGTAATGATCGACGAACAGGCTAGGCTGCTCTATTCCTTTTATGGCCCGAACAAGGGCGAACCGCTCAACGCCGCGATAGACATCCTCAAGAATATTTATGCCGGAAAAAATCCAAACCTCGTCATCCGCGCCGCGGCGGCCACAGGCTACGGCAGCGGCCTCATGCGGGCGGGTATCAGAACGGACATTGACGAGGTGGAAACCGTGGCGCACTACGCCGCAGCCCGTTTTTTTGAACCAAGGGTGAGCTTCATTCTGGATATCGGCGGTCAGGACATCAAGTGCATGCGCATTCAGGACGGCGCGATCACCCGCATTCAGCTGAACGAGGCGTGTTCGGCAGGCTGCGGTTCATTTATTGAAAATTTTGCGGATTCCCTGCAAATACCCTTGCCGCAGTTTGTCAACGCGGCGCTGAAATCACGGCATCCCGCGGATCTCGGCACGCGGTGCACCGTATTTATGAACTCCAAAGTCAAACAGGCGCAAAAAGAAGGCATCAGCGTCGGCGATATAGCCGCCGGACTTTCCTACGCCGTTGTGCGCAACGCCTGTTTCAAGGTCATAAAAACAACGCACGCGAGCGAACTTGGGAACCATATCGTAGCCCAGGGAGGAGCCTTTGCAAACGATGCCCTCTTGCGGGCGCTTGAACTGCAACTGGGTTGTGAAGTGACGCGTCCTGACATGGCAGGCCTCATGGGCGCGTTCGGGGCGGCGCTGATAGCCAGAGACCGCGGCCCTGAGGGAGAGACGACAAGCCTTGTCGGCCCCGCGGAACTGGACGCCTTTACCATGAAGACCACTGCGAGGCGCTGCAAACACTGCGGCAACGCCTGCCTGCTGACCGTCGCCACATTCCCGAACAAACGCCGCTTTATTTCCGGAAACCGCTGTGAACGGGGATTTGGACAGGACGCCAACAAACTTCCCAACCTGTACCGCTACAAATACGAACGCATTTTTACGTCCTACACGCCCCTGCCGGAAAACCGGGCGAAACGCGGCGTCATAGGCATACCACGCACCCTGAACATCTACGAAAACTATCCCCTCTGGTTCACCCTGTTCACCACACTGGGATTTCGTGTGGAATTGTCGACGGAATCCTCAAAAGACCTGTTTTTTCACGGATACGAAACCATCCCCTCCCAAACTGTCTGCTATCCCGCAAAACTCGCGCACGGACACATACTTGACCTCATCGAACGCCGTATTCACACCATATTTTTTCCCTGCCTGCCCAACGAGCGGCAGGTATTTGACACACAAACGGACACCTACAACTGCCCCGTTGTTATCGGTTATCCCGAACTGCTGGCAAAAAATATAAGCGCCCTGCAAAAAGACAACATAACCTTTATCCACCCCTTTTTACCGATGGACAAGGGGGCGCTGGGCAAACGCCTGTGCGCTGTGCCGTTTTTTGCCGGTATTTTCGCCACAGAGATGGAAGAGGCTGTGCAGGCGGCCTTTCTTGAATTTGAGCGCTTCAGTGAAGACATGCGGCTTGCCGGTGAAAAAGCCTTGGCAACCCTTGAACAGACAGGCGGTTTCGGCATTGTCATTGCCGGGCATCCCTACCATGTTGACCCGGAAGTGCACCACGGCATAGCCGATCTGATCACCTCCTGCGGCATGGCCGTGCTGACAGAAGACGCTGTCGCGCACCTGATGCCTGACCCTGGCCCGTTGCGCGTTGTGGACCAGTGGACATACCATTCCCGCCTGTACCGGGCAGGCGCTTTTGTGGCGGCCACAGAAAATCTTGCCGTCCTGCAGCTCGTTTCCTTCGGATGCGGACTTGACGCCATAACAGCCGACCAGCTTGAAGAAATTGTCACCAAAAAGGGGCGGTTGTACGCCCAGATCAAAATTGACGAGGGTTCAAACCTTGGCCCGGCGCGCATACGAATTCGCTCCCTGCTTGCGGCTATGCGCGAACGCCAGGCGAGAAAACCCGTCCACGCCCCGCCGGCGGACAGCGTCAAAGTGCCGCCCCCCTTTACAAAGCGGATGCGGGAAACGCATACCATACTGATTCCGCAAATGTCGCCCGTGCATTTTCAGTTTCTTGAAACGGTTTTTGCCGCGGACGGCTACAAGGCTGTGCAACTGCCGACCGTTGACAGGGACGCCATTGAACTGGGATTGCGCCATGTGAACAACGACGCCTGCTTTCCCGCTATCATTGTTATCGGGCAACTTTTGCAGGCAATCCGCAGCGGACGCTTTGACCGCGACAAAATTGCCATAATGATATCGCAGACAGGGGGCGGGTGCAGGGCTACAAACTATATCGCCTTTTTGCGCAAGGCGCTCAGGGACTGCTCCATGGAGGACATCCCCATACTGTCCTTTGTCGCCAATATCCAGACCAGGGAAAACAGCTTCAGGCTGTCCGGCAAAATGATGCTGCGCTTCATTATGGCGGGCCAGTTCGGCGATGCCCTCATGCGTATGCTGCACAGGGTAACGCCCTATGAAGCCGAAAAGGGCAGCGCCGCCCGCCTTGCGGAAGAATGGGCCGAAAAAGCAAAAAAATGTATCCGCTCCGCGAACATTATCAGTTTTGACCTCACCATGCTCGCCATGATCAAGGCATTTGACAAACTGCCCCTGCGCACTGAAGAGCGAAGACCGCGTGTGGGGCTTGTCGGGGAGATCCTGCTCAAGTACCACCCGGACGCCAACAACAGGGCGGCGGAAATAGTTGAAAATGAAGGCGGCGAAGCCGTTGTCACAGACCTTATGGACTTTGCGCTGTACTGTTTTTACGACCATATCTTCAACTACCAGCACCTGGCCGGTTCGTGGCGTGGCTACCTGTCCGGTCTTATGGGCATAGTTTCTCTGGAATTCACCCGGTGGGCAATGCGCCTTGGCTTCAGGCGCAGCAAACGCTTTACTCCGCCGGTGCGTTTCAGCGAACTCCGGGAAAAAACAAAAGGCATCATTTCGCTGGGGCACCAGGCAGGTGAAGGGTGGCTGCTTGTCGCTGAAATGGTAAAACTGCTGGAATCCGGCGTTTCCAATATCTTGTGTATGCAGCCCTTTGGTTGCCTGCCAAACCACATTACGGGCAAAGGGCTGCTCAAGGAACTCAAACTGCGGTATCCCGAGGCGAACATTATCGCGCTGGATTATGATCCGGGCGCAAGCGAAGTCAACCAGATCAACAGGATAAAGCTCATGATGTCCATGGCAAAGTAAAGGGGTACTGAGTTGTTGGGGACAGCACGACTGCCGGAATTCGCGGATATAGGCTATTTCCAGTACAGTTTTACAAGATTTGTACCGCCGGGCGTTGTTACCGAGCCGTCACGCTGCCCCGCTGTAATGACCACACAATCGCCGTCTTTGAAATCCTGCTTTGCCTGTATAAAATTTTCAGCCCGTTGCAGATGGTTCTGCGCTTTTTCAAGTTTGCCCACAAAAACCGGTTCAATCCCCCAGACAAAGTTCAGCGCTTTTACCGTAACAGGATCCTCCGTCAGGGCAAAAATGCGCTGCGTTGGCCGGCGTTCCGAAAGCTGCCGCGCCGCGGCGCCGGTGATGCTGTGCGCTACAATGGCCTGCGCATTGGCCTTGTCCGCCAGCAGGCACGCGGAATAGGCCAGAAATTCCGGAATGCCCTTGTCAGCATCAGGTTCTTCAAGTTTACGCCGCGCCAGCAACAGGGCTTCAGCTTCATCGGTAATTTGCCGCATATAGCTCACTGTTTCAATGGGAAAATTGCCCAATGCTGTTTCTTCGGAGAGCATCACGCAGTCCGCTCCGTCCAGCACCGCGTTGGCCACATCCGTTGTTTCCGCCCTGGTCGGCGCCGGGCTGTTGACCATGGAAAGCAGCATTTGCGTTGCCACGATAACCGGTTTTGAGGCTTTATTGCAGGCGCTTATGATTTTTTTCTGTAAGGCCGGCAGTTGCGGCAGCGGGCATTCCACCCCTAGGTCGCCACGCGCCACCATCACAATGTCTGCCTCCCGCAAGATTTCTTCCAGGTTGTCCACCGCGCTGCGGCGCTCCAGCTTGACAACCACCGGCACATGACTCCCGGCCTTCGCAATGATCGCCTTGGCTTCCCGCACGTCGTCCGCTGTCTGCACGTAGGAGATGGCCACGGCATCCACGCCGAGTTTCAGCCCGTCCGTCAAATCTTTTTTGTCTTTATCGGTCAGCGCGCGCACCTTTGTGGACTTACCCGGCAGGGCAAGGCCCTTGCGCGAGGTCACAATGCCGGAGTTGTCCGCTTCCAGCATCATAAGGCCGTCGGCGCGGCGTTCGCACACGTCAAACTGGAGACCTCCGTCCGCCAGAACCATGCGGTCCCCAGGCTCCAGGCTTTCCAGAATGACTTCATGATCAAAAGGCAGATAGGGGAGTTCGTCAACGCGCTTTTCACTCAGGCCCAGCAAAAGGCGCATGCCCTTTGTGACGTGGATGGCGTTTTCCGGGATTACGCCCAGGCGAATTTTTGGGCCTGAAAGATCCTGCATGACAGTAATGGGGCGTCCAATCTCCTGTTCAAGTTCTCGTATGTATCCGATAATTTTTATAAAGTTTGATGCGTCACCGTGAGAAAAATTAAGGCGGAATACGCTGACACCCGCCTGGGCCAGAGCTTTAAGCTTTTCTTTGCTGTTGGAAGCGGGGCCTATGGTCGCAACGATTTTTGTTTTCATAACGCATCCTTTTGATATTCTTGGTGCGCCCGACAGGAATCGAACCTGTGGCCTACAGCTTAGGAGGCTGCCGCTCTATCCGACTGAGCTACGAGCGCGCGGTTTGCGGACGTTGATATTTTTGCCATTTTTATTCTGCCGTCATTTTTTGGATGTCAGGCAGTGTAAAACGAAAAACGCGCCGCGTCAAAACACAGATCAGTGCCAACGGGCAAGAAATTCCGCGGCGCTTTTGCCCTCGTCCAGATGCGTCAGCAGCGCGCTGCCGAAAACAACGGCGTCCGGCTGCGCGTCCCTGGGCAAATACGTCAGCTGTGTCGGATTGTTCAGGCCGAATCCCAATGCCACGGGCACTGTAAAAACAGCGCGAGCACGGCGCAGGGTGTCCGTTACCTGTGAAGCGAGGTTTTCCCGCGCGCCGGTAGTGCCCATGACGGACACGACATAGACGTAGCCTTCATTCCCCGCAGCGTACAGAGCCATGCGTTCCTGACTGGTATTGTGCCCCACAAGGGGGATCAGGGCTATTGCGCGCTTTTTGAGGACGGCGCGCAGGACGCCGGATTCCTCATAGGGCAAATCCGGGATAATCAGGCCGTGTACGCCGGCGGCCTGAGCGTCCTTGGCCAGATTTTCGTAGCCGTATTGCAAAAACGGATTCAGATAGCCCATCAGCACGATTCCGGCCTTGAGCAGGCCTTTGCGCTGCGCAATCTCAGCGAGGATTTGCCGCAGATTCACGCCGTCGCTCAGCATGCGCCGTGAGGCCTCTTCCACAACAGGCCCGTCAGCGACAGGGTCGGAAAAAGGAATGCCTATTTCAATAATGTCGGCCCCGTTTTCGTCCAGTTCCACAAGCGTCGGCCAAAAACGCGATTCGTCAGGAAATCCTGCCGTCACAAAAGGAATCAGCGCAACACGCCGCTCCGCTGCCGCGTCCCGGATTTTTTTTTCAAGAATGTTCATGGCCTTCCTCCTCAAGGGCTTGTGTAACGATATCCATATCTTTGTCACCCCTGCCGGAAAGATTGACAATAACAGCGTTGCCCGGCGCAAAGCGGTTCGGATGATCCAGGACAAAGGCAAGCGCGTGCGAGGATTCCAGGGCGGGCAGTATGCCTTCTGATCTGCAAAGCCGGCGGAAGGCCGCAAGCGCGTTGGCGTCTTTCACCATGCCGTAGTGTGCGCGGCCAGATTTGTGCAGCCAGGCGTGTTCCGGGCCGACGCCCGGATAGTCAAGACCTGCGGAAACAGACTGTGAAGGCTCAATCTGACCGTCATTGTTTTGTAACAGCATGGTATGGCTGCCGTGCAGCACCCCTGGAACGCCCAAATTCAGGGGCGCGGAATTGAAACAGCCGGGTTCGCCCGTTCCGGCAGCCTCAACGCCAAACAGCCGGACAGAGGCGTCTTCAAGAAAAGCGTGAAATATGCCGATGGCATTGGAGCCACCGCCTACGCATGCTACAACGGCATCGGGCAGTCCACCGGTTTTTTCCAGGCACTGCGCGCGTGTTTCCTTGCCTATGACGCTCTGGAACAGGCGAACAAGCGTTGGGAAAGGGTGAGGACCGGCGGCGGTGCCGAAACAGTAGTGTGTTGTCCGCTGGTGACTGATCCAGTACCGCAACGCCGCATTGATGGCGTCCTTGAGCGTGCGTGTGCCGTTTTCCACAGGGTGTACTTCGGCCCCAAGGATTTTCATGCGCGTGACATTGGCGGACTGGCGTTCCACATCTTCAGCTCCCATAAAAATGACGCACTGCATCCCCAGACGCGCCGCGACCGCGGCTGTGCCCACACCGTGCTGTCCAGCGCCTGTTTCGGCCAAAAGGGCGGTTTTGCCCATGCGTCTGGCAAGCAGGGCCTGCCCGAGCGTGTTGTTGATCTTGTGCGCGCCCGTGTGCAGCAGATCTTCACGCTTGAGCCAGAGATGAAAGCCGCATTCGGACGAAAGCGCGGGGCAGTATGTCAAGGGCGTGGGACGCCCGGCATAATCGCGCAACAGGTCGTTCAGATCGTTTTGAAACGATGGCGTTGGAAGAATGTCGTTCATGGCCGCTTCCACTTCCAGAAGCGGCGGCATAAGCAGCTCGGGAACAAAACATCCGCCGAATTCGCCAAAATAGGAGTTTTTCATGCTCTCTCCACAGGTTGTTTCGCTGCGCGCGCCAGTGCTACCGCGGATTCCAGCAGGCCGGAATTTTTTTTGCCCGGCGTATATTCCACACCCGAATTGAAATCCACACCATCAGGAGCGCACTGCGCGAGCGCTTGCTGTATGTTTTCCGCGTCGAGTCCGCCTGCCAGCATCCAGGGGCGCGGCGCTTGCAAGCCGCGCAGACCCGTCCATTCCAGAGGTTTGCCGCTGCCGCCCCCTGCAAGGCCTGCGTCCAGCAGGTACCAGGCGCAGGAATCAGCGTATTTTTGCAGTTCAGCGCGCAGTGGCACCCCGTGTCTGTCCGGCCAGAGAGTCCTGATAACACGGCGAGCGCCGATTGCAAGAGCGCAGTCAATGCCCTGCTGACCGTGGAGTTGCGCAAAATCAAGCCGCGCCCGCGCCATGATCTCCAGAATCTCCTCCGCCTGCTGGTCCACAAATACACCAACGCGTAGCATATTGCCAGTGTCAAGCTGATCCGCCCTGTCAGGAGCAATGCGGCGAGGACTCGCCGGATGGAAAATAAATCCGCAAAATTGTACGCCCAGAGCGGCGGCGGCGTCCGCGTCCTGTTGCTGTGTCAACCCGCAGAGTTTTATGCGCATGGCCTGTCCTTATCCTGAGTTTTTAAAAGCGCTGTCAGGTTTTCCCCGGGTTTCCCATTTTTCATGAGCGAACTGCCCACCAGCACAGCGTGATAGCCTGATTCAGCGGCCTCCACAAGATGTTCTGGGCGGCTGATTCCGCTTGCCGCTATCCACAGCTCGTGATTTTCCGGAGGATATGCTGTTGCCAGTTTGCGGCAGGCTTTTCTGTTTACGGTAAGCGTGTCAAGGTCTCTGGCGTTTACCTGCACTATGCGCGCGCCGCTTTCACGCGCAAGGCGCAGGTCGTGCGCGTCAAACACCTCAACAACAGCCTGAAGCCCCATTTTTTCTGTTTCTTCCCGCAGCCGGCGGAGCGTGCCCGCGCTGGGGGTGAGACGCACAATCAGCAACAGGGCGGAAGCCTTTGTGCCCGCTGTGGCCAGCACCTGCAAGGGGTCAAAGATAAAATCTTTGCGCAAAAGCGGCAGGGGAGAGGTGGTATCCTGATTGGCAGCCCGTTCCAGAAACGCTATATTGCCATGAAAATACTGTTCTTCAGTCAGGATTGACAGCGCGTGCGCCCCTGCGGCGGCATACTGCCGCGCGGCTTCTTCCACTTCAATGCTTTCACAGATGCTGCCCAGAGAAGGAGATGTCCTCTTGTATTCCGCAATCACGGCAAGTTGCCCTCCTGAGGTTCGCAGGGCCGCCGTAAAGTCTGGTCTGGGTTCGCGTAAAATCCGCTGCAAATCGCCCCGATCGGCAGCCTGACGCAAGGCTGTGATTTCAGGTAGTTTGGCTGTGTAAAATCGTTCAAGCCGCATGCAGCGCCCTCCTCCCCACACCGGAGGAGACAGCGTCGCGCGCGCGCGCCATACAGCGCTGCATGTCCAGTGTTTCTTCAAGCAGATAAACGGCCAGCCCGACATTCAGAACCACCATATCCCGCATTGCCCGCGGGCCTTCGCCTGCAAGAATTTCTTTCAGCACGGCAACGGCGTCTTCCCTGTTTTTTACAGCCAGGTCTTCGGGTGTGCACGGTTTTACGCCAAAATCAGCCGGATTCAACGGAAGAGCTGCTATTGTGCCGTCACACAATACCGCGATGTCAGCCGGCCCAATGGGTGTTACTTCGTCGTAGTCACCCGCGCCGCACACAACAGCGGCGCGGTACAGGGAAGATTGCAGAAGCGTTTCCGCAATAAGGCGCACAAGCTCCGGGCGCGCTACGCCCATCAGCAAATGGCTGGGCCGGGCCGGGTTGATCATCGGTCCAAGAATGTTAAACAGTGTGCGCACACCCAGTTCTTTGCGCACAGGGCCGATATTTTTGAACGAGGGGTGAAAATAGGGCGCGAAAAGAAAGGCAAAGTTGCGTTTTTTTATCATGTCTGCCACAGAATTCGGATTTTCGTCCAGGGCTATGCCCAGACTTTCCAGCGCGTCCGCGCTACCGCATTTTGAGGAAACAGCGCGGTTGCCGTGTTTTACAACTGTATAGCCCATGCCGGCCAGCGTGAGCGACGTCGCTGTGGAACAGTTGAAGGAATACCTGCCGTCTCCGCCGGTGCCCACAACATCGATGCAGGTGCCGGAAACGCCGGAAACGCGCACTGCCCGCGCAAGCGCGGCGCGCGTTGCGTGCGCCAGCTCAAGCGCACTTTCGCCTTTCATGCGCAAGCCCATCAAAAACGCGCCTGCCTGCGCCTGGGTCATTTTGCCGTCCATCAGGGCGCTGAACGCGCTTGCGGCCATATCGGCCGTCAGGTCTTGCCTTTGCGCAAGCCGTTCCAGAATGCTGTCCAGGCCAATGGATGCGGTGCCCGATGAAAGTACGGCCTGCGGAAAATTGCCCAGCAGCCGCAGTCCCTCAGGGGTAAGGACGGATTCGGGGTGGAACTGCACGCCGACCCAGGGGCGGTCATTGTAGCGCAGGGCCATCACTTCGCCTTCAGGAGCGCGTGCCGTTACTGCAAAAAGAGGACGTTCAGCGTTCACCACAAGAGAATGGTACCTGCCGACGGTGAGAGGGTTGGGCAATCCGTCAAACAGCCCGGTGCCGTCGTGGACAATGTCTGATTGCTTGCCGTGCATGATTCGGGGCGTTATCTCGACTTTTGCCCCGGCAAAGAGTCCGAGGAGCTGGTGCCCCAGGCAGACACCAAGCACGGGAATGCGCGTGTCAAGCCTGCGTAAAAATTCCAGACAAAGACCGGCATTGGCTGGGTGGCTTGGCCCGGGCGAGATGCAGACCATGGAAAGCTCAGGGGAACTCGCCGCTTCAAGCAATGCGGGGTCGTCATTGTGCAGCACGGTCGGCGTTTTTCCGAGCGCGTAAAAGGCCTGCACAAGATTGTAGGTAAACGAATCGTAGTTGTCTATGAGCAGAAACATTTTTTATTCCTCCGCCTGCAATACCATGCGCATGATGGCTGATTTGTTGAACACTTCCTCCCATTCCAGTTCGGGATCGGAATCATGGACGATGCCGCCTCCGGCCTGCCAGAACACCTTGCCGTCACGCGCCCACATGCTGCGTATGGTAATGCCCATATCCAGATGCACCCTGTCCTTGTCCAGCCCCAGCCAGCCGATGCATCCGGCATACGGCCCGCGCGTCCGTCCTTCCATTTCCCGGATGATTTCCAACGCGCGTATCTTGGGAGCGCCGGAAACGGTGCCCGCAGGAAATGTAGCCGTCAGCACGTCCAGTGCGTCCAGATTGTCGGCAAGGCGGGCAGTCACCCTGCTTGTCAGGTGCATGACATGGGAAAAGCGTTCCACTTCCATGGAGCGTTCAAGGTTGACAGTGCCCGGTCGCGCGATACGCCCCAGGTCATTACGTCCCAAATCCACCAACATGACGTGCTCCGCGCATTCCTTGGGATCGTCGCGCAACTCAGCGGCCAGGCGGGAATCTTCCAGATCGTCTTCGCCGCGCTTGCGTGTGCCGGCGATAGGCGCAAGCAGCAGGCTGCCGCCGGAGCAGCGCACCATCACCTCCGGAGAGGAACCGAAGAGAGACAGGGACGGAAAACGCATAAAAAACATATAGGGCGAAGCGTTAAAGCGGCGCATGCGCCGGTAAAGATCAAAGGCGTTGCCGCTGTAGGGCGCGGTAAAACGCACAGAAGGCACAACCTGAATCGCTTCGCCCTGGCGCAGCAGTTCCTTGACTTGCAGCACGCAGTCCTTGTAGCCCTGTTCAGACGGTTCGGAGAATATTTTGTCAGTGTCAAAAGCGTGTTGGGCAGTGTCCGGCACGCTTGTCCCACGCGCGCCGCATACGGGATGGCATGCGCCCAGGCTGATCTGGCAAAGACGGTTGTAGAGGTGATCAAAAACCAGCACCGTGCCGGGCAGCGCCAGCATGCAGTCCGCTTCTGTGGGCGGCATGCATTTGCCGAGTTTTGCGGTAAAGACGCCTGCCATGCCGAAGCCGAGATAGCCATAGAGCGCGCGGGTGATCGGCGGCAGATCAGGGAAGGTTTCCGGCGGCGTGATGTGCAGACAGCGCATGAGGGCGCGTAAGCCCTCCACAAAGGGCAACCCTTCAAATTTTTTGAGCGGCTCCAGACGTTCGTCCGGTATGGTGAGCGCAAGATTCCCGTCGGCGCAGGAAATAAAGAGCGCCATGTCGCTTGCCAGAATGCTGTACCGGCCCCACCGGCCATCAACTTCCGCGCTTTCCAGTAATATGCCGTTGCCTCCATCGGCAATACCCAAAAACAGACTGATGGGCGTGTCCATGTCCGCCGGAAGCCAACGGGCGGACTGTTGCAGTACAAGCGGTTTTCCCACAGTGTTCATCAGCACACTTCCTCACAGGTTAAAAGTATAAAAAAACGCCGTCTCATGGGGAGACGGCGTCAACTGCCACTGACACAAACGAACGGGTAGATTATGCCCGCACGCCTCCCCTACGAACAGTTGTTCGCCACCACTGGAAATTATTGAGGGAGATGAGAAATGCGTTCATGCCTCTGGTCTATAAACCGGGCGCGCGCCGGAGTCAATAAAAAAGGTTGTTTGGTGGGCCATCAGGGACTCGAACCCCGAACCAACTGATTAAGAGTCAGCTGCTCTACCAATTGAGCTAATGACCCGTGATTTGTGTGCGTGTCGAATTACCTTGGATGCCGGCTTATGTCAAGGGTTTTTGCAACATAGACATTTTGCTCTCCATGCTGTTGTGAACCCATGCACAAATCCCAGCGTCCCATAAGCGAAGAAATATCGGCCTGTATTGACAAGATATTTGCTTATTGCGAATGATATGCCTTTCACGTGTCGGATCAGTAAGTTCGTTTCCATTCACGCCCCCGCGTAGTTGACACAACGCGCCGCAAGCGGCTAAGGGGCGACAAGTGGGGCAGTGGCGTCAATTGTGTCATGGGCAACCACCACACCTGTCAACTTGGGGTAGAACCAGCTTCTTTTTATGAAAGCGGATAAAATATGTCAATCCCTTCTGTGTGTTCATACAGCCACAAAAAGCATGGCTCAAAATCGCGTCAGGCGTGAATTGACAACATAACAAACAGGAGATAAAAATATGTATGTGGACGGTTAAGGTTCATAGAAAAGTGGCAAAAAAGTCAAAGACGTTGCCTATTCCTGTACAAAAAGCAATTGAAAAACTGATCTTTGATTTAAAGATAGGTGGTATAGTAGCTCAAAACTGGCCTAATTATGGTAAACTTGGGGGGAACAAACACCATTGCCATTTAAAAAAAGGAAAGACTACCTATGTTGCTGTATGGTTGGAAGTCAGGGAAACAAAAACTATTGAGGTGACGTATGTTGGAACACATGAAAACGCGCCATACTGAATCGGCGCAGGAAAAGGAATGGTATACGCCTGAAGAACTTTTCCCTGACCACCATGCGGGGGATGCCATACTCGGCTTGCGCTATCGTGAAAACCTGACCCAAAAGCAGCTTGCCGAAAAAATAGGTATCAACGCCCAGAACCTCTCCCACATGGAACACGGCAGGCGACCTGTAGATAAGGAAATGGCAAAGCGTTTTGCAAAGGTACTCAATACTGACTGGCGACTGTTCATGTAGGCAGGTCAGGAAATACATCAAAGCGAGGAGTTAAGATGAAAAAGGTTTGTATTATTTTGTTAATGCTGGCGTTGTTTGGTTGCGAGGAAAGGGGCAGAGGGGCAGGAGTTCCGGTTAAGCCTCCTGTTGATGGAGGGGGCGGGACAATTCCGCCTGTTGATCCTCCTGTTTCGACTTTGCCGTCTTCTGACATTCAGACGGATAAGGATGCACTGGCGAGCGGAGAGGCGAATCTTTCTGACCGTCCTGTTGGGGGGTATGCAAAAACAGACACGGGGGACTCAACGTCTACCGGTACGGTGACAGGGGAAGCTGCGGAAGTTAACAACAATGTTTATGGCGCCTTCTCTGAGGTTATGGAATCCGGCAATGCGGAAGCCTCTGGCACAGTGAATTTGAGTGACAGTGCTGTTACAGGCGATGTCACCGGCGCACTGGCTGCAACCGAGAAAGAAGGAAACGCCACTGCCACTGGAGATGTTGTCCTGTCAGATAGTACCGTAACTGGAGACGTAACCGGCGGGTACGCTGAAACGAGCAATGGAGACGCCACGGCTACAGGAAGTATAACCGGAGAAGCGGTGACCATAACCGGTAATGAGTCGGACGGTATCAGTAACGTTTTCGGAGCCGCTGCACTAGTTACAGAGATCGGACATGCGGAGGCTAAAGGCAGTGTGAACATAACGGGGGGGGGGACAATCACCGCCACAACAGTAGCAGGGGCAGTAGCCATAACAGAGAACGGACATGCGATAGCCGGTCTGAAACATGTCTATGGTGCTGAACGTGACGAGGAGCCTGTAGGGGCTACGGTTACGCTGAACGACACGACTGTAAACGGCTCAGTCTGGGGCGGTTATGCCGAAACGAAACACGGCGACCTTCAGAACTATACAGAGGGGAACTATGACGAAAATGATAATCTTATAGGGGTGGTTGACGCAGGCGATGCCTTTGCGGTCAATAACCATGTAAATATCACAGACAAGACAACCGTGTCAGGGTCTGTCTATGGTGGGGTTGCCAAGGCTTTTGAGGCATATAGGGTTCAAGCCGATCTGAATAATATTACCGTAAAGGATAGCACCGTCAGCAATAACATAATGGGGGGTTTTGCAGAAGTTACAGCAGGGGGCACAGTACATTATCTTTATTCTGAAAGGAATAATGTAATGGTTGACAACTCCACAGTAGAAGGCGGTGTTTATGGAAGTTTTGTCTCTATAACAGAAGAGGCTTCTATAGAGAGTGTATATGCGGCAGAAAACACGGTTTTTATCAAGGGGAAAGACACTGTTATTAACGGTACAATTACAGGAGGATTGATACAGGTTGAAGGAGTAGCAGGGTCAATAGATGCAGAATATCCGTCTTCTGATTTCCACGCTGTACGTAACAGTATTTGGTTAGAGGGTGTACCCGACCTGAATGGAGCAAAGATTTATGGTGGCCGTTTTGTCGGTGACGCTGACAATCTTGTATCTACGGACTATGAAGCATCGGGAGATGATCCGGCGTACACAAGGAGGAACTATGATTTTTTTGGGCTCAACACCCTCGTTGTAAACGATTATACAGGGACGGGAAAAATTGATACGATCAGTAACATTCAGTACTTCATGTTCCGTCTGGCTCCTGATAACCACTTGACAGCGGATACGGCAGTTCTGAAAACAGTAAACCTTTATCTGGGCGATGGTGGTGATGGCAGCGGATGGGGATCAATGAGCATGGTCGGGAATTGGGGAGGAATGGACGGGTCTTCAACTTCTTCTTTTGGAGAGGGAATCCAGTACTCGGGAGCCATACGCCCCGGACTGGGCGTAGGCGACACCATTTATCTGATTGCGGCAGACAACGCCTGGAACTATGACGGCTCCAAGGCGGCAGTTGAAGGAGTAGACTTTGAAAGCACGACGGTAAAAGCGCAATGGGGGTCATTGTTTGAACAGGAACTGACGACCCATTTAGAGGACAATAATATCATTGCGAGAGTAACAGGAACGTCTGACTTAGGGGATGAGTCCGGCATAACATATTTCAATATGCCGATCAGTAATTCAGTAGGTATTGAGCAGGTAAAAGCGAGCAATGTCCAGTTAAAGGACTTTGAGAAAAAGGTAACATATGCCTCTGACGGCTCAATGATTGCTCGACACAGCAAGGGGCATCACACGGGAGATGGTGCCCGTATCCTGACACAAGACCAAGTAGAGCGCAGGGAAGCGCGTAAAGCTGCATGGCAGTCTCTGACGGACGAGCAGAAAGCCGAGAGACGCGCAGCGCGACAGACTCGCCCAGACGGGGCAATAATCGAGCATGGACACCGCCACAAGTAAGGGGGATTTAAGGCATGGACACCTCCGCCATGACGGAAGCGGATAAAGACAAGATTTGGGACGCCATAGGGAAAAGTTGCGTAGTTTTTGAAGTCTCCACGCTGGACACAACTGAACCGCAAGGACAACGCCATTCTGTACAAGGTGACACAGAGAGGCGTCCTGGTGTCCGCCTCTCTTTTCATCCGTCGAAAAAAAACGAGCGTAAAATAGAAGCGGACGAGCTAAAATAGAAGACGCTGAAAGATCGATATAAATTTGATTGTAAGAACACAAGATAACTAAGAAAAATTCAAAATGGGCAGTAAAAACTTGGCACAGTTCTTGCAGTGCAAGGCTCAAAATCAGGGGTAAATATCGACACGAAAACGGAGAAAGGAATGGTGGTTTTCTCAGGGTCTTGTCTGTGGATGATTTTTACAGGGCGTAGCCATGCAGCCGAAACTCCTTCTTTTTGACATCGGCAATACTGCCGTCAAGATTGGTCTGGCCGACGGGCGGTGTGTGCTTTCATCGTATACGTTGCGCGCTGACGCAGGGCAAACGGCGGACAGTTTGGGGCTGACTCTTCTGTCTGTGCTGGGACACGCTTCTGTTGTTCCGGATTCTCTTGACGCCTGCATTGTGTCGTCTGTGGTGCCCGGGTTTGATCCTCTGCTGCGTGAAGCGGCGGCGCGTTATATCGGACGGCCTTTGTACCGTGTGCCGGAGGATATGCCCGTTGCTCTGGACAATCGTTATGAGCGCCCCGCGGAGGTGGGGGCGGACAGACTGGTGGGAGCCTTTGCCGCGCGCAGGCTGTATCCCGGGGCAGATTCGTTGATTGTGGTGGATTTCGGCACTGCTGTTACATTTGACTGCGTAAGCGGACAGGCGTATCTTGGCGGTTTGATTTTCCCCGGGCCTTTGACGGCGATGACTGCCCTGTCGCGTGAGGCCGCAAAACTGCCGCGCGTCAATCTGGACGTTTGCGCGCACACGCTTGAGATGGGCAGGGATACGGCAACAAGCATACAGCACGGTTTGATTTTTGGCTTTGTCAGTGTGGTTGAGGGGCTTACGCGGAGGCTTGCCCGCAGGTTGCCCGGCAAAACACTGGTACTGGGCACGGGCGGTTTTGCCGAATCCATTGCCGGAGTAAGTCAGGTATTTGATCATGTTTTGCCGGCCCTGTTGCTGGAAGGCTTGCGTTTGCTGTATTATGACAGGCAGTCTGTTTCAGGGGCGGATGGCTGAGAGTTTTATGTTACCCAAACAGTAAAGGAGTTTTCATGAGCAGCATCGCTTCTGTATTTGGTCGGGAAATTTTGGATTCCCGCGGCAATCCCACTGTTGAAGTTGAAGTGTCTCTGGAGTCCGGCATAAACGCGCGCGCCGCCGTGCCGTCCGGGGCGTCAACCGGCAGTCGTGAAGCTCTGGAACTGCGCGATGGCGACAAAAAGCGCTTTGGCGGCAAAGGCGTTACCAAGGCTGTGGAACATATTAACGGCGCCATTGCCGAGGCGGTTATCGGCCTTGACGCGCTTGCCCAGGTGCGCATTGACAACACCCTGCTTGATCTGGACGGGACAGACAACAAATCCCGCCTTGGGGCAAACGCCATGCTCGGCGTGTCAATGGCGTGCGCGAGGGCGGCCTCTGTGTTCCTGGGGCAGCCTCTGTACAAGTATCTGGGCGGTGTGAACGCCAAAGTTTTGCCCGCGCCCATGATGAATATTATCAACGGTGGCGCTCATGCCTCCAACAATCTGGATATTCAGGAATTCATGGTTATCCCCTTCGGCGCGCAAACCTTTGCGGACTCTCTGCGCATGGGGGCGGAAATTTTTCATACGCTTAAGTACATTCTTTCAAAAGACGGGTACGAGACAAGTGTCGGCGACGAGGGAGGCTTTGCCCCCAACCTTAAAAACCATGACGCTGTCTTTGCTTATATCATCAAGGCTATTGAGGATGCCGGCTACAATCCGGGCAAGGAAGTCGCCCTCGCCATTGACGTGGCTGCTTCAGAATTCTTCAAGGACGGAAAATATGCGCTCAAAGGCGAAGGTTTGAGCTTCAGCAATGCTGAAATGTCCGAGTGGCTGGCGGAATTTACCAAAAAATATCCTCTGGTTTCCATTGAAGACGGCATGTGCGAAAGCGATTGGGACGGTTGGGGCATTTTGACGCAGACGCTGGGTGAAAAAATCCAGTTGGTGGGCGATGATCTTTTTGTGACAAATGCCGGTATCCTGGCCGAAGGCATTGCCCAGGGCGCCGCCAATTCCATTTTGATCAAGCTCAATCAGATAGGCACTGTCACCGAAACTCTGGATACCATACAAATGGCCAAAGAAGCGGCCTACACGACCGTTATTTCGCACCGTTCCGGAGAAACGGAAGACAGCTTCATTGCGGATCTGGCCGTAGGCGTCAATTCCGGGCAGATCAAAACCGGCTCTTTGTGCCGTTCCGAACGCATGGCAAAGTACAATCAGTTGTTGCGTATTGAAGAAGAACTCGGTGAAGACGCGGAATTTTTTGGTCCCATGCTGGCGGAATACTATTCACTGGACAGCGGACAGGCCTAAGCATGATTCTGCTCAACGGCAAAGAAACCGCTCAGGGGATACTGCGGGAACTCTCCGCTTCTGTGGCTTCCGCCGGCTGCCGTCCGCCGGGTCTCGCCGTTATTCTGGCGGGTGAAGATCCGGCTTCGCAGATTTATGTGCGCGCCAAAGAGAGAGCCTGCGGTGAGGTGGGGATTGTGCCCGTGAGCTTTACACTGCCTGCGGCCACGCCTCAAAGCGAACTTCTGGCGCTTATCCGCGACTGCAACACACGGCAGGATATTGACGGCATACTGCTGCAACTGCCGTTGCCGCTGGGCATTGAGCCTGAAACCTGCCTGCTGGCTATTGATCCCGGCAAGGATGTGGACGGTTTTCATCCGGAAAATGTCGGAAGGTGTTCACTGGGCCTGCCGGGCTTTATGCCCTGTACGCCCGCAGGAGTTCTGGAGCTTTTGCGTCGGTATCAGCTTTCGCCGAGCGGTAAAAAAGCCGTGGTTGTCGGCAGATCAAATATTGTTGGCAAGCCGCTGGCCTCCCTTTTGTACAGACAGGGAGTGGACGCCACAGTCACAATCTGTCATTCCAAAACACAGGGGCTTGCGCGGGAATGTTGTGAAGCGGACTTTCTTTTTGTGGCAATGGGGCGTCCCGAAATCATAACCGCGGACATGGTGAAGGAGGGCGTTGTCGTTGTGGACATAGGAATTAGCCGTACCGCAGACGGCTTGCGCGGCGATGTGGATTTTGCAAGCGTCAGTCTCAAGGCGCGCGCCATTACGCCCGTGCCGGGAGGCGCCGGCCCTATGACCATCGCCATGCTGATGCAAAATACCGTGCAGGCGTGGAAAAAGCGTATGAATATCTAGTGATTGCTTGTAAAAGCAAGCACTACAGGGGGCGCATATGTATCGCAACGCGAAAAATGTCGGCTACTGCATGATAGGGCAGGGCGCTTTAGCTCAGCTGGGGGATATTCTGTCGCCTTTGCGCGTTGGGCGCAAAAGCCCGGCAGTGTTTTTTCTGGATCATTATTTTATCGGCAGCCCCCTGCAGTTGCCTGTGGAAACAGGGGATTTGACGCTGCATATCGACACAGCCCGGGAACCCACAACGCAGAGCGTGGACATGTACGCCGCGCAGGTGAAGGAGTTTCTGGACGGCGCCTGTCCGTGCGCGCTGCTGGCCTTCGGCGGCGGCTCCACGCTGGATACGTGCAAATGTGTCGGCAATTTGCTCACAAATTCCGGAAAAGCTGAGGAATATCAAGGATGGGAACTGGTCAGGCACAAAGCGCCCTATAAAATTGCCGTGCCAACGCTTGCCGGCACCGGTTCTGAAAGCTCGCGCACCGGCATTATCTGCAACGAGGCAAAAAATTTGAAACTCGGTATGAACAGTGATTTTACCATGTTCGACCAAGTGATTCTGGACGCTGATTTGACGGCGTCAGTGCCGCGCAATCAGTATTTCTACACGGGTATTGACACATATATGCACTGTTTTGAAAATATTTCAGGGTCATATCGTAACGCTGTCGTGGACGCCTTGGCGGAAAAGGCCATGAGCATGTGCAAGCGTATTTTTCTTTCTGATGATATGATGAGTGACGAAAACCGCGAGCGGATGCTGATAGCCTCCTATCTGGGCGGCATGGCCGCAGGTTTTGTGGGCACGGTGCACCCGGTTTCCGCAGGGTTGAGTATGGTTTTGCATATGCGTCACGGCATTGCCAACTGTTATGCCCTTATTGTCCAGGAAGACATTTATCCTGAAGAATATAAAGATGTTATGGCTATGCTTTCGCGCCAGAACATTGATCTGCCCAAAGGCATTTGTAAAAATCTGACTGAGGAGCAGTACGCCAGCCTGTACGAAGCGACAATCGTGCACGAAAAGCCGCTTGTCAACCGTCTTGGCCCGGATTTTAAAAAAATATTTACAAAAGAGAGTGTTATTGAGCGCTTCAGGCGCATGTGACGGTGTGCTATGGACATAAAAATCAATTTCAGCGGTCGTTCCGTCCGCTATACAGAAGAAGAAATTGCCGTTGTTGTGGAGGCCATGCGCAACGCGGATCCTTTGACTCAGGGCCGCTATCTGCGCGAATTTGAACGCGGATTCGCGCGCTATCAGCGGGTGGCTGAAGGCTCGTGTTTTGCCGTTATGAACGGGAGCGCTGCCTTGGAACTCTCCGCCCAGCTTTGCCGTTTTGTTTCCGGGGATGAGTTTGTCATTCCGGCGCACACTTTTACGGCTTCCGCTTATCCCTATCTCAAAAAGGGCGCGGCGCCCGTCTGGGCGGATGTGGACCCGCGCACCCGTGTTGTGACGACAAAAACCATTGAGCGGGCGCTTACCCCAAAGACAAAGGCCGTTGTCGTTGTGCACCTGTACGGCTACATGGCGGATATGCCAGAGATTGCGGCGCTGTGCCGTGAGCGTGGCCTGTTGCTCATTGAAGACACCGCCCAGGCTATCGGCACGGAAACAGACGGGAAAAAAGCCGGCAGTTTTGGCAATATGGCCATTTTTTCTTTTCATTCACATAAAAATCTGACCACGCTGGGTGAAGGCGGCATGCTGTACGTGCGCGATCCGGCCGGCGCCGCAGTTGTGCCGGCATTGCGTCACAACGGGCATTGCGCCTATGATTTTGAGCGTCCCGACTACTGGAAACCCGCTATGGGCAATGTGGACATTCCCGTGCTGGGTGATTTACCGCTTATGCCGAACAACTACTGCCTGGGTGAAGTGGAATGCGCGCTCGGCTCCAAGCTGCTTGAGCGTATCGACTTGATCAATGACGAAAAACGTGAAAGAGCGCTCAGATTTATAGACGCGCTGGCGGACTGTCCCGAACTGGAATTTCACCGTGTCGCCTCCCGTCGCCACAACTATCACCTGCTGGCCGCCAGGATGACCACAGGCCGGGAGATGCGCGACAGATTTTTGCGCGCCATGTTTGAAAAAGGCGTAAAGTGCGTTGTGCAGTATCTGCCGCTCAATCGCTATGATTTCTACAAACGTCTGGGATATGGGCATGCAAACTGCCCTGACGGCGACGCATTTTTTGACTGCATGGTGTCTTTTCCTTTCCAACACTGGCTTTCAGAAGACGATATGGCGTATATGCTGGGCGCTACGCGTGAAGTCCTCCAAGTCCTCCGCAGCCTACGGTAAAAGGCGTTGTGCGGCACGGCTGTGAAAGAACGCTGCATCATTATTCCCGCAGTCAAAAAGAACGCCGTCATACCGGACCAGTTGGTCAAAAAGCTGGCCGGCGTTACGCTTATGGAGCGCGCCATTCAAACGGCGCGTTGTGTGGCGTCTGAAGAGGATATTGTGGTCGTTACGGACAGCGAGGAAATATCGCTGATTTGCGAACGGGCCGGCGTGTGCTTTCGCTACAACAATGCCCTGCATTTTACAAGCCTTGATATTGTGGCGGAATTGCGCGAAACGCTGTGCGAGCTTGTCCCCCTGTATGCGCATCTGCTCATACTGCGCGCGTCCTGTCCGTTGTTGACCGGGCCGGATGTGGAAGACGCCTGGAGAAAATACCGCGGCGCCGAAGCTGACGGACTTGTGACCGTAAAGAGTGTGCGGCAGCGAATCTGGAATGTGCGCAACGGTGCGCTGGGGAGTCTGCTTGGCAGTGAGAACAGCGGTGAAGAGCGGTTTCTGGTGGAAAGCCGCGCCCTGATTATTCTGCGCTCCGCCTTGCTGCTCAACGCCGTATCCGGCAAAATTATTCCCTATTTTCTGAACGAGCGTTCCATTGAAATCCAGAGCTATCAGGACTGGTGGATTTGTGAACATCTGCTTATGCGCCGCCATATCGTCTTTGTTGTGGCGGGATACCCGGCCATCGGCATGGGGCATGTGTACCGTGCGCTTATGCTGGCGCACGAAATCACCAACCACAAGATAACCTTTGTCTGCACCCGTCAGAGCGAGCTGGCTGTGAAAAGCATTGCTGAAAAAGATTACCGCAGTGTGCGCCAAGGGCAGGACACTCTGACCGATACCGTGCTGCGTCTGCGTCCTGACCTTGTTGTGAACGATATCCTGAATACGGACATGCTCTATATGACGCGCCTGCGTGCCGCAGGCGTATGCTGCGTCAATTTTGAAGACGAAGGCCCGGGCGCGGGCATGGCGGATCTTGTGGTCAATGCGTTGTACGAAGGCGCGCAAAGCACACAGCGTTTGTGTTGCGGGCCGGAATATTTTTGTCTGCGTGACGAGTTTGTGAGCGCCGAGCAAAACCAGCTGCGCGACGCGGTCAAGGTTGTGCTGATCACCTTTGGCGGAACGGATTCGCGCAACTTTTCGCGGCGTGTGCTGGATGTTGTCGAGCCGGTGTGCCGGGGCATGGGCATTGCCGTTCGCCTGGTGGCAGGCCCCGGCTATGCGCATAAAAAAGCTATGGAAGATCATCTGCGGGCATTGAAAAACGATCTTGTTGAATTTACCTGGGCAACAAACGCCATGAGCCGTATGATGGAGGGCGCTGACCTGGCCGTCTGTTCCGCCGGACGCACACTGTATGAGCTTGCCCATATGCGTGTGCCCGCCATGGTGGTGGCGCATCATGAGCGCGAGGTCAGCCATTCTTTTGCGCGTCCGCGCAACGGTTTTGCTTTTTTGGGCATTATGGACCGTATTGATGATGTAAAACTGCGCAATGTGTTTTTGGCCATGCTGCGGCAATCACGGCGCGCGCGGTTTTTTGAGCGGCAGGCGCGTCTTGATTTCAGAAACAACAAGGCGAAGGTTGTGGGGATGATGCTGGACTTGCTGAAGGAAAAGGAGGCTGTGGCGTGCCGAACAGCATGAAGGGCAAAACAGCGGCGGTGGTGCAGGCCCGGCTCGGCTCAAGCCGTCTGCGGATGAAATCCCTGTTTTGTCTGCGTGATACACCTGTCATCAACTGGGTTGTCCAGAGGCTTGCGCGGGCGGCCTGTCTTGACAGCATTGTGGTGGCCATTCCGGACACAGCCCTTGATCAGGTATTGTACACGCACCTGCGGCGTCACAACATCCCCTGTTTTGTCGGGCCGGAAGAGGACGTGCTCGCGCGCATGCTGATGGCCGCAAAATTCTGTGATGCGGGCCTTGTGGTGCGCGTGTGCGCGGATAACCCTCTGGTGTGGGGTGAGGCTGTTGATCGGCTGCTTGCCCATTACAAGGGCACTGTCTGCGATTATGCCTATAACCATATACCCAGAAACAACCGCTGGCCGGACGGCCTGGGCGCTGAGGTCGTTTCCCGCGATCTGCTGGAAGAACTGGACGCAAAGGCCAAACAAATTTCACAGCGCGAGCACTGTTTGAACTATATCTGGGACAATGCCGGGCTTTTTCGTATTTCCACCTTTGACCCTGTGGAAGCCTGGCTTTGCCGCCCTGATCTCAAACTGGACATGGACACGCCGGAGGATTTCAGACGCCTTGCCCTGCTGCCCCTGTCTTCTGATTCTGATGCGCGCGCCATTGTACGTGCCTTTGATGAGGCCGCAACATAGGGAAAATACGCTGAATTTACAGCATGATCAGTTCATACCGGTCAGTACCCATGCCCAGAATCTTCATGTATTCGAGCTGGCGTAAACCGCTACGGCTTTCAATATGCTCCACGAGAGCATGTGGCTGCTCTTCAGGCAGAGCATAATCCATTATCGATCATCAAGAAATCACCGTACGTAGCCTGCTCACATCCCTGCGGTGCGGCTCGCCGAATTGCCGTTTGTATTCTCTGATAAATTGCGTAGGGCTTTCATAGCCGACATAATGGGCGGCTGTGTTGACATCATACCTGTCAACAAGCATCAACCGTCAAAGGGGAGGCATTGAAAACTGATGTTTTGTGGTGTATTGATCAGGCTATTCCTTTCCCGCTGTTGTTTGAACTGCGCAAACAAGGACAGGCTCGGATGATAGCAGCATACAAGCGCCCCAGCAAAGCTGACGGGAACAAATGGGTTGTGGGTAGCTATTTTGCAAGCGATTGGCTAACAACTGATGCTGAAACACCGCGTGTTTCGCTGCCGGTAGCGCTGAATATGGAAGCTTTATACGCAGCCTTGCTTGCTTCCCCTATTGCCGTATCCTGCGCGACAGGGTGAGAGCCTTGCGGAGCATGTGACTCGCATGGAAAATATACAGGCGTTGGAGCGGGATATCGAACGGTGCAATGCCCGAATAAACAAAGAAAAACAGTTTAACCGCAGAATTAAACTCAACTAGAAGAAACGCGAATTGCATAACAAAATTGCTGAATTATGTTTATATGACCTATAAAGGGATGATTCATAATTTTTGTCATACAGCCATAAAAGGATAGGCAATGAAGGTAGCTTTTCTTGACATTCAAAATTTTAGAAAACTTCAGTCTGTTCAGATAGAACTTGCAGAAAAGCAGACTGTTTTTGTTGGCGCAAATAATAGCGGCAAAACATCAGCAATACACGCTCTTGATAAATTTCTTAATCAAGCAAAGGAACACAAAGAAACAGATGATGAAGACAGTATAAATAGCAGTCTCTGGTTTGTTGTGGAAGATTTTACCCTTTCTCTATGGGACAAAATAAATAATATTGGCTCGACATGGGAATCACTTAGCGATGATGAGCCATTTCCCGCTCCAGTGCTTGATGAATGGACTGGACTTTTGCCATTTCTTGATGTCTGGCTCAAAGCTGAGGCGAATGAATACCACTATATCTACAAGCTAATCCCCACTCTTGATTGGGGTGGTGGATTGTTGGGCATACGTCTCCGGCTTGAACCAAAAGAAAAACAGTTGGAGCAGTTGCTTGCCGACTATCGACAGACTAGGCAGCGGGCTAAAAAGAATTTGCAACGTTCTCAATCAGAGGCTGGACAAATATCGCAAAAATATCTAGAGCGAGCCTTTTGGCCTAAGGATATGAAAGATTTTTTAAGCAGGAAACTGCGAACATATTTTGCGGTTCGCTATTATATTCTTGATCCAACAAAATTCAGTTGTGGTAGTGGTGTTGTCCCTCAAGCTGTGCCAGAGTTTTCTTTTGCCCAAGATGGCGACCCTTTTGCGGGGATCATACGTGTTGATGCCATCAACGCCCAACGTGGTTTTGAGGATGCTGATGCCGCTATCAAAAATCAGCGTCTAGCCAGCCAATTTTATGAATATTTCAAAGTCCACCTGAATCCAGAAAACGCCCCTGATTCTCAAGACACTGACTTGCAAGCTATTTTAGCTGTATCACATTCCGAGCAATTATTTGATAAAAGTCTGGCAGCATCATTTCAGAAACCAATAAAAGAACTTGAACATCTTGGTTATCCTGGTGTTTACAGCCCAAGCATCAAAGTTAGAACAAAGGTACAGAGAAAGGATGTTCTCAGCCATTCAGCAGCAGTGCAATATAGTCTTGATGAAAATGGCAGCCTTGAAACTGATTGGTATCTACCTGAAACGTATACATGGTTTAGGGTATCAAAATCTCATTTCTATGGTTTTCAGATTGATGCGTTTTCGAGATGGGTGGATGCGCGTAAACAAAGAAATTATGGAAGAGCGAAAAAATGTAAATTCTCCTGAGCCGATACATCTTGTATTTGTTGAAGAGCCTGAAGCTCATCTCCATGCCCAGGTACAGCAAGTATTCATCCGTAAGGCTTACGATGTATTGCGTAATAACACGAATTTGGGAGATAAACCACAATTTTCAACGCAACTGATAGTATCTACACATTCAAGTCACATTGCCCATGAATGTGATTTTGCCGAACTGCGCTATTTTCAGAGGATTCCAGCAACACCAGAGGTCAATATTCCCCATGCACATGTAGTTAACCTGTCCACAGTTTTTGCTGCTGCAAATGAGCCACAAAGGAGAGGGCAACAACCAAGCACGGAACAAGAGGCAGAGGAAGCAAAACGCCTTGCTACACAAAAATTTGTTACGCGCTATTTACAGACAACCCATTGCGATCTCTTTTTTGCGGATGCCGCAATTTTATTTGAGGGAGCAGGGGAACGTATGCTGTTGCCTCACTTTCTTAAATCTTACAAATATGGTGCATTATCCTCGTGTTATATTTCACTACTGGAAATTGGTGGTAGTCACGCTTTTCGCCTGAGAAATCTGATTGAACATCTTGGCCTGACAACGCTCATCATAACAGATATTGATTCTGTTGAGGCCAATCGTTCCGCCTGTATGGTAGCAAAAGGCGCAAGTCAAAAGACTGCCAATAGTACGTTAAAATCATGGATACCAAACAAAGAAAGTATTGATGAGCTACTTGCACTTGATGATAATAGTAAAGAAAAAGTTGAGAGTAATTTTGGCGCGGCTATCCGCGTTACCTATCAAACGGCAGTTAATACTTGTATTGCTTGTAATCCAGAAGAAATATTTCCTCGCACATTTGAAGACGCACTGATTGCTGAAAATATAGCATTATTTGATAATGAAAGTATTGATGACAATTTTACACAATTAATAAAAATAAAATCTAAGCTGTCAGACACACAAAATTCTTCTCTACAAAAAAAACTATTTGAATTGATTGCTAAAGATAATTCATTTAATAAGGCTGCATTCGCCCTTGAGTTGTTATTTCATATAGACACTAATGAAATACAGATTCCAAATTATATAAAAGAAGGGCTTGCATGGCTTTGCAAGAAACTTGTCATTCCTAATACCATACAACAAGCTGTGGCAGCGGATGAGGAAGCGCAATGAGCCTCCCTGAGTCATCGCAGCTTACGCAAAAAGTCAGATGGCAAGAGGAAGCTGATACAACTATTCAACACTGTCTTTCCCTTGACCATCCCCAAAGTTTTTTTCTGTTCGCTGGAGCCGGTTCAGGCAAAACAGGTTCTTTGGTTGCCGCATTAGACTTTGCCCGTGACAGTCTTGGCAAAAAACTTTTTCGTGATAAACGTCAGATTGGCGTGATTACATATACCAATGCTGCGGCAGATGAAATCATTCGTCGTAGCAAGCAATTCCCCTGTTTTTCCATCAGCACAATTCATAGTTTCGCGTGGCAGTTAATAAATCCATTTCAAGGGGATATCAAGACGTGGCTGACAAACAAACTGCAAAGCGACATCAAAGAATTGGAGCAAGGAAAAAGCCGTTCCAACGCATTTGAAATATCGCAAAAATGTGAGCGGTTGCGAAAGATTTCTATTAGTCATAGATTTACATATAGCCCCACTGGAGCCAACAGTGGGCGCGATTCATTAAACCATGGAGAAGTGATCAGTATTTGTGCAGATTTTTTGACACGCCCCCTGATGCAGGAAATCTTTATCAGCCACTATCCAATACTGCTCATTGATGAAAGTCAGGATACTCGAAAAGAACTGATGGAAGTGTTTTTGGGCATACAGCATCGGTATCCTACGCAATTTATGCTCGGCCTTTTCGGTGACATGATGCAGCGTATTTATATGGACGGCAAGGAGCATCTGGCAGATTCAATCGGTGATGGTTGGGCTACTCCGGCCAAAGCAATCAATCATCGGTCGCCCAAGCGTATCATTCAGCTTATTAACGCAATTCGTAGTGAATCTGATGACCACCGGCAAAGCCCACGAGAAGACGCAGAAGAAGGAGCTGTGCGTGTATTTATCACCAATTCGACTTTTGCTGATAAGGAGGCGTTTGAGCAAAATGTCTGCCGTAAAATGGTGGATATGACGGGTGATGCTGCATGGAGTGCCCCTGATGCCAATGTGAAAATATTGACGCTGGAACACAAAATGGCATCTGTGAGACTTGGTTTTGCAGATATATATGATGCTTTTGATATTTCCAAAAAATTAAGATCACGTGCTTTTGAAAAGCTGACCTCTCTCAATCCAAAACCGCAAATTCGTGACCTTGCTTTTATTACCGAAATACTCCTGCCTCTTGTCCATGCTCACCGCATGGGAGATCGTTTCGGCGTGGCGAGTATTTTAAAGACACACTCCCCTCTTTTGCAGCCAGTTTCCGAGAATGTCCACGTTGATTCTGAACTCACACGTCAAGTCAAAGGAGCCAAACTTGCAAGCGAAGCATTGTTTAGGCTGTGGACAGATAATGCTGACCCCACGCTCAAAAGTATTGTTTCCTCTCTGTTAGACACCAACTTGCTGGATGTGCCTGACCGTCTAAAGCATGGGGCCGTTACAGCTAATGAAAGGGAAATGACAGGCACTTCGCCTGAGATTCATTTGGTTGAGGAAGAGGGGACTGATGGTATCGACTCAGAGGAGCGCAACAAACGCCAAATGGCATGGGCTGCGTTCGTTAATGTGCCTTTTTCTCAACTTATATTGTTTCACCAGTATATCAAAGGAGAAAGCCTGTTTGATACTCACCAAGGGGTTAAGGGCTTGGAATTCCCCCGTGTGATGGTCATTCTGGACGACGAGGCTGCTGGAGGGCATTTATTCAGCTATGACAAACTATTTGGTGCAAAAAGCCTGACTAAAATTGACAAAGACAATATCAGAAGCAATAAAGACAACTCACTGACACGCACAAGGCGACTTTTTTATGTGATTTGCAGCCGCGCACAGGAAAGCCTTGCGATTGTCATTTATTCCGTAAACCCAAGCCAAATACGCAGCACTTTGCTTGAAAAACATATTTTCGCTGAAGATGAGATCATTCTCAGCCAATAAAGTATTTGACATTAAGAAAGGCACAAGCATCATGGACAAACTCAAAATGCACTCCCCGGACATGACACAGGAAAATATCACCCGTATCCGCGAACTTTTCCCCAACTGTGTCACCGAGGCCCATGATGAAAAGGGCGAAGTCAGGTTTGCGGTGGATTTTGATCTGCTGCGGCAGGAACTTTCCGATTCTCTGGTGGAAGGCCAGCAGGAACGCTATCGCCTTGATTGGCCCGGTAAGCGTCAGGCTTTACTCACTGCCAATGCTCCCATAGCCAAGACCTTGCGCCCCTGCAGGGAAGAAAGCGTTGATTTTGATACAACGAAAAATTTGTATATTGAGGGCGACAATCTGGATGCTCTGAAGCTCTTGCAGGAAAGCTATCTTGGCAGGGTCAAGATGATTTATATTGATCCGCCGTACAATACCGGCAATGATTTTATCTATAAAGATGATTTTTCGGAAAATACGGATGAATATTTTGTGCGGTCAAATCAAAAGGATGAAGAAGGCAACAGACTTTTTGCAAATACAGAAAGCAACGGGCGTTTTCATTCTGATTGGTTGAGTATGATGTATGGTCGTTTGAAACTTGCAAGGACATTATTGCGTGACGATGGGGTTATTTTTATCAGTATTGATGATAATGAAGTTGCGCAGTTGAGGAAGATTTGCGAAGAGGTGTTTGGGAGTGGAAATTTTGTTAATCAAATTGCTTGGGTAAATAACATTACGGGTAGGCAAATATCAGGATTGGGTGCGGCAAAGACTTACGAATATATTTTGATATATGCTAAAAATATTTCAAATCTATCAGTCTTTACTATATCCATAAATTTTGCAAAATCTGCAATGCCGGATGCTTATAAGGGGTTTAATAAGGATATACGGACGGATGAACGCGGTGAATATGCCGTTGGGGATACTTTGTACAACCACAATCGTATATTTAATGAGGAAACACGACCGAACCTTGTTTTTTCCATATATTACAATCCAGATACCGGAGCCATTGAACCTGACAATATTGGTGTTACCAAACAGGATTTTGTAGAATTGCTGCCACATAAAAATGGCGATGGCACTCATAAATACCATGCGTGGAGATGGTCGCGGCAAAAAGTGGTCAATGAAAATTACGACCTAATCGTATTGCCAACAAATTCTGGTGGCTATGAAATCTATACCAAGATCCGTGAATTCAATAAGACAATCCTAAAAGACATTATTACTAACATATCGAATGGCGATACTGAATTCAAACAACTGTTTGAAGGCAAAAAGTGTTTTGACTATCCCAAGTCATCTGACTTGTTAAAAACACTCTTTGGTGCTGTTTCAATTTCAGCCGACAGTACCATACTCGACTTCTTCTCCGGTTCCGCCACCACAGCCCACGCCGTCATGCAGCTTAACGCCGAAGACGGCGGCAATCGTCAGTTCATCATGGTGCAGTTGCCTGAAGTTTGCGCTGCTGGCAGCGAAGCAGCTAAAGCCGGATATGAAAACATCTGCGAAATCGGCAAGGAACGCATCCGCCGTGCCGGCAAAAAAATCAAGGCAGCACGTCCCCTCACCACACAAAACTTGGACATCGGCTTTCGCGTCCTGAAAGTTGATTCCTCCTGCATGGAAGACGTGTACTACACACCGGACGCCACCAGCCAAAAACAATTGAGCCTGTTTACGGACAACATCAAGAAGGATCGCCGCGACAAGCCGGAAGACCTGCTCTTTCAGGTACTCATTAACTGGGGCGTGGAACTGCACCTGCCCATCACACCCAAAACCATTCAGGGCAAAAAAGTCTTTTTCGTGGATGAAAACAGCCTTGTCGCCTGCTTCGACTCCGGCATAAATGATGCTTTCATCAAGGAACTTGTCAAGTTCCAGCCCTTGCGTGTTGTCTTTCGTGATGGCGGTTTTGCTTCAGATGATGCCCGCATCAACGCCGAACAGATATTTAAGCAACTATCGCCGGAAACCGAGGTAAAGGTGCTGTGAAGCGCGGCAAACTTTGCAAAAATGCGGACAAGTTGTCGTCCGTCGAGCAGGCTTTTCTGGAAAGCATCAAACAGGCGCAAAAAAAGCTGGAAGGGAAAAATTCATGAAGCTCAAATTCAAAATACAGCCTTTTCAGGCGGAAGCTGTATCTTCTGTGGTTGATTGTTTTGCCGGGCAGCAATTTTCTTCCGGTCTGTCCTACCGTATTGACCCCGGCAAGGAGCGCAAGCCGGCTCGTCCTGTGCAGGTAAATTTATCCCTTCAGGAGCCGGAAGAATCTCCCGGCTGGAAAAATGCCGATTTGACTATCCCTGAAGAAGCCCTGCTGGACAATATTCACGCAGTACAGCGCAGGCAAAACCTCTTTTTATCGGATACATTATCCGAAAGCGCAGGTTGCCGATGCAATTTGGACGTGGAGATGGAAACCGGCACGGGCAAAACTTATTGTTATATTAAAACTATTTTTGAATTACATGAACGCTACGGCTGGGGAAAATACATCGTTGTTGTGCCGAGTATTGCCATCCGCGAAGGCGTCTATAAATCCCTGCAAATTACAGCCGACCATTTTGCTGAAACCTACCACAAAAAAGCCCGCTTTTTCATCTACAACTCCAAAAGCCTGCACCAGTTGGAGAGTTTTTCTTCCGACAGCGGCGTCAATGTCATGGTTATCAATATTCAGGCGTTCAACGCCACAGGTGCTGACAACCGCCGTATTTATGAAGAACTGGACGATTTTCAGTCGCGCAAGCCCATTGACGTTATCAGCGCCAATAGCCCCATACTCATTCTGGATGAGCCGCAGAAAATGGAAGGCGCGAAAACCCTTGAGGCATTGAAAAAATTCAAACCGCTGATGATATTGCGCTACTCTGCCACACACAGAACACAGCACAACAAAATCCATCGTCTGGACGCTGTTGACGCCTACAATCAAAAGCTGGTTAAAAAAATCGCCGTGCGTGGCATCAGCGTCAAAGGCATAGCGGGAACCGCTCCCTATCTGTTTCTGGATTCCATAAAAATTTCCAGCCAGGCTCCAGTAGCCCGTATGGAAATAGAAATGCGGCAGAAAAGCGGTGCCATAGTGCATAAACTCAAACGCCTTTGTAAGGGCGATGACCTGTTTGAACATTCCGAGAAACTGAACCAGTACAAAGGCTATGTCATTACAGAAATTGACTCGCGTTCCAATACCGTGGAATTTGCCAATGGCGTAACCATCAGCAACGTGGAAGCTATGGATGACGGCGCAGAAGACGCGCTGCGGCGCATACAAATTCGTGAAACCATACAATCCCATCTGGAGAAAGAACAAACACTCCATGCAAGGGGCATCAAAACGCTTTCTCTGTTTTTTATTGATGAAGTCAAAAAATATCGGGACTATGACCAGAGCGACGAAAAAGGCGAATATGCCCATATCTTTGAAGAAGAATACACCCAGCTTGTCCAGAAATATACGGCCAACCTTGGGTCAGATAAAGAAGCACTCAAGGCATACTGGCAGGGCATTGATGTCAGCCGTACCCACAATGGCTATTTTTCCGTAGACAAGCACAAACGACTTGTTGATCCTTTAGTGAAGAAGACAGGCGAAGAAAAAGGGCTTTCTGATGACGTGTCAGCCTATAAACTTATTCTCAAAGACAAGGAACGCCTGCTTTCCTTTGAGGAGCCGGTACGTTTTATTTTTTCACATTCCGCCTTGCGTGAAGGCTGGGATAACCCAAATGTCTTTGGCATGTGCATGTTGAAGCACAGTGACAGCAATATTTCACGCCGTCAGGAAGTGGGGCGCGGTTTGCGCCTGTGCGTCAATCAAAACGGCGAGCGTATTGACACTCCGGCCATAGTGCATGACGTGAATGTGCTGACCGTTGTTACCGGCGAGAGCTACACGGATTTTGTCTCGAACCTGCAAAAAGAAATCAGCGAGGCACTGTCTGCGCGTCCACGCAAGGCTGATGCGACCTACTTTACGGGTAAGACTTTGCGGACGGAAACGGGTGATGTCCAGGTTACTCCCATCATGGCAAACCAGATTTATCGCTACCTTGTCAAAAATGACTACACAGATAACTTCGATGCCATTACAGCGGACTACACCACAGCCAGAGAGCAGGGAACGCTTGCAGCTCTACCACCGGAACTTGCTCCATATGCGGATCAAATTCTTACTCTGATTGACAATGTGTACAGCGAATCGCAGCTTCCGTTGCCGGAAAATGAGCGTGAGCAACAAATCAATCATTTGAACAAAAATTTTGATAAAAAGGAATTTCAGAACCTTTGGGACAAAATCAACCACAAGGCCGTGTACAGCGTTCATTTTGATTCGGCGGAACTGGTTAAAAACTGCATTACGGCTATTGATAAAGAACTTAAAGTTGCTCCGTTGCTCTACACGGTTGACTCCGGCACTCAAAATCAAAGCGTGACCGTTGAGGAATTGCGGAAAGGCGCGACATTCCGGCTGGAAAACACGACTACAGACACTCTTGAAGGCTCTGCACACTCACAGGTGAGCTATGATCTCGTCGGCAAACTTGCGGAGAACACACAGTTGACGCGAGCGACCGTAGGCAAAATTCTTTGCAGCATTACGCCGGATGTCTTTGACAAATTTAAACAAAACCCTGAACAGTTCATCACCGAGGCTACACGCCTGATTCGGGAGCAAAAGGCGACAATTATCATTGAACGCCTGAGTTATGATACCACTGCCGAAAAATACGATTCCGGCATCTTCACCTCTCCGCCGCAAAAAATTGCCAAGAGCGCCGTCAAAGAAAAGCTGAAAAGGCATATCTACGACTACGCCGTGACGCAATCCGGCGTGGAGCGTGAATTTGTGGAAAAGCTGGATGTCAGCGATGAGGTGGTTGTGTACGCCAAACTGCCCGGCGGATTCTTTATCCCCACGCCCGTGGGCGACTATAACCCGGACTGGGCAATCGCCTTCAAGGAGGGTAAGGTTAAACACGTCTACTTTGTGGCTGAAACCAAGGGTTCCATGTCTACAATGCAACTAAAGGCTATTGAAAAGAACAAAATCGAATGCGCCAGAAGGTTTTTTGAAAAACTGAATACTGCGGCGCGGGATAAAGTTAAATACGATGTTGTGACCACCTACGGGAAGCTGATGGAAATTGTAACGCTCTGAGGAGAAAGAACATGAAAATAACTGTGCTTGAAATAATTGCGGGAATTGTGGGACTGCTTTCAGGCTTTCAATCCTTGGCTCACGCTGCTGACGCCAATGCGGGAGGGAAAAAAGTGTTAATCCTTTATTATTCATGGAGCGGCAACACCCGTGAACTTGCAAAGCAGATACAGGCGCAGACCGGCGGCGATCTTGTTGAACTGGAAACAGTGACTCCCTATCCCACTGCTTACAACCAAACAGTGGAACAGGCCAAAAAAGAACTGGAAGCCAACCACTTGCCGCCATTGAAAACGCGCGTGGATAATCTTGCTTCCTATGACGTTATTTTCCTCGGTTCGCCAAACTGGTGGTACACGCTGGCCGGACCTGTCAGAACCTTTTTGTCACAAAACAATCTGGCCGGAAAAACGGTTATCCCGTTTATGACGCACGGCGGCGGGGGGTTTGCCAACAGCCTTAAGGATATTAAGGCATTTTGCCCCAACGCGACTATTTTGGAAGGATTGGCCATACTTGGAACCAGAGCCAAAAATGCGCAAGGCGATGTGGCGCGCTGGCTGCATACATTGGGAATGGCAAAGTAAACATAAACATGCTGCCCGCATTTGACTCCGGCTAAATTATCGGTGATCGCTACCCCGCAGAACAGCAAAGACAGATTCAACAAAACTGACGAAGCCGGATATGCCGTGAATCGTGTGTGACAGTCTTTCTTACAGTACCGGAGAGACGATGGTCTCTCTAGAGCTTTTCTAAAAATTCATTCGATTGCCTTGGCGATACGGCTTGCCCCGCTTGCCATAACGGGGCATGACTGCTATTTTTTCCTGATGAATACGCCGAAAAAAACCATACATATTGAAGGGGCGCGTCAGCACAACCTCAAAAATGTCAGTCTGGACATTCCGCGCGACGAGCTGGTTGTGGTGTGCGGTCCTTCCGGCTCCGGCAAGTCCACACTTGCCTTTGACATCGTGTACGCCGAAGGCCAGCGCCGCTATGTGGAATCGCTTTCCGCGTACGCGCGGCAGTTTCTGCCGAAGATGGACAAGCCGGACGTGGAAAAAATCGAGGGACTTTCGCCGGCCATCTCCCTGGAGCAGCAGTCCGCCTCGCGCAACCCGCGCTCCACCGTGGGCACGGTCACGGAACTGCACGACTTTTTGCGCGTGTTCTTCGCGCGACTAGGGCGCATGCACTGCCCGAAATGCGGCGACCCCATAGAGGCATGCGCTGCGGACGAAATCATCGCCGACATCCTTTCTTTGCCCAACGACGCGAAATTCATGACGCTTGCCCCGCTCATCGAACTGCAAAAAGGCACGCACGCGGACAGGCTGAAGAAACTCAAAGCCGAAGGCTTTGCCCGCGTGCGCGTCAACGGGGAGTTTTACACACTGGAAGACGCGCCAACGCTTGACAAAAACAAAAAACACACAATTGACCTTGTAGTGGACCGTCTCGTCAACAAGGAGGGCATACGCGGCAGGCTGGCGGATTCCGTGGAACTTGCCCTGCGCTACGGACAGGGACGCCTCATCGTGCACCTGCCGGACGCAAGAAAGGACGTCGTCCACTCCACAACGTCGGTCTGCGCGCGCTGCCGTATCTCCCTGCCCGCCCTGACTCCGCAGCTTTTTTCCTTCAACGGGCCGAAGGGGGCGTGCCCGCGTTGCGTGGGTCTCGGCAGCGTGGACTATTTTGAGCCGCGTCTCGTCGCGCCGAATCGCGGGCTTGCGCTCGACAGGGGGGCGCTGCTGCCTTGGGCGGACAAAAAAGTTTTTGAGCGCTATGCCGTAGCCCTCGCCGCCTTGGGCAAACGCTTTGCCTTTGATCTGTCCTCGCCGCTGGATTCGTTTTCGGACAATGCCCTGCGCGCCCTGTTTTACGGAGAGGACGAACACGGCGCTCCGGCTGCCGGCTCCCAAGGTCTGCGCCGTAACTGGATGGGCGGTAACGTGGCCCTTGGCGCTGTGGGGGACTATCAGAGCGCGCATTTTGTCGAGACGCAGAAAATCGAAAACAACATGACAAAGATTGCCAGGCGCTGGCCGGGCGTGGTGCCCCTGCTGGAAGAAGGCATGCGCTACGGCTCCTCCTGGCGCGAAGAACTAGCGCGCTTTCGCCAGTCCACAAACTGCCCGGACTGCAAGAGCGCGCGCCTGAAGCCGGAGGCGCTCTGCGTGCGCGTGGACGACAAGAACATTGCGGAATTCTGCGCGCTTTCCGCGGAACGTGCGCTCGCTTGGTTGAAGGGATGCACCTTTGCCGGACGGCATAGCCTGATCGCCGAACCTCTGACCAAGGAACTGATCCACAAACTCTCTTTCATATGCGGCGTTGGGCTGGAATATATATCTCTCGACCGCTCCATGATTACTCTTTCCGGCGGCGAGGCCCAGCGCATACGCCTTGCCTCCCAACTCGGCTCCGGCCTTGTGGGGGTGACATACGTGCTGGACGAGCCGTCCGTCGGCCTGCACCCGCGCGACAACGCGCGCCTGCTGGGTACCCTGCGCTCCCTTCAGGCGCGTGGCAACACCGTGCTTGTCGTGGAGCATGACGAGGCCACCATCCGCGCCGCGGACACGGTCATTGAGCTTGGGCCAGGCTCAGGATCCCAGGGCGGCGAAATCATGTTTGCCGGCTCCGTGCCCGATCTGCTGGGCAAAGCCGACACCCTCACCGCCCGCTATTTGCGCGGGGATGAGACAATCCCCCTGCCGGAGGCGCGGCGCAATCCTACGGGCAGCCTTGTCCTGCACGATGTCGCCACCCACAACCTGCGCGGAATTACCTGCGCAATCCCGCTGGGCGCGCTTGTGTGCGTGACGGGCGTTTCCGGATCGGGCAAAAGTTCGCTTGTGGTGGACACGCTTTACAAACATCTGGCGCTTGCCTTGGGAATGCGTGTTGATCAGCCGGGGAGCATAGGCAATCTCACCTATACGGGCGCGGCATTGCCCATAGAGCGCGTCATCGCCATAGACCAGACCCCC
Organism: Candidatus Desulfovibrio kirbyi; assembly: GCA_013374015.1. GTDB lineage: Bacteria > Desulfobacterota > Desulfovibrionia > Desulfovibrionales > Desulfovibrionaceae > Desulfovibrio > Desulfovibrio kirbyi. The sequence goes on from BLLL01000002.1 coordinate 124,583, forward strand.
ATCGGGCGCACGCCCCGCTCAAACCCGGCCACCTACACAAAAGTTTTTGATGAAATACGCGCCATCTACGCCATGACGCCGGACGCGAAGCGGCGCGGCTACACGGCCTCAAGATTCAGCTTCAACGTGCGCGGTGGACGGTGCGAAGCCTGCGCCGGCGACGGGCAGATTCGCGTGGAAATGCACTTTCTGCCGGATGTGCACGTCACATGCGACGTGTGCAAGGGCATGCGCTACAACTACGAAACCCTGGAGGTGCGCTACAAGGGACTGAACATCGCCGAAACCCTTGATCTCACCGTCCGGCAGGCGTGCGGCCTTTTTGAAAACTACCCTCCCCTCGCGCGGCGGCTTGCCGTGCTTGAAGATGTCGGGCTGGAATACCTGCGCCTCGGACAGCCGGCTACAATGCTTTCCGGCGGAGAGGCCCAGCGCATCAAAATATCGCGCGAACTCGGTAAAAAATCGCTGCCGAACAGCCTGTACGTGCTGGACGAACCCACAACAGGGCTGCACATGCACGAAACAGGCAAACTCATCAAGGTGCTGCATTCCCTAGTGGACAAGGGCGCCACAGTGGTTGTCATTGAGCACAATACCGACATGATACTGGCGGCGGATTACGTGCTGGACATGGGCCCGGGTGGCGGAGAAAACGGGGGGCTTGTCATTGCCGAAGGCACGCCGGAGGCCATCGCGGCGAATCCGGACTCCGCGACGGGGCGCTTTCTGGCACAGGGAAAGTGAGCAAACACTGACATCCTCCCCACTCTAGAGCGTGTTAATATTAGTGGAACATACGGGAGTTCCCCTGCCGGATGTGCGCGGCAAAAGCGTCTATTTCCTGCACAGGCACTAGATACTGCGTCAGTGCCCTTGTGAGCACCTCAATGGATGTTTCAAATTCCTCGGCAATGACCTCATCCGCGCCAAGCTCCTGTAAGGGCGCAACTTCGCTCAAAAAGCGCGTGCGCGCGATAATGAATACATTGGGATTCATGTGGCGGGCTTCAACGGTGATCGCACGCACCGCCGAGGGGTCTGAAATAATAATGGCCAGAACGCGGGCTTTTTCAATGCCCAGATGTTCCAGCACAACATGCTGTGTGGCATCGCCGTGGGAAATGGGTTCCCTGTTTTTATAACGCGCCACGGTTTCCGGATTCATTTCCAGAATGGTGTAGGGGATGCCCGATTCCTTGGCCGTGTGCGCCAGATGCTTGCCGCTGACGCCGAAACCGACAATGATCAGATGGTCTGTCAGGGAGCGGACATGCTCTTGCGCGGTATCCTCTGGGTCCGCCTGGTGTTTGGCGCGTAAGTGTTTCGCCGCGCTGTCGGCAATTTTGGGGGCAGCGGCAAACATGGCTGGCGCAAGCATCATACTGAGCACGCTCACGTTCAGAAAGGCCTGATAGTTGTTTATGTCAAGTAGGCCATTTTCCAAGCCGGCTGCGGCCAGCACAAAGGCGAATTCCCCGGCCTGGGCAAGGATGAACGAGGTGACGATGCCGGTGCGCAGGGGATATTTTTGAATCAGGACGGCAGGCAGGGTCAGCAGGGTTTTCAGCGCAATAAACAGGACGGTGATGCAGAGGATAAAGACGAAATGGTCAAGAAAATAATTTACATTGAGCATCATGCCCACGGAAATGAAAAACAGACTCATAAAAACGTCGCGGTAGGGCAGGATACCGGAAATGACGCTCATGCTGTATTGGGAACGCGCCAGCAAAAGCCCGGCCAGAAAAGCACCCAGAGAGAGGGAAAGCCCCAGCACGTTGCTGAGCATGGCCATGCCCATGCTCAGGCCGAGCGTGGTCAGCAGCAGGATTTCACGCGTGCGCGTGCGCATGACGGCTTCCATAAGGCGGTTGAGGCCGAATCGCGCGAACAGCAGCACTCCGCCCATCACCAGCGTTATGCGGCCTATGGACAGAAGCGAGTTTGTGAGGGAAAGCTCCAGAGTGCCGGCCAGCAGGGGCACGCACAACAGCATGGGCGCCACCATGATGTCCTGAAATACCAGAATCGCTAGTGTGAGCCTGCCCGCAGGCGAGTTTGTCATGGCGCGCTCCTGCATGATGCGCAGGACTATGGCCGATGAGGAAAGCGCCGCCAGGCAACCCCAGAAAATGCCTTTCTGGTAGGTGCTACCGCCGGCAATGGCAATACCCATGACGGCCAGAACAGTCAGGGCAAGTTGCAGGCTTCCACCCAGAAAGACAGGCTTTTTGAGTCTGTTCAGGGCCTCTCCGGAAAGCTCCATGCCTATGGTGAACAGCAGCATGGCAACGCCGATTTCGGCCACGTGGTTGATGTCGTTCAGATTGGTGACCACGCCGAGCATGGACGGCCCGCACAGGACGCCCGTGAGCAGAAAACCCACTGTGGCGGGCAGTTTCAGCCTGTTGCAGACAATCGTGACAAAAATGGAAAGCAAAAAAATGATGACAATCTGATCAAGCAGTGTGGCGTGCATGTGCGCTCCGGAAAAATCGAAGGTCGTGTGCAGATTCGCATAGGCGCACAGGGAACCGTACTGTTTTTTTGATGTGCGCCAGTTCCTCGGCAAAGGCTTTGCCCCTGCTCAAAAAAAAGCCGCGGTAGGGTTCCAGCGCTGGGTCTTCCAGCGGATTTTGAGGTATGTGCACCGGCACGGCACGCCACATAGGTCAGTTGTGCTCGCGCCACTGTTTGCCGGAAAACGCGGCCAAACAATGAATCAGCGCCTGGGTGCCCTTGCGTCCGTCCCCTCTGACCTGCATCATGCGGTAAAACTGCTCGGCCAGGGCAATGCCGGGCAAAACAAGGCCCATTGCGCGGCATTCTTCCAGGCAAAGCCCCAAATCCTTGACAAAGTGTTCGACAAAGAAGCCCGGATCGTAGTCGCATTTCAGAAGCCGGCGGCCAAGGGTGTTCATGGCGGCGCTACCGGCTGCTCCGCCGGTCACAAGCTCCAGCCATTGGGCTACGTCAAGGCCGGCTTCTTGGGCGAACAGCAGGGATTCGCAAACGCTGAACATCACCCCGGCAACGGCGGCCTGATTGGCAAGCTTGGCGTACTGGCCGGAGCCGGCCGCTCCGCAGTGCATGAGTTTTTGTCCCATTTTTTCAAAGCAGGGTTTTGCCCGTTCAAAGGCCGCATGATCGCCGCCTGCAAAGATGGAGAGCCTGGCCTCCCGCGCCCCCATGTCGCCGCCTGTTACGGGCGCATCCAGAGCAAAGCAGCCTTGGGCGGCGGCCGCCTCGGCAATGCGCTCGGCAAGCCGCGGGCTGGAGGTCGTCATGTCGCAAAGGATGCCGCCTTTTGTAAGGCCGTACAGGACGCCATTTTCGCCAAGCGTGATTTTCTCGACATCGTGCGGGAATCCAACAATGGAAAACACTATGTCCGAGGCAACGGCCACATTGCGCGGGGACGATGCCCAGCGCGCGCCCCTGTCCAGCAAGGGTTGGGCCTTTGATTTTGTGCGGCTGTAAACGGTGAGCGGGTAGCCCGCTGAAAGCAGGTGCCCAGCCATGGACACTCCCATGACGCCTGTGCCGATCCATCCCAGCGTTGTTGACATACGCACCCCTTTTTCATTGGAAGATGTCCGGAATAGAACATGATAATATGTTATTCGGGAAAAAGAAAATTTTATTGTCGCATAAGAGATGCCCCAGAGCGTTCTACGTCAGTCAAAATCCGCCAGCAGCGCCTCAAGCTGCAGGCATTCAAGCTCGCTCTCACACAGCTTTGCCCTGATTCTGGCCTGGGCTTCCTGCAAGTGCGGCGAAGAAACACCGTTGCGGATGGAACTGTGCGCTTCCAGAAAAGCGGCCAACAGATCGCAGACTTTGAGCATCTGCCCGTCCTTGGGGTCAAGCGCATCCGCATTGCAGCTTTTTTGCAACGACTCAAAGCCGTTTATTTTGGTGATGACGCCGCCTTCGCGCACGGTTTCCTGAAATTCAGAGCCGACCGCAATGCCAAGATAGTAAGAAATACGCTCCACAAGTAGCGCCATGCCCTCTTCACGCAGAGGGCGAAAAATGCGGCGTTCCAGTTCTTCTGCTTCATATTCGCGCAGTATGCCAGGCAGGCAGGGTACGGACTGCTTGACAGGCGAAATAATATCGCGGGTCAGCAGTTCCGGAAGGTCGTGGAACAGGCCGCAGAAGAAATTGTTGTTGGCTCTGGCCATGCAGGCGTCTACGGAAAGGCTGAAAAAATAGGCGAACGCGGCCACAACAAACATATGTCCGAGCACAGATGTAGCGGGTATGCGCGGCACCTGGGTCCAGCGAATCTGAAAGCGCAGTTGTCCGCACAGATTTGCCAGTCGCGAAAGAGCGGTGTTCGGCGTCAGCATGGCGTTCATGCCCTTAAGGAAGCGCAGGTCGTCAAGGCGTTTGGCAAAGGATTGGCCGATGTCGTCCATTTCATCGTCAAAAGTATTTAATGGTTTGATAAGACAGAATTCCCAGTGTGAGGCAAAAAGGTGCGCCGCCGTGAGAATACTCCTGGCCAGAGTGCTCTGGTCAAGCTCTGAATGCCAAGTTTGCATCCGCTGCCAAAATGGCCCCAGCTGAGAAATCTGCGGTTCAAGCCGAGCGAGCACATGTTCTGTGAGCGCGCGAAAATGTTCGGGATTTTTTTTAATGCGATAAAAGACAGGAGGTTTGATGTCGGTTATGATCAGTCGATAAAAATAGTCAAAAAGTCCGCCTTCAATAATGTCGCGGGCAAGGGCAAGGCGTTCTGTTTCCGGCATGGTTTGTGAATTTTCATGCCACAGCACACAGGCCAGAAGCATCTTGTGCGCCTGTTTGTCAATTTCAAGCAGTTCCACAGGGCGCAGTTTGTCGTTCCAGCGCAGCAGGTAGGCGCCTGAAAACAGGGCTTGCAGTAAGTTTTTACGAATAATGGGCACGGAGCAACCTCAGGGCGCGCGCGGAGCGTTTGCGCGCTCCGCCAAGTTGGCAGCACCGTATAAAGCGGCGCAGATAGGTCTTGTGTTTGCTCAGAAAAAAGGCCAGCGGGAAGGCGAAATCCCGTCCCAAAAGGCCGTCTACCAGCATCTGGCTGATTTCGTGTTCGCGCATGAGCACAAGCTGTGAACGCACCAGCACAATGCGGTCGGCCTTGGGCATGGTGCGGATAATCTGACGAAAGGCGTCCTGGGCGCGCGGCTGATAAAACCAGAAATACATGAGATCAAGCGCGTTGATGATGAAGGCTTTTTCCAGCGCTCTGCCTTCTGCACCGCCGTCTTCAAGACCTTTTGTTCTGGTCAGCTTTATGAGGGCGTTATCCTGTGGAAAGAGCAGCTCAAGTTTGGTGTACTGATCAAAAATATTGGCGATTTTACTGCGGAAATCCAAGCATCGCATACGCAGGTTCACTTGGCTGTCCGCATAGCCTTCAATAATTGCCGCCACAGTGTCGGACGCGCTTTTGGACGCCACAGTAGCGCTGGGTATCAGATATATTTCAGGATTGCTCACACCCAGCGCAATCATGCCGTTCAGCAGCATAAAATAGTACAGTGACGAAACAGGGATGGCCAGGACGCTGCGGAACAGATTGCCGACGGCCGCTGTTTTTGGGAAACCGCGAAACGTATTGTGGGAAAAAATATAAAGCCCGTTGATAATACTCAATGTTGCGAATACAGTCACAGGGTTTTTGTCTACGCTAATCCCGAGGTAGTCTTTGAGGAGCACAACGCGCACAATAACCTCCAGCAGCAGTACGGAGATGCCGGTATACATCAGCGAATCGCACAGGCGGCTGACATTGATCTGGGCTTTCCAGTGGATGAGCGTGCCGCGCGTCGCGCCTTTCGCGGCCATAACCATTTGCAGCACGTTGCGCACGCCGGTTATGCCGAACCAGATAACAGAGCCGAACCACGCAAGAAACCACACCTGCTGTGTGTATTGAAAAGAGAAAAACGCCGGGATGAATCCAATCAGAACTTTAAGGCAGTTGGTTATGGAACTGTTCAGGTAGGTGATCGGCGGAGATGTGTCCTCAGCAGGGCGCGTGTTTCCGGAAAGATTATTTTTGACGCTGGTGTTCAGGCCGCCCAAGTTGACGATATTGCCGCGCGGGCTGTACACGCACGTTTCGCTGGCCGCAATCCATTCGCGCTGCGAGTCCATGCCCAGGTGACGGCAGCCCGGCAGCTGACGCAGCTTTGCCTTGAGGCGTTGCCAGAATGTCGGGTTGACAGGATGGAGAAAGGTGACGGATTCCCTGATCGGGGCAAAAATGGGAATGGGTTTCGCGTGTTCCTGTTTTTTGCAGAGCACTTTTAGCGCGCGCTTCGGCAGTGTTTCAGCATAGATAAGCCCCATGCCGAAGGAAAGCCTGCCTGCAGAGCTTGTGCCCAAACGCGATTTGAGTGGGTTCTGGCTGTAGTGCTTCCATAATTTCGGAATATTTCGCAAAATTTTTTGAAATTTTTCAGTGCGTTCAACATTGCCAGAGCTTTCCATGCGCCGTATCATCTGGCGCACCATTTGTTTGACGCGCGGCCCCAGCCCATGATTGAGCGAGCGTTGCAATTCGCTGATAGCCGCAATATTGGACAGTTTGTTCTCCATCCAGGCTTTCATGTTAAAAATTTCCAGATGGGTGATGGCACCCTGACAATCCCAGAGCAGTTCCGTCACATCGTCAACGCTTAAGCCCGCTGAACCGAGAGCCAGTCGGTAGCCCGGCGTAAGCGCCACGAGTTCCTTGGTGAGTTGATACGGCGTGAGGCGCAGCAGTTCCGGAAGGGTGTCGTCATGTGTCTGTGGTTCGCTGGACGGCATTTCGGGGTGCAGGGCAGAGGAAAGCCAGTCATCCAGGATGATTTCCGGTCTCAGATTTTCCAGGGCCGCAAGTTCCGCCAGAGATGCCTCATCATGGTTCGCAACCAGTTTTTCCGCGCGTTTTTTTGCCGCCGGCATGAGGTGTTTGTGCAGACATTCCGCCAGATGGATGTTTGAAGGCTGTCCGCGGCCTACAAAGGACAAAAAGGTGTCGTCCGTAAGTTCCGGCAGTTCCGTTTCCCAGGCTGCCGCCAGTTGCGGACGCTGAAAGGCGTTCCAGGCGGCCAGGCGTTGCAGCACCCTTTCTTTTTTCCAGCGCAGGACTTTTTTCCCTCTTTCCTGCATGGCCGCCACATGAGGGTTGTGCAAAAATTCGATAAAATCGTCGTCAGAGGTGAAGCCGCGCGGAATCCAGAGCAGCCGTATGCTCTGGTCGTAAAAGGGAAGCTGAAATTCCAGGCCGATGCGTACGGTAATGCCGGTTATTTTCGCAGCGCTCAACATTTCTCCGGCAACACGCGGATCAATACAGTATTCGTAGGCCACCGTCAGTGAGCGTATGCCCTTGATCCAGGCGTCCATGAGCAGGTGTGTCGGGGATTTGCGTCCCTTACTGTTGGCGTCGTAGACGTGGTCGTCAAAGGCAAGCTGATTCCATTCCTCCGGCATTTCAGGGAGATGGTGCTGCGCCAGCAGACGTCGGACAATGCGCGGGGTGCCGTGAATTGCTATGCGGAAATCATGCGCGAGCTTGAGCTGTTTGAGATTTTGTCCGTGCGCGTGAACAATGCGTTTCATTATCTGCATGAGCACGCGGGCGGTATTGCGGCGCAGGACGGAATGCGTGCTGCTCAAAACTTCATCGTAGAGTGTCTGCAAGGCCAGAAGGCGGTCTTTGGCGTGTAGTTCATTCGATTCCATGCGCAGCAGGTTGATGACGGCGTGGGCAATGCGTGAAACAGGCGAGGCAATCATCTCCTTGATGCCGTGCGGGTGCAGCTTGGGATCAAAGCGCCCGTCGTCAGGAGGACTGGACTCCAGCATACGATTGACCAGAACAAGAATATCCCTGTCCTGCCGGTCAAAATATAGGCTTCGCCGTGTCACCACAGTATGCTCCGAAATATTTTCAGATTTTTCTTTCGGTATGCGTCAAAGTAAGCATGTCGCTCCCTGCGTGGTTACGGACAAGTCCCGATTCCGGCCGTATGATTGACAGGGCCAAAGCCGGCACCGGGATTGTAACTTTTTCGCAAGCCAAGATTGATGAATTCCTGGGCTTTTTTCACCGCAATCTGCAGGGGCAGTTTTTTGCCGAGACCCGTTGCGATAGCCGCTGAAAGAGTGCAGCCTGTGCCGTGCGTGTTGCTGGTGTCCACCTTGGGCTGCGCGAGATGTTTCGGCGCTTGCCCGCGTTCACAGAGAATATCTGTCACCATAATGGCGTTTTCCATGTGGCCGCCTTTGATCAGCACGGCTTTTGCGCCCATTTGGAGGAGTTTTTCAGCAGCGGCGCAGGCATCGTCAGGGGAGGCGACGGCAAGCCCGGTGAGCAGTTCCGCTTCCGGCCGGTTTGGGGTGATCAAATCACAGTCGGGCAGAATCTCTTCCTTGAGCGCCGTCACGGCGTCTTCCTGCAAAAGGCGGCTGCCGCTCTGGCTTATCAGCACGGGGTCCACGACGAGCGGAAAGGCTCGTTCACGCAAGCTAGGGCTTATGGCGCGGATGATTCCCCGGGAAAAAAGCATCCCTGTTTTTGCGGCGGCCACGGGAAAGCCCCTCAGTACCGCTTTGAGTTGCAGCGCCACAAAGTCCGGCTCCGGCGCGTGAATGCCCATAACTTCCCTGCCGTTTTGCGCTGTGAGCGCGGTGATGACGCTCATGCCGAATCCGCCCATTGCCATAACAGTCTTGAGGTCTGCCTGTATGCCCGCGCCGCCGCCGGAATCGGAACCGGCAATGGTCAGAATGTTCGGCGGTTTTTTCATAGTGTGTCTCGTTTTAACAAGCAGGGCAGAGCCTTTCGACTCTGCCCTGCTTGTTTGAGGCTTGTGAGTCGTTTCGGGGTCAGGCGTTTTCCGGCGCGCCTGCAATAGTGCATTTTCCAAACAGCATCAGGGCAACCAGACAAACAAGGGCAACGGCAATGCCGATGTAGTTTGCCGTATCAATGCTCATGCCGAAGCCCATCTTCGGTTCGTAGCAGATATAGGAAACAGCTACCGAAGTTATGAATGTGGCGGGCACAGTGCAAATCCAGTGGAAGCAGGGCTTGCGGTACAGGTAGGCCGCGCATGCCCAGAGCACGATGGCAGCCAGGGACTGGTTGGCCCAGCCGAAATAACGCCAGATAATGTTGAAGTCCACATTGGCCAGGACAACGCCGATAGCAAATATGGGAAGGGCGATGGACAGTCTGTTTTTATGGCTTGCCTGGGAGAACTTGAAGGCTTCGGCAATGGTCAGGCGCGCGGCGCGGAACGCCGTGTCGCCGGATGTGATGGGCAGCACGACAACGCCCAGGATGGCAAGTACGCCGCCGTAGGTACCCATCAGGGCCAAGGAAGACTCGGCCACAATGTTGCCCGGGCCGCCGGCTGCCAGAGCGCTTGTCAGCGCTTCAGGCGTTTTGTAAAAACTCATGGCCACGGTGGCCCAGATAAGAGCGATCAGGCCCTCGGCGATCATGCCGCCGTAGAAGATCGGTTTGCCCAGGCGTTCGTTGGCAAGGCAACGCGCCATAAGCGGAGACTGTGTGGCGTGAAAGCCGGAAAGGGCGCCGCATGCAATGGTAATGAACACCAGCGGGTAAATGGGCAGCTGCTTGGGGTGTTGATTCGCCCAGTGCATGGCCGGGTAAAATTCCGTGCCGCTGACGAAGAGCATCGTCACGATGCCGACAGCCATGAAAATCAGCACCGCGCCGAAAATCGGATAGAATCGACCGATGATCTGGTCAATTGGCAGGATGGTTGCCAAGAAATAGTAGGCAAAAATGATGCATATCCAGAAGGTCAGGTTCATCCAGTCAGGCGTCAGCTTTGCGAGCAGGCCGGCGGGCGCGGCCACAAAAACGACGCCGACAAGCACCAGCAGTACAACGGAAAAAACCTGCATCACCAATTTTGCCGCGCTGCCGAGGTTGTGCCCGACTATTGTGGGCACGTTTGCGCCGTGGTAGCGGATGGAAAGCATTCCGGCGAAATAGTCATGGACAGCGCCCGCGAAGATGCAGCCGATGACTATCCACAGGAGCGCCGATGGTCCCCAGAGCGCGCCCAGAATGGGGCCGAAGACCGGACCGACGCCCGCAATGTTCAGAAGTTGAATAAGCCAGACTTTCCATGCCGGCATTTCCACAAAGTCCACGCCATCGGCGTGCGTGTGCGCCGGCACCGGCCTTGACGGCTGCGCGCCGAAGATTTTTTCCACAATAGTGCCGTAAATGACGTAGCCGCCGATCAGCGCAACCACTGACAAGAGAAAATAGACGTAATTCGGCATACTCCTTCTCCATGTTTTATGGACACAGAAGGCCACGCTCAGTGCGGGCAGCAGTCTTTGTGATGCTTCTGGAAACTATTTATTACTGCTATCCCATTTCATCGTCAAGTAATTTTGGCATTTTTATATCTTCTGAACATTGCGCCAACAGCATGGAAATTTTACGGAGTCAGCACAGCTTCATACATGGTTGCATTGTCCAGGTATTTTCGCGCCGCAGCCTGCACGTCGGCGGGCGACAGGGTTGCCGCCCTGTCCAGCAGAAGTTTCTTGAAGTCCCGCGGCTGATCAAGCACGGCGTTCGTGGCGGATTCGTTTGCCCTGCTTGCCAAACTCTGCCGGCTTCTGTGGTATTCACCCTGAAGGCGGTTGTTGGCGGCCTCCAGAATCGCTTTGGGCAGGGGTTTTTTGACAAGAGCGGCGATATTTTCGGCAAAGCCTTTTTGAGCTCGCGCTATTTTGTCAGGCGTTGTGCCTATATAAAACGCCATAAATCCGGCTTTTGGCATAGTGCGGTAAAAGGCTGTCACTGTATAGCCAAGCCCCTGCGCGTCGCGCATGGAGCTGAACAGCAGTCCGCTTTGTCCGGAAAGCACAGATTGCAGCAACATGAGGGCCGGCGCGTCAGGGTGCGTCGGGGGCACTGCTTTGAACAGTTGCAGAAAATGCGCCTGATTGCGTCCGGGCAGGCGTAAGGCAAGTTGCCGTTCTTCTCCCCATGTCGGTTCCGGCACGGCGGGCATGGGAGGTTCAGGGATCGGCAGGCTTTTGGCAAAGGCCAGAGCCGCTTCACGGTCAATCGTACCGGCTATGGAAAGCGCCCAGGGCTGCGCTGACTGGCGTTGCCAGAAAGAGCGCACGTCGGCGCGCGTAAAACGGTCAAGCGTTTCCGGTGTTCCCAGTCTGTCAAAGCCGTAGGGGTGATTGTCCGAATACAGAAACTGTGGAAGTTTTGCGAAAAGCCAGGCAGGCGGCCTGTCCTTGCGCTGCTGAAGAGCGGCCTTCATGGTGGTTGCTTCACGGTGCACTTCCCCGGTTTCAAAGCGTGGTTTTGACACAATATCGCCGAGCGCGGCAAAATAGTCCGCCGTGAAGCGCGCCGGTCCGGTGAGCGAGATGCGGAAGGTCTGCAGGCCCGCTTCGGCTGAAACGGAGCTTGTGCGGTCTGAAAAAAACTGTTCCATTTCTTGGGCATTGCGTTTTCCGCTACCGTCCGTGAGGGTTTTTGCGGTCAGTTCGGCAAGCCCCTGCTGATGTTGCGACAGCAGAGCGTTGCCTCCGGGCATCGCCAGTTCCAGCGAGATGTACGGCACAGAAGTGTCGGGAAGCAAAATGAGGGTGCGATCCCTGCCAAGGGCAATGGTTTCGGGTTGTTGGACGCCGATTTTCGGTGCGCCGGCGGGTTGGTCTGTGTCCGGCCAGTTTTTTTTGAGAACGGCTTCCATATCCGGCAACACGGCATCCTGCGGCGCGAGCACGCGCACTGCTGCGCGTTGCGGCGCAAGCCAGTCGGTTACGGCGTTTTGCAGACGGGCTGTATCGATTGTGCGCAGGGCAAAGCGCAGATTGCGTTCCGCCGGCGCACCGCCGAGATCAAATTGCACAGTACCCTTCCAGGCTGTCAGTCCGTTCAGGGTTTCGCCGGCCCTGTCCATCTCGTCTTTCAGGTTGTCCTTTGCCCGTGTCAGGGCATTCGGCGTGAATTTTTTTGCCTGAAGTCCGGCAATATCTTTTGTTATCTCCTGCCAGAAGGGCAAGACGTTGTTTGTGTCCATCTGGGCGGTGATGACAAACATTCCCGCGTCGGTAAAGTTCATATTGCTCACGCTGATGGAGTCCACCAGTTGTTTTTCGTATTTGTATTTGCGGTAAAAGAGTGACGTGTCGTCCCCGCCCAGCAGCCAGGCAAGAACGTCCAAATCCGCGCTGCGCAAGTCGCGCAACCCCGGCACGGGAAAGGACATGCCCAGATAGACTTTGTTCCAGTGCCCTCTAGTTACGGCAACGCGCTCCGGTGCGTTTGCAGAAGGCTGCGGCTGTTTTGCTTCCGGCAGCGCGGCGGTGTTTTTCAGGCTACCGAAAAGTTTTTCAGCGTGCGCCAGCGCCGCATCCGGGTCAATGTCTCCGGCAACCAGCAAAAGCATATTCTGCGGCTGATACCACTGCCGTATATAGGCGCGCAGATCCTCAACTGTGATGTTCCGGACGGTTTCCCTGTAGCCGATGATCGGATGAGCGTAGGCGGTATCGTGCAGGGTCGCCGTCTGGAGGTCTTCAAACAGTTTGCGCGTGGGAGAATCTTCGTTTCCCTCAAGCTCTGAAATAACAACATTTTTTTCAGATTCCAGATCGTTGGGATCCAGTTTTGCCTGAAAGGCCATGTCCTTTACCACATCCATGCCGGTGCGCCAGTGCGCCGACGGCATATCCGTAAGGTAGGTCGTCTTGTCAAAGCTTGTGGCGGCGTTGAGGTAGCCGCCAAGATTCTCCACGTCGCGGGCGATCTGTCCTTTGGGGCGGTGGTCAGTGCCTTTAAAGACCATGTGCTCCAGCAGATGGCTGATCCCTGCCAAGCGCGGCGGTTCGTTCGCCGATCCGGCGCGAACATGAAGCCTTGTGCAGACAAGGGGAAAGCGCGTATCCTTGATGACATACACGCTAAGGCCGTTTGAGAGTCGTCTCAGATATTCAGTGCCTGACGCCGTGGGCGTATTTTGCGCGCACAGGATGGTTGGATTTGCGCACAACAGCGCCAAAATCAGAAAAATTCGACGCATGAAATCTCCTGCGATGTTTCCACGAAACGCATGGTTATTTGTCAAGTTCGGCAATAGGGGCGGCTAGTCGTAGCGCATCCACTAATTGTTAAGAGTTTGGATTGAGGGCTATTCCTCCCCCAATGTTTCTCCCGGGTGGTTGCAAAGGCAGGTATGGTCTGTCTCGTCATGCCCCGGCTGCAAAATAACATCGGCTTAACGCTTGGAATACTGGTAACGGGCGCGGGCGGCTCGCAGACCGTATTTTTTGCGCTCTTTTTTTCTGGCGTCACGGGTTAAAAAGCCGGCTTTTTTGAGCACAGGGCGCAGTTCCGGATCCAGCAGCAACAGGACGCGGGAAATGCCGTGGCGTACGGCTTCGGCCTGGCCGGTCACTCCACCGCCGACAACATTGATTTTGATGTCCAGCTTTTCAGCCATTTTTGAGAGAGCCAAGGGCTGGCGTATGATCATTTGCAGGGTTTTACGCGGAAAGTATTCGTCAACAGCGCGTCCGTTTACGGTAATCGTGCCGAAACCGGCATAAATGCGGGTACGGGCTATGGCGGTTTTGCGTCGGCCTGTGCCGTATTCAAATTTGTCGCTCATTGTATGCGCTCCTTGGGGATCAGTAGGGCAAAGTAAGAATTTGAGGATTTTGGGCAGCGTGAGGATGCTCTGATTCAGGATAAAGTTTGAGCTTTTTCAGGACGGCACGCCCGATCCGGTTTTTCGGCAACATGCCGCGCACGGCGTGCATCAGCACACGGTCAGGCTTGTCGGCCAGCATGTCGCCAAGGACTGTTGTTTTAAGACCGCCAACCCAACCGGAGTGACGGTAGTATTTTTTGTCATTCAGTTTTGTGCCGGTCACTTTAATGTGTTTGCAGTTGACAACCACGATAAAATCCCCATTGTCCATGTGCGGGGCAAATTCCGGCTTGTGCTTGCCGCGCAGACGGTGCGCGATCCGGCTTGCCAAGCGGCCAAGCACTTGGTCTTTGGCGTCTACCACAAACCATTGGCGGTTGATGTCCTTCGGGGTTGGACTAAACGTCTTCATGGGCGCTCCTGTTCATCTGAATACGTGTGCGTCAGAATGCCTGCGCGTCTGTAGCGTTGTCAAAGCTGTTGTACAGCGCTTGAAATAGCTATATATGCCAAGCTACACACCATGTCAAGGCATTCCGGCGTCTGTTTTTGAAATTGCGTCAACAGGTCAAGTGGCGTAGAAAAAATTTATGAAAAAGGTGATTTTGCTTGTGGCCTTTGGCGCGGGCAATGTGCAGGGGCAAAGGATGCTGCGCTGTTTTGACGAGCGTGTGCGGAAGCATTTTCCCGGCATTCCGGTGCGGTGGGCATTTACCTCGCTTATGCTACGTGAGCGTTTGGCAAACGCGAAGCTGAAAAGCGATTCTGTGCGTAAGGCGCTTCATAAATGTTGTTTTGAAAAATTTGACGAGGTGGCGGTGCAGCCCTTGCAGACTATTGCCGGTGAAGAATATGCCGACGTCCGCGATGCTGTTGGCGAGGTGGCCGGGCAGACGGGAATCAGAGGGCGCGTGGGCCGCCCGTTGCTGGCGACAGATGAGGATGTTCGCCGCGCGGCGGAGGCTGTCATGCGGCATCTGCCGGAAACGCGCGGCCCTGATGAAGATGTGGTGCTTATGGGACACGGCGCGCGGCACGCCGCCGTCTCCCGGTACGGAGATCTGGACGCGGCGGCGAGTCTGCTGGATGCCCGTGTGCATGTGGGTGCCATGAACGGCGCCGTATCGCTGGATAATATCGTCTTGCGGCTGACGTCGCGCAGGGTTTGGCTCATGCCGCTGCTTTCCGTTGTGGGACGGCATGCGCTTCGGGATATGGCCGGCGAACATGCGGGATCGTGGCGTTCGCGCATTGAGGCTGTCGGGCACGAATGCGCGCCTGTTTTGAGAGGGACTGTGGAATATGAAGAATTTATAGCGATCTGGCTAGAACATCTTGAAGCGTGTTTTTAGCGCATGGCACCCATAAAGCCTGCGCGCCGCCGCGCTGACCAGCTTGTTTTTGAGCAGGGTTTGGCCCAAAGCCGCGAACAGGCGGCGCGTTTGATTATGGCGGGCAAAATTGCCGTGCGCGCTACAGCGCGGTTGCCTAGCCTGAAGCCTGGGCACGCTTGGCCTGACAACACGGTTTTTGTGTTGCTGGAAAAAGAGCGGTATGTGAGTCGCGGGGCGTATAAGCTTTTGACTCTTTTGGATAATTTTTCCATTGACGTGAGCGGGCTTGTGTGTCTGGACGCCGGCGCGTCAACCGGTGGTTTTTCTGACTGTCTTTTGCAGCGCGGCGCGGCGCGAGTATATGCTGTGGATGTGGGGCATAATCAACTGCACGAAAAGCTGCGGCGGGATCCAAGAGTCGTCAGCCTTGAAGGGGTGAATCTTCGTTGCGCGCAGGCCACGCTTATTCCGGAATATGTGGATATGGTGACGGCGGACGTGTCGTTTATTTCCTTGAAGCTGGTCCTGCCGTCCTGTATGCGGTGGCTCAAGGCCGGCGGTTTGGCGGCTGTGCTGATAAAGCCGCAGTTTGAACTGGGCCCGGGCGCTGCTGTCAAGGGAGTAGTGCGGGATGAGGCGGATCGGCAACGTGCCGTTGACGGCATCAAGTCGTTTTGTAGGATGGAGCTTGGCTTGCGGTATGAAGGCATGTTGCCGGCGGCTGTCAGGGGGCCGAAAGGCAATCAGGAATACATATCGCTTTTTGTGAAGTGAGCGCGCTGCCGTGCTTCTCGGATTTCAGGCTGTGCCAAAATACGGCGGACGCTGTGACTGCGCGCCGGCGCCGATACGGAAAATTTGTACAGTATACTGCTGTTTGCTGCTGCACGCGGGACAGGCGTCCGTAATCAGCAGGCAGGAAGGATCCAGTTCCAGCGGATCGATTCCCGCCTGATGCAGCAGGTGTGTCGCCCGTCCCTCGCCCCACATGATAGGCGCCCCGCAACGCCCGCATTCCACATACAGCAGCTCCGGGTCATACCCTGTCTGCAAAAGGGGCGTGGCTGCCGGAACTCTTTTTGTGCGTCGCATATGATTCTCCGTGTAAACTGAATCCCGTGTAACAGGCTTGCCTTGGCAGGACAAGGTGACTATACTCTCTCATGTGCGCAAAAAAATCACCATCACCTATTCGCCTTTTGCCGCCGGAGTTGCGTAACCAGATCGCCGCAGGCGAAGTTGTGGAACGTCCGGCCAGCGTGCTCAAAGAGCTTGTGGAAAACAGCTTGGACGCCGGCGCCACGCATATTGAAGCCACGCTGGAAAACGGCGGACAGAGCCTCATACGCGTACAGGACAACGGTTGCGGCATCCCTGCGGCAGAGCTTGAACTTGCCGTCACCCGTCACGCCACGAGTAAAATTGTTTCCTTTAGCGATCTGGAACACATACTGTCCTTCGGTTTTCGGGGTGAAGCCCTGCCGAGCATCGCCTCTGTAGCGCATTTCAAAATCACTTCCATCGCGGGCGATGCTGTCGGCGGTGCGGACTGTTCCGCCCACTGCGTGGAGATGGAACACGGTCGCCTTGCATCCTCGGCACCCGCGGCCCTGCACAGGGGAACAATTGTGGAAGTGCGCGATCTTTTTGCCGCCGTCCCCGCGCGACTCAAATTTTTAAAATCCCCTGCCGCGGAACTCAAACGTGCCCAAGAGTGCCTTGCGCGTCTTGCCCTGTCCCGCACGGACGTCGGGTTTATTTTATATGTCGGCAACCGTGAAGCCTTGCGTTTTTTGCCGAATCAGCAGTTGCGCGACCGCCTTGCCCTGCTCTGGCCGCGTCCGATTGTGGACTGCCTGCTTCCGGTTGACGCCACACGCCACGGCATACGCGTGCACGGGTTGACCTCCCTCCCCGCTGTAAGTCAGGTGCGAGGCGACCGCATACTGCTGTACGTCAATGGACGCGCCGTTACGGACAAGGGCTTGCTTTCCGCCGTGCGCGCAGCCTACAAGGGGCGGCTGACAAGCAGGGACTACCCGCAGGCCGCGCTCTTCGTAGAGATAAGTCCGACAGAAGTGGACGTCAATGTGCATCCGGCGAAATCTGAAGTGCGCTTCAGGGAAGCGTCCGCTGTTTTTTCCGCAACGCTGCACGCGCTGCAAAGCGCGCTTGCCGACGCCCAGCTGACAGATCTGCCGCAACACCTTACTACGGACACTGTCCAAACTGTCGCGTCAATTCCAGCCTTAACCTCCCGCGATTTTCTATATGACGCTCCAGTCGCTGCCCCGTCCTCAACGCCAGCCTCAACACCTTCGCGTCCGTCGGGTTTCTGGGGCAGAATCGACAGCGAACGTCTGCTGCCGGCGTCCGCCCCACCGGTGTTTGCGTATGCGAACGATGAGTCGCCGAACTGTGACGTCGCTTCTGCAGAATCAGGCAACAACGCCGGTACGGGACGCGCCTTTGTTTTGGAAGAACAGTTCCTGCCTTGGGCGGATATCCCCGTTGACAGCGACACGGCGTATTTGCCTCCCGAATCATACCGTCAACCCTTGCGTGTCGGGCAGTTTCACTATCTCGGGCAGATTGCCGGCACCTATCTTGCGTTGCGGGATTCCGCAGCCGCGCTCCTGCTTGTGGACCAGCACGCAGTACACGAACGCATACTGTACGCCCGTTTTCAGCGTGAAGGAGTTTCCGGTCAGGGGCAGTGTCTTGCCCTGCCTCTGGAACTGCCGTTGCACACGTCGGAAAGCGACACGTACCACGCGCTACGGGACAGCTTGGAATCGTTGGGCTTTGCGCTGGAACACGCCGGTGGCGCGCTTGTTGTGCGCGCCGTACCGTCGCTGCTTTCACGCAACGACGCTCGTGATTTCCTGCGTGAAATGCTGGGCGACCGCAAGGAAGACGCATCCCGGTTGTTTGTGTCCCTCTCGTGCAAGAGCGCGATAAAGGCCGGACAGCGGCTTACAGACGATGAGGTTGCGGAGCTGCTGCGGCAATGGCTTGACCTTCCCGAGCGTGAATACTGCCCGCACGGACGCCCCTGCGTATTGCGCTGGGACGCCGACCATCTGGCAAAATTTTTCAAGCGCAGACAGTGAGATGCCGAAATCCCTTAGTTTGAGCGCGCGTTGCGGGCGGATACGCCTGACCCTTAAGCTGTTTCGCATGGGCGATGACGTGCAGATTCACCTCAGCGGCGGACAGGCGCATATAGGCGCTGTTGCTCTGGCCGGCTGGAATGCCGCGCCCGCGCATATCACCGTGCCCCCGCACAGGGAAGGTGAGTTGGCCCTGCGTATGGCGCAGAGTCTTTCAGACGCGCTGCGCTGCACGGTGTGCGTGAGCGCCGGCATTCATTTTGACTCAATACGCCGGGAGGAAATCAGGAGTGTGGAAGAACTGGCCGATGCGCTGACGCAGCGCTGTCTGACAATGTGTCTGGCCTGTTTTGACAGAACAGCCCCCTCCACAGCCGCGCACAGGAGCGCCACATCTTCCGCCGTCGTGCTATAGGGCGGCATCAGGTAAAGGTTGTTAAAAGGGCGTACTCAGACGCCGCGCTTCACAAAATACGCGTGCAACGTGGCTGTGTAGAGCATTGCGGCGTCAATGCTTGTCTGCACAGGCTTTATTGCCTGGGCGGCAAACACGGCAAGTCGCAATGCCTGCAACAGCGCCGCTGTGCACACTGTTTTGCCGACACCGTACCCGTACCGGCAATAAAGAGGCCGCGCAGCGGACGCCTTTTTAGCACAATCTACCGTGCGAAACTGTCATATTTTGACACAGTGCCGAGAAAGCGTTCGTCCATGTAGCGCCACCGGACAGTGGCCGCGTATTCGCGCCGCACGGAACCGGCAGGAGGCTGGCCCACGCTGAAGGCCGCTCTTGCTCGCTGTTCAAAGGCGGCAACAGCATCGCCCAGCCCCATCGGCAGGGCGGAAAGCGACACAATGCCCTCCGGTAGCGGTTCCCTGTATTCCAGAACAATTTTATCGTCATAAAAGTTGTAACGGGCGGCAAAGGCGCGCGCCATCCATTGTTTTGGGTCAGATTCTGATTTTGTTTCCGATTCCATGAACACGCTGAAGGGATCGCGCTTCGGATCCACAATATAGGTATATGCCTGGTAGGCGACATCGCCGAATACTTCCATGCCGTCGTTCACACTGAACGGGCGGCGCATGATGCCGTCCCAGTACCAGCCGCGGGGAACCTCGGCATGAGCTGTTATGGCTATGGCAGGATTCGCGGTCTTCGCATCGCCGTAAACAGCAAGCCATACCCGCACCGGCAGTCCGCCCAGCATGCCGCTTGCCGTCAGATTGGCCGTCCCCTCTCCGGCTGTCGCAAGAGGCATGTTGTTCGCCTCAATCGCAAGGGATGGTCTGGATGTTGACACATAGGCGGAGCCGACCATGCCGCGTTGCTGTCCGCCGGCACAGGCGGCCAGCAGCAGCGCGGCGCACGCTACATAAAAAATCCGTTTCATAAAATTTCCCCAAAAAAGCTACAGTGCGGGTTCGTTCTCGGCAAAAACCCAGTGCAGGATACGCTTGTGCAGGCGCAAGCGGGCTTCCGCCTGCCGCACAAGCCAGGCCGCCGGGCTTGCCAGAACATGCCTGTCCACGCGAATGCTTTCCATGGGCATGCCGCTGAACAGCAAACGCGCATCATGCGCGGCGCCTGCCATAAGCTCCTGGTCAATGCACCACACCTCGCGCTCCTCAATCGTCATGTCGGCGCGGGACCCGGCAAAAATATAATTGGCATCCGCGGCAGCTTCACGCGCGGATGCCACAACCGTCACGCGGGCGTTTTGTTCGGCAAGCGCTCTGACAGAGGAGTCGTCCCTGGGCAGGCATATGCGCAAGGAGAAGGGGAAATGCGCCATCACTTCAATCAGGGAATACAGCGTGCCGTTGGCGCAACCGATCCAGGCTGCGGCAACGCCGTCAAGCTCTTTTGTTTTACGCAGCATACAGACAACATCCGCCAGCGCCGCGGCAGGCTGCGACTCCGGACTGCCCGCGTTGATCACGGGAAACGGCATGTCGGCAATTTCCGAGTCCCAGGCGTGTATCGGCAGATCATAGGTGTACAGACAGTCCGCATAGTAATCAAAAAGCGGCAGCACTTGCCGGCGGTAGCGCTCAATGTCTTCACGCCAGCCGCCGTCCGGTCCTTCATAGAGTATGTAGCCGCCCATCTGCCGCACAGCGCCTGTCAGACAGAGCCGTATGGCAAGCGAAGGGCGCGCGAACAGCATCACCGCCGTGCGCCCGACCATAAAATCCGTCCGCGTCTTGGCGTCGGGTATGCCGGCGGCCTGCCGCACGAGCAGCCGGCAGGTGTCCTTGTCAAGATCCCTGATTCTCAAAAAATGTCGTTTCATAAACGTCCTTTGCGGACAACGCGTCCTGTCCAGAAAGATCTTTTGATACGTTGACTGGTTATCTTTATTGACACCATAGCAGGACGGGCGCATCCTGTCCAGAAAGGGAATCGGGGAGACTCTCATCTAAGCAATGCCATCAGTTCCGGTATGCTAGGTTTTCCCGTTGCAAAAGGCCACTGATTGTCTCCATTGAAGAAAAGCATACATCAAAACAAAGGTGATACGCTCGTCAAAAAAAGGATTGACGCCCCCTCGCGTTTGGAGTAAAAGTCAAAAATTGTGTCATTGGATAGTTTAGATATGGAGGACTGAGATGGCTTTGAAACTTGCAAATACAGTTTTTGATTACCTGAAAGGACATTCCGGCGAAAAATTCACTGCGCGGCAAATCGCTGAGTGGATTTTCGCGACTTACCCCGAGGAATGCCAGGCCAAGAAACAAAACAGCCAATCCGTCAGTACTGACGCCGAACTTATCACTCAGCTTGTCTCGGAAATCGGCGCGCATCAGACTCGGACTCAAAAAAGATACCCGGAATTGAAAATCACCGAAGGGCGTCCCCGCAAGTACTATTACTCGGAGAAAAGCGACAGTGAGGAGGTGGAGGCGGCTGAAGGCACACCTTCCAAACCCGCCGAAGGGTACGGTGAATACTTCCTGTATCCGCTTCTCTCACAATTTTTGCGGAATGAGTACGGCATTTACTCAAAGCGCATCGACGAGAAGTGTTCATCAAACAAGCAAGGGCCGAAAGGCAACCATTGGCTGCATCCGGACGTGGTCGGCATGGAGGTTTTGGGAGAGGACTGGCTCCAGGAAGTGCGGGACTGCGTAAACAAATATTCCGATAAACGCATGAAATTGTGGTCGTTTGAGGTCAAGAAGCTGATCAACCGTTCAAATGTGCGGGACTGCTATCTTCAGGCTGTTTCCAATTCTTCATGGGCCAATTTCGGTTATCTGGTCGCGGCAGAAATCAAGGTCGATCAGTACACGGACAAGGAATTGCAAATGCTCTCCGCGGCGCATGGAATCGGAGTAATCAGGCTGGATGTGAATAATCCCGCAGACAGCCAGGTTTTGATTCCCGCTCGTGACCGCGATGATATTGATTGGGATATGATCAACCGGCTTGCCAAGGAAAACAAAGATTTTCTGGAATATGTGAAGCTGGTGAAGCAATTTTATCAGACCGGCGAGGCGCGAGTGAAAGACTGGGATGTACCAGATGTGGCAGACTGAGAGTCCTATTCCAAGTGCCCCATCACCTCCAGCTGTTCGTCCCCGCGCTGGCATGTCCGGCCCATGCGTTTCTGGCGGCGTTGAGCCGCTTCATGCGCAGTTCAAAACCCTCGCACCCGCGCCCCTTTGGCGGTGGCGAAAGTCGGTGGTGTCAAAAGCGACCTCGCTGATGAGCGTCACGGCTACCGACTCTATGAATCGCAAGCGGGAGTTTTGAAACCGCCTTACTTGGGACTTCATCCGCCACAGTGTGTTTAATAGCCTCAAACTGGTATGCTTTTCCCTCATTCCCCGCAAAACTAATACATTCAGAATAGCCCTCATCCGTAGTTTGGTAAGGGTACTTTTTCCGAACAAAGGCGACCATACGGTTAGGGGGGACACTATTATTGTGCGGATTCCCTACCCGCGTAAGCGTCTCGCGCTTTTTTGACGCTTGTGCCGAAGGCGGCTATCAAGACAGCGTCTTTCGCGGGGGCGGCGGCGCGCGCGGGCGGGTAAATTTGTGGACAGCGCGGATAAAATTGGCTAGTGATGATGTGGTACGACATCATCTTGTGGGGGCTATTGTAACTGCTTATGATCACGCAGATAAAAACAGACCGGCCAACTAACGTCATACGGCTGTTCAAAATGTTGAAAGCTCACCATCAGTGCGGCTGGGGTCTTTGGGCGCTTATCGGCACGCTGTTGCTGCTTTCTCTTTTGGCAGGCGCCAATTTTATCGATAACAAACGGATTTATGTCGCGGGTCAGGTGGCGGAAAACGATATAGTGGCTGACCACAATATTTCGGTAGAAGACACTCAGGCTACCAATGCGCGCCGTAAACAGGCCTTGTCTTTTCAGCCGCTTGTTTACGATTTGAGCCTTGAGTCGTATTTGCTGTTTCACGGAAGAATGACTGATTTGTTTCGCGCGCTCAACAATCAGGGCAGCGGCAATCCGGAAGATGACGAGCAGGTTGCCCGTCTGTCTGAAGATCTGTCACCCGCTGTTGCCGAAGATATTTTGCCGGATCTGATTTTGCCCCATGTCCAGGCCTATTTGTTCAAGGTACTCCTGCCCATAATCCGTGAGCAGCTTGCCAACGGGCTGGCGGGAGACATACGGGCAGCCCAGGTGGGGCGTGCCGGCGTGATCATCCATAATCTTGATACAAATCGGGATGTTTTGCGGCCTGACCTTACCGTTTTACCGGATGTGCAGTCTTTTCTTGCTGAAATTTCTTCCCGTATGCGGCAAGAACCAACGCTCAGCCCGCAATCGCGCCGCGCCATCAATATTTTGTTGTCCGCAACGATGCCGTCGTCCTTGACCCTGAACCGGGAAGCCACGCAAAAACGTGGCGCGGATGTGATCGCAACGCTGGAACCGGTGTATTATCACATTCAAAAGGGAGAGATGATTGTCCGCAAGGGTGAACGTGTCAGCAGGGAACAGCAGATCAAATTGCAGACCTTGCACCAGTCGTCAGCCGATCCCATGCATTGGCGTACCGTGGCCGGCGCGTTTTTTTGCGCTTTGCTGCTTTCAGTAGGATTTTTTCTGTCTCCCAGCGGTAAACTCGGAACGCCCCTCAAGTGCAAAGACGCCCTGCTTATTTCCCTTATGCTGTTGTTGTGCGGCGCGGGAGCAAAAGGTTTGTACATCTTCATGCACATGCAAAATATGCAGATGCTCAATGCTGTCGCGTTGGCCTTTCCGCTGTCCGGCGCTGTCGGTCTTATGGCGATGATTTTCGCCACCCGCCGTTATTGTACAACAAGCCTGCTATTTTCCCTTTTTTGTATGCTCATGTTGCAGGAAACAGCGCATTTTTTCCTGTTTCATTTTCTTGGCGCCATGCTGATAACTTGGCTTGTGATCAGCGCCCAGACACGTCAGGACGTTGTGTGGAGTGTTGTTCCTCTGACTGTCGGGCAGATTTTGATCTGGTTCGCTATGGCATTGCTGGACCAGACTCCTGCGGCGGAGTTTCCTTCCCAACTGCTCGCCGTATTCTTGAACAGTGTGGTTTCACTGATTTTACTTTTTGCCGTAAGTCCGGTTCTGGAGATGGTTTTTGGCTACAGCACGCGATTTCGTCTTATGGAATTGATGAGTCTTGAACAGCCCTTGATGCAAAATTTGATGGTCACCATCCCGGGTACCTATCACCATTCCCTGCTGGTGGCCAATCTGGTGGAAGCCGGCGCCAAGGCTATCGGCGCTAACAGCCTGCTTTGTAAAGTGGCAGCTCTGTATCACGATGTGGGCAAACTTGCCTATCCGGAGTATTTTATAGAAAACCAGTTCGGCGGGGCAAACAAGCACGACAAGCTGTCCCCATCCATGAGTTCTCTCATTCTGCTTTCTCATGTGAAAAAAGGCACTGAACTGGCGGAGCGTTATGATCTGGGGCAGGAAATCACGGATATTATTCGCCAGCATCACGGCACACGCCTTATGCGCTTTTTTTATCAAAAAGCCCTTAATCTGGGTGAAAATCCGCATGAATCGGATTACAACTACTTGGGGCCGCGCCCACAGAGCAGAGAGGCGGCAGTGCTTATGCTGGCCGATGTTGTTGAGGCATCCACCCGTACGTTGACTGAACCAACGCCGTCACGCATTAAAAATTTTATTGACGCGACCATAAAAGGTATTTTTTCTGAAGGGCAACTGGACGAATCAGAATTAACATTCAAGGATCTTCATTTGCTGGGTGAAAGTTTTCAGCGGATCATAACGGGTATTTTCCATCAGCGCATTGTTTATCCGGACGCCAAGATGACAAATAAAAGTTGGGCGACAAAAACGGAAGAATCCTCTTCAACAGTTGCCAACCACTCCATATCTTCTGACAATGAAGACATGCAACCGCCGGGGAGCGTTCTTCCGGATTCGCACATGCTTCAGAGCGATTTTTTGAACATGGGCCGCTCCGCCGACACGCACTCGTCCTCAGCGCTTCAACGTCAGCCGGAAAACAGGGAAGCTCAGACTTTTTATACCGGAAACTGGCGACAGTAACAGCATTGCACCGGATGAAGGCTATCCGTTTTGCGCTGGATGAGTGCGTTGTTGTTGTGGAGTACCCCGCGCACGCATGGCTGTCGCCTTTTGCTCCCCGTGAACTTGCGGTCGCCGTGCGGGCTATGGCGCATACGGCGGCAAATCTCACTTGTTCCACGTCGTTGAGTGTTGATCTGCATCTTGTGGATGACGCTGCCATACAGTTTGCAAACAGGAAATATATGGCATGCGCCGGTCCGACGAATGTGCTTTCTTTTCCCGGAGGAGAGGGGATGCGGGGCATTCTGCTGTTTTCGCTGGACACGTTTGGGCGAGAATGCCTGTTGTACGGACAGGAACCGGCAACACATATACTCAGGTTGCTGGCGCACGGCATGGGGCACCTTGCCGGTCTTGGGCACGGTGCTGTGATGGACACAGTGTGCGCGGCCTGTTTTGAGGCTGCGCGTGTTGCTGTGGACTGACGGTTGACATGATGATTCGGGAGCATACCGGTTCCGACCCTTCATCGCCGGCAGTCTGGCGGGTGGAGAGTGTCCCGTCAAGTCTGGACGTGGGCTTTATGTTGGCTCAGCGTGGTGATATGTCTGTATGGGACAGTGTGCTTGCGAAAACCCAAAGCGCCGGCCGCGGACAGTTGCGGCGGCAGTGGAATTCACCGCCGGGCAACATATACGCGGCAGTGCGCTTGCCTTTGTTTGCCCCCTTTATCACTGCCGGCGCCTCCGTGGCAATCGGTCTTTTAACGGCCTTGGCCTTGCGGAAATTCGGATGGCCTGTGGCGCTCAAATGGCCAAACGACCTTATTGTTCAGGGCGATGGCGCTTTGTGCCGTAAAGTTGGCGGCATATTGCTGGAAGAGCGGGGCGGGGTTTTGCTGGCCGGAATCGGCATTAACGTGGCCGTTACGCCCGCATTGGCGAATGCGGAGATGCGAAAAAACACGACGCTAGATGCAACAAGTCTGGCCCAAACGGGACATGTGCCGCCTGCGCCTGAAATTCTTTGGCAACAGCTTGTAAACTATCTCTATTTAACATATACTGCCGACAGTGACTTTGCAAGCCGTTGGAAAATTCAGGCCGAGCAGATGCTGCTTTGGCGTGGCGAAACGGTTGCCCTGTGCGAAGGTGAAACTATTGAGCGGGGCATACTGGTCGGATTGTCGACCGATGGCGGACTGTGTTTGCGCACTGGCGGACAAGTGAAAGAATTTTTTAGCGGTACGCTTCGGCATGTTGAAGATGTTTCACTGAAAAGGGCCGGCTATGGGCAATAAGACGTTTAGGGATGTGCAGGAATTTTTAAAAGGCAAGATTATTCTTGTGGCCAATCGGGGTATTCCAGCGCGGCGCATCTGTCGTTCCATTCGTGAGCGCTTTGACGCTGTGGCCGCCATGACGGCTACAGACATAGACAAAACAGCGCCCGCAGCCTCCAGCGCCCAGGAGCTTATCTTGCTTGGGGCGGAACCGCGCGCCTATCTGGATATAGATCAAATTATCAACAAGGCAAAACAGCGCGGCGTTGTGGGCATACATCCGGGATGGGGATTTGCTTCAGAAGACACGGCTTTTCCGCAGCGTTGTAAAGACGCGGACATTGTTTTTATCGGTGCCACAGCCGAAGCAATGAATTTGCTCGGCAACAAGGTGCACGCGCGTAATGTGGCGCGTTGCCTGGGCATCCCTGTTGTTCCCGGTTCTGACGGTTCTGTGGATATTGCCGGCGCGCGTAAACTGGCAGCCGAGATCGGCCTGCCGATCATGCTGAAGGCCGAGGGCGGCGGCGGCGGTCGCGGGATTGTTGCCGTCAACACCGAATCGGAGATGGAGGACGCATTTTTTAAGGCCTCCACATTGGCGCAGGCCTCATTCGGCAATCCGCGGCTGTTTGTTGAAAAATTTCTTGATACTGTACGGCATATTGAAATACAGGTTATTGCGGACAGGTACGGCAATGTGTTTGCCTTTGATGAACGCGACTGCACAGTGCAGCGCAATCATCAAAAACTGATTGAGACCACTCCCTCTCCCTGGCCCGGCCTGACATGCGCTTTGCGTGACAGGCTGAAAGATTATGCGCGACGGCTTGTCAAAGCTGTCGGGTATTACTCGCTGGCGACTGTGGAATTTCTCATAACTCCTGACGGCTCTCCCTATCTTATTGAAGTGAATACACGGCTTCAGGTGGAGCACGGCATTACCGAATGCCGTTACGGCATTGATCTTGTGGAAGAGCAGATTGCCGTGGCCTTCGGCGCCGAGTTGCGTTACAGCGAGGAAAAACTTCGTCCATCCTACTGCTCCATGCAGGTGCGCATCAATTGTGAAAACCCGCAAAATAATTTTGAGCCGAATTCAGGCATGATCACCCGCTATGTTTCTCCGGGCGGCCCCGGTGTACGCCTGGATTCAAATATCAGCGCGGGCTACGAGTTCCCGGGCAACTATGATTCCGTCGGGGCGCTGTTGATCACCTATGCGCACGACTGGGAAAAGACACTTGCCATTATGGAGCGCGGGCTTGATGAGTATATTATTGGCGGCATCAGGACAACGATCCCTTTTTTTCAGCAGGTTATAAAACACGTTCTTTTTAGAAAAGGGGAAATCAACACCAATTTTATCGCAGAGCATCCCGAGCTGATGCAATATACCGATGTCGCTCCGGAAGGTGAGAGGCTGGCACGTCTTGTGGCGGAAATTTCCGCCAAGGGCTATAATCCGTATGTGCGGCTTGGTGAATACAGGTCAACAACAACGCCGCGTCTTGGCCCTTTTGAGCCGGTGTTGCCGCCGATCAAATCATCAGCGCATCGGCGGGCATCTCCCTATCCTCAGGGAGATCGTTTGGCGACTCTGGATTTTATCCGTGATTCAGGCGGGGTGCATTTTTCCGACACCACAACACGTGATGTTACCCAGTCAAATTCCGGCAACCGTTTCCGGCTTGCTGAAGATCGGCTGATTGGACCGTATCTTGACAATGTGGGGTATTTTTCCATTGAAAACGGCGGCGGCGCGCATTTTCATGTGGCCATGATGGCCAATATGACCTACCCTTTTACCGAAGCCAGAGAGTGGAACAATTTTGCCCCAAAAACTCTCAAGCAACTGCTTGTGCGCTCCACCAACGTGCTGGGGTATTCGCCGCAACCTCGCAATGTGATGCGCAAAACAGGTGAAATGATTTGCGAACACTATCAGGTTGTGCGTTGTTTTGACTTTTTGAACCATATTGAAAATATGGGGCCGATTGCCGAAGTGGTGCTGGCGTGTGCCGATGTGATTTTTCAGCCGGCGCTTTCCCTGTCGTATGCAAAAGGCTTTGATGTCCAGCATTATCTGAATGTCACAGAAGATATTTTGCGTATGACCGGCGCTATGCTGGGTATTGATCCAAAAAAGGCCTCACGCCATGTCATTCTGGGACTTAAAGATATGGGCGGGGTGTGCCCCCCGCGCTTTATGACGGAACTTGTCAGGGCATTGCGTAAACGCTGGCCTGAGCTTGTATTGCACTATCACCGTCACTATACGGACGGTCTTTTTTTGCCTGCTTGCGGAGCCGCTGCCAAAGCGGGTGCGCATATTATTGATGTTGGTCTGGGGTCAGCCGTGCGTTCCTACGGTCAGGGCGACGTGCTTTCCGCTGTGGCGTATTTTGAAGACGAGCTTGGCCTTGCGTGTCGCCTGAACAAAAACGCCATTCGTGATGCAAATTTTGTGTGCAAACAGATCATGCCATACTATGACCGTTATTGCGCCCCATATTTTCAGGGCATTGACTATGACGTTACCCTGTATGGAATGCCCGGCGGGGCAACCTCGTCTTCACAGGAAGGGGCCATGAAACAGGGTTACATACATCTTTTGCCCTATATGCTCAAATTTCTTGAGGGTACACGACAAATCATCCGGTATCACGATGTGACGCCAGGATCTCAACTTACCTGGAATACGGCGTTTTTGGCTGTGGCAGGGGCGTGGAAGCGCGGTGGGGAAGATGAGGTGCGCTACCTGCTGGAGGTGCTCAATGAGGTAACGCGGTTGCCCGAAGCGGATCTTTCACAGGAAATGCGCAAGGCGCGTCTTTCTCTTTACCGTGACTGCAACGACGCCCTGCGCAATCTTTTGCTCGGCAAGTTCGGGAAACTTCCTTTGGGATTTCCCGCAACCTGGGTTTATGAAAGCGCTTTTGGGACTGACTGGAAAAACGCGTTGACCAGGCGTTCGGAGGCTTCTCCATTGGAGACCTTGCCGGACATGAATCTTGACGCTGAAGAAAAGGCTTGCGCCGACATTATCAAGCGCCGACCGAGTGCTGAAGAGTTTGTCCTGTATCTGAACCATCCCTCGGACATGCTGAGGACTGTCAAATTCAGGGCGGAATTCGCCGATCCGAACAATCTGCCGCTGCATGTGTGGTTTGAGGGTCTGAAAGTAGGGCAGGATTTCTATTTTAACGAAACTAACGGGAAGCCTCACCATCTTGTGCTGCTGAGCATTTCCAGGCCAAGCGAGATGGGCGTTTCAGTGTGCCGGTATGTGCTTGATTCAGAAATTATGAGCTGTGAGGTTCAGGTAAGCCAACCTGTCGTGACAGGCTATAAGGACACGTTGCTGGCTGATCCTGCCGACCTTTATCAGGTGGCTGCGCCCAGCAATGGAGATTTGTGGGTTATGTATGTGCACCCCGGCGACATTGTGAAAGCGGGAGAAGAACTGTTCAACGTGTCGATCATGAAACAGGAAAAGGCGGTGTTTGCGCCGGTCAACGGCATTGTCAAGCGTGTACTCAAGACAGCTGACTTCAAGGAATACAAACAAATGGTGCCGGTGCGTGAGGGCGAGCTTGTTGTTGAACTGGCCCCTGTGCCCCGCATATGCGCCAATGAGGCATGCGGGCAGATCATCCCGCTGGATGACTGTGTGTTTTGTCCATACTGCGCTTCACGTGTGGAGCAGTTTGTTTTGAGTATATAGACAGTGACGCGTTCGCAGTATACACTTCATAACAGTAATGTGTTTTTTCCCCCTAAATTTGGAGGAAGTCATGCCAAAGAATCCGGCCGCAAAATCTGTTCAAGTAAAAACCGGGCAGACCGACACGGATTCCGTGCGGAAAAAATTTGTTTTAACCGGCGCGGATATCGTACAGTTGGGCATTGAGGCAGAATTGCTTGTTGGAGGAAAGAACTATAATATGGCTCTCATCAGCCAGATACAGGGAATTCGCGCACCGCATTTTCGCGCTGTTTCCTCAATAGCGTTTCATCGATTGCTGGACGAAACAAAGGTAAACAGCAGGCTTGTCCGCTCTATGGTGGACAAGGAATATGGCAGAATTGACTGGAACGACACTGAAATCAATAAAGATCCTGAATTTTTGCAAAAACTTGTGCGTCAATTGGGCAGGAAGATACGCGAAGCCGCAAAAGCTGACGGCGACCAGCCCAATGCGCGATTGCGCACGTTTATCAACAATGTCGTTGATGGTTTTGCCACGTCTCCCGAAGGCATTGATCAGTTGCGCAAGCGCTCCGTGATGGTGCAGGCCGCTATTTTGTCCGTCAGTATTCCAGGCGAGGTGGATGAGGCCGTCCGAAGCGCTTACAGTGCTATCTGCAAAGAAAACGGAGATGCCGCAACGCCTGTTGCCGTGCGTTCGTCCGCCGCCGGCGAAGATTCGCGCAAAAAAGCCTTTGCCGGATTGCAGGATACATATCTGAATATGATTGGCCATGACAAGGTTGTGGATGCCTATCATTGGGATTGCGCTTCGGCGTATAATCTGCGGTCAATGACATACCGCCGTGAAGCCATTCTGGATGCGCTGACCAAGGCGGAGGAAACAGAAGACGACGCGCTCGCTGAAACGGCAAAGGCAGAATGGGCCATAGAAAACACTTCTCTTTCGGTCTGCATGATGCAGATGATCAATCCGTTAGTTTCAGGCACGGCGTTTTCCGCGGATACGGCAACAGGTTGTCGTGGAACGGACAGAAAAGATCTGGTGAGCATTGACGCAAACTACGGGCTTGGAGAAGCCGTTGTGGGGGGCAAGATTACTCCTGACAAATTGTATGTTTTTCAGCGTGATGACGGTACCGAAGTGGTTATTCGTCAAATGGGCTGCAAAACCATGAAAATCGTCTATGACGAAAAAGGAGGAACAAAAGAGGTCGCTGTGCCTGAACTGGAAGCCTCGCGCTGGGCGGTTTCATTGAGTCAGGCTGAAACTATCGCCAAGGGAGTGCGCGCTGTAAGCATTGCCTATGGTGGCATGATTATGGATACGGAATTTTGCATTGACGCCAACGGCAAGCTTTGGTTTGTGCAGGCCAGACCGGAAACCCGCTGGAATGAAGAATTTGATCTGCATCCCGCAACAATTTTTATGCGGCGTCTTGAAGTGGATGAAAGGGCTGCGGCGGAAGCGGAAGTGTTGCTGGCGGGCAATGGAGCCTCACGCGGAGCGGGGCAGGGCACAGTGCGTTTTTTACGTTCCGCCCTGGAACTCAACAAGATAGGTAAAGGCGATGTTCTGGCGGCAGAGCGCACTGATCCGGACATGGTTCCGGGCATGCGTGTCGCCTCCGCCATTATGGCGGATGTGGGCGGCGATACCAGCCATGCGGCAATCACCTCCCGTGAGCTTGGCATAGCGGCTGTCATAGGCATACAGCGTGTGGAAGTGCTGCGCGCGCTTGACGGCGTCAATGTGACGGTGGACGGGACAAGCGGGCGGATATATCGCGGGCTTCTGTCTTTGCATCAGGTAGGCGGCGAAATGGATCTGTCAAAGCTGCCGATGACAAAAACCAAGGTTGGACTGGTGCTGGCCGATGTGGGGCAAGCGCTTTTCCTCTCGCGTCTGCGCACTTGCCCTCAATTTGAAGTGGGGCTGTTGCGTGCGGAATTTATGCTCGGCAATATCGGCATTCATCCGCAGGCATTGGAAGCCTTTGACAGCGGAGAACTGGATGCCGTCATCAAAATAAAACTCAGGGAGCTGGAGTCCAGGCTGTCCGAACTGATGCGCAAGCAACTGGCCGCCGGGCTGATTGTTTTTAACTTTAACCTGCGGGAGTATGTTGCCGATGTTACCGGGCTGTCAGAAGAAATGACGGCTTTGTCCAGTGTTGACAAAGGACAGAATGCCGAAGAAGTGCTTTTGCAGCATCGCAGAATGCGTGAAATTGACCATGAGATAGACAAACATCTGGAAATGGCGTCCCGTCGCCTTGAGGTGCTCAAGACATCATCCGACCTGTCGGAGCATGTGCGTACTATTATGGGGTATGACGATGAAATGGCGCTGCTTTCTTATTCTGATCCGGAATCTGTAAAACGCGCTGCGGAAATTGAAACCCTTGTCAGGGAGCATGTTGAAAGCATTAAAGATTTGCCTTCAGTCGCCACAGTGCTGGAAAGTATCCGTCATTTGCGTGAGGAAGTAAGCCTGAGAGCCGGCCTGAAAAAAGAAATGGACGACGTGCGGGAACTGTCGGATAAAATTCGCGCTGCCATCAAAGCGCGTGGGTTCAGGACAGGCAAGGAACACTATGTGCAGACTCTGGCGCAGAATCTGGCGCTTTTTGCAATGGCCTTTTACGGCAGACCAGTCACCTACCGTACGACGGATTTCAAGAGCAACGAATACTGCAATCTGGTGGGCGGCAATCTTTTTGAACACCAGGAAGCGAACCCCATGTTGGGATATCGCGGTGTTTCGCGTAATATTCACGACTGGGAAATTGAGGCTTTCAAGCTGGCGCGCGGTATGTACGGCGGTTCCAATTTACGTATGATGCTGCCCTTTGTGCGCACTCTGGAAGAAGCCCGCGCCATGCGCTGTTATCTTGAGCAGGTGCACAAACTCAAGAGTGGTCAGGACGGATTGAAAATTATTCTTATGTCAGAATTGCCCTCAAATGCGATTCTTGCCAAGCAGTTTATTACGGAGTTTGACGGATTCTCCATCGGCTCCAACGACATGACGCAGATGGTGCTTGCCACTGACCGCGACAACGCCCGTCTTGGATATATCTATGATGAGGAAGACCCGGCCGTTGTCTGGGCAATGCTTGTGAGTATCTTCACTGGTTTGAAATACGGCAAAAAAGTGGGTTTTTGCGGGCAGGGTGTTTCAAATAGTCTTATCCTGCGCGGCCTTGTGGCTATTGCCGGCATAACGTCTGCTTCTGTTGTGCCGGATACCTATTATCAGACGGTGTTCGACATCGCCTCTGTGGAGGCGGAAGATATTTCCACGTCAGAATTGGGGAAATGGCTCGTGCGTCAACATCATGTACGCCTTGCAGACTTGATGGAAAAGTCCGGGTACGGACATATTCTTAAAAAGTATACCGAACCGCAGGATATTCAAGAATGGTATGAGGGTGAGCTTCTGCGGCGGCACGAACAGTTGCGCGAACATCTGGACACGCCCAAGGAGGCGTTTTATCGGGCGGAATTGCACACCTTCCGCACAACTTTCCACAAACCGGTGATTTATTCAACATGGAATTGGGCTGATACAGTGCTTGACGCCTTGCGCCAGTCGGGATTCGAGTCCTTTGAGGAGCAGGCAAAGGCATTGAAGGCCTGCCGTGCACTGGTCGATTGAATCTGCCGGTTGTTGATTTTGAGCGCGGTATTATTGGTTGGCGACAATGCCGCCAGCCAGTCCGCAACCCCCATGAAATCGCGGTTATGGAGATGCTCTAAGCGCTTATCGCCGCGCTGATCATCTCGTGAAATCTGGCGAAAAGGTACCGTCCGTCGTGCGGTCCGGCCGCGGCTTCGGGGTGGTACTGGACGCTCATGACGGGCAGTGTTGTATGTCGCAGACCTTCAATGGTCTGGTCATTGAGGTTGACATGGGTCGCCTCCACATCGGGCGCATCACGCAATACCACATGAAAACCGTGGTTTTGCGAAGAAATTTCAATACGTCCTGTCGCCAGATCCTGTACCGGATGATTGCAGCCGTGGTGCCCAAATCTGAGTTTGTCCGTATCGCCCCCAAGCGCATGGCCTATAAGCTGATGCCCAAGGCATATGCCTGTAACGGGGAAAATTTTTATCAGCATACGGATTGCGACAATTCCCTCAGTCAATGTGGCGGGATCTCCGGGGCCGTTTGACAAAAAAACCGCCTGTGCGCCACTTGCTTTTGCCGCGTCCACACTGAAGCCCGGCGGCACGATGAGCGGCTCAAAGCCTGCGACAACAAGCTGCCGCAGGATATTCCACTTGAGGCCAAAATCATACACGATCAGACGCAGCCCTGCACCTTGCCAGAGGTATTTACCGTTTGCCGAAAATTGCGTTTTTGCGGGTTTGCCGTTGCGCCAGGCGTAGGGGTGTTGGGGCGCGACAAAAGGCACAAGATTTTGTCCCTGCATGGGGGGCAGTGCAAGCGCGCGCTCCCGCAAGACATGCGGGTTCAGCTCCTTTGTGGAAATACAGCCGCACATGGCGCCGTGCATGCGCAAATGCCTGGTCAGGGCGCGGGTATCAATACCTTCCATCCCCGGAGTGTCAAAGCGTTGCAAAAATTCGGGCAAAGAGGATTCGGACCGCCAGTTTGAGGGCTGTTTGCAGCACTCTTTGACAAGCAATGCGCGCAGGTGCACGCGATCGGATTCCATATCCT
Organism: Candidatus Desulfovibrio kirbyi; assembly: GCA_013374015.1. Classification (GTDB taxonomy): domain Bacteria; phylum Desulfobacterota; class Desulfovibrionia; order Desulfovibrionales; family Desulfovibrionaceae; genus Desulfovibrio; species Desulfovibrio kirbyi. The sequence continues at coordinate 158,978 of BLLL01000002.1, forward strand.
CGGCGCTGACGCCGTAATTGCCGATCAGCGGCCATGTCATGCACACCATCTGGCCGCAATAGGAAGGATCAGTCAAGACTTCCTGATAGCCTGTCATGGCAGTGGTAAAGATAACTTCACCGCCGGTTTCAAAAGCGCCGGTAAAGGATTTGCCGTACAGGCTGAAGCCGTCTTCGAGAGTGAGCAGCGCCTTCATAGTCTACCCTTGCGTTTCCCGCGCGTAATATTCTTGCAGGCTTTCCACATGCACAGTGTCGCGGCGCGCTCCAATGGCTGTGGCTGTGGCTTTTGCGCCGGCGATTGTAGTGCAGTAGGGCACATTGTATGTCAGCGCTGTGCGGCGGATTGCCCTTGAGTCCCGCGCCGTGTGCTTGCCGGACGCCGTATTTACCACCAGCGCGACCTCATGATTGATCAACATGTCCACGATATTAGGACATCCCTCATATACCTTGCGCGCCGTCTTTACCTTGAGAGCGTGTTCGGTGAGCACGGCAGCTGTGCCCTTTGTCGCCAGCAGTTCAAAACCAAGTTCGGAAAACATGGTGCCGACTTCAGGCAAAAAAGGTTTGTCGCGGTCGTTGACGGACAGGAAAATTTTGCCGCATTGCGGCAAAATCTGCCCAGCTCCCAACTGGCTTTTGAGAAAGGCTTCAGCAAAGTTTGAGCCCATGCCCATAACTTCACCAGTGGAGTGCATTTCAGGCCCCAGTAAAATATCCACGCCGGGAAAACGGTGAAAAGGCAGCACAACCTCCTTGACGCAGGTAAATCCGCCGCGCCGCATGCTCCAAGGGTCCAGTTCGTCCAGTGTTTTTCCCAGCATGATCTGGGTGGCAAGGTAGGGCAGGGGGACTCCTGTGGCCTTGGAAACAAAGGGGACAGTGCGGGAAGCGCGCGGATTAACTTCCAGAATATACAGTTCATCGTCCTTTATGGCAAACTGGATGTTCATCAACCCACGCACCTTGAGTTCGCGTGCCAGCACTTTAGCCTGGAAGGCAATGCGTTCCACATGATCAGCGGAAACAGACTGTAAGGGCAGCACACAGGCGGAGTCGCCCGAATGGATGCCGGCCTCCTCAATGTGTTCCATAATGCCGGCGAGATAGACGTCTTTGCCATCCGAAAGCGTGTCAACGTCAATTTCAATGGCGTGCTCAAGAAATTTGTCTATAAGAATGGGATAATCGGGTTTGTTCGGCACATGCTCCGCAAAATAGACGTTCAGTTCTTCCTCATCGTACACGACCGACATGGCGCGACCGCCCAGCACATAACTTGGGCGCGCCACCACAGGGTATGAAATGTGCTGCGCCACTTCCAGAGCCTGGTCAATATCTGTCGCCATGCCGTTTGGCGGTTGCAGGAGATTGAGTTTGTGGATAACCGCCTGAAAACGTTCTCTGTCTTCAGCGCGATCTATGGCGTCAGGTGAAGTGCCGAGTATGTTGACCCCGGCCCGCATCAAAGGGACAGACAGGTTAAGAGGGGTTTGTCCTCCAAACTGCACGATAACGCCTTCAGGCCGTTCCTGTTCCACGATGTTCATGACGTCTTCAAAGGTGAGCGGTTCAAAATAGAGCCTGTCGGAAGTGTCATAATCAGTGGAAACTGTTTCCGGGTTCGAGTTGACCATAATGGCCGTAATGCCGGAATCTCGCAGGGCAAAAGAGGCGTGGCAGCAGCAATAGTCAAATTCGATCCCTTGCCCGATTCTGTTGGGGCCGCCGCCTAAAATCAGCACCTTGCGTGTTGTGTCCGGCACAAGCTCCTTTCCGGATTCGTAGGTGGAATAGTAGTAGGGGGTATAGGCTTCAAATTCGGCGGCGCAGGTGTCCACTAGGTAATAGGTTGGCGCGATGTCCATTGCTTTGCGCAAACGCCGTATGTCGCTGTCGGGGCGTTTCCACATCTGCGCAAGCTGCCGGTCCGAAAAACCGTATTCCTTGGCCTCCCGTAAAATTATGCCCAGCTCGGCATTGGATGAGGTCATGTCGTTTGCCATGCCGAAATTCAGTATACGGGCTTCCATCTCCACGATCTCCTTGATTTGCCGGATAAACCACAGGTCAATGCCGGAGGCTTCATAAATCTCGTCTTCACCGATTCCGGCAAGCAGGGCCTGCCGCAGGGCAAAGATTCGCCGGAGTTCGGTCGGTGCAGGGATTCAAGCAGGGATGGCCTTGAGGGATGTTCCTTACGGAAGTCGCAGCCAAGCCCCGGCGCTCCGATTTCCATTGACCGCAAGCCTTTTTGCAGAGCTTCCTTGAAGGTGCGCCCAATGCTCATGGCCTCGCCGACGCTTTTCATGGAGGTTGTGAGTTCGTCAACAGCGCCGGGAAATTTTTCAAACGTGAAACGGGGAATTTTTACCACACAGTAATCAATGGCCGGTTCAAAGCTGGCAACAGTTTCACGAGTTATGTCGTTGCACAGCTCATCCAGCGTGTATCCCACAGCCAGTTTTGCGGCAATTTTTGCAATGGGAAAGCCTGTCGCCTTGGAGGCCAGAGCCGAAGAACGCGAAACCCGCGGGTTCATCTCAATAACCACCATCTCGCCGTTTTTCGGATTGACGCCGAACTGCACGTTGCTGCCGCCGGTTTCAACGCCGATTTCACGCATGATGGCCAGGGATGCGTTGCGCATTTTTTGGTATTCCACGTCAGAGAGCGTCTGGGCAGGCGCAACGGTAATGGAATCACCTGTATGTATGCCCATTGGATCAAGATTTTCAATTGAGCAGACGATCACGCAGTTGTCTTTTTTGTCGCGCATTACTTCCATTTCAAATTCTTTCCAGCCAAGCACGCTCTGTTCAATCATCACTTCGGATATGGGGCTTACCGCAAGGCCTCGCGCTGCGACTTCAAGCAATTCTTCAAGATTATAGGCCATGCCTCCGCCGGAACCGCCCAGAGTAAATGCCGGGCGGACAATCAGGGGAAAGACAGAATGTCGGCAAAATGCCGCGTCTCCTCCATGTTGTGAGCAATGCCGCTGGCGGGCACAGTTAGCCCGATACGCTCCATTGATTTTTTGAAGAGTTCCCTGCTTTCCGCTTTTTCAATCACTTCGGCGCGCGCGCCGATCATTTCAACCCCGCATTCTTCCAAAATACCGCTCTGTGCGAGCGCAAGAGCGACGTTCAGGGCGGTTTGCCCTCCCAAGGTGGGCAAAAGGGCGTCCGGGTGTTCTTTGCGGATAACGGCCGCCAGCGTGTCGTGTTCAATGGGTTCAATGTAAGTCGCGTTTGTCAGTTGCGGGTCCGTCATAATTGTGGCCGGATTGGAATTGACAAGAACCACCTGAAAGTCCTCTTCCCTGGGGGCTTTGACAGCCTGGGAACCGGAGTAGTCGAATTCGCACCCTTGCCCGATAACAATCGGTCCTGCGCCTATGACAAGAATTTTATGTAGGTCGGTGCGTTTAGGCATTGCGGATTCCTTTAACAGATATTTTGCAGGATATATAAAACCTGTGCGGGCGCGTCCATCGCGTCAGGTTGCGAGGGCCGGTTTTGCCAGATTCGGCCGGCGGTAAGCGCCACCATGCACCCCCCGGCGCCACATTTGCAAAGGGTGCCCAAAAAACGTCCCATCATGGCGCCGAGGGCGGAATCCAGCGCGTTTTTGAAGGGCATTCCACGGATAAGAAATTCTGTGACAAAGCAGCCGATCCAGGCGCCGACAAGCGCGCCTATCAGAGCGCCAAGACCAAAGAAAAGCGGCGCCAGTAAAATTGCGCCGGCAATCGCGCCGAGTATCGCTGCGAAGGTGCCGGAAGAACTGGAACCATGCCGTCGCGCGTTGAGTACCTGCACGCCAAGCTCCAGAGCTTCGCCAAGCAGGACAAGACCGATCAGCATGACCCAGAACCAGGTGTCAAGGGCGGCTGAAACGTGCGCCATTTTCCAGAGGACGGTCAGGCCAAGAAGTATCCAGTTGGCAGGCAGGCCGAAAATGTTCAACAACACGACAAAACTGAGCAGCGTGACAAATGCGCCTGTTATGAGCCAGGAAAGCTGAAAAGGGAGATATTCCATAATATTTTATTTTTTATTTCGCATGTCCAGTACTCTGGCGGCCTTGCCTTCAGTGCGCGGCAAACTGTTGTTTTCAACAAGTTCAATGCGTGGCGTCAGGAGAATTTCATCGTGCAGGCGCTGGGCGATAACTTTTTGCAGATTTTGCAGGGCGCGCATGTCTTCCACAAAAAACTCGTCACGGATTTCAACCTTGACCCGCAACACGTCGGTGATCCCATCATTTTCAAGCAAAATCAGATAATTCTGCCCAACTTCCTGAAAGGTCATGATGGCCTGTTCGATCTGTAAAGGATACACATTAACGCCTTTGATCACAAACATGTCGTCAGAGCGGCCAAGAATCCGGTCGATGCGCCGGTGAACGCGGCCGCAGGGGCACATGCCCTTGATAAAACGGGTCAGGTCGCGTGTGCGGTAGCGCAGGATCGGCATGCCCCGGCGGCAGAGGGTTGTCATCACAAGCTCGCCCACCTCACCGTCCGGCAGGGGGGTGCCGGTATCGAGATCAATAATTTCCGCAAGATAGGCATCTTCCCAGATGTGCAGTCCGTTTTGTTCAAGACATTCAAAGGCCACGCCTGGTCCGTTCATTTCTGACAATCCGTAGGAATTGTACACTTTCATGGCAAAAAGTTCTTCAATACGCGCCCGGAATTCCGCGCTGTAAGGTTCCGCGCCGACAAGGGCGATACGCAGGGGTAGATCGCGCGGGTTTTCGCCCGCTTCACGTATGTGCTCTCCCAGGATCAGGGCATAGGAAGGCAAAATATGGAGTACAGTTGTGCGAAAATCCTTTATCAGTTTGATCTGTCGGCGTGAATTGCCAGCCCCTGCGGGAATTGTCATGCAACCCAGGCGTTCGGCCCCAAAATGGATGCCAAGCCCTCCGGTAAAAAGACCGTAGCCGGACATGTTCTGGAAAACGTCTTCACGGCGCACCCCAGCCATGTGCATACAACGCGCCATCAGATCAGCCCAGGCATTGATGTCGTTTTGTGTATGGCAGACAGCCACCGGAGTGCCGGTTGTGCCGCTGGAACAGTGCATGCGCACTATCTCTGATTGGGGGACGCACAACAGATTTGTGGGGTATTGTGCGCGCAGATCGTCCTTTGTGGTAAAGGGGATGTGGCGTATGTCGTCAAGATGCAGCAGCGTGTCCGGGGAGATCCCGACCGCGTCCAGCCGCTTACGGTAGAACGAACAGTTGCGCGCCCATCCCAGCGTTGTTTTGAGGCGCAGCAGTTGGGTTTGTTCAATGCGATCGCGATTCCACAGTTCAGCCGTGTCAAAAATTTCCATTCCCGTCTCCAGCGCGCGGATGTGTCAAATCTGGTAGTTAACGTATAAAAATAGCCGCAAGATTGCGAGAATGCAAACCTTGCATTTTCAGATAAAATAGTAAAGTATGCAATGAAATAGGTAAAAAATTGAAGCTACCTGTAACATCATGGAGGAATATATGAAAAAAATTCGCGACAAGGCCAAAGAACGCATGAAAGGGGCATGCAGGCTGTGCGCTGTCTGTGACGGAAGGGTGTGCGCCGGTGAAGTGCCGGGCATGGGAGGTTTGGGAACAGGCGCTGCATTCAGAAACAACGTGGCCGCGTTGGCGGCTGTTACGTTGAATATGCGGCTTGTGCACGATGTCTGCGATCCTGTTGCCGCCGTAACCTGGCTTGGCCTTGACCTGTCCATGCCGGTTGTGGCCGCCCCCATAGGCGGAATGTTCAATTTTAATGAGGCGTTGACCGAAGATGCCTATGTCCGTGCCGTGATAGGGGGATGCCGCGCTGCCGGCAGTATCGGGTGTACTGGCGATGGGGTGCCGCCTGTCATTATCAGTTCCGGCATTACGGCGATCAAAAATGCTCAGGGGCACGGCATTCCCTTTATCAAGCCATGGGAAAGCAGGGAACTTGATGAAAAACTGGAACAGGCCATTGCCTCGGGCTGTAAAATTCTGGGCATGGATATTGATGCGGCCGGCTTGATCACACTGCGTAAAATGGGCCGCCCGGTCGGGCCAAAATCCTTGAAAGAACTTACAAGGATAATCAATACGGTCAAGAGCGCGGGCGTCAAATTCATCCTCAAGGGCGTCATGACAGTCCAGGACGCCCGTCTGGCTCTTGAAGCCGGCGCGGACTGCCTTGTTGTGAGCAACCACGGCGGGCGTGTCTTTGCCGCTTCTCCGGGCGTGGCGCAGGCGCTCCCCGCCATAGCGAAAGCTGTCAAAGGGCAAATTTCCATCATGGCGGACGGCGGCGTGAGAAACGGGGCTGACGTCTTCAAAATGCTCGCTCTTGGCGCCGATATTGTGGGTATCGGCCGGCCTGTGACCATTGCCGCCATCGGCGGCGGTTGCGAAGGAGTGAGCGCTCTGTTTGCAACGCTGAAGGCCGAACTTGAACAGACGATGATTTTGACCGGATGCGGAAATATTGAGGCAGCAGATTCGACAACGCTTTTTAAAGCGTAACCCGCTGCCGCCGCAAAAAGAGCGTGGGCAATGCGCCCACTGTTTCCACACACACTCAAATAAGGACGTATCCTCTTTTTTACTTGTCTTTGCAGGGTGTTGTGAATATACAACATCTTTACACCCACAAGCCCACCCGGAGATTTCATGGCGCTCAGCATCGGTATCGCAGGTTTGCCGAATGTCGGCAAATCAACGCTTTTTAACGCATTGACAAAGACGCAAAACGCCCAGGCCGCTAATTATCCTTTTTGCACTATTGAACCAAACAAGGCGACGGTACTGGTTCCCGATGCGCGTGTTACCATGCTTTCTGAAAAATGCAAGCCTAGGAAAACAGTGTATGCGAATGTTGACTTCATAGATATTGCCGGTCTTGTGCGCGGTGCGAGCAAAGGGGATGGCCTGGGCAACAGATTTCTTGCCACTGTTCGGGAATGTGCGGCCCTGGTGCATGTTGTGCGTTGTTTTGAAGACAGCAACATCACGCATGTGGACGGCAACGTGGACCCATTACGGGATGTGGAAACGATAGAAACGGAACTGCTGCTGGCAGATCTGCAAAGCCTTGAGAATCGTTTGGAAAAATTGAAAAAAATGTCAAAAGGAAATAAGAATGCCCTGGCAACCACGCACTGTATGCAAACTCTGCTTGAGCATTTGAATGCGGGAAAGCCTGCAAAAACCTTTGTCCCGCAGGACAAGGATCTGTTTTTGGATGTGTGGAACGAGTTGGGTTTGCTGACGGCAAAGCCGGTGATTTACTGCGCCAATGTTGATGAAGAAGCTGCCGCGGAGGAAAACGCTTTTGCCGGACAACTCAGAGCGCTGGCTCTGGAACGCGGAGCGGGTTTTACACGCATCTGCGCAAAGATTGAAGAAGAACTTCAAGGTTTGGGAGATGGTGAGCGTGATGAGCTTTTGCAGTCCTACGGCATTGGGGAAAGCGGGCTTGCAGTGACTATCCGGGCAGGATATTCTCTGCTTGGCTTGTGCAGTTATTTTACAGCCGGACCGGATGAGGTGCGCGCGTGGACAATCCGTAGCGGGTGGAAAGCGCCCAGATGCGCCGGAGTCATACATACGGATTTTGAGCGCGGTTTTATCCGGGCTGAGGTCATCTCTTTTGAGGATTATATGCGTTATCCGAATGAAGCCGCGTGCAGAGCGGCGGGGGTACTGCGCACTGAGGGCAGGGAGTATGTGGTGCAGGACGGCGATGTGCTGCACTTTCTTTTTAATGTGTAAGCATGAATAGCTGTTTTCCAGTGTTCGTAGATGTTCAAAAATCTATTTAACTACTTTGAAAATAACAACTAATTGTTCTTTTGTGTTTTTGGATATTCATTCATAAATGCTAGCGATACTGGGGATAAAAATGTCCCCAATTCTCCGTCAAAACCTCTCCAAAAACTGGGAGTCAGTGATGTAGCATTGCGTACCGCTAAACCCACAGACAAACCATACAAAATTGCCGCCGGAAATTCCCTGTACCTTGAAATAACACCACAATGCTCAAAATTTTGGCGACGGTGATGGCAATACAGAATGGGAATGAATGATCCTGATGGGGATGTGAAATCACGACACCGAGAACACTATCCCAGTTGATTGGGTAGATTAAATTTATTTCTGCTACTTCAGTCTCAAGCGGTAGTCCATAGTCCAGCAGTATTCGATTCCCCTGATAGGCAAGCTCAACGCAACTGCCGCCTATTTCTTTTGACCCTCTGTGGATACAGATTTTCATGCTATTTGCTCATATGGTGCAGGATGGCTTCATCTTCCATCCCGTCCACTCATTAGAATATCTCTTCAACTAGAAAGTGGTGGCGGCTACGATTCCCTCGCGTACCATACCATCTTTGGCGTTAGCGACGACACTTCCTGTATCAACAGAAGAAGTCCCTCCCTTGCGTATAATCCCATTTTTAATATTGCCGAGAATAGTTCCAGAACCGACTCTCGCCCCCTCACGGATTACGCCATCCTTGAAATTTGCACCCATTTCCTGTCTCTCCCTCAACAATGAACATCCTTTTTGCTCAAAAACAAACAGTATATGCCTCATTAGGCGTTTTTATGACATTACGCTATCTGACTTCGTAAGTCAGCATAATTCGCTCTCGTATTCAGGTATTTTCTTGACGTTAATGTTCTGATTGGGATAACACTTGCGCATTACAACTGTTTTGTTGGATATGCCGGAATGGTGAAACTGGTAGACGCAGCGGACTCAAAATCCGCCGGGGGCAACCCCTTGGGAGTTCGATTCTCCCTTCCGGCACCAGGAAATAATTTCAACAAGCTCAAGGTTCAAAAAACGCTGACAAAGCCGAAGCTATTACGGTTGCCCAAGAGATGGCATGACCTTTGAAGTGGTGGCGCGGGAATGGTTTGAAACAGCGGAGATGCGGCAAGGGGCGAATGTCGGCATCGGCAAACGGAAATCCTGTTGACAGCCCGCCGGTTTTTTGCGATGCTGAACAGTCCTGTACTGTTGTTTGCACGGAGGAAACATGGCCAAGGAAGGTTCCATTGAGATTGACGGCGTTGTTCAGGAAGCACTGCCCAATGCCATGTTCCGCGTGGATTTGGAAAACGGTCACACGGTATTGGCGCACATTTCCGGAAAAATGCGCAAGTTTTATATCCGCATTCTTCCCGGAGACCGCGTCAAGGTTGAGCTTTCTCCCTATGATCTCTCGCGTGGGCGCATTACCTACCGCATGAAATAAAACATTCCGCGCAGCGCGCTTACACATACAAGCGCCCAAGCCCCTGCCAGCATATCGTCAATCATGACCCCAAATCCGCCCGGCAGCCAGTTTTCCGAGACGCGTACAGGCCAGGGTTTCCAAATGTCAAAAAGGCGAAAAAAAATAAAGGCCGCAACGATGACAGACACGCTTGGTTGCGCAAAGGGCAGCAGAACAAACCAGACGCCGAGTAGCTCATCAATCACCACTTCACCGGGGTCTTTACGGCCAAGCAGTCTCTCTGCCCGCGTGGCTGCAAAAGCTCCTGTGACAAACACAAACAGCAAAATACCCGCGCGCGCGCCTGTTGAAAAAGGCAGATAGAGAAACGGCGCAAGCAGGCAGGCCAGCGCGGATCCGCAGGTTCCGGG
>BLLL01000003.1 GCA_013374015.1 Candidatus Desulfovibrio kirbyi
CGGTTGAGCTGAGAGGCATTTTTAGCTCCGTCGGTCGCGTCCTCGTAAAACGAACGGCTGTAGCTTTCGTCGCCACGAACGCCGACAAACGCCATTACCTTGACCGCCGACTTGTGCAGTTTGCGTTTCAGGCACATCAGCGCAGGCGTGCTTTTGTGAACAGAACAGCACCATCGAATCGTGCGCGACGGCGGGGCAAACACGCGCCAGTTTTCAAGCGCGGAGGATTCTGCTTTGGCGCAGATAAATTCTCGTTCAGGGTAGCGGGCTTGAATCTCCTCCCATACTTTATAAGTATCGGGCAGTTCCATATCCGTGTCACTGAAAATCACAGGCACGGACAATGGCAAGACGCGGTGGCAGATGTCAAGCAACGTAACGGAATCCTTGCCGCCCGAGAACGCGATGTAGGCGATGTCGCACCGGTTGATACTGCCGTCGTAGAGTTCCTTGGTGCGGCGTTTTGCGTCGGCAACGACAATGTCCATAATATCAGCATTAGTGGCAACCATCGCCTCAATGTCTACGGGTTCAAGTTTCAGCTTGCTCTCGAAAAAGATTTGAATGTTCAGTGGCTTGCCGTATTGTGTGTTATTCAACTGCGCGACTTTCTCACCGTTCAAGAGGTATATGTTCTTTTGCGCCCATAAGAGCGGTAAAGTTTCGTGTCGGTCGTATTCAAAGTGTCTCCCCAGTCCCGTCATCGACAGTTCCGTGGCGAACACAGGACGTATTTCATTCGCGACAAACTTGCCTGTCTGCGTTGTCAGCAAGTAGCCGCGCGTTTTTTTATCCCAAACATAAGAGTACATTTTTCAGATCGTCACCCTTCCGAAAACGCCATATTTCCACTCGCGGGGAGAACCGGCTTTATAGCAAACGTCAACAAGTCGCCGATAGGTCGCTTGGTCAGGAATATTATATTCCGCTTTGAAATTTACGCCCAACGCGAGCGACAACGCCGTGTGCAAGACTTCCTCGTTCGGGGCCAGTCCTAAATCGTCAAGGCGGTACAACGTGTCGGAAAGCGTGCCCGAAAAATTGTCTGGCAATCCGAGCGCATTGAGCGTTTGATAGCAAACTATTCCGTTGAGTTCAACGCGGAGAAGTTCGCCCCTGACGTAGTTTCTTATAATCTTGGCGAGCAAGTCCACAGAAAAGGCGCAGAATTTCTTATGTAAGTCCTCTTCGCTGACCACACCGCCGAACTCGTCGTTTGTGACGATGATAATTTTTTGGGCAAGTGTGTCGAATGAGTCCCACACGTCCCCGTTGTTGTAGTGAGCAATTCTATTCCCGATTTTCGGTGCTGCAACGCAACGAACGTCACGATTTCCTATGCACTTATAAAATTTCTCAAAATCGTCTGCACAACCAATACATTTCGGGTTGAGCCTGTCCGCATACAGCGCGTGGAGTTCCGCTATTTCGAAACAACCGTATTCGTCAAGCAGATCGTCGGCAAAACCGACAATGTCCTTACGCGTTTCCGCGTCCGCGACGACATCAAGCAAGAAATAAACACCGTCGTTACGGCAAAACATCTGCTGTTTCAGCACGGACTGCATATTATTGTCAATTTCGACACCCGCTTTGTTTGACAGCAAGCGGAGCGCAGTGGTGTCAAATCGGAAACCAGCGGAGTATTTTTCGGACAGGATGACAATGACTGACTGAGGAACTGTTACCCAACTCGAATCGCTGATATTCAGTAACGAGGGATACCTCTCCGCAAGGAATTCTTTCAGCATACGTAAGGAACGCAAATAGCCACGCGCCGATCCGGCTGGGTTGTTTATTCGTGTTGGGTTTGCCGCAACGTGCCGTTCTATTGCATCATACGCTCGTTGAAAGCCATTATCGGTCGTCAATGCTTCGGCGAGCGTAACGCCGCAGTCGTTGTTATAAACGTAGTAGGCACCTGAAGCATGCACCGTAACCGTGCCGGAACTCCAATCTGGACGTTGTTCCACAAGCCACGCTCTGAATGTCTCACGGACTTCTGGTTGCGCAAACACAGAGGATTCGTCATTGTTCTGCGCCATATTTTTTTCAACAACTCCTCCTTTTATTTTAGGCATGTATGTGATCTCGACATTGCCAAGTTTTACACCACAGTACCGGCATAGCTTGCCGATAATATCCACAAGGGTTGCAATGTTAAAGTTTACATAAACCCAAGTATCCATCGTTAGTTGCTTTGATGCGCCGTTCGGCTTTTCTTTAAGTAAAAAAGGCCGTTTACTTCCTGATAGTAAAGGGTTGCTGAATAAGTCATCAATTTTCGGATTGCCCTTGGCTATGAACATTTCTAAAAGATTGACCAACAAATCTCGCCATGTCCCAACAGGAACAGTCTCGCCGTTTACTTTACAAGTCAATGGGTTGCAACCCGTACACAGTGCCGTATGATTAAAGTCCACACGAAAAACTGCGTTATTCGTTGGTTCTGCGGTTGCCGTTGCGGTTTGTGTCATAGGCGAACTTTCCTCTGTTGAAAAGGTTATTCCGTAACAACACAGTCTTGACTTGCAGAAAGTATATCATAAAATCATTCTATTGTCAATACTCTCAAAATTTATGCAATTTTTTGTGGATAGAAAATCTTATTGCCGCGCGCTCTTGAACTGTACCCCGCAATCTGTTATCATTTATTGTCATGTCTGATTTTGTTCATCTGCACTGCCATACCGAGTACAGCCTGCTGGACGGTTCCATCCGCATCAGGGATCTTTGCGACTGCGCCAAAAATTTCGGTATGCCGGCCTGCGCCATTACCGACCACGGCAATCTGTTCGGGGCGGCGCGTTTTTATTTCGCCTGCAAGGATGTCGGCATAAAGCCCATCATAGGCTGCGAAGTCTATGTCTGCCGCGACCATACGGACAAATCCAGAACCCTGGACGCCGTACGCAACAGTTATCATCTGATTCTTCTGGCGCAAAACGCCGCCGGCTACCGTAACCTTGTCAAACTGGTAACAAAAAGTTTTCTGGACGGCTTTTATTATACGCCCCGCGTGGATAAAGCCTTGTTGCGTGCCCATGCCGAAGGCCTTGTGTGCCTTTCCGCCTGTATGGCAGGAGAAATCCCCAGCGCCCTCAGCGCGAGCGATGCTGATGGCGCATTGCGCCTCACAAGGGAATACGCCGCCATATATCCGGACCGCTTTTATCTGGAATTGCAGGCAAACGGCCTTGTCGAGCAAGAAAAAATCAACGCCGGCCTGCAGGAGCTTGCCGCAACAGCCGGCTTGCCGCTGGTGGCGACAAACGACTGCCACTACCTCACTGCACAAGACGTTGAAGCCCATGATGTGCTTCTCTGTATTCAAACTGCCGCCAAGGTTGACGACAAGGACCGCATGCGTTTTGAAACCCGGGAACTGTACTATAAATCTGCGGAAGAAATGGAGCGGGCATTCGCCCATGTGCCCGAAGCGTTGGCAAATACTGTGCGTATTGCGGATTCCTGCGATTTTACAATGGATTATGGAAAACATTATTTTCCCGTGTATGCTCTGCCGGAAGGTGCTGACATGGGCGGTGAACTGCGCCGGCTTGCGGAAGAAGGGCTTGAAAAACGCCTTGCAAAACATCCCGACCGCGACACGTTGAACAGGGATATGTACCAGGAGCGGTTGGGGCATGAGCTTGATGTTATTCTGAATATGGGATTTCCGGGGTATCTGCTGATTGTGCAGGAATTTATCCGGTGGGCAAAAGACAACGCTATCCCGGTAGGCCCCGGGCGCGGTTCTGTTGCCGGTTCGCTTGTGGCGTGGGCGCTGGGGATTACAGATCTTGATCCATTGCCGTACGGCCTTCTTTTTGAGCGTTTTCTGAACAGCGAGCGCGTTTCCCTGCCGGATATTGATGTGGATTTTTGCGAACGCCGTCGCGGAGAAGTGATCAGACACATGGTGGAGCGGTACGGCGAAATGGCGGTTGCCCAGATAACCACCTTTGGTACAATGAAGGCAAGGGCTGTGGTACGCGATGTCGCTCGCGCTTTGGGAATAAGCATTGCCGAAACGAACAGGATTGCCAAGCTGATTCCTGACGATTTGAAAATGACGTTGAAAAAAGCGCTTGATCAGGAGCCTGAGCTTCGCAAGCTCTGCGAATCCGATGATCCGCGCGTACAAAAGCTTGTAGACATATCACTCCGATTGGAAGGCCTTGTGCGTCACAAATCCGTCCACGCAGCCGGTCTGGTTGTTTCAGACGGGTCGATGGACGACTATCTGCCCCTGTACAATGGCAAAAATCCCGACGAACCGCCAGTCACGCAGTTTGACGGGCCGATGGTGGAAAAAATCGGTCTTGTAAAGTTTGATTTTCTGGGCCTTAAAACCATGACGGTGATCGCGGACACTCTGGAAAATATCAAACGTCAGGGAAAGACGCCGCTGGTACTGGAAGAATTGCCGCTTACAGACCAGGCCACCTATGAGCTTTACGGCAGGGGCGACACGGACGGGGTGTTCCAGATGGAGAGCGCCGGCTTGCGCAAATATCTGCGTATGCTCAAGCCGTCATGCTTTGAGGATATCATCGCCATGCTGGCGCTGTACCGGCCAGGCCCTCTTGGATCAGGCATGGTGGACAGCTTTATACGGCGCAAACACGGGCAGGAACGTGTCGCCTATCCGCACGAATCGCTTGCCGACTGCCTGCGCGATACCTACGGGGTTATTCTGTATCAGGAACAAGTAATGCAAATTGCCCGGGTTATCGCTGATTATACGCTTGGAGGCGCCGATCTGCTGCGCCGTGCGATGGGCAAGAAAAAAACGGAAGAGATGGCGCGTGAGCGCGCAAAATTTGTGGCCGGTGCGGGAAAAAAATCTATTGACACGGACACGGCCAATGAAATTTTTGACTTGATGGAAAAATTTGCCGACTACGGTTTCAACAAATCCCATTCCGCGGCCTACGCCCTTATTTCGTACCATACAGCCTATCTCAAGGCGCACTACAAAGTGGAATTTATGGCAGCTTTGCTTACCTCTGAAATAGGCAACAATCAGGACAAGCTGCTCAAATATATTACCTGCTGCAAGGCTATGGGCATTAACGTCTGCCCGCCTTCCGTGAACAGGAGCAGAAGTGATTTTGTCGCGGCTGAAGACAGCGTTGTTTTTGGCCTTGGCGGAATAAAAAACGTTGGCGAAGCCGCTGTGGACGACATTGTAAAATCCCGCGACAACGATGGAGAATTTGCCTCTTTTCTGGATTTCTGCTGCCGCGTTAATCTGCGCAGAGTCACAAACCGCGTACTGGAATTCCTGATCAAGGGAGGCGCGTGTGACTGTTTTGGCGTATCCCGCGCGGGTCTTTTGGCCGTTATGGACACTGTGGCGGCAAGGGCGCAAAAGCTGCTGAAAGACAAAAAATCAAAACAGGCTTCCCTGGTTGCCATGACCGCCTCCGCCGAAACGCCGGCACAGTCGGGCATCGGTTTTGACTGTTCTGAAGCCGGCATTCCGGAAATGAACGACACAGATATGCTCAAGGCTGAAAAAGAAGCTCTGGGCGCGTATTTTACCAATCATCCGTTGCACGCCTATGCGCATGAAAAACAGCGTCTGGGTCTGACGACCCTGGAAGAAACACTGGATATGCTTACCGGCGCGGAAATATCTTGCGCGGTTATGGTGGTCGATGTTAAAAAAGTTACCGCAAAAGCTGGCAGATACGCAGGCAAATACATGGCCTTTGTGCAGGTGGAAGACCTGACCTGCCGTGCGGAAGTGGTTTTTTGGTCTGAAGTGTACGACAAAGTAAAAGAATTGCTTGTTGTCGACAACACACTGTGCCTGACAGCCAAACTGGAAGAGAACAGCGTGGAGGGGCAGTCTGATGAAACAGGTGAAGCGGGCGTGCCTACCATTAAGCTCCTCGCGCGCCATGCCCAGGATTTGCGTCAGTTCTGCGAGCAGAGCGCCAATCCGGTATGGGTGGACATTCCGGCGCACCGCCTTGGGCGTGAAGACATGCTGGCCTTGAAAAATATACTGGAAACCTATCCGGGAACTGTAGCGGCAAAGGGCAGAGTCGTTCTGGACGGAATCACATGCCGCCTGTGCTTTGCCGACTCTCTGAAAGTACGGCCAGGGTTGGATCTGAATAACGCATTGTACCAATGGACTGTATGATATAATGTCTATTTTTTCAAAGAGATATCAAATTTTTATACTCCCTGTATCTCGGGATGACACTGAGGGCGGATTTTCCTTTGTCTGGAATCAGAACACGCGCAGTGTGCTGGCAATTTTTGTTGTGTTTGTTTCAGCCGTTGTGGTGTACTGGATTTTGTCCTGATGGCGACCAGGCTCTGGCAACTCACAGTGTGCGATGAATTTGCGGCGGCGCATGCCCTGCGTCACTACAAGGGCAAGTGCGAGCGCCTTCACGGACACAATTTTTCTGTTGAACTGACTGTGGAAGGTCGCCGCCTGACGCCTGAAACGGAACTGTTAATGGATTTTACAACACTCAAGGCAATTCTTGCCAACGTGTTGCGCGATTTGGATCATACAACGCTTAACGATGTGCCGCCGTTCGACACAATCAATCCTTCTTCAGAAAATCTTGCCCACCATATCTGGCAGGGCGTTGTCGCGCGTCTGGTCGCCCACGCCGACCCGCAGGCCGCGCTTGTGCGCCCCGTCAGCGTGAGCGTGTCCGAAAAATATTCCCAACGCGCCGTGTATCGGGAAATTGACGAACCGTAACTTATTGGAATTCCTCAAATAACAGTCTGAAATTGCTGAAATTGTCCTGACACAACCAGCACAGCCGGCGTTGTTGTCAAAAAATGCTTGCTGCAGCCCTTGCCGTCTGATAGTTTTGTCGAATATTTTTCAGGTAGCGGGGGTAGCCTTATAACCATGCGTAAAATTCGTGAAAATCTTGCCCGCGTCAGGCCAAGTTTGTCGCGTCATGAGTTTCAGCGCGCGCTCGGGCATTTGCGTACAGGCCTGAAGCTTGCTCCGTAAAATCAGGATTTGCGCGTCTTGGTTGCAGAATGCCTGAGCTTGCGCCAGAAGAAAAGCGCATAAAACCAAGGGGTTTTCTTACGGTACGTTATATCCACGCGGCGGATCTGCATCTGGACACCGCTTTTTACGGCATTGCCGATGTGCGGCTTGCCAAGTTGTTGCGCAAGGCCACCTTTACCGCGCTGGATCGCCTTGTCCAGTTCTGTGAATCGGAAAAGCCGGATTTTCTTGTGCTGGCCGGCGATATTTACAATCAGGAAGATTGCAGCATCAAGGCGCAGCTTGCCCTGCGCGATGCCTGCCTGAGTTTGCAACGCGCAGCGGTGCGCGTTTTTTTGGCGCACGGCAATCACGATCCTCTGTCTTCGCGTCTTGCAACCGTTGCCCTGCCGGACAATGTGACGGTTTTCGGTACGGCACCGGAAAGCCATGTTGTTGAAAAACAAGGCGCAGTTGTGGCCGTTGTCCACGGCATAAGCCATGAGCGGGCCGGCGAGAGCAAAAATCTGGCCAGCTTGTTCAGCCGCGATCAGGCCCACGACTGTTTTCAGCTTGGTGTGCTGCACTGCGCCGTAACAGGCCAGACAGGCAAGGATCGCAGCTATGCCCCCTGCTCTGTGGCCGATCTCAGGGCATCCGGTCTGGACGCTTGGGCGCTCGGGCATGTGCACGAACGCTGTGTGCTTTCTCCAACGCCCTTTATCGCCTACTGCGGCAATGCCCAGGGGCTGCACATCAATGAAGAGGGCGATCGCGGCTGTTTGCTGGTAACGGTGGGAAGTACTGCCTGTGAGTCGAAGTTTCTGCCGCTTGGGCAGGTACAGTGGAAAACCCTTGCCTTTGATCTGGAAGGCGCGGCAAACGTCAATGACGTGGAGGCACGTCTGACGCGGCTTCTGAAAGATGCCGCGGCGGGAGCGAACAATGCCTGCGCGGACATTGTGGCGCGTGTGACGTGTACAGGGTGTACGGCGCTGGACGCCCAGCTGCGCAACACCGATCTGTTGCAGACGCTTAAAGGGCGCCTTGCGCCGTACGCCGGCAGCCCGAACATCTGGCTTAAGGATTTCAGGGTGGAAACCAGCCCGGAGATTGACCGCGAACAGTATCTGCTGCGCGAAGATCTGCTCGGCTGCACGTTGCAGCGCATTGACGCGCTGTCAAAGGACAGGGCGGAGTTGCAGTCTGTCATAAACGCAGCGATTGGCGGAAGAACGCCGCGCAATGCTTCCACCAAAAACCTTTTGGCGATGCATACCGCGCAGTTGGATGATGAGCAGAGGCTGCTTTTGCTGCGCGAGGCTGAGCGGCTGTGCATCGCTTCATTATCTCCATCAGCGCGTTCGTGTCACACATAAAGGCGTTGAAGAAAATTACGAGTTTGTCCGCATTTGTTGCTTGAGGTAGCGATGTATATTGAATCCTTCAAAATTGACGGCTTCGGCATTTTTGCGGGCGCGGTTGTCGAATCTCTGTCGCCAGGTCTTTCCATATTTATGGGAGACAATGAAGCGGGCAAATCCACCTGTCTGGAATTTTTGCGCGTCATCCTCACGGGCTATCCGGCAAGCAAAGCCGCAATCGACAAGCTTGCCCCGGTGCGCGGCGGTTCTCCCGGAGGTAGCCTTGTTTTGCGCACAGACGGGAACAAAACCTTGCATGTGACGCGCAAGCCCGGTGGCCTGCTCAAAAACGGCGGCCTGCTGTCTCTGGCCGATTCTGATGGTCATCCTCTGAAGGATTCCGGACTGTTGCAGGCGATATTCCACGGTATTTCCGCCAATGTGTACCGCGCTGTTTTTGGTTTCAGCTTGTACGAGCTGCAAACCTTTGACACGCTCACCCAGGGCAATGTGAGTAGCGCCCTGTACGGGGCAAGTTTCGGTCCTGGTCTCACTCCGCCGGGCGTGGCGCAGCAAAATCTTGACAACAAAATGAAGAGGATTCTTGCCGGCGACAAAAACAGCCCGAGTATGGCTGACTATGCAGCGGAATTGGAACAACTCACCGACAACATTAAGGCAGTAACAGCGCGGCATGAGCAATACGACGAATTTGCCTCAGAGCTTGACAAGAAAAGATCCCTGCTGACGGAGCAACGCGGCCGCAAAAACGGGCTGGATAAAGAGCGCGCCCGCCTACAACACCGTCTTGACCTTTGGAAGCAGTGGGACGACTGGCGCAAGGCCGGCAAGGAACTTGAAAGCCTTGCGCCTGATTCCGCCCTGCGGGACGCCTTGCCAGAGATGAACACCCTTGCCCAGCATAAAAGCCTTTATCAGAACGCGGTCAACAGTCAATCGGAACTGTCAGCCTCACTGACGCGCGCCCGGGAAGAAAAAAACCATTTTCTGCATTCGCTGGGGGAAGGATGGGACTGCGCGCGCATACGCGCAACCGACCGTTCGCTGCATCAGGCTGCTGTGAACAACATCAACAGAGCCAATGACGAAATTGAATGCGCGCGGCGCGCGGTTGACAAGGCCGAGCCCGCAATCGACAGGGAAAATGAGCTTTTGCAGGAGACGGACTTACGGCTTAAAAGCAATCTGGCGTCTTCGTCTGCCAAAAATCTGCCGCTGATGGCGCTTGGACTTACGTTAATTGTGTGCGGCTTTGCCTTGCTGGCCGCGTACTGGCGATTTGACGTGACGGCTTTGCCTGTCACGGAAACGCTGGCACTACCGATAAGCCCGTTGTCCGGCTGTCTTGCGCTGCTGTGCGGCGTGACTTTTCTGGCAGGCGGGCTGTTGCGCAGCGGGCTTGAGGCAAAGCGCTACAGGCAGGAACGGGAATATCTGCAAAAAAGACGGGATGCGTATGCGCTGCATATCGCACTGCAAAAACAGGCGGCAGAGCGGATGCAGGGTGCGGAAAAACGCCTCTGTGCAGCCAAAAAAGCCTGGAATGCCTACACAGAGGGGCTTGGCCTTGGCAAAGACCTGGAGCCGGCAACAGTGCGCGCCGCCTTAGTTTCTATGGAAAAATTTCTGGCCGCGGAGGCGGAATGCGGGCATCTTACCAAAATCCTTGCGGAAAACAGCAAAAATCAGGAGGCGCTGCGCGCGCCCTTGCAGGAACTGCTCGTTCGGCTTGAGCGTTTGCCGCTGCTGTATGCAAACGGTGAACCGGACTGGGCAACTACGCTGGACATGCTGTTGAAAGACGCTCAGGATGCCTCGGACAGGCATACGAAAATCGCAACCCGCAAACAGATTGTCGAAGACGCGTTACGCCGCGCGGCGGACAAAACCCCTCTTGAGGAATTTTTGGCTTCGTTCAGTCCGGATGAAGAGGCCGGCCTGATGAGAAATCGCAGTGATCTGGAGGGAAAGTACGCTGCCCTTCAGGAGGCGGAACAGGAAATTCAGGGGAACATCGCCGTGCTGGATCATACGGTCAAAACCCTGTCCACGGCGGACGATCTTGCAGAACTGCGCCAACGCTGGGAGGCTGTTCAGGAAGCCCTGCGCGTCATGTGTCTTGACTGGGCACGGCACGCGCTTGCCTACGAACTGATCGCGCAGGCGCAACGGCAATTCCAGAACGAACACCAACCCCGGATTGTCCGCGACGTTTCCGCCATGTTCAAAAGCATCACCGGAGGGCGCTGGCGGGGGATCAGCGTCTCTCTGGCTGATTCCTCCCTGAACATTCTACCCGATCACGGTGCATCGCTTTCGCCGGAATCGTTGAGCCGCGGCGCTCAGGAACAGGTCTACCTTGCGTTGCGCCTTGCCTATATCAAAAACCATGCGCGTCAGGCATGTGCCCTGCCGCTTGTTATGGACGATGTACTGGTAAATTTTGATCCAACGCGGGCGGAACGCACTGCAAATGCCCTTGTGCAATTTACTGAAAAAACAGGGGACTGTCCGTCCCACCAGATACTCTACTTCACCTGTCACCCGCATACGGTGGATGCTTTGAGCAAAGCCGCGCCGAACGCGGCGCTGTTCCGCATTGAAGACGGCCGGATCAGAGCTTGACGAGACAGGCCGGCCGACGAAAAAATTCTCCCCTTTCGCTGCCCGGCCAGCTTCATCACGCCCATTTATTAGCTGGTTAGGTTATAGATTTATGCCATGACAACAATCCGCATACAGCGCCCGCCAAGCGCGCGTTCCATCGCGCCATCCATAATGCCCCGCCTCCGCTGCCGGCGGAGGCGGACATACTTTCGCAAAACGACATTGCGTCAGATTGGCGGCTTGCCTGCCGCCGTCAAGCGCCTGATTCCCCGATCCCGCTTGATCTGGAACTGCCGCCTTCGGAGAAGGGAGAAGAAGCTGTTGCGGCGCGTTCTCTCAACGGCGCAAGCGTTCAAAGCGCGCGCGGCATCAGCGCCACGGGCTATATTTCCCTGCTTGCCGTGCTGCTGGAGCTGAAGGTGCTGGACAGCTTCGGCCATTTTGTCCGGCACAACGCCTCAACGCCCTTGGCGGCCAAAGTCGCGGCGGACATTGCGCCTTATGGGCAAACGCTACGGCTCAGTTTGCCGTACGGTCTCTGGCTGTCGGCATCGGATGTGGAAGAGCTGCTCAAAGTCAAGGCATCGTTCTCGCTGGCGCTGGAAAAGCTGTCCGCAATGTTGCCGTTGCGGAAGACGAATTTGTACCTAGCCGGCGCGCTGGGTGAGCGCGTCAATCCTGATTGGTTGGCAGCGCTGGGTTTTGTGCCGCGGGGGCTTTGCGTGTATACTGCAGGCAATACCGCGCTGGAAGGGGCGGCCCTGCTGGCGTTGAATCCTGGCAATGGCACGGATTTTCAGGCAAAAACGCTTTGTCTGACGGATGATCCGCAGTTTCAGCAGACGTATTGCCGGCACCTCCGATTTGTATGGAACCAGGCATGAATCCTCTTTTTTCCCCACTGTCCGCGCAGGCGTGCAATGCCTTTGCACTCCTGCCGAAAGCCCTTTCCCGTATCCGTCCTCTGAACGAGGCGCACAAACGCTCCCTTCCTGAGGATGTGGCCGCCCTCTCACGTCTTTTGACCACAGAACGCCGCGAACTGCGCCATCCCTACTGGAGTTCGCCGGCCTTTGTCAGCGCGTATCTGTATTATTTTTTGCCCTGGAATTTGTTGCGCCAGGCGCGTCTGCTCGCCTCCCTGCCCCTACCCGATCCGCGAAAAAACGCGTCAGGCGGGGCGCTCCTGCTGGATGTGGGGTCAGGCCCCTTGACGTTGCCGATCGCCCTGTGGCTCGTGCGTCCCGATTGGGAGGATGCTGTGCGCGTTTTGGCTGTGGACATAGCTGTGCAGCCTTTGGAGATGGGCAAAGCCCTCTTTGCCGTGCTGGCCGAATTGCTGGGGCGCAAACCGTGGCCTGTGCGCACAGCGCGCGCGTCGTTGAGTCAGATGGCGTGCAAGAGCATGACAGATAGACCGTGGCTGATGACAGTTACCAATGTGCTGAATGAAGTGCGCGACAAGCGTTCGTTTGCCGCGGGGAACGAAGAGAGTGAAGAACAGTTTACACAGATATTTAAAGTAGTTGACACACTATCCCCGTCCACTTTGCTGGTTGTTGAGCCGGGGACGCGCCTTGGTGGAAAGGCCGTGATGCGTCTGCGTGACAGCGCGTTGTCAAATGGTTTTGAGGCGCTGTCCCCATGTACGCACAACGGGTGCTGTCCCCTGTTTGCCGGAGACGGCGGCAGAACATGGTGTCACTTCACTCTTGACACGCTGGACGCGCCCTTGTGGCTGACGCAGCTTTCTCACAGGGCGGGGCTTGTCAAAAATGCCCTGAGTCTTTCCCCGCTTTTGCTGTCCGCGCAAAAAACCATACGCCAGAGCGGTGTTGCTAGGATACTGTCCGCGCCTTTTCCTGTGCCGGGCCTCAAGGGGCTTGCCCGTTACGCATGTTCGGCCGAAGGGCTTTTGCTGCTGGAAGACGCCGGGAATGCGGCAAGTGGAGACGCGCAGGCGATTGTTGTGGACAGGCGCGCGCGGCGTGACAAAAAAAGCCGCGCTAAAATTGTTTCCGGTTCACATTCAGTCGTTCATCCTCGTCAAAAGATGTTCGATATCAATAAAGGATCCCTGCACCCCTCCGCGCCATAGATTGCGTATGCGCAATTCGCCGGATGAGTGAGAAAGTGTCTCGTACGCCAGCTGACTGACGGTTTTTTCGTACACCACATCGCCGTCAAACAATTCGCAGACCTCTCGTCGGCCTACCCCGGAGAGACTGCGTAGCGTTGGCGCGTCTGTAGAATCCGGGGGCAACTGCATCAGCGCCCACGCGGCATAGCCGCAGCACACAATATTTTCGTCGTGCAGTCCGTCCGCAATCCGTGAACGCCAGCGCAGGCACAATTGTGGCCTGGCTTCGGCCAGACGACCGACAGCCCAGTAACATGAACACCGCAATGCGCTGTTGCCACAATAATTGTCGGATTTGCCCGTATTGATAATGTAGGAAAACAGTATGTTATGATATTCCTTCGACAGCAATTCATCCGCGGCCAGAATTTCCCCGAAGGCCTCCGGGATGCCCCATCCGATATTTCCGGAGTCCTCATTCATATGCCACATAAGACGTCGCACAATGTTGCGTCCGTTTTCGGGCTGTGCCGCTGTCAGGCGCGTCGTGGTCTGTGCAAGCGCGCTGGCCGCGCGGTGTTTGAGCGTTGAACCGCAGGGCAGAATGGAGAGAAGCGGCGCTATGGCCTCCGTCCCGAAATTGACAATCTCTTCCACACTGTTGTTCCAGTACGGCTCAAGAAGCCATTCCCGGAACAACAGTTTTGCGGATCGCATTTTGGACATTGTCCACTCCAGTTTGTCTTACGCCGACGGCCTTATTTTTTCTTTACGGTTTTTGTTTCAATATACTATGGCATCGTGACGATATTATCTAGGACGGTGCGTGCATATTTGCGATATCTCGCAGGGATCTGCGTAAAAATGCCAGCATGCCCTTATGACGCGTTTCTTCACGTATGAGAGTGTCAATGCAGTGCAGTACGTAAACAAATTGTCCACGCTCCCGATAGTGCAGGTGACTGAGGGGAGGCAGGTCGGACGGCAGGGCTAGGGCGCTCATTGCGTCCGAACCCATAACAACGACGCCCCGCGCGCCAAGCGCGTGCGCGCCGGACCAGAAGATTTCCGCATTGGGCAGGCAACGCGTTCCTGATGCGGTGTCGCTGTCAGGCAAACAGTGCGGCCAAAACGTGTGTGTGCCCGCGGGGTGACGCAATTCAGTGAGAAGTTTTTGAAAAAACGCGCGGCGTGCGACATTTGGGGCAATCCGCAAATCTTCTCCCAACTTCCAGTATGTCCATACAATCAGCCCGGGACGTGTGGCGGCAAGCTGCGTGCGCCAAGGGGCGGGCCAGTCCTTTTGCGGCGTGGGGCGCCAAGGGGTGGCGAGATCCTCCACAGGCGGCTTTTGCGGCGCGGCAGACATCCGCGAGCGTTTGCCGGGTAAGACGTCCGGCGGTTGGGCATGGGGAACGTGGGGCGTAACGGGTCGTTGGGACGCTGTGAGGGGCGCGGCAGGGGGCATATCATAGGGCAGCAAGACAACGGAAAGTCCGCATTTGAGCCACAGAGCGCTCAGCGGATTCAGAACTGCGAAAGCCATGAGCACAAATCCCAAGCTACATCGGCTTTGCTTTGCATCGGCCAAATTTCTTCACGGCCGCGACTGTCTACAACGGCCACGCTGTTTGTCGGCGCGCAAAAACCAGCGGCTGGCTCATTCACGCGATTGGCGGCCAGCACGTCCGCTTTTTTGCGCTTCAGCTTGGCAGCCGCCATGGGCAGCAACTCCTGCATGGTTGATACGGTTTCCGCGGCAAATCCCAGCACTTTTTGTTCTGATTTGCGTGAATGCGCTAGTGTTTCAAGAATATCAGGGTTAGGGTGAAACGCAAGAGTGAAGCCCTCCGGCGATTCGGATTTTTTAAATTTTTTTTGGCCGATCGACTGGGGTGAAAAATCGGCCACAGCGGCGGCAAATATGCCCATATCCATCCGCGGCCAGAGAGTCTGCGCGGCGTCAAACATTTCACGGGCGCTTTCAACGGCGCAACGCCTCACTTCGTCGGGCAGGAACAGCGCGCCGGTCACGTTTATCGGGCCGCACAGCGCCGTGACTTCGGCCCCGCGCAAAAAAGCGCACACCGCAAGGGACGCTCCCATCAGGCCGCTGGATGGGTTTGACCAGTAGCGGAATCCGTCCCACGGTTCGCGGGTGGGGCCGGCCGTGACCAGCGCCTTGCGTCCTTTCATGTCCTGCGGCGACAGCGCCCGCAGGACAGCCAGAAAAATTTCAGGCAGATCGGCCATGCGTCCGAAGCCCGTATCGCCGCAGGCAGCCTCGCCGTGTCCGGGCGCGACAATGTGCGCCCCACGCTCCCGCAGGACGGCCACGTTGGCCTTGACAGCCGAATTGTCCCACATGCGCGGATTCATGGCAGGGGCAATAATGAGAGGGCCGTCAAAGGCAAGCGCCTGAGCGGCAAGCATGTCTGAGGCATTGCCGTGGGCAAGGCGCGCAAGTGTGTCTGCCGAGGTTGGAGCCACCACCATGGCATGGGCGTGCTGTCCCGGCTCAAGATGAGCGAAAACATCTTCATCGGGCGCGAACATGCTCTCATAGACCGGCATGGCCCCTAGGGATTTGAACAGCATGGGGGACACAAAGCGTTGAGCGGACTCTGTAATGGTCGCGGACACGTGGATGTTGAGCTTGCGCCACGCCCGCAGCAAATCCGCCGCCCTGTAGCATGCTATGGAGCCGCAGATGCCCAGATGGACGCGTTTGCCTGCAAAGCGCGTGCTGTTGTCAAAAGGCAGTTCTGTCATGGCGTGTCTTTCTGAAGTTGTTTCGGCTTGCGCGGATGCAGTACTTTTGGATATACTACAGGTATGGAATCAAGTCCGCAAGTAGCGGTGTTATATCAGGGCGCGTCTCTGCGCGTCAGCGTGGGCGGGCAGTGGCGCATGGACAGGGCGTTGCCGGTCGACCAGGCTCTGGAAGATATTGCGGATACGCACGTGCGCGAGCTGTATCTGGAAGCAAAAAATCTGGACAGTTGGGACACAAGCCTGCTTGTGTTTCTGGTACGTCTCATCAGGACGGCGCAAACACGCGATATCGCCGTGAACATGGAACTGCCGGATGGCCTGAAGCATCTTGTGCGCATGGCCTTTGCCGTGCCGGCGCAGGTGGGGGCGGCACGCGCGTCAACCCGGGACTCTCTGTTTTCCGCTGTCGGCGGGGCAGCGCTTGCGCTGATTCCGCGTTTGACGCTTTTTTTGTGTTTTATCGGTGAGATCGTTACTTCATTCAGACGCCTGCTGTCCGGTCGCGCACAGATGCGCATACAGGATTTTGTCGATGCCGTATATGAATGCGGTGTCTGTTCCCTGCCGATCATTGCCCTGACCAGCCTGTTGTTTGGCCTTATTCTGGCCTTTGTGGGAGCTATACAACTGACCCGTTTCGGCGCGCAGATATATGTCGCCGGTCTTGTGGGCATAGGTATGTTGCGCGTTATGGGGGCTGTGATGGTGGGTGTTGTCATGTCCGGGCGCGTGGGCGCGGCCTATGCGGCATTGATCGGCGCCATGCGGGTGAATGAGGAGGTGGACGCGCTCAGTGTGGCCGGCATTTCGCCGATTGACTTTCTGGTGTTGCCGCGTGTGCTCGCCCTGACGCTGATGACGCCCTTCCTGACGCTGTATGCCGATCTGATGGGCATATGCGGCGGCTATTTTGTGGGCGTCGTGATACTTGATCTCAATCCTCTGGAATACGTCACAGCCACGGCACAGATGACCTCGTTCAGGCACATGTTCATCGGCCTTGTGTACGGTACTGTTTTCGGCGTAATCATATCCGTTGCGGGTTGCCGCCAGGGCATATTCTGCGCGGGTAGCGCCCAGGCCGTGGGACAGGCCACCACAAAGGCGGTAGTGCAGTCCATAGTGGGCATTATTGTGGCAACAGCCCTGCTCACTGTTATTTTTAACGTACTGGATGTCTGAGATGCCGGATGTTCCCTTGTTGCGCGCGTGTGATCTCCAATTGGGATATGGCGGCTTTGTTCTCATGCGCAACGTCAGTTTTGAGGTGCGCGCCGGAGAAATATTTTTTATTATGGGTGGGTCCGGGTGCGGCAAGAGCACACTCTTACGCGCGTTTATGGGATTAAAGTCCCCGCAGGCCGGGCGGATTTTTTACGGAAAAGAGGATTTTTGGGGTGGCGGCGCGGAAAAGCGGCGGCGCATCATGCGCCGTACGGGTGTGCTGTTTCAGGGCGGCGCGCTTTGGAGTTCAATGACTCTGGCGGAAAATGTGGGGCTTGTGCTGCGTGGGTATACAGAATTGAGCGATGAAGAAGTGCGGCAACATGCTTCTCTCAAGCTGGCGCTTGTGGGGCTTGCGGGGTTTGAAGATTACTACCCTTCGGAAATCAGCGGCGGTATGCGTAAACGTGCCGGGCTTGCGCGGGCATTGGCGCTTGACCCTCCGGCGCTTTTGCTGGACGAGCCGTCCGCCGGGCTGGATCCGGTCAGTTCACGGATGCTGGACGATCTTATTTTGGAATTGCGCGCAACGCTCCGATCAACCTTTGTGATAGTTTCTCACGAGCTGGCAAGTATTTTTGCCATTGCCGACAACAGTATTTTTCTGGACGCTGCCACGCGTTCAGTGACGGCTTACGGCAAGCCGCAGGACCTTGCGCGCGCTCCGGATACTGAAAACAATGCCGTGAATTTTTTGACGCGGGGCGGTGATTGCACTAACACACTTTCAATCAAGGATGTGGCATGACCCCTTCACGAAGTAAAATGTTGGTCGGGGCATTTGTGCTGACAGGTGCTCTGCTTCTTATTCTGGGCTTGCTGTTGCTGGGTGGGCGGCATTTTTTTTCTTTTGATACGGAATATGTGCTGTATTTTGACGGCTCAGTGAGCGGCTTGTCCATCGGTGCGCCGGTGGTGCTTCGCGGCGTGCCCATGGGCAGTGTGACACGGATCATGCTGGTGCCTGAAGACAGCGGCGCGGTGGTGACCATCCCCGTGTACATACAGATTGATTCAAAACGTCTGGCGCGCGGCGATGGCACGCAGGTATCCGAAGACATGGAGCGGGCAATCATACAACGTATGGTGGGCAACGGCATGCAGGCGCGTTTGCAGATGCAGAGCCTCATTACAGGCCAGTATCGTATTGAGATGGACTTTTTCCCCGGCGTACAGCAGAAATTTTATTCGTCAACCAGAGAACTGGAAATTCCTACCCAGCCGTCGTCAATGGAGGCGTTGCAGCGCGCGTTGAACAAACTGCCGCTTGAACGCGTGATGACATCGCTGGATGTTATCATGGCCAATCTTGCCGTGGCCATGGGCGATGGCAAGCTGCACGAGGGCATAGCGGCCTTTGCCGATACCTTTGCGCAGGCGAGCGCTGTTCTGCGGAATACGGAAATGCGGCAAACCCTTGCCAGGATGATGGAGCGGATTTCCGGCGCGGCGGAGGTTGTCAGCGCGCAGACCCCTGAAGCGATTGTCGCGTTTCGCGACGCCATGCGCGCTGCGGCGGACGCCGCCGGACAGATGCAGCGCGCCGCGGTGGCGGTTCAGAATATTCTGGGCAAGGATTCTTCTTCCATGACAGATATGCGCCGTCTGATTCAGGAAAGCGCGGCTGCGGCGCGCGCTCTGCGTGAGTTTGCTTCCATGCTGGAACGTAACCCCGAAGCCCTTTTGCAGGGCAGAAAAGGAAAGTATTGATGCTGAAGTCCGTCTGTCCGTTTTTGTTGCTGTTGTCGCTTGCCGCTTGTGGGCGTAGCGTGCCGGACACCTGCTATCTGCTGGAAAGCGCCGTCCCGCCCCTGGTTGTTGATCAGCTTCCCGCGTGCAGTTTGCGGATTGCCAGAGTCAGCCTGCCGGAATATCTTGACCGCAGGGGGATAGTCAGTCGCAGCGACAGTCAGGGGCGGCTTGAGATAGCGCAGTTCCACGTCTGGGCTGAACCGCTTGATCAGAATGTGCGGCGTGTTGTTCAGGAAGGGCTTATGCACCTGTTGCTCTCAAAGGGCATTACCGTGCAGAGCACTGGGGACGAAACTGTGGGCGATTTTACCCTTTTGCTTGATGTGCGGCGTCTCGACGGGGCTGTGGGGGGTATGGCAGTGTTGCAAATGCAGTGGACGTTCAAAAACAAACGTGATGACATCCTTGGGCGCGGCATGTACGCTGACGAGGAACCGGTCTCCGGCAATGACCACGGTGCGCTTGTTCTCGCGCAGAGTCGTCTGGTGCGCCACATGACAGAACATCTGGCCAAGGTGCTTGTGCCGTTGCTGGAAAAGGAGAGAGTATGAGCGCGTTGACTTCCGTGCCTTTGAGAATCTGGACTCCGAATTTCAGGAACTTGTACATAGTTTTGAGGAAGAGTCGCCTGTTGTTATGAGGCTGTTTTTTCCCATGTTGACCAGCGAATTAAAAAAACAATGAACAGCGCGAGGTGATCAGGTACACGGCGTCAATGCCTATAAACTCAATCAGGCTGTAAGCCATGAGCGGGCCGATCGCCGCGCCCAAGTCCACAGAGAATGCATACGCCATCAACAAAATTCGGCCTCCTGCCAGCGAGGCCAGATCTGTGACGGATGCCTCCACAAGCGTTGTCAACAGCGTTGCTGTCAGTTGTGCCACAGAGGGATGGGCAGAGGTTGGGCAAGCAGGGCAAAGATCGCAACGCCCAAGCCAAAGGTTGTGCAGAGCAAGGTTGTGCAGAGCATGGACGATCGTTCAAAGCGCGTGGTCGGGACAGTCTGCCGATGAACGGCGAGAGTCAAGGCTCCCACAGCCAGCGTAGCGCCTGAAAAAACCCCGCAAGTGAAGCCGCGCCGATCAAGACGGCGAACAGTGCAACGCCTCCGCCTGTGTGTGCCGCAATAAGGCGACTCAGGGTAGAGGTTATAACGCCCTGCGTGGCAAAGGCGATAAAACAGCCGGCCGCCACCATCCACAGGGCTTTTGAATCCCGCGCGGCAAGGTTGAGGCTTACAAGAACGCCGCCCTCAAAACCAGCTTATACAGAGGGATTAATCGGCAGACGGACAAGCCTGTTGGCGGCAAGCACAATGCCGACTTCCCACAGGGAGGCGAGGCCGGCCTCGCCGTAACGGATTGGCAGCACCACATACAGCATGGAGTCGCCGAGCAGACAAAGCGCTGTGATGAGCGCAAAAATGACAATATGCGTGGGATCCGCGACTGGAAATAGTGTTTTCAAAACATGCCTTCTTGACGTTGCGCTTGATGCTTGGGCATGCGAATACCTGTAGCCTGAATGGCGGGCATTTGGCAAAGAAGATTTTTTTCGGAAATATGCGTTGCAGTGAAATTATTTCTTGCTATGCGTTGTGGAACAATATAGAGTTCTGTAGATTTTTTCCATTTTATGTTTATCCGTAAAGGAGGAGTAAGACATGGATGATTATATGGTTGAGGCATTGGCGATTGTCAAAGCGCAGGCGTCCACGAGGCCAATGACGGAAGACGAAATTACTTCAATGGTTAAGAAGCTTTCAAGCGGTATCCGTGCTATTGCATCCTGCTCGCAACAGACGGAAGATCTTCAGACTGATGTTGACGCGACAAAGAGTATCAAGGAAAAGTCTGTTTCCTGCCTTGAATGCGGCAAAATATTCAAGATACTTTCTTCGCGTCACCTTGCCGTGCATGGATTGAGCGCTAAGGAATATAAGGAAAAATGGGGATTAAAGCAGAAAACTCCATTGATAGCAAAAGCGTTGCTGCGTGAACGCAGGAAAAAAATGAAAGAAATGCGTTTGTGGGAGCGGCGGAAAAAAGCCTGAATTTGGCTACGCCCAAACACTGCGTCTGAATCTGTGGCTGGAGCACGATGCTACACTATTTTTGTGAATTACAGAAATATGTTATGCCGCAGCCGAGCGCCTTGCCACGATGCCTCTAACGGATAAAGTTTGTAGGCTCCCACGTTTCAGGCACAGGCGCGTCTATGCCGGCAGCCTTGCCGGCGGCTATGCACTTGACAAGCCAGGCCATATTGTCGCCCAACGCGCGCATGGTTTGCAGGCCCTCCTTATCTTGGCGTACTTCGTCCGCCGTGTTCCCGTGGACGGAATTCCAGTACTGTGAGGCGACAACGGGCATACGCGCAATGGTGAAATATTTGTTGAGACGGTCAAAGGAAGCGCTTGACCCGCCCCGGCGGCAACTGACCACGGCGGCGGCCGGTTTGAAGGCATATCCGGCTGATTTTCTGTAAAACACCCGATCCAGCAAGGCGCAGAGAGAAGCGTTCGGTCCGGCGTAGTAGACCGGCGAACCGACAACCAGCGCCTCGGCCCGGGAGAGTGTGCCCACAAGCTCGTTTACCGGATCGTCGTTAAAAATACAGTAGCCGGTTTTGGCGCATTTGTTGCAGGCGATACAGCCGCGTATTGACTGTGTGCCCAGTTGGAAGAGTTGGGTTTGCAGGTCATTTTTTTCCAGTTGGCTCGCCACAGCGGACAATGCCGTAAAGGTGCAGCCGGTTGGATGCGGACTGCCGTTCACAAGAAGGACGCTCATAAGGACTCTCCGGTTATGGGTTGACAACAGGTTGAGTATGTACCAGATTCCGCTGACGGGCAAGGAGTTTTTTGTTTTGCAAAAACACACTTTTTATTTCCACTTGAAAAAAACCATTGCACACTGACGACTGGTGTGAAGACAGCCTTGATCATTGCGGGGATACTGAACTATCACCCGCGCTGGGTCGCGCTGAAGCTGATTGAGCGCGATAAGGAAATTCTGGCCGAATTGCGTGAAGCCGACAGCAATGTTGCGGCGGAACTGGAGGCGCTTACGGATGTGAGACTGAGTCTTATTCTTAAGGGCTACTTGACAAATGCCTTTTGACGCGCACATACTTCCTGCCACTGGCAGTGGAGCAGGTAAGGAGATAGTTCCCCAAGATGAGCGAAAAAACACACCTTCTTGTTATTGATGACGAAAAAAATTATTTGCTGGTTTTGCAGACATTGCTGGAAGACGAAGGGTATGCGGTCACATCTGTGAGCGATCCTGAAATCGCGCTCACCTTTTTGAGTGAGAGCGAGGTGGATGTAGTAGTGACCGACATGAAAATGCCCAGAGTGTCGGGCAGGGAGGTGTTGCAGCACGTCAAGAAAAACTGGGCGCATATTCCCGTCCTGATAATGACAGCGTTCGGCTCCATTGAAAGCGCGGTGGAGGTGATGAAGTACGGTGCTTTTGATTATATTACAAAACCCTTTTCAAACGACGAACTTCTGCTTTCCGTCCACAATGCGGCGGAGCTTTCACATACGCATCGCCAGTATCGCCTTTTGCTGGAATCCATGGAAGACAGATATGGCGTACACAAGATTGTGGGGCGCAGCCAGGCCATACGCGATGTGTTGGTCATGATCGACCGTGTCGCGCCCAGCCGTTCCACGCTGTTGCTTACCGGAGAATCGGGCACGGGCAAGGAGCTTGTGGCGCGCGCCATCCATTACACGAGTTTGCGCAAGGACAAGCCCTTTATTTCCGTAAACTGCATGGCTCTTAATGCCGGTGTGCTGGAGAGCGAACTCTTTGGTCACGAAAAAGGTTCTTTCACCGGCGCTGTGGCAATGCGTCGAGGCCGTTTTGAGCAGGCGGACGGCGGCACGCTTTTTTTGGATGAAATTGCCGAGTTGACGTCTGACTTGCAGGTAAAGCTGCTGCGTGTCTTGCAGGAGCGATGTTTTGAGCGTGTCGGCGGCAGTAAACCCATTGATGTGGATATCCGTGTGGTGGCCGCTACCAATAAAAATTTGGTTTCACTTGTTGAGCGGGGGCTGTTTCGTGATGATCTGTACTACCGGTTGAATGTGGTGCAGATTCCTTTGCCGCCCCTGCGTGAACGCAGGGAAGATATTTTTCCTCTGGTGGCGTATTTTATGGAAAAAATCATTGCGGAAAACCCCATACAGCAAAAGACGTTCAGCACCCAGGCGCTTAATTACCTGTTGGGCTACGAATGGCCGGGCAATATCCGCCAACTGGAAAACGTGGTGGAAAGCTGTATGGTGCTGGTGCCCGGCGCAGTGATTGATGTGGACAATTTGCCTCCGGAAATCCGCAACGAAGAAGCGCAGTTCAAAAGCGCTGTGGACCTGCTGCCCGTGCAACTGGACCTGGCTGACACTCTGGAAAAAATTGAGGCGGCGCTTATCCGCCGCGCTCTGGTGCGCTCTGATCTTGTACAGGTTAAGGCTGCGGAATGTTTGGGTATTTCAAAAAGTCTTTTACAGTACAAGCTGAAAAAATACGGCATTACAGGGCACTAGATCTGTTGCGGCGCTCATTGATCAGTTGGCGTGTTGTTGCCCGAATTTTTGGACGCGTTGTTTCCCAGGTCGGCGTTTCTTCAAAAAAGGTCATGCGTTCGGGCATAACTGTCAACACACGGTTTTTGTTTGTCCGGACGCGCGCGCCGGCGCCTTGTCCCATGGCCTTGGGCGCGTACGATGCCGTTAATGCGCAGGCCTGTGCAAGCGCACCATCCGGCCACTGCGCGCCGCCTCTGGCAAGCCCCACAGGCCCCGGCGCATCGGCAAGAACAAGCAAGGCATCGGCTTCACGCGCCGAGGCCTCAAGTTTGGCATTGTCCTCACAGTTGCGCCCAATGCACAGCCAGTATCCGCCTTCATTTTTTCTTTCATTTCCGCCGTCGCCCCAAAACTGTCGTCCTAGGTTGGCCAAGGCGAAATCAGCCGCTTGCGGTTGTGCAAGCCGCGTAAGCACAGACCAGTAGCGCCGTGCCGTTTCGCGCTCTGTGAGCCGGCATCCGCCGGCGGGAGTGGGAATATGTTCAAGACGAAAGCGCGCGGCCAGCGCCAGTTGTTCACTGCGCCCGCGTCCACAAAAGCCGAGCAGACGCGCTCTGTCAACAATCCCTTTTTTTTCAACAGGAGTTGGCGGCAGGCGTTGCGCGCAGAGAGGGCGCACAAGCAGGCCGTCCACACCCGCTTCACGCGCGATCACATTCATGGCATCCCGCCGTTGCGACATGGGCCGTTGTCCCAGAACTTCGCCCGTGGCCAAGGCCTGCGCCCCGGTTTTTTCCATATATTGCCGCGCGCGGCGCAACAATAAAATTTTACAGTCCACACAGGGATTCATAATTTTGCCGTAGCCGTGCGTTGGCCCGGCGCGCAGCATTTCCACAAATTCGTCCCCAACGTCCAGCGCGTGAATATCTAGGCCATAGCGCGCGCTCCAAAGCGGCAGGGAATTTTTGTTGCCGAAAAAAGGTGACACAGCGTGCAGACAACGCACACGCACACCTTGCTCCAGTAAAAGCAGGGCGGAGAGCAGGCTGTCCAGTCCGCCGGAAAAAAGAACGAGTACTTCTGGAGAGTGTGTCATAATACAGACGAATCCGCACTGTTTTTATCTGAACAATTCTTTTTCTTGAGTTTTGGCGCTGGTTCTGTCTTCCATCTCCACATCTTTGGGCGGCGTGAATGTAAAGTCGGAAGCTTTTGTCTTTGCGTTGGGCGTGAATGTTGTAAAACGCACATCATTGGTATTGCCGTAAAAGTCTGTGATAGCGGTTCTGCGTATATAGCCCGATTCAACCCAGATGACGGCTTCCACAAGCTGCGGTGTCGGTTTTTTTGGGTAAAGACGCAGTTTGGCAAGACCGTTTTCCGTGCCGTCGGATTTGACCTCAAAATCTTTTGTCAGCGCCGCCTGTCCTGTAAGCACCTGAATGATTCCACCGGAATCCTTGAGCATGTCGAGCGGGTATTTGTATACAATTTCTTCATCCGGCAAATAATCCCAGATTTCCTGCCTAGTAGCCACCAAAATTTCCGTATGTGGTTTTTCCGTGGTCCAGCGGATCAGCAGCGGCTTTTGAAAAAGCAGGACGCCGCGCCGTTTTTCTATAGCGCCGCTTTCTTTGTGAGTGAGCGTTTGTTCAAAATTTGCTGAAAATGATGTCGTCTGGGCATAGCGCTGCTGAATGTCGTCTGTCAGAGCAGCCGCATGAGAGAGAGGGGACAGGCAGAATACGAGTAGTGTGAGGGTGAAAAAAAATCGCATAAAAATTTCCTGTTATCTGATAAGCTGCCGTGGTTTGCTACCTGACGCCGGCCCGATGATGCCATCTTTTTCCAACTGTTCAACAATCCGTGCCGCACGGTTAAAGCCGATGTTGAATCGCCGTTGGATAAGGGAAATGGAGGCTTGCCCCTGGTCGGCAACAAAGGCGCGAACATCCGCGTAGAGGGGTTCTCTGGCCGCATCGCCGCCCATGTCGCCGTTTCCGGAAACTGTTTCGGCATTCCATTCGGCAAAGTCAATCGTGTAGGTAGGGGGCATCTGATTTTTCCAGTAGGCCACCACATTCTGCACCTCTTCATCGCTGAGAAAAGGACCGTGCAGTCGTCTCAGGCGTTCGCCGCTCGGCTTGAACAGCATGTCGCCCCGTCCAAGCAGATGCTCCGCGCCCACTTGGTCAAGAATAGTGCGTGAATCGTGTTTTGAAGGGACATGAAAAGAAATGCGGCAGGGGAAATTTGCCTTTATAAGACCTGTCACAACGTCAACGCTTGGCCGTTGTGTGGCCAAAATCATATGAATACCGGCAGCCCGCGCGAGCTGGGCAAGACGCACAATGTTGGTTTCAACTTCACGGGCGGCTGTCATCATCAGATCCGCCAGCTCGTCAATGACGATCACCAGGTAGGGCAAAGGCTCCAAATTTTCAAAGGTCGGCGGCAGGTCATTGCCAAAAGCGGCAAGTTTTTGATTAAAGCCCAAGATGTTGCGTACCCGTAAGCGCGCCATGGCGTCGTAGCGTCTGTCCATTTCATGGACAGCCCATTTCAGGGCGTTTTGGGCATCATCCGTTTCGGTGACAACCGGATGGACGAGGTGTGGTTCATCGGCATAGACGGCCATTTCAATGCGTTTGGGGTCTACCAGCAAAAGCCGCATGTCCTCCGGGCGTGTTTTGTAGAGCAGGCTCACCAGTATGCTGTTCAGGCACACACTTTTGCCTGCGCCCGTGGCGCCGGCAACGAGCAGGTGTGGCATGGCGGCCAGATCAGCCATAAAGGGTTGCCCAGCAATATCCTTACCCAAAATCATGGTCAATTGTCCCTTGTCTTTAACAAAGGCCTCAGACGACGCCAATTCGTGAAAGCTGACGGTTTCGCGATTTTCGTTGGGGATTTCAATGCCGACAGTGTCCGAACCAGGTATGGGAGCCTGAATGCGTATGGATGTGGCCTTGAGTGTTAGCGCCAAGTCGTCGTTTAAGTTGGATATGCGGCTGACGCGGGTGCCAGGCGCCGGGCGCACTTCGTACATGGTGACGACAGGGCCGGGCGTGATGCGTACAAGCTCGCTCTGGATATCAAAATCTTTGAGGCAGGCTATCAGGGTTTTGCCCTTGGCCTCACGGTTTTCCAACGTTGCGCCGCGCCTTGGCTGAGGCTGTGTAAGCAGGCCGATATCGGGCAGGGGAAGAGAAGTTCTTTTTCGTGTAGCGGCAATGGCTTTCCACACTGATGTTTGAGGGGGGCGACTGTCCGCCGCGACAGGGGGCGTGTCAGGCGGGAAAAGCTCGTCACTGTTTTCCGGAGGAGTGCACGCGTTTAAATTTTCATCATACACAGTGGGAAGCGGCTTAGCCATCGGCCGTATGTCGCCCAGTTCGTCACGCCATTTTGCAAGGAGGGCAAGGGACGTTTTTAACACATGATCCAGAGCTTGCCTGGGTGAAAATTTTGAAAGTCTTTGTCGCCACGCCGCCAGAGGTGTTGGCGCGGAGGCAGGTTTAGTGGTATGGAATTTTTGCGCGCAGCGGGCAAGCAGACTGAACCAGGAAATGTCACAAGCCAGTTGCAGCCCTACAATGAAGAGAAATGACCAAAGCAGGGCTGAACCAACAGGGCTTAAATATTTTGCGACATTGTGGTGTAGCGTGCTGCCCACAAAACCCCCGCCCCGGAGATCACCCAGAGAGAAGTCCCAGGCGGCGCTCACAACAAGCAGGCAGACGGTCAACAGAAAAAACCCGCACCAGCGCCACCAGTGTATCGTGTAGGATGAGGAAACATACGCCGCTCCCAGCGCCGCAAAGACAAAAGGCCACAGAAGGGAGGCAACGCCAAAGACATCACTGAGAAATCCCGCTATATAGGCACCAAAAAAGCCCACCTCGTTTTGTGGTGTCGGGCGCCCGCTGTTGATATGATTGAGGCCGGTGTCGCCGGCGTTGAAGCTGAGCAGGCTGAGCAGCAGCAGCAATGCCCAGAACAGAAGGAACAGCCCGAATAGTTCCTGGCCGAATTTGTGCGCGTTCGTAGAGGTGTCTCCCTGTTATTCTCTGCCGAGATATTCCTTGGTGCGCGTGTCAATCTTGATTCGATCACCCGTGTTAACAAAGATGGGAACCTGCACTATAAGACCTGTTTCGAGCGTGGCGGGTTTTGTCACATTGCTCACCGTGTCGCCCTTGGCCCCCGCATCGGTATTGGAGACTGCTAGGACAATGGTAAGCGGTATGTCAATATCCAGAGGACGGCCCTGATACAGCAGGACGCGGCATTCCTGTCCGTCTTTGAGAAAGCCCTCTTTGCCGCTTGTCGTCGCGGCAGACATGGGCAGCTGCTCATAGGTTGTCATGTCCATGAAGATAAGCCCATCATCCTGACGATACAGAAACTGCATGTCGCGGGTTTCAAGGTCGGGTTTTTCAACTTTTTCGCCGGAGCGAAAGGTGTTGTCCTGCATTCTTCCGGTAAGAATGTTGCGCAGTTTTGTGCGTACCATCGCGCCGCCCTTGCCGGGTTTGAAATGCTGAAAATCCACTATTTCAAAAGGCGTGCCCTCCACTTCAATTTTAAGACCCTTGCGAAAATCGGTTGTAGAATACATGAAACCTCCCGAATATCCGGCGCGTGTGCCTGGCGTTTGCCACTGCGCATAAAAGCTGTTAGGATTTGTACGTATGGGGCGCGTATGAATTTAATATTTTCTGCAAAAACAGCCTTGTTGTCAAGACATATCAGCCTTGAGCTTGCAACCACGGCCTATACGGCAGATCAGCTTCCGGAATTGTGTGGAGCGCAGATTGCGTTGGCCGGTCGTTCCAATGTGGGAAAATCTTCATTGATCAATGCGTTGGCCGGTCGTAAAAAACTGGCCAAAGTCAGCGCGACGCCAGGGAAGACACGTTCTGTGAATTTTTATTGTGTATCGCCCTATAATTTTTATCTGGTTGATTTGCCCGGGTACGGCTATGCCCGCGCGGGGCGCAACGAAAAGCGGCAGTGGGGGCTTTTGCTGGAAGCCTATTTAACGCGGGCAGTGCCCCCAGCAGCTCTTGTACTTTTGCTGGATTGCCGTTTGCCGCCTCAACGGCCTGATCTGCGCCTTTTCGCTTTTGCGCGCGATATGCGGTTTTCTTTGTTGGGTATTCTGACAAAGGCCGATAAATGCACGCAAAAAGAGATTGCTCACAGGCAAAAAGAATGGAGTGATCTGCTTGGGAAAAAGCCTTTGGTCACATCCTCGGAAAAGCGTTTCGGCATAACGGATCTGTGGCAATGCCTAGTGGATGCGTCAGGTACGAATTTACCGCAGGATGCGTAGAGCTGGCGTACGTGTCTAGAGCCAGTTAAACCACTGTTTCCAAGAACCCTGCCGCTTCTGGCGTGTTTCGACAGACTGCTCCTCGCGATAGTAGTGATAGGCGGCCAGCCCTTTTTCTTTAGCATGTTCAGCTACTTCGGGCACCTCTTTGAATGTTTCCACAACATAGTCATAGCGCCGCCACGCCGGCCCGTATTTTTTCATGTGCCAAAAGACATCGGCGACATAGAGTTCGTGTTCGGCCATGAGTTTGCGGCATGTGGCCATGTGTTCTCCTGAGCTTGAGGCATACTGGGAGTCCGGATAGCTTTGATGCAGGCGGTTAAAAAGGTCATAGGCTTCTTGCAGTTCTGTGGTGGCTTTGTCAACGGAGTGGAATTGCTTCATGAGCGACATGCCCGTCTGATACAGGACATAGGGGATGGCCTCATGACGTGGGTGGAGAGATTCAAAGTCCTTATAGGTTTCTGCCGCCAGTATATAGTCCTCGTCCAGAAAATAGGCGTCAGCCAACGAAAGTTCCGCTTCAAGCGCATACGGGCTGAAGGGGTAGGAGTCGCGTAGTTTGTTGTACAGCTCAACAGCGCGCACATAGTTTTTTTCACTCATGGCATCGTTTGCCGCTTCAAAAATTTCCTGCGCGGTGTCTTCGGCAGGCGGCAGGTATACCATATCAATAATGCCGCATGCGGAACCCAGAAAAATACTGACGCCAAGTGTGAGGCAGCAAAGGAGTTTGTTATGCATGGATCTGTTCCAGAAAGAGAAAAGCCGCCTGAGCGGCTGTTGCGCCGTCACCCGTTGCGGTGATCGCCTGAC
Organism: Candidatus Desulfovibrio kirbyi; assembly: GCA_013374015.1. Taxonomy (GTDB): domain Bacteria; phylum Desulfobacterota; class Desulfovibrionia; order Desulfovibrionales; family Desulfovibrionaceae; genus Desulfovibrio; species Desulfovibrio kirbyi. The sequence continues at coordinate 29,510 of BLLL01000003.1, forward strand.
GGCAGTGTTTGGAGCGAATATCACCTGCCGCGAATATGCCCGGGACAGATGTGCGCATTTCTGTGTCTGTCACAATAAAACCTTGGGCGTCGCGTTCTACCGTATCCGGCAGAAATTGTGCCGCAGGCACACTACCCACATAAATAAAAAGTCCGTCCATCGCAAGATATTTTTCCGCATTGCTTTGCACATTTTTCAGCGTAAGCCCTGTAAGGTGGTCATCTCCGCACAGTTGTGTGATAATAGAACTGCGTTGAACATCTACTTTGTCAGACATTTTCTCAAGGCGGTTGAGGTAGATTTCATGCCCTCTGAATTCTTCCCGTCTGTGTATCAGCGTCACCTTGGCCGCGATATTTGCCAGATACAGGGCTTCTTCCAGAGCACTGTTGCCGCCGCCGACAACGGCAACCGACTGCCCGCGAAAAAAATTTCCGTCACAGATGGCGCAGTAGGAAACTCCGTGACCAAGCAGGCGTGTTTCTCCATCAATGCCAAGTTTTTTATGATTTGCCCCTGTGCAGACCAGCACGGTTTTGCCCGGATAGTCCCTGCCGTCAACACGTAAAAGGAACTGACCAGCCGAACCCGAAACAGCTTCAACCGCGCACGGTATACGATCAACAGCCAGTCCTTCAAGGTGGGCATTGAGCGTGTCTGCCAGTTCATATCCCTTGATGCCTCCAGGAAAGCCGGGATAATTCTCCAAGGTGTCTGTCAGCAGAATTTGGCCCCCGGGCGTCAGTTTTTCAAAGACGCGAACCGAATGGCCTGAACGCGCCAAGTACATGGCGGCTGTAATGCCGGCAGGGCCGGCGCCGATGACCAAGGCATCGTATGGCGTCATGCCAGAGCCTTTGCCTCAAGTATCCCGGCAATTGTTTCTTTGGGGACTGCGCCGGATAACTGCTCGACAATTTCGCCGTTTTTGAAGAGAATTATTGTGGGAATTGAGCGGACCATAAACTTTGCCGGAGTGGCCATGTTTTCGTCCACATTCATTTTGACAACACGCACCCTGCCTTCATACTCAGCGGCAAGTTCGTCAATAGTCGGCCCCAGCGCACGACAGGGACCGCACCACGGCGCCCAGAAATCAACCAAAACGGGTATGGTTGATTTTGTAACAACGGCATCAAACAACGCGTCCGTGATTTGTTCAGCCATAACGAAATCTCCTTGAACCGGCCTGTCGCAAGTCATCTTGATGTGTGATATACTCCTACCGAGAGAGAATAGATAGCTAAGGTGTTTCTGTCAATGCGCTTAAAAGAAAAACTTCATTTCTATTCAGGCCGGCGTGTTTTTTTGCAGGGTGGATATTATGGTTTCAATGCCGCCGCGTTTTGAAATTTGCCCTGTACAAAATATTATCTATATAATATATTGACACAATCAGACAAATGCAAAATGCTTGCCTGCGTCGGCAGTATGGAGACAGAGTATGGAAGCGCCGGTCGATTTTATTCGTGCAAAAATACTGGACGACACTGCAAGCAACCGCTATGGCGGTCGTGTGTGTACGCGTTTCCCTCCTGAACCAAACGGCTACCTACATCTTGGTCATGCCAAATCCATCTGTTTGAATTTTGGTGTGGCAAAAGAGTTTGCCGGGCAGTGCAATCTGCGTTTTGATGATACCAATCCCACCAAGGAAGAGATCGAATATGTAGATGCTATCCGTGAAGACGTGCGCTGGCTGGGCGGAGATTGGCAGGACCGTGAATATTATGCTTCAGATTATTTTGAACGGCTGTATGCCTATGCGGAACAGCTGATACAGATGGGCAGGGCATATGTGGACGATCTGTCCGCTGATGAAATCCGTGAATACCGTGGCACATTGACCAGCCCGGGCCGTGAAAGCCCGTACCGCAACCGCGGCGTTGAAGAAAATCTGGACATGTTCCGGCGCATGCGCGCCGGGGAATTTCCCGACGGGGCGCGTGTGTTGCGCGCAAAAATTGATATGGCCGCGCCGAATCTGGTTATGCGGGATCCCACGCTGTACAGGATTCGCCATGCCGCCCACCACCGTACCGGCGACATGTGGTGCATTTATCCTCTGTATGACTATACGCACTGTCTTTCAGATTCTCTGGAGGGCGTTACGCATTCCCTATGTACGCTGGAGTTTGCAAACAATCGTGAACTGTACGACTGGGTGCTGGCGACGCTTGGCGTGTACCGTCCACAACAGATAGAGTTCGCGCGCTTGAATGTGACCTATACGGTGCTTTCCAAGCGTAAATTGATACAACTTGTTGAGAGTGGATATGTCAGCGGCTGGGATGACCCGAGAATGCCTACGCTGTGCGGTTTGCGCAGGCGCGGCGTGCCGCCGCAGGCCCTGCGCGAGTTCTGTAGACGTGTGGGGTTGGCGCGTGTAAATTCCACTGTAGAATACGCCATGCTGGAATTTTGCATACGCGAATATCTGAACGAACACGCGTTGCGCTTCATGGTCGTGCTTGATCCGGTCAAGGTGGTTATCGAAAATTATCCCGGGAATCTTGTGGAGGAGCTTGACATGCCGCTCCACCCGAAAAATCCTGCCCGCGCTAGCCGCAAGGTTCCGTTTTCGCGTGAATTGTATATTGAGCGGGATGATTTTCGCCTTGAGCCGCCCAAAAAATTCCACCGTCTTGTCGTGGGGGCCGAAGTGCGTTTGCGGTATGCCTATCTTGTGACATGTCGTGAAGCTGTGACGGACGCTTCCGGCGCTGTCAGGGAACTGCGCTGTGTATATGATCCGCAAAGCCGGGGAGGGGTAAGCCCGGACGGTCGCAAGGTTAAAGGAACCATTCACTGGGTCTGCGCAGGCCGTGCCGTGCCGGCTGTTGCGCGTCTGTATGAGCAGTTGTTTGTTTCTGAAACTCCGGAAGACGTGCCGGAGAGCAAGACATTTCTGAACAATCTTAATCCCGGTTCCGTGCGTGCGGTTCAGGCTCTGCTGGAGCCGGCTCTGTCGGACATGGCAGTGGAGGGAGAGTGTGTCCAGTTTGAGCGTTTGGGATATTTCTGTAAGGACAGGGACAGCACACACGCCCTGCCTGTGTTCAATCGCACCGTGACACTGCGTGACACATGGGCGAAGCTGGAAAAAAAAGGAGAATAGCGCGCGTATGTATGAGGCACACAGCAAAAAAATGAAAAATGGGCTGGAAAAAGCCCCTCATCGCTCCCTGCTCTATGCGCTGGGACTGACCAGAGAGGAAATGCAGCGCCCTCTGGTGGGCGTTGTCAACGCCGCCAGCGAAGTAGTGCCCGGCCATATACATCTGCACACGCTGGCGCAGGCTGTGAAGGCCGGTGTGCGTATAGCCGGCGGTACCCCCCTAGAGTTTCCCGCCATCGCGGTGTGTGACGGCATCGCCATGAATCACGAAGGGATGCGGTTTTCCCTGCCTTCACGGGAATTGATTGCGGATTCCATAGAAATCATGGCGCGCGCGCACGCTTTTGACGCGCTGGTGTTTGTGCCCAACTGCGACAAGTGCACTCCGGGTATGCTCATGGCCATGGTGCGTCTGAATCTGCCTTCCGTGCTGGTGTCCGGCGGACCTATGCTGCCCGGCAATCTTGATCCGCACACGCGCGGCGATTTGATTACAGTTTTTGAGGCAGTGGGGCGCGTGCGCGCCGGGACGATGACCGAGGTTGAACTGGAGCGTATGACAGAGCGGGCCTGTCCGGGTTGCGGCGCGTGCGCGGGCATGTTCACGGCCAATTCCATGAACTGTCTTGCGGAAACTATTGGCGTGGCTTTACCGGGCAACGGGGTTTTGCCCGCTGTGAGCGCTGCCCGTGTGCGCTTGGCAAAATCCGCGGGCATGAAGGTGATGTATTTGCTCAAAAACGGAATCCGACCGCTTGACATCGTTACGCCAAAAGCAGTGGAAAATGCGGTGGCTGTGGATATGGCTCTGGGCTGTTCCACAAATACCGTGCTCCATTTGCCGGCAATTTTCGGCGAAGCGGGCCTTGGCATGGGGCTTGAGGTTTTTGACGAAGTGAGCGGCAAAAGCCCAAATCTTTGTAAGCTTTCCCCCGCAGGCAAACATTTTATGGCGGATCTGGACAATGCCGGCGGCATACCCGCTGTGATGAGTGAACTGGACAAGATCGGTCTGATCCACAAGGACTGTATGACAGTGACCGGTAAAACCGTGGGGGAAAATCTCAGGGATATGGACGCCCGAATTCTGGATCCGGAAGTCATTCGTCCCATTGGACAGGCCTATTCCAAACAGGGCGGCATTGCTATCCTTCGCGGCAGCCTTGCGCCGGATGGGGCTGTTGTTAAACAGTCTGCCGTGTTTCCAGAAATGATGCGGCGTGAAGTGCGTGCGCGGGTGTTTGATTCTGAAGAAAGCGCCATGCGGGCAATCCTTGACGGTGCCGTTAAGGCCGGCGACGGCGTTGTCATTCGCTATGAAGGCCCTCGCGGCGGCCCGGGCATGCGTGAAATGCTTTCACCCACGGCGGCCATTACAGGTATGGGTCTTGGCAGGGATGTGGCCCTGTTGACGGACGGGCGTTTTTCCGGAGGCACAAACGGCGCAGCCATAGGACACATTTCGCCGGAGGCGGCTGACGGCGGGCCTGTTGCCCTTGTGCGGGAAGGCGACAGGATACGCATTGACATCCCCGGGCACGCGCTGGATTTGCTGGTGGACGCAGACGAGCTTGCGGCGCGCAAGGCTGCCCTTGTCGTTCCTGAAAAGGACACGCCGTATCCGGTGTTGCGCCGGTATGCGCGTCTGGTCAGTTCCGCGGCAGCCGGTGCGCGGTACAAGGACATATAATTTTAACCACTATTATATGGATTATCTTGCAGCTTCAAGACGTTGTGACAGCGCTTCGGCGGGGTATGCCTTGGCACGTGTATCTGCTGGAATGCGCTGACGGCACATTGTATTGCGGTATTACCCGTAATGTGCAGCGGCGTCTGGCGCAGCATAACGGCGATATCCCGGGCGGCGCGCGCTATACCGCGGGCAGACGTCCCTCGCGTCTTCTGGCAAGCCGTGCATGCACCCACAAGGGAGCTGCGCTCAAACTGGAGATGGCTGTCAAGGCGCGCCCGAGTGCAAAAAAACTGGATTTCCTGCAAAAAATGCCGCCTGACGCTGTTGAGTTGTGTCATGTTGAGTTTTGACGTTGTAGTGACGTTTTTTGCGGCGCTCGCCGTCATGCTTTTTTTCTGAGGTCGTTATGCGCAAATATTTCGTGCCGTTCAGTGATATCCCCAAAGAGGGCAAGGTCTGTGAACTTGACGATCCACTCATCTGGCGAAAATTTCTTCAGGATTTCGCCATGGACTGCCGGATACGCAGCCCGCTTTGCGCCCGCCTTGCGCTGTTTACCGCAGACACAGGCTGCCTTGTGCGGGGTACGCTCACTGGCGAAATAACCGTGCCGTGCAGCCGCTGCGCGGAGGATGCTCTTGTTGCAGTGAATGCCGATTTTGAAAATTTTGAGGAATTTTCAGATGCCGGCACAGTGGAATCAGAAAGCCGTATTGTGTATGAAAATGCCGTTCCCTATCTGGATATGGGCGCTGTCTGCTGGGAGGAGTTTGTTTTGGCGTTGCCGGTAACCCCCCTTTGCTCCGTGAACTGTAAAGGGCTTTGCCCGACATGTGGCGTAAACCTGAATACGGAAACGTGTTCCTGTCGCAGCGATGAGGGCGACCCGCGCCTTGCGGCGCTACGCGGACTTGTTTTGCACAACGCTTGATGCTATAGTGGATTTTCTGTGCGAATATGCTGAATGCGGTCTGTCATTTTTGCGCCATAAAAGGAAAATCTGATGTCAATAGTTTCTCAAAGCGAACTGGTGCGCAAGGCATTGGCCTATGTGTTTGAGCAACGCGCCGCCGCTCCGGAAAAGAACCTTGCCGGTCTTCTGGATGAGGCAGGCATGCGTTTTAACCTGACACCCCTCGACAGCGCTGCTCTGGAGCGTATTTTTTATGAAGCGCAGACAATGGAAGGCAGGTAATTCCTCGGAATGCGCCGGGAACTGGCGCGTGGGATGGAATAGAATCTAAAAAATCCTAGCTCTGTCACAAGCGCAGCACAATTCCTGATTGTTCAGCCCCTGCATGATGCCGCACGTAGCGCCGCTGTCTCCGCCCACGCAACGATTCCGGAGTTTCTCAAGGTGACGTTTCAGTTTTTCAAGAGATCTGATCTGCTCATCCGCATTTGCAATATGGGCATCAAACAACGCTGTGATCCATGAGCAGTCAGGTTGCGGCTTGTCCCTGAAAGCCAGCAGTTTTTTAACCCCACTCCGCGTAATGCCGTGCCTGCGGCAGTGCAGAACAAATTCCAGTCGCTCCAGGTCTTCCTTGCCGTACAGCCGGTAGCCGGCCTTCGTCCTTTCCGGCTCAGTCAACAGACCCTCTTTTTCATAATACCTGATTGTCACAATCTTACAGCCAGTTATCTTTGCCAGTTCGCCAATTTTCATAATCGCTCCAAAAAATTCTTGACCCTATAGTAGCTATAGACATCAGTTTGTCAATGTGGAGGTACACGATATGCGTTGTTTGGTAAAATCCTGTTGTGGATGTGACCACTCCGAGCCAAAAATTCCTTGGGTAAAACTGCTTATTGCCGGCATCTTCGCCGCTTTCTCCGAATTTTTTGAGCTTGTTCACGAATGGCGCGCGACCTTGTTCGGCATCGACTTGAACGCTTGGGAAATCGGCGGTTACGCCGTCATCGAATACGCGCCCCCGGTTCTCGCGGTTATGGCTATTTTGCTCGGCGGTCTCACCACCTATAGACAAGGCTGGACAGCAGTCAGGACTCTGAATCTGAATATCAACGCGCTCATGTCCGTGGCTGTAACGGGCGCGGTTATCATTGGGCAATATCCGGAAGCGGCCATGGTTATGGTGCTGTTCAGCCTGTCCGAATCCATAGAGTCAAAGGCTCTGGGCAGGGCAAGAAACGCCATCAAGCAACTGCTCGCGCTTTCCCCTGAAAAGGCCACAGTGCTGCAGTCCGACGGTGCCTGTGTGGAAATGGACATTCGCCAGGTGCCGGTGGGCAGCCGTGCGCGTGTGAAGCCAGGGGAGCGCGTTGCGCTTGACGGCGTGATCATTCAGGGCCAGTCGGCCATCAACCAGGCTCCTATCACAGGTGAGAGTCTGCCTGTGGAAAAGAGTGTGGGCGACACTGTGTACGCGGGCACCATCAACGAATCCGGCTCGTTTGAATTCGAAGTGACAGCCGCAGCGACCGATTCGACGCTTGCCCGCATCATCCATGCGGTGGAAGAAGCTCAGGGCAGCCGCGCTCCCATGCAGCTGTTCGTTGATCGGTTCGCCAAATATTACACGCCCGTGGTGTTCCTGACCGCCATCCTGACAGGTCTTATTCCACCCCTGTTTATGGGGAGCATATGGACTGAATCCATATACACCGCACTGGTTATTCTGGTTATCGGTTGTCCCTGCGCCCTAGTTATTTCAACGCCGGTAAGCATTGTCAGCGGGATGGCAGCAGCCACACGCTACGGGATACTGGTCAAGGGCGGCATATTTCTTGAGCAGGGACGCTTGCTCAACTGGCTGGCCGTTGACAAGACAGGCACTATCACCCACGGCAAACCGCATCAGACAGATTTTGTGGAGCTGGGCGACATCGGCAATGACAGCGCGATCTTGCTGGCCTCCAGCATCGCAGCCCGTTCCGACCATCCGGTTTCCAAGGCCATTGCCAAAAACGCGGCGGAACATGGCGTAACCCTGCTTGATGTTGACGAGTTTACGGCCATTCCCGGACAGGGCGTGAGCGGCGTTATCAACGGACAGAAGTGGCATCTCGGCAATCACCGCATGATTGAAGAACTGAAAAAATGCTCACGCGGCCTAGAAGACCAGATTTTGCGTCTGGAACAGCAGGGCAAAACCGTTGTTGCCCTGATCGGTGACAGGGTGCAGGGGCTGTTCGCTGTTGCCGACACGTTGAAGGACAGCAGTATCGAAGCCATCCGTGATTTGAAAAAACTCGGCGTCAGGACCATGATGCTGACAGGCGATAATGAACACACTGCCAAGGCAATAGCCGAACAGGTGAGCGTGGACAGCTTCAAAGGCAACCTTTTGCCGGAAGACAAGTTGCGGGTTATTGAGTGGCTTGAGGACACCGGAGCTAGGGTCGGCATGGTGGGGGACGGCATCAACGACGCTCCGGCGCTGGCTAGGGCCAATGTAGGGTTTGCCATGGCAGGCTGCGGAACGGATACGGCCATTGAAACAGCCGACGTTGCCCTGATGGACGACGATCTCAGAAAGATCCCGCGTTTTATCAGGCTGTCAAAGTCCACCTACGCCATACTGGTACAGAACATAAGTCTGGCGCTTGGCGTGAAGACGATCTTCCTCGCTCTGGCCTTCATGGGACACGCTACCATGTGGATGTCGGTATTCGCGGATGTCGGCACATCTCTTCTGGTGATTGGCAATGGTCTCAGGGCAATGCAAAAATAAGCGGGAGCGGTTCGGCAAAGAAGAAGGGAGACGGACAAGCGGTTCCCTTCCAGCAAGGTTTGCATAAGAAGTCCACTCTAAAATCCGAAACCGTCGTTGTTCGCACCGGAAGCGCAAAAGCCGAAATCATCCGGCACGGCGTTTTCTTCAGCCGCAGGCGCTTCACCGGAATCGGCCGCAACGCCGCCGACAACCATGCCCTTGAGGCCATCCTTGATAGCGGATTTGATATTTTGCAGCAATTCGTCGTGGTTGATGGCAACCTTGCCCTGAAATTCCGCGATTTGTTTGCGGAAGCCGCCCATTTCAGTATTCATTGCCTTGATTTTTGTTTCAAGCTCGTCGCATTTTTTTTGCAAGGCATCCGCTCTGGCTTCAACAGGTTCTAGGATGGTCACGCGTTCTGTAAGCGCGGTCGCGGCAAGTTTTTGCGCGTGCAGATCTTCAATGGTTTGCGCCAGAGTGTCCAGTGTTGCATCCACCAAGGCTTTTGTGCGTCCGTCCATAGGCGTCAGGGAGACAGTGTCGCCCAATACTCCTTTGGCTTTGGAAACAAAGGATTCCCAAGGCTGGTCTTCTTTCCATTCCATTTCCGCAAATCCGGGATACAAGCGCGTAAGCCAGGACGCGGCAAACGGCCCAACAGCCTTTGCGCCGCAGTCGCAAGCGATGGAACGTCCGGCTATAAAGCCTGCAATATCCTTGCTGTCTATGCCGTCCTTGCCCGTGACAAGAGCAAGCAGGGACTCTACGGGAAAAATTTTACGGTCGGTGGACATAAGGACTCCTTACAAACAATATGTTAGTCTCAGCTTCTTCCATACATACGAACAAACACCAACGCCGCCGTGCGGTACACAAAATGCCCCAGTTTTGACCACGGCAGGTACGCAAAGAGCATCCAGACAAAGACAAGATGCAGATAGTACACCATAAATGCAGGCACAATCGAATCCGCCAGGCGGAAACACTGCGACAATATGCCTGTTACAGCCACAAGCCAGATGATACCCAGCAGATACCAGTCATAAAAACCCGAGCCGAGCCGTTCCGGATCAAGCTGTACACGCCGCCACGTCAACAGGGCGAGTCCGCAAATCAGGAGCAGGGCGCCGATATTTGCCAATATTTTGACAGGGAAGGACAGCGGCATGGGGGTTTCAATGTGGATGGCGGGGACGATCTTGCCCCCCCAATGCCCCATCGCCACAGCAGCTGTAACAAAGGCCAGAATCACAAAGCTCCACACCAGAAATGCGTGTCCTGTCTTGCGGTTTTGTGTCGGTTTGCCGGTAACAGGCCCGTCCTCGCAGTCGTCAAACTTTTTGTGGGTGACAACTTCTTCCCAAAGCACATCTACAAGGTGGAATATCCAGTTTTTTCTGGGGCCGATGACAAGCATGCGCCCTTGCGGCGTAAACATTTCCCAGAGTTTGCGCACACTGCGGTACATGATGAAACACGCTCCGAAGAACGTCAGCATAAAGATGGGGTCAATCGTGTAGTCGCCATAAAATATCTGTCCGAAAACAATGCGTCCGTCTGCAGCGCGAGGAAACCATTGCCCATTGATGGCCGCTCTTAATGCCCACACAACAAACCACAGCACAGCCGGGATCAGAAACAGATTTTTCAGTCCGCCGGCACTACTCATCCATTTGCCCACAATGGCCGGCTCCGTGAGGTTTTTGTAGACCATATTGCGGGCGGCGGATAGTACGTCCGCCGGGCGCGCGCCGCGTGGACACATCTCTGAGCAGTTGCCGCAGTTGTGGCAAAGCCAGATATCGACATCCGAGTCAAATTTGTCGCGCAAGCCCCACGAAGCCCATATCATTTCTTTGCGCGGGTAGGGCGCGTTGACCGGCGCCATGGGGCAGGCTACTGAGCATGTGGCGCACTGGTAGCATTTTTTGAGTGATTCGCCGCCTGCCTGCGCAATTTCGCGGGCAAAATCCGAATCGGGCTTGAGTGTATATTGTGCCATTATTGCCAACCTCCTACATACCCTTAAACGGGTTGGGCCCCATTTCAATGATGCGGTCAACAAAACCATCAATCAGATCGGAAACTGTATCGTATCCGTCAATGGCCGTTTCAAACTGTTCTATGCGCTCAGGCTGAACGCCCAGACGATTGAGGGTCTCGGCAATGTTTTCCTTGCGTTTTGAGCAAATTTCCGAGCCTTTCACAAAGTGGCACTGGTAGTCGTTGCCGTATTTGCACCCTAGAAGCATAACGCCGTCAAAACCCTTGCTCATGGCGTCTGAAACCCAGATGGCATTAACCGAACCAAGACAGCGCACCGGAATGATGCGCACATAGGGACTCCATGCTTTACGCCGCATCCCCGCCATATCCAGAGCTGGATAGGCGTCGTTTTCGCAGGCAAGCATGAGGACGCGCGGCCCTTCGTTTTTGAAGTCCTTGGGCACGACAACTTCACGGATCATGGAGCCTATCTGGTCAATATTGTAGTCCGCAAAGGAGATGACCCGTTCCGGACAGGCACCGAAGCAGGTGCCGCAACGCCGGCAGCGTCCGGGATTTGGTTTGGGCGTGCCTTTTTCGTCATCGTCAAGCGCGCCAAAGGGGCATTCCTCAGTACAGCGCTTGCACTGTGTACAGCGCACAAAATTGAAGACAGGGTAAGCTGCGTCGCCGGAGCGTGGATGCACGGCCACGCCGCGTGTGGCCGAATCAATGCACTGTGCCGCTTTTAATACCGCGCCCATAGCATCTTCTTCACAGGCGTCCAGAGTTTGCGGCTGGCGTACGCAACCGGCCGCGTACACGCCAGTGCGCCGTGTTTCGTAGGGGAAGCAGATGTAGTTTGAATCCGCAAATCCGTCAAAAAGTTCCATATCCGGAAAATCCGGTCCCTGACGATAGGCGAACTCAACTACAGCGTCTTTGGCTGTCGTGGGCACAAGCCCTGTAGGCAGCACGACAAGATCCACGTTAAGGTTAAAGTCCATGCCCAACAAAGTGTTTTTGCATTCAACGACAACATCGTTGCCGACTTCACGAATGTCAGTCACATCGGCCTTTGTCATCATAATACCCAGACGGTTCTGCATTTTTTTGTAGAAGCGTTCAAAAATCCCGGGCACAGTCATATTTTTATACAAAATAAAGGCCTGCGTGGCATCGTCTGTCTGTTCACAGACGCTGTTGGCAAGGCGCAGCATGCCCACGCTGTTGACAGCGTTGGAATAGGCAAGATGGCGTATATTTTCAAGGTTTTCTTTGATAAAAGGTTTTTCTTCGTCTTGCGCGTTAACGTTTTCAGGCGCGGACGGCGTTGCATCCGGTGACGCGCAGGGGCTTGCATCGCGCCAGGTATCCTCGGCCAGTGTCGTGTCCAGCACAAAGGCTATGCGTCTGGCTGTTATCTGTCCGTCAAGCAGCAATTTACCGAACCGGGAAGCTGTCATCACTTTGGAACACTTGCCAAGACCCATTGGAGCCAGATATTTGTCGTCAAGCTCGGTCCAGCCGGAGGCCAGCACAACGGCGCCGACAGTAACAGTCACAATGCCTGCGGCGCTGGCGATATGCGCGGTAAACTCGCCGGGTTGGCCCTCCAGTTTTTCCACACGGGCGTTGAGATGCACCTTGACAGAAGAAGCGCCCATAACCTCTCTGATTTTGTCCGCAACATTCGTGGGTTGCTTGTTAGCCCAAGGTGAAGCGAGCGGTGAGCCAACGGGAATGACAGTGGCGGCGCCGCCGAGCTTGTCGGTCTTTTCCACCAGCGCAACCTCATAGCCGCTGGCAACGGCTTCCAAAGCCGCCGTAAGGCCGGTCCATCCGCCGCCGATAATCAGTATGCGTTTGACGCCCGCTATTGCCACGGGATCCGGCTTTTCACTCTTTTGCAGTTTCACAACGCCCATATTCACATAGTCACGCGCCTGAATGGCAAGGAGTGCCGGCGCTACGGATTGCGGCGCGCCGCCGTAGCGTATGTCAGGCACTGTGCCGTCGGCGTTTTTATAGGAGAGCACGCATTGCTCACGCAGGTTTACATGTCCCACCTGTACGGACAGCCGGTACAGATCAGCGTCAGCGCGCGGGGATGCCCCACACAGCAGGACGCCGTCCAGCCCCTTTTCGGTGATGTCAGCCGTGATCACATCCAGAGCGTCGGCAAGTACGGGGACAGTCTTGACCACAGGCGTGGTATCACCCCACTTTTCTTGTGCTTGCGTGACCAGGGTTTCAATATCAAGACCCCCGCCGATATTCTGTATGTCAAAATAGACGCCAATTTTACTGGCCATGCCGTCTACCTCCTTTCACCGTTTGTATCGCCTTCAGGGCGGCTGCTGTGGCAGACTGTGCCGTGCGCGTCACATCCAGCGGCATACGCGCGCACCCCGCAGCAAAAATGCCGACTTCTTCCCCTCCGGCAATGAAGCCGTCTTCATCCAGCGGCAGCTGCAGCTGCGGATTGTCTCCGGCGAGCGACGGCTGCATGCCTGTGGCCAGCACGACAAGGTCATGAGTCAGGGTAAGTTTTTCACCGCGCACCGCGTCCTCAACTGTCAGCGTTACTTTATCGTCCCGTCCCTGGACGGCCTCGGCCACTTTGCCCTTGACAAAGGACACGTTGGGTTGCGCCTTGACTTTTTCAAGCACGTTCACATAGCGGCCGGGCGCGCGCAGATCAATGTAATATACCGTGATTCGCGCATCCGGGTTTTGTTCCGCAATATACAGACACTGCTTGAGTGAAGCCATACAGCAGATATAGGAGCAGTAGTCCAGATGATTCTGGTCCCGTGAGCCGGCACACTGCACAAAGGCGACGCTGTGCGGCGCGCGTCCGTCAGTTGGTCTGACAATGCGCCCGCCTGTCGGGCCAAAGGATGATGACAGACGCTCCATCTGCATATTGGAAATACAGTTTTTTACGTTGCCCGCGCCAAAGTTGGCAAGATGTGTGACATCGTAAGGTTTCCAGCCGGTAGTGACAACAATGGCTGCCACATCAAGCTCTATTTCGCGCGCCTGCTCGGTCATGTTCAGAAAATTTGCATCAGCAATTCGGGAGACATCCGCCTTGGAGAGGCTTTGCGCATCTAGCGCATAGCGATCAGGAAAGGCAAAGGGCATGGATTTATAGAGCGCCTTGCGTTTTGACAGTCCAAAATCAAAGTCGTTGTCCACTTCATTGACAAGAGAGGAAGCCAGCAGGCTGAAATCCACTGAATGCGGTGCTGTGTAGCGCGGTTGCAGACGAACGGTTACGGTGTAGTTGCCCTTGGAACCGGAAAGTCCTGTTACTTCCGCCAGTGTGAAAAATTTGACGCGTGGATTTTTTCTGATGCGCTGGAATTGTATTTCCAATCCGCAGGATGGGGGGCAAAGTTTGGGAAAATATTTGTTCAGTTGGGCTACACGACCGCCAAGCCAGGGTGATTTTTCAATAATAAAGACATCGTGCCCCAACTCCGCCGCCTCAATGGCGGCTGTAAGGCCTGCGAAGCCGCCGCCCACGACAAGAATGGCTTTGGACATCCTAATCCTCCTGCGTTGCAACACAATAACCAGAAAAGCGCCACTTTCCCCGGTCACTGGAAAAAAAGGGGCGGTCGCCTTGCGGGCCCCGCCCCTTGTCAATTCAGAAGCACTGGTTAGTCAGGTATGATCTGGTAATAGGGTTTTTTGAATATGGTGGTTTTGCCGGTTGCCGGATCAAACTTTGAGTTCACAAAGCATTTCCACTTGTTGTCTTCAAGACCCATGAAGTCCGCGCGATAGTAAAAGCCGGGGTAGCGGGATTCTTCACGGAAGGAAATGTGCTGCATGTGCAGACGCACTGTCCAGAGGCGGTGGAAATTCTCCCAGCAACGCAGTAGTTCGTGCAAGTCGCGGGCGGCCAGATGCGCGGAGTCTTCTTCCATCATTTGCAGCAGGTTAAAGCCTGTATCCAGCAACGCCTTGGAAGTGGTGTAGTAGGTGCTCACGCCGCCGCCGTATTCGTCAGTGCATTTGACAAGGCGCATCATGAAGTTCTTGGGCGAAACAAAGTTTGGGTTGACCACAGGATCCGTGGAAGCCGCCTTGCCGTTTATATAATTGTAATACGGCGCGTAGATCGCTTTTTTGAGAGCATCGGCGGTTTCCTTGATTTCAGGCTTGAAGTCCTTGTGGTCAAGGCACCAACGCACCATCTGCTTGCCGGCGATACGGCCTTCGGCGTGCGAACCCGAGGAGAACTTGTGGCCGGAGGCGCCCACACCGTCCGCGCAGGTAAACAGGCCTTCAACAGTGGTCATGCGGTTATAAATTTTGCCGTTGGCGGCTTTGATCTTGTAATCGGCGGGCACCCAGTCTTCGTCCGGACCGGAAACCCAGATGCCGCAACAGCCGGAATGCGAACCGAGCAGATAGGGTTCAGTGGGCATGATTTCCGAGCCGCGTTCTTCAGGCTGGGTATTTGTGGATGCCCAGAGGTTCGCCTGACCGACGCACATGTCGAGAAAATCTTCCCAGGCTTCGGATTCCAGCTCTCTTTGCTGTTCTTCGTTCAGCGTGGCAAAGGTGTTCTGAAGGGCTGATTTTGTGTCCATGCAGATGGGGCCGCGCCCTTCGCGCATTTCACGCAACATCATGTGGTTGCGCAGACAGGTAGGGATAACGTGCCCCTTGGCATAGCCACGTTCTTCATAGGGTCTGAGCATGGCCGCATTGGTGGCGCAGTAGTCTTCACCCTTGCAGTTTGTGGCTTTGGCCTTGAAAAGCAGAAACCACGCACCGACCGGGCCATAGCCATCCTTGAAGCGGGCGGGCACGAAACGGTTTTCCATCATGGTCATTTCAGCGCCGACCTGTGAGCACATGGTGTAAGTAGAACCGGCGTTCCACACAGGATACCAGGCGCGTCCCATACCTTCGCCGGTGGAGCGGGGGCGGTACACGTTTACCGCGCCGCCGGCAGCCACCATGATGGCGTTGGCCTTGAAGATATGCACTTCATTGGCGCGCAGGTTAAAGCCCACGGCACCCGCGATGCGGTTGGTAGTATTTTTGTCAAGCAGCAATTTCACAATAAAGATGCGTTCCATGATGCGGTCTTCGCCAAGCGCGTTTTTGGCGGCTTCAGCCACAATGCACTTGTAGGATTCGCCGTTGATCATGATCTGCCAGCGGCCGGAACGGACAGGGTCGTCTCCCTTGCGCAGGGATTTGCCCTTGGCCTTTGCATCGGCGCCGTTCAGATTGTGGCCGTTCTCACCCTTGATCCAGCAGGGCAGACCCCAGTCTTCAAACAGATGCACGGAATCATCCACATGACGGCCCACGTCAAAAATCAGGTCTTCACGCACAATGCCCATAAGATCGGTGCGCACCATGCGGACATAGTCATCGGCCTTGTTTTTGCCGAGGTAGGTATTGATGGCCGAAAGCCCTTGGGCCACGGCACCGGAACGTTCCAGCGCGGCTTTGTCGCACAGCATGATTTTCAGACCGTGTTTGTCGCCCCAGCGCACGGCTTCGTAGGCTGTGCCGCAGGAACCCATGCCGCCGCCGACAATCAGCAGATCCACCTGATGCTCTTTGACTTCCGGTTCGGCAATGGCAACACCCTTATTAATTTCCTTGGAAGGAATCATAGGCATAATTATTTCTCCTTATAATACAAGGTGATCAGCACATAAGAGTTTTGTCGGCTTCCTGCACGTCGTGCTTTTTGCTGAGGACAGTTTCAGGTTTGGCAAGCGCTTTTTCGGTGAACAGCAGTTCATCGTCAATATTTGCACCTTCAGGAGTGCCGTCGTACGGTTTGATTGACCCTTCAGGCGTGGTGCGGATGGGGAATTTGAATCGTTTCACATTGCCATTACGGAATTTGACTGTCCACATAATGGAATCGGCGGAGCGCATGGGAATACAGGTGCCGCCCATCGGCGCGAAGTCCGCATAGGGACGGGCAGTGATCGCGCCCTGCGGGCAGATTTTAACACAAGAATAGCATTCCCAGCAGGCGTCCGGTTCCTGATTGTAGGCCTTCATTTCCTCAGAATCAAGAATCATGAGGTCATTGGGGCAGATGTACATGCAGGCAGTCTTTTCGCCACCCTTGCAGCCGTCGCATTTGGACGGATCGACAAATGTCGGCATATGTGTCCTCCAGCTCTTAAAAATGTTGAAAAACATCGCCGCCGGCACAACGAAATGCGGGCAGCCGAATCGTCAAACCCGGTTTCTGTCGCGCGCCGTAAAAAAACAACGGCACTGTTCTTATGCTACTGAATATCAGATAAATGCTGTTCGCGTCAAGCCCTATTTGCAGAATTTGCGCTTTCTTCATAACAAAATCTGGGATAATAACAAGCAATTCTTGCCGACACGCGCAATTCGGGATAACACAGTGCAGACATTATCAGGCAGACAAGGACATACCATGAATGACGCTCAAAATACGCGACCGCGCCGCCTGCTTCGCGATGTTGTTTGCGATCTTGATAAAGATATCCTGAAGCTGTTGCTGCGCCGTTACAATCTTGTCAGGCGCATGTACAACACAAAAGGTTTTTTGGATCTGAAAGATGAAAAAATACTGCGCGCCTCATGGCAGACGGCTGTTGCCCGTGTGAGCAAGGACTTCCGCCTTGCCGGCAATCTTTTTGCATTACTCCAAGACATCACGTTTTTGCCACGGCCCGCGCCATCGCCTGAGGGCAGCGGTCCGGACGGCGATGGACAGACGGACAGCGCCCGCCGCGAACACGTTTTGCGTTCGGCGTTTAATCTGGCGCCGCCGCAAAAACCTGTACGGCTGCATATGGCCGCTCCTTTTGCCTGCCGGGCGACACGCGCATATCTTATGCTGGCGGCGGCGACAGGGCAGGCTGTGCGGATATCCCCCTGCCTGATGAACGATCCCATTGTGGATTTTGTAAAAGCGCTCAATCAGGCCGGGGCAAGTTTGACACGCGAGAACGAGGGGGTTTTCTCCAGGGAATCGGCACCATTGGGCGTGCCGGACAAGGTGTTGCATGTCGGCGACAGTGCATGGAATTTTTTTTTACTGCTCGCGCATTATCTGGGGCGTCCGTCACGGGTCAAGTTTACGGGCGAAACTGCCCTTAAAATGACGGATTTTTCAATAACACGGTTGTTTTTGCCACTGCTTGGCGCACGTCTTGTCCCTGTTGTGCCGAAAAGTGAGGGGCTGCCCGTGCGGCTTGAGTGCTCAGGCATGTTTCCGGAGAGCGTCAGCTTGCCAGCCGATCTGCCGGCGGAATTTGCGCAGGCCCTGTTACTGGCAGCGCCGCTGTATGTAAAGCCGTTTTCAGCAGATTTTGGCCTGCATCCGCAGCGGGACGGGATTTTTGCGCGTACGCTGCCCCTGCTGTCTTTCCTGGGGGCCCGGCATAGGGTAGACGGGGCGACCGTACATATCACGCCTGGCCCGCTGTCTCTGCCCGCGCAGCCCGATCTGCCACTTGAGCCGGAATTGGCCAATTTTTTTCTGGCGTTGCCCTTGGCGCTCGGCGGAGAGGCGCGTCTTGCCGGCTTCTGGCCTCATTGGTCAGGCGCTGATTCGGGAGTACGGATACTTCAGGGCATTGGTCTTGAACTGCGCGAAGAAAATGGGGAAGTACGCGCCAAGGCTGTCACGCCGTTGCGTGCCGCCTGTCTGTCAACCCTGCCTGCTGACCTGCCGCCGGAATGGTTCCCTCTGCCCGCGGCGCTGGCTGCATGCGCCGCGTTGCGCGGAGGAGAGGCTCTGCTGCCGAAACTGTTTTGTTACAATGAGGAAGTGGACGGGTTTTTGCGCGCTCTGGGACTGGAGATGGCTGTGGACGGCCATGTGTTCAAGGCGGAGAGTTGTGAGCACACCGTGTGGAACGCGCCCACACCTGTCTGGGCGCTGGCGTTTGCCCTCGCCGCCTGCGCAAAACCGCATCGTAAGCTGGGCAACCCCGGCTGCGTTACCGAACTGTACCCGGCCTTCTGGTCTTTATACAATGCCTTGCCGGATCCCGCGGAAAAAGTCGTGCGTGAGGAAAAGTCGCGCGAGTCCGCGATCAAACCGGTAAAGCGTCGGATAAAGGCGAAATAAAAATCGTCATGAATTTGAACAGGCATCCTGATATCGTTAGGCGTCCCATATTCCGCTATCTGATTCTGCTCACCTTCACGTGCGCAACGGCACAGTGGGGTTGGATGTCGCTGT
The DNA here is from genome assembly GCA_013374015.1 of Candidatus Desulfovibrio kirbyi. Taxonomy (GTDB): domain Bacteria; phylum Desulfobacterota; class Desulfovibrionia; order Desulfovibrionales; family Desulfovibrionaceae; genus Desulfovibrio; species Desulfovibrio kirbyi. Next base: position 48,214 of record BLLL01000003.1, read on the forward strand.
ATACTAACTTCGCAGTGGACGTAGTGCATACCACCGGTCAGCAAACAGGTATCATTCACGCACTGCGTGAAGTGCCGGGTCTGTTGTCTGTGGGGATCATTTTTTGCCTGCTGTTCGTGAGCGAACACCGGCTTATTTCCCTCTCCGTGCTCTGCTGCGGAATTGGCACGCTGTTGACGGGGCTTTCCCCATCTTTTTACGGGTTGATTATTACCGCCATGATCATGTCTTTTGGGTTTCATTTCCTATACGCTAAGTCTGTTGACAGTTACGACTAAGAAAGTGGCGCGGCCCTGGGGGGGGGATAACGGAGGCGCACGAAATAGGGTCGTGGAGAACCTGCACGCCCAAGCAAAAGCACTTGCTAGAACAGGCGCCTTCGGTATATACTATAATATTCGTTGGCGTGCTTACTTGTGTGGTACGCGCATAGACCTTTGCTTATTTCAGCATGTTTAAGAGGGTGGTGTGATATGTCTCATAATATTCACTATATATGTGATTATATAATTTCGAGTTGTGCCGAAATTGATGTTTATCTCGACCTCCTTAAACTTCAAAAACTTCTATATTATTGCCAAGCATGGAATCTAGCCTATTGTCGGGAGAGGCTTTTTGAGGGAGAGTTTCAAGCATGGATTCACGGCCCTGTGTCAAGAGAAATTTACGATAGGTTTATAACTAGAGGAATGTATTCTCAGATCACCACTGCTGATATACGAACTTTTTGTGAAGAAGAAAGCATTACCTCCGAAGATGCCTCCCTCATTTCTGCTGTTCTTCATACATATGGGCAATATACAGGGGATCAGCTTGAGTATCTAACTCATTCGGAGGATCCGTGGATAAACGCACGGGGAGAATGCCTCGCTTTTCAAAGATGTGAAAATATAATTTCAGATCGTGATATGCAGAATTACTACAGTCAACGAGTTCAGAATAATGCATAATAATTTCAAAATTCTAACCGACGTTAGTCCCCCTTGCTATGCGCCCACAACCCACAAACCCCCTGTGCCAAAACTCTTTAGTTTTGGTTTCACGCATTGGCGCCAAGCTAAAAATTTTGGACTTTCTTCCGCTAAAAAAAATTGGTTTATATCTCTCTTACAACGCATGAAAGAAATGGGAAAGGAATCAATCCAAGACGTTTTCTCTGGTAAGAAAGGGATTCGCGCTCACAAAATTTCGTGGGACAAAGCAGGGACAACAATGAAACAGAAATCTTTCTGCACAAAGGACTGGTTGGGCGAGGAGTTCTTTAAAGAGAACGAACTATACCAATTTCATATTTCTAAGGGGGAAGGCAGAGTTATTGGTTTTGTGGATGCCAACATTGTTTTTCAAATCGTCTTACTTGATCGTGACCATAACGCGCAACCCAGTAAGTTCAACAATTATAAAGTGGTCAAGAATGCAGAAGATGACTCAGAATACAATATCCTTCTTAAGGAATGTTGCAAAATTGTAGCGGCGTGTTATGGAAAAAACTGCGAGAACAACAAAAAATTTGATAGATTGCGAGAATGTAGTCTTCCTAAAATAGATGACAAGGCATCAATTTTAATTAACATTTCTGAGTGTATGCTCAAAAAAATTTATAAGGTATGTGGAGAGAAAAAGCTTTCTGTTGAAGATGTGTTTGAATTAGGATTAGATTCAATCAAAGACATAACACCCAAAGAAAGCAATGAATGATGGTAAGAACCCCGCTGCTGTCGCTTTGACGGTAAAAAAATGGCAAGGCTAGGGTAGAAAAGTTGACGCCTGAACAGCGGAAAGAAATAGTGCTAAAAGCTGCAAAGGCGAGATGAGTGTGAGAGTGATAGTATGAAAAATAAACTGTATTATGGTGACAATATTGATATATTGCGGAAGTCTGTCAAGGATGAATCTGTAGATTTGTGTTATATTGATCCGCCGTTCAACTCAAAGCGCAACTATAACAAAATTTATAATAACATAGGTAAAGACGATAAAGCGCAGTCAATCGCCTTTGTGGATACATGGGAATGGAATACAGCGGCGGAAGCGGGTTTGCAGGAAATAATGACAAACAGTCGGGGAATTTTACCCGCACAGGCGATTACCTTTACCGTAGGCTTGCAAAAAATGTTGAGCAAGGGAAGCCTGCTTGCCTATCTTGTAAGTATGACACTCCGCATAGCGGAAATTCACCGCGTATTGAAGCCAACAGGCAGCTTTTATTTGCATTGCGACCCTACGGCAAGCCACTATCTAAAACTTGTCCTTGATTCCATCTTCTGCTCACAGGGAGGAGATTTCATAAATGAAATTGTGTGGTGCTATGGAATTGGTGGCAGAGTTTCAAAGCGTGCGTATGGAAGACGACACGACACGTTGTTTTTTTATACAAAATCAGATAGTTATACGTTTAATTACGATGATATTCTGGATGAATGGAGCGAAATGGGGAAAGCAAAATTCAAATATGAAGATGAAAAAGGTCGCTATCGTCTTATTGGGCGTTTCCTCAAAGATAGCCCAATTAAAGGGCATAGGGATGTAAGTTCCAAATGGGAGATTAATCATCCTGAGCTTGTTCAACGATATTATATGAAGGCCGGAAAATCTCAGGTAGATTGGTGGAATATCCCGCCAATTAATCAAGTAGCCAAAGAACGCCTCGGCTACCCAACACAAAAACCAGAAGCTTTACTTGAACGTATAATCAAAGCCTCCAGCAATGAGGGGCATGTCGTGCTTGATGCTTTCTGCGGTTGCGGGACTACGGTTGCTGTCGCGCAAAAATTAAAACGTCAGTGGATAGGGGTTGACATTACATACCAAAGCATTTCCCTTATTCTGAAAAGACTTACGGATACCAACGGGCCGGATATTATCAAAGACATTACCGTGTCCGGCGTACCTGTGGACAGAGAAAGCGCGATAGCCCTAGCTAACAGGACGGATGACAAGACACGTAAGGAATTTGAAAAGTGGGCTGTCCTTACCTATTCAAATACCAGAGCACTTATTAATGAAAAAAGAGGTGGCGATGGCGGTATTGACGGACGCGTCTATATTCTAGATTCATTCGGGCAATGAATATCGGGAAATCCTTTTTTCTGTAAAGTCAAACAAGGTTGTGAATCCAGGGATGGTTAGAGATTTGCGTGGCACAGTAGAACGCGAAAACGCGGCGGCGGGAATTTTCATAACCTTGAACCCGCCGACAAAGGAAATGATTAAAGAAGCTGTAGCAGCTGGAACATATAAAAACGAGATTTTGGGGAAACCTATAGAACGAATCAAAATTATAACCATTGATGAAATACTTGCGGGTGAACGGCTGACGATGCCGCTTGTTGTCGATGTAGTAAAAAAGGCGAAAGGCCTTGCGGGAGAACAATTGAATCTCCCAATTTGACGATTTTTATTAAACATTTTGCGTCTTTTGCGTTGTAGCATGTGTCACATGTTTCTAAAGTCATGGCATTTCCCTTTTTTGTTATAGGATTTTAATCAGTGTTTTCTCGCTGTATGCACCCACCCGGTAATGACGCTTTAGGCCCACAGGTAGCGAGCATTTATCCTTTGTCGCAATTCTGTGCCCATTCGCTTTACACTTACCTACCCACCATGGAAAAGCAGTTTCTCAATTCCAACATGTGCAACAGCGTGACGGAACAATCAGACCGTATTCTTTTTCGCCCGGGCTAGTGATAGGGGGCAGTAAGACGGCTTTGTCTGAATCCGCCCTCTTCAGGAAATCCTCCGCATATTTGAGAGTATTAACAAAAGGATGTTGCGGTTATCTTTCCCTTACCCCATTGACGTGAAATCGTGCAAATAAAGCCATTGTCAGGGCTACCATGTGCATAGATTTTGATACGACAATAGACGTGCGTTTGAATCTGGCGAACAAATGCCGTTGGCGACAGGTGTTTCGTTCATTACTACCAGTCCCGTTTTTCCCTGTAACCAGTTGCTCCTCTGGAATAACCAAAGGGTAGACCTTCCAATTGTCCGCGCATTAGCACCAAATTAAGACTGTTGCAAATTAATTTATATAACATTCTGAGCTACAAAAAAATCTGCCAAGCCTAACTTGCCCATCTCACGTTCCATCGTCCGCCTCCATCGGCAACACAAGATGGTCGCGCACTCAGACGATATCGTCATAAGTAAGTCTATAAAGTTCTCGTAACTTAGGGAAACGCTACATGACGCTCGGACTTTTGAAACAGACAGCGCCTCCGGCGAGCTTCGCCTCAAGAGCGCCCGGCAACTGAAAGCGGGTATTGCCGCGATTCTCAACCCAGGCCGCATCCAAGGCAAGCAGTGTTTCGGCCCGTGCCTGGCCCGTGCCCAATCTGCGCACGCATTTGTGGTAGAGGCGCAGTCTGGCGGCGGGATGCAGGACGCGCAGCAGTTCCTTGGGCAGTATCAGGCCGTTTGACGTCTCTTGCCAGGGATGTACTGCAAGCGCGTTTGCCAGATGTGTGTCCCAAAAGTCCCTGTCGCGCTGCGCCAGACGCCAGAGGCCGGCCACTGTTCTGTCCAGCGCGGGATTCTCCTTGCGCAGCAAGGGCAGCACAGTGTGGCGCAGACGGTTGCGCCTGAAACGCAGGCTTGCATTGCTGGCGTCCTCACGCCATGCGACGCCGCATTCCCGTAAAAGCGCCTTGAGCGCCGCAGGCTTGCTGAAGAGCAGGGGACGGACCAGGCGCCGCGCGCCGTCGTATGCCGGCATACCGCCCAACGCCGGCCAGCCGGTTCCACGTATGAGACGCAACAGCACGTCTTCTGTCAAATCCCCGGTATGGTGTCCGAGCGCGATAAAATCAGCCTTTTGCGCGCAACGTTCCTGTTCAAAAAAGGCATACCGCATGGTGCGGCCGGCTTCTTCCAGTCCAAGCCTGTTTTGCGCCGCAAAATCAGCCGCGTCCGTTTCCCGCAGGGCACAGTCAATATTCAGGCGTTTACAAAACGCGAGAACACTTTCCGCATCCTGTGCCGAATCGCGCCGCAGCCTGTGATTTACCGTAAGCGCAGAGAGTTCAAAGGCATTGCGTTGCATGAGAATGCGCATGACAACAGCAAGAGAGGTAGAATCCGCCCCGCCGGAAACGCCCATCACAAAACGCGCCCCGCGTTGAATACGCAAATCCTGCAAAAGAAAGCGTTCCACTGAAAGGCATAGTCCGGCGCCTGCGGAAGAGAGACTCTGGAGGTCACTCAACGTATCATCCATAAGCGCCTCATGCGTCAATCAGCAGAGATGTCAGACAGCGATCAATCCAGGTCATCATGTATGTTTGCAGTTCTTTTTCGGCATAGCGCACGCAGTCACAGCGTAAACGGCCACGCGCGCGGACAAGGAGTTCCAGGCGCAGAGCGTTCGGCAGCAGTTCAATTCCCATGATATATGGACCGCAGGTTTCTAGGTGCTCGCATTGCAGTTTTGAGAGGTATTCACGCGGCACGGGCAGCCAGAAAAGCGTGTCGATACCTGAATCCAGAGAGCTGTTTTTCAGCGAGGCTGTCAGCGTTTGCACATCGTCTTCTGTCAGATCGTCAATCATATAGTAGCGCATTACGGTTTTTCCGTGCCGGACAGGCTTTTTTATCAAGACTGTACATACGCCGCAGCATGCTGACATGCGCGGCATTGCCGTCCATGCCGCAGCGTTTAAGAAACATGATGGGGGCATGATTGAGCTTGCGCACCAGAGCGGCCACCATAGTCTCCATGGCCGCGCGCTCCCTGTCGCTCACATGACCAAGACGTTTCAGGGTTTTGTCAAGTTCCTTGCGGGCTATGGTTTCCGTATGGCTTATCAGATCCACAATGGAGGGCTGAATATCCAAACCGGAAAGCCAGCGGGCAAATGAGGCAACTTCCTCCTCCACAATGGCGGAGGCCTTGATTGCCTCATCGCGACGGGTCGCAGTGTTTTCTTCAACAACATCTTTCAGATCGTCTATGTCGTACAGGTACACATTGTCCAGATTGTTGACGTCCGGATCAATGTCGCGCGGCACGGCAATATCTATAAAAAACATGGGACGGTTTTTACGCAGTTTAAGCACTGCGTTAATGTCTCGTGCATTGAGCAGGGGATATGTGGAGCCTGTTGAGGTGATCACAATGTCCACTTCCGCAAGACAGTTTGTAAGATTTTCAAAGGTGACTGCGCACCCGTGAAACTGCTCCGCTAACGCCTGAGCCTTGGCATTGGTGCGATTCGCGACCAGAATTTCACTGACGCCGGACTGCAGAAGATGTCTTGCCGCAAGTTCGGACATTTCTCCTGCCCCGACAAGCAGCGCCTTGCGCATGGACATGTTGCCGAAAATACGTTTGGCAAGTTCCACCGCGGCGTAGCTGATGGAAACAGCGCTTGAGGCAATGGCTGTCTCGCTTCGCACCCGCTTTGCCACGAAAAAGGCTCTGTGCAAAAGGTTGTTCAGAAGCACGCCTGTGGTTTTGCATTCCACTGCCGCGCGGTAGGCGGTTTTTAACTGTCCAAGAATTTGTGGTTCGCCCAGCACCATGGAATCAAGGCTTGAAGCCACACTGAACAGGTGGCGTGCCGCGTCAAGATGCTTGTAGACATAGACATAGGATTTGAGTTCCGCGCTGTCTGTTTTTGTTGCCCCTGCCCATGCCCGCAGTGTCTGTTCTGGTGCTTCTTCTGTTCCGGCTGCGAGAATTTCCACGCGATTACAGGTGGAAAGAATAACTGATTCCTGGACGGCTGCGGTACAGGGCACTGCCCAATGTTCCTGATCACAGTGATTGGCCAAGGAAAAACGCTCACGCACGGCAACACCGGTCGTGCGGTGGTTGATTCCCAGAAGAAAAAGCGTGCGGTCCATGTCAGCGCCCGGACGACAGCCGAAAAAAAGTGTGGTGGGTATCCATGACAGTATTGACCACAAAAATGGAAAACAGACAGAGCGTAAAAATAAGTGCCGTCAACAGCGCCGCCTTGCGACCGCGCATGCCCTTCAGCAAACGGCTGTAAAACAACACGGCAAAAATCAGCCAGATGACAACGCTCACCACCTCCTTGGGGTCGCCCGTATCGCCAAAAATTGATTTGGCCCAAAGCAGCCCCGTGACAATCCCCAAAGTATACAAGGGAAAAGACAACAGCGTTCCCAGAGCGTTGATTTTGTCCAGCAGGGTGATGGCCGGCATATCCAGAAAAAAATTCTCCATGCGCTGTTTTCTTTTGATTCGCTTTTCAAGCAGCAGAAACAGCACGCCCGCGACAGAGGCAAGCGCCAAAAGAGCAAGGCTTGAAAACAGCGCGCCGATATGCAACACGTAAAATGGCGTATGCAATGATGCCGGCACGGTGACAAGCGTACCGAGATAGGGCGCTGACATGACAAAGAGTAGCAATCCCAATGGGGCGGAAAACAGGAGCAATGTTTCCTGATGCAGTTTGCCCCAGACAACAATCCCGCAGAGCAGCAAAAACCAGGCAAGTAATTGCAGATACGCGCCCAAGCTCAAACCGCCGGGCAAAGCCTTGTGAAAGCCCAGCATAAGCAGAACGGTCTGGCAGACAAAGCCGCAAAGCGCAAGAAAACAGGCAAGCCGCCGCCAGAAGGCACTGCGCGCCATTATTCCCGCAATACCGACAATGCTTGCCAGCGCGTAGAAAACAAGGGTGACAAGAGTTGAAAATTCAGGGGAGATCATCAAGCAACTCCGCGATATGTTCGTGCAGTTCCGGAGGAAGTTTTTCCATAAACAGGGCTTTGCAGTCGCGCATATAGCTTTTATTCAAGCAATACTGCAAGGGGGAATCGGCCAGGTCGTGAAATATCCGGCGGTTAACCTCAGCGCGCAGAACAAGTGGACGCAGACGCCGCATAACTTCAGCAATGCGGACGCGCGGAACTAGCCATTCCTCAAGTTCGGCACACCAGCGGCGGATGAGGGCCGGGCTTGCGCCGTCCGAAGAAATTGTCGCCACAAGACAGCCTTTGCGGGCGACAGCCAGCACGTTGAACGATCCGTTTTCGGGCGTTGTGACGCTGTTGCACAGCACTCCCACAGCGCGACAAAGCTCCGCGATACGGGCATTTTCCTGTTTGTTGTCAGTTGCCGCGAAAACGAGCGTTTTTCCAGCAATGTCCTCCGGTGTACAGCTTCGCCGCTCAAAGCGTATGCGGGAATCGTCCAGCAAAGGCAGGGCATTGGGTGACGGGAGAGCTGTGTCCAGCGCCAGAATTGAAGCAGGCGCGCAGGGTAAAAGGCCGGAAAGTTTGCGCAAGCCGACACTGCCAAGCCCGACCAGGAGGCAATGCCGCCCTTCCAGAGAGAGGGCGATAGGATAGAGTGGCGCGGCGATAGGTTCCATGTGCGTATACTTACACGAAAGCGCAGCTTTTGAAAAGCTGTGAAGTTCAGCGCGTCAGTGCAAGTTGATCATTGCAAACCTGAATCTCCTCCTGAAAAGCGTATTGACAATTTTTTTTTCTTGAATAACGATAAGGAAAATTTGGAATATCAGTATTCACAGTGACAAATTCCCTGTCGTTAAAGCGGCGCGAATTTAGATAGCGTTCGAGCCATTGTTGTAAGCCATGCAAAAACTGACAACTCCGGAAGAACTGGCGGACATGTGCCGTAACTGGCGCAAGGGCGGGCGGAGCGTTGCGCTTGTTCCGACAATGGGCAGCTGCCATGCCGGGCATGAGGATCTGATGCGGCACGGTCGCGCCTTGGCCGACCGCCTTGTGATCAGCCTTTTTGTAAATCCTGCCCAGTTTTCCCCTGCCGAGGATTTACAGGCCTATCCGCGCGTTCCGAATCAAGATGCCGCTGTTGCCAAACGTTGTGGAGCCGACGTGCTCTTTACGCCGGATTCGTCGGCCATGTATATGCCAGATCACGCCACATGGGTGGATGTGCCGGAAATGTCAGGTCTGCTCTGCGGCATGCAGCGCCCCACACATTTTCGCGGCGTCTGCACTGTTGTGCTGAAGCTTTTTTTACTTACTTTGGCGGATGTGGCTGTTTTTGGCGAAAAAGACTGGCAGCAGCAGGCGTTGCTGCGCCGTATGGCGCGTGACCTCAATGTGCCGACGCGCATTGAAACCCGCGCTACCGTGCGGGAGCCGGACGGCCTTGCGTTGTCTTCGCGCAATGTTTATATGACTGTCGATGAACGCGCGCAGGCGCCTGAGATTTATCGCGCCCTGCAGTATGCCGGAGATATGGTTGCCGGGGGAGAGTCAAATGCGGCAACGCTGCGCGCGGCAGTGCTGCGGCGCTGGTCGGAACGCCTGCCACTTGGCAGGCTTGACTATCTCGCGGTGGTGAATCCTGAAACGCTTTTGCCGATTGAACGCCTTGACGCCCCGGCGCGAATGGCGTGCGCCGTGCGTATGGGCATGGCAAGACTCATCGACAACATTTTGTTGCGTAATGAATGAGGGGAAATTCATGCAAACCAGGGGAAAATATTTTTTTACGTCTGAATCTGTGACCGAAGGACATCCCGACAAGGTTGCCGACCAGATTTCTGATGCCGTGCTGGACACGCTGCTGGCGCAGGACCCGGACGCGCATGTGGCCTGCGAGGCGCTTGTGACAACGGGGATGGCGGTTATCGCCGGTGAAATCAGCACAACAGGCTATGCGGATTTCCCCACTGTGGTGCGTGAGACCATACGACAGATCGGCTATAACAGTTCCGAAATGGGTTTTGATTCCCAGACGTGCGCGGTGATTTCTTCTGTAGACCGTCAATCGCCCGATATTGCCCAGGGCGTGTCCCGTGAAAAGCCTGAAGACCAGGGCGCCGGCGACCAGGGGATGATGTTCGGCTTTGCGTGCGGTGAAACAAAAACCCTGATGCCCGCGCCTATCTATTGGGCGCACCAGCTTTCCCAGCGTCTTGCCCATGTGCGCAAGGAAGGCATTGTGGATATTTTTCGTCCCGACGGCAAAACACAGGTTTCTTTTGAATATCAGGACGGCAAGCCCGTGCGCATCAACAATGTGGTGGTTTCGACCCAGCATGCCGCCACGGCGAGCCAGGACGATGTGGCGCAGGCGGTCAAACAGCATGTGCTACGCCCGGTGCTTGAGCCTTCCGGATATTTTGACGAAAAGGATTGTGAAATATTTATCAACACGACAGGGCGTTTTGTCGTTGGCGGCCCTATGGGAGACTGCGGACTTACGGGGCGTAAAATTATTCAGGACACTTACGGCGGCAGCGGGCATCACGGCGGCGGCGCGTTTTCCGGCAAGGACCCGTCTAAGGTAGACCGCTCCGGTGCCTACATGGGGCGGTATATCGCTAAAAACGTGGTGGCTGCGGGTCTTGCTCCGGCATGCGAAGTGCAGATTGCCTATTGCATTGGGGTTGCCCAGCCGGTGAGCGTGCTGGTGTCTTCACAGGGTACCGGAGAGATACCGGACGAAGATCTGACGCGTGCCGTGCGTGAGGTTATCGATTTGCGCCCGTATTTTATCAGCAAGCGACTCAATCTCAAGCGTCCGATTTATAAAAAATCTTCCTGCTATGGGCATTTTGGACGCGAACTTCCTGAGTTTACTTGGGAAGCGACAGACGTTGCCGCCGATCTGCGTACTGCGGCGAAAGTATAGAGTCGGATACAGCCCGGATATGATCTATGCCCGGCAGTAGTTTTGGCAGAATACTGCGCCTGACAACCTTTGGTGAATCTCACGGGCCAGGTCTTGGCGGCATTGTGGACGGATGCCCGCCCGGTCTTGATCTCGCTGAAGCCGATATTCAGGCGGACCTTGATTTGCGCATGCCCGGACAGGGAGGCGCCTCCACAAAGCGTGTGGAGGCGGATCGCGCGCGTCTGCTGTCAGGGGTGTTTCAAGGGCAAACCACCGGCGCTCCCATAGCGTTTTATATTGATAATACAGACCAGCGTTCGTGTGATTATGCCGACTTAGCTTCCGTGTTTCGCCCCGGTCATGCGGACTGGTCGTATGTGCGCAAATACGGCGTGTACGATTATCGCGGCGGCGGGCGCGCCTCAGGGCGAGAAACGGCGGCGCGGGTGGCCGGTGGCGCGATTGCAAAAAAAATTCTTTCTCTTCGCGGAGTTGTCGTCCATGCGGCCTGTGTGGAATTAGGCGGAATCGCTGTCCCGCATGATACAGTTGAGGCTATGTCCGCCATATCCCGTCCCTATTTCGCGGTTTCCGGAGCGGTCGTGCCGCGTTGGGACGCGCGTGTGGAAGAGGCGCGGAACGCCGGAGACACCTTGGGCGGCGTTGTGCTGATTGTTGCCCGTAATGTGCCAGCCGGCTTGGGAGAGCCGGTTTTTGACAAGCTGGACGCTGTGCTGGCGCACGCCTTGATGAGTGTCGGCGCGGTAAAAGGCGTGGAATTAGGCGAAGGATTTGCGGCGGCGCGATTGGCCGGTTCACAGAACAATGACACTCTGCTGCCCGGTGGGCTGTTTGCCTCAAACCATGCGGGCGGCATTCTGGGCGGCATTTCCAGCGGTCAGGACATTGTTGCGCGTGTTGCGGTAAAGCCCATTGCCTCAATTGCGCAAAAACAGCAGACTGTGGACAAGGACGGCAGACCAGCGGAAATTTGTGTGGGCGGCCGCCATGATATCTCTGCTATCCCGCGTATTGTACCCGTCCTTTCAGCCATGACAGCTCTTGCGCTTGCCGACGCACTGCTTGCTCAGGCGCGTATTGAGTGTGTGCGGTGAATGCGGTCGAACATGACGTTGTTGTTCTGACCGGCGCTGTGGAGCGTATTGTTTTTCATAATGACGAGAACGGTTACACCGTTTTACGTTTGCTGCCCATTGTCGACGACAGGGAGCGTGAGGCTGTCGCCTGTGTCGGCCATATGATCAATCCCCGCGCCGGCGCGCAGATCCGTGTGAGCGGCCGGTGGGTAAATAACGCCCGTTTTGGCCGTCAGCTTGTTTTTGACACGTCCGAAGAAGTGCTGCCGCAGGCAGAGGATGGCATTCGCCTTTATTTGAGTTCCGGTCTTATCAGGGGCGTGGGCGCGGGAATGGCGGAACGCATTGTCGCCCTGTTTGGGTCGGACACGCTGCGCGTGCTGGACAATGAGCCTGATCGTCTGCTGAAGGTGCGTGGAATCGGACGTAAAACATTGTCGCGTATCCGCGAAAGCTGGACTGAGCACCGCGGTATGCGCGACCTTATGCTCTTTCTTCAGCCCCACGGCATTACCCCCGCGTATGCGGCGCATATTTACAGGGCTTACGGCAACAACGCGCTGGATGTGGTGCGTGAAAATCCTTACCGCATGGCGATGGACATACACGGCATCGGTTTTGTGACGGCCGATGCTGCGGCGGAAAAGCTGGGTTTTGATCGGGAGCACCCGTTACGCGCGCAGGCCGGCGTGCTGTACGTTTTGCAAAAATCCACAGACGACGGGAATGTGTATCTTCCTGAAGAAAGACTGCTTGAGGCGGCGCAACGCCAACTGGACGTGCCGCCGGACATTGTGGAAAATGCCCTTGCCGCTCTGGAAGCGGAAAAGCGCATTGTCCGCGAGACAATGGATGTTGAAATCGGAGTGTTCCTGCATCGTTATTATCATTATGAATCAAAGATAGCTTTTTATCTGCAACGTCTGCTCCATTCGCCCAAATCCGTGCGCTTTATTGATGTGGAATCCGGAATTGAGGCAACCGTCAAGGCATTGCCTATAAGGCTGGCCCCCGAACAGCTGAAAGCCGTTCGGACAGCCGCACACAGCAAGATTATGACGCTCACGGGAGGACCTGGCACCGGCAAGACAACCATTATCAATGCCATTATTCGTCTGTATGCCGAAAGCCGCGTGCGTATTTTGCTGGCCGCGCCCACGGGCAGGGCGGCAAAACGTATGGCGGAGGCCTGCGGACGCGAGGCGCGCACAATACACCGCCTGCTGGAATACAGCCCAAAGGATGACGGCTTTTTGCGCAATGAGGACAATCCGCTGGCCTGCGGCCTGCTGGTTGTGGACGAAGTTTCCATGATGGATACCGTGCTTTTTTACCATTTGCTCAAGGCTGTGCCTCTAGGCGCCACTCTTGTTTTTGTGGGTGATATTCACCAACTGCCCTCTGTGGGACCGGGGAATGTGCTAGCTGACATTATGACATCAGGCATTGCGCCGGTGGTGGAACTGCGGGAAATTTTCCGTCAGTCGGCGAAAAGCGGCATTATCAGCAACGCGCACAGCATCAACAAAGGGGAAGTGCCCCTACTGGAATCAAGCAAAGATCGTCTTTCTGATTTTTATTTTATTCATCAGGACGATCCTGAAAAAGCCGCTGACATAATTGTGGATTTGGTGTGCCGGCACATTCCGCGCCGATTTGGACTGAATCCTGTGGAAGACATTCAGGTGCTCACGCCCATGCACAGGGGCGCCGTTGGCGCGGGACACATGAACACACAGTTGCAGACGGCTCTGAATCCCAACGGATTTGAGGTACGGCGCGGCGAGAAAATTTTTCGCCTGCACGACAAGGTAATGCAGATACGCAACAACTACGACAAGGATGTTTTTAACGGGGATATGGGGCGGATTGTCTTTATTGACGGGGCAGAGCGCGCGTTGAGCGTGAATTTTGACGAGCGCGTTGTGCCCTATGAATTTGCCGATCTGGACGAGATTGTGCCGGCATACGCCATTTCCATTCACAAATCTCAGGGTTCAGAGTATCCGGCTGTGGTTATTCCGGTTATGATGCAGCACTATATTCTGTTGCAGCGCAACCTGATTTATACGGGCGTAACGCGCGGTAAAAAACTTGTAGTGCTGGTGGGGGAGGCGCGCGCGTTGCGCATGGCTGTTAAAAACAACAAGACGCGAAAGCGTTTTACGCGTCTTGCCCAACGCCTGAAGTCCGTGTGAAGTCGCATTAAACCATATTACCGAAAAGGGCGTATCCGATGAATATCCTCATACTTCACGGTGTTAATCTGAACATGTTCGGCAGGCGCGATCCTGCCCAGTACGGCGTTGCCACATTGCGGGAAATCAACAGCCGTCTTGTCGAGCTTGCGCGGGAGTTGAAGGTGACTGTCGGCTTTTTTCAGACAAACCACGAAGGCGCGCTGGTGGAGCGCATCCACAGTATTCCTGATGAAAACGTACAGGGCGTTGTCATCAACGCCGGCGCATGGACGCATTACAGTTACGCCATACTGGATGCTCTTGCCATTCTGCGCGTACCTGTAGTGGAAGTGCACTTTTCAAATGTGCACGCCCGCGAGCGTTTTCGCCACAAGTCCGTGCTTGCGCCGGCGTGTGCGGGTTCTATCGCCGGATTCGGGGTTGAAAGTTACCTGTTGGGCATGCGCGCAGTCTGCGGCCTGATTTCTTCTCTTGACTGAAGACGACAATATTTTTTGCCGGCGTCTACCGTTTGTCCAGCACCCGTTTTGACTTGCTGAACGTGCGCGGCAACCCGACGTAATCTGTTATTTTTACCGTTATGCGCGTTTGGAGCGCCTTGTGAAAACGGCGTTCCAGTTTTGCCGTAAGAGCGTCGTCAATTACCTGTCCGAGATAAATATTGACCCCGCTTAGCGCAAAAATAGTCAATTATTCCTGGATGTTTTCAGTTTCCTCAAGTTTCTGCTTCAACAGATCGCCCAAATTCTGTCCGGCTTCCTGGGAGCCGGTGTGGACTTCCTTGGGCTTGCCGCGCTCTTCCTCATCCCTGATCTGCTTGATGGACAAGCCGAGGCGGCGCTCGTCAGCACTTACGAAAATTACCTTGGCTTCAATTTCCTGTCCGTCCCTGTAAATTTCTGTAGGGGTTTTCACCTTTTTGCCGGACAGTTCAGAAACGTGCACAAGGCCTTCTATGCCTTCTTCCACTTCAACAAACAAACCGAAATCCGTAATATTTGTGATAATCCCCTTGATCGTGCAACCCACGGGGTAGGTGTCCGGCACATGCCCCCAAGGATCGTCCACAATTTGCTTGATGCCCAAGGTGAATTTTTCGCTTTCCTGATCCACTGTCAGCACCTTGGCCTGAATAACGTCTCCCACCTTATAGATTTCATTCGGGTGGCGTATTTTTTTTGCCCAGGAAATATCCGACACATGAATAAGGCCGTCAATGCCGCTCTCAATACCGACGAACATTCCAAATTCTGTGATATTTTTAATAACGCCTTCAAGGACGGTGCCTTCAGGATATTTTTCAGCCACCATTTCCCAAGGGTTTGGGTGTATCTGTTTCATACCGAGGCTGATGCGTTTTTTGTCGCCGTCCACCCCCAGAATGACAACTTCCACCTCGTCGCCGGCGTGTACCATCTGGGAGGGATGTCGCAGCTTGCGCGTCCAAGACATTTCGGATATGTGCACAAGTCCTTCCACGCCTGTTTCCAGTTCAACAAACGCGCCATAGTCCACAAGGTTTGTGACTTTGCCGGTATATTTCGCTCCTTCGGGAAAGCGCATGGAAATATCCTGCCAGGGGTCGGGTACAAGCTGTTTGAGTCCCAGCGAAACTTTATTGTTGTCACGGTCAAAAGAAAGTACTTTCAGCGTCAAATCCTGCCCCATGACAATCATTTCCTTGGGGTGGCGGATACGCTTCCAACTCATGTCTGTGATGTGCAACAGCCCGTCCAGACCGCCAAGATCAACAAATACGCCGTATTCAGTAATGTTTTTGGCCTTGCCGGTGACAGTTTGCCCTTCTTCCAAGGTACGGAGCAAATCCTGGCGTTTGGAGTCGCGCTCCTCTTCCAGCAGGACGCGCCGCGAGACAATCACATTGTTGCGGCGGCGGTTGATCTTGAGCACACGGAATTCAAATTCCTGGCTGACAAGAGCGTCCATATCCGGCACAGGACGTAAATCCACATGAGAACCGGGCAAAAACGCTTCCACGCCGTCAATATCCACTGTATAGCCGCCCTTGATGCGACGTACGATGTGTCCTTTGATAACTTTTTTGTTTTCCTGTACATCTTCAAGCTGGTCAAAGACCTGCATGCGCTTTGCTTTTTCAAAGGAAAGGGTGATGGTGCCGTCCATTTCATTTTTGCGCACCACATATACGTCTATCCTGTCGCCGACATTGACAGACATATTGCCTGTGGCGTCCCGAAATTCGGAGGCCGGAATTTGTCCTTCAGACTTGAAATTAACGTCAACCAGCACGCTGTCGTCCGTCACGCGGACAATTTCACCCTTGACAATGGAACCATCTTCAAAATCGCCGAAATCAGGGCTAAGATAATTTTCAAGGACGCTTTCAAAATTTATTTCGTTGTCATGCCCAGTTTCCACAGTTACCATATTGCCATGCCTCCAAATAGTTTCTCTCCATACGGGAGTCAGTAATATTATGGTAAAGGATAAAAAAACACAAGCTTAAATATTGACAGGTAAAGCCGGTCGCCGACAATTTTTGACAAATTTCGCATAATCATACAACATCAGGACAGGCAGTATGCTTACCCTTACAATTTCCATTGCTATTGCCGTGATAATTTCTTTTTTTTGTTCTCTCACAGAAGCCGCCCTGTATGCCGTGCCCTGGTCGTCCATTGAAAAAATGCGGCGCGCCGGACAGGCCGCCGGCGAGCGTCTGTACCGGTTGCGAATCGCCATCGACAAACCCATCGCGGCCATTCTGACGCTGAACACCACAGCCAACACCGCGGGGGCCACAGTGGCAGGCGCGGCCTTTCTCGGCGCTTTCGGCGCGGAATATATGCCGGTTTTCGCCGTTGTGTTTACCCTGATTGTACTGGCGCTGGGAGAAATTGTGCCAAAAACCCTCGGCGTGGCCAATGCCGCCCCTGTAGCCGCCTTTATGTCCCGCGCTCTGGTTGTGACAATAAAGGCGGTTTCACCGCTACTCTGGCTTACCGGCATGCTCACCAGACTTGTGTCCGCGCCTGCGGGGGGACCGAACATTTCAGAAGATGACATCCGCGCCGCGGCAAGCCTTTCGCGTCAGGCAGGGCAAATCAAACCGTATGAAGAGCGGTTTATCCGCAATGTGCTCGCGCTAGATCAAAAGCGCGTGCGTGACATCATGACGCCGCGCACAGTGGTCTTTTCTCTGCCTGAAGAAATGACAGTGGAAAAGGCCTACTCAAATCCCGCCATCTGGCATGTCAGCCGCATTCCTGTTTACGGCGACGATAACGAAGACCTGGTGGGCGTTGTTGAACGCCGCGCGCTGGACCGCTGCTTCAAGGAAAACAGGCTGAATACGCCCCTCTCGGAAATTATGCGTCCTCTGTATTTTGTTTTGGAAACGCAAACGCTGGACGTACTGTTGCACGAACTGCTCAAGTCACGAGGTCATCTTTTCGCCGTGCTGGACGAATATGCGGGGCTGGCCGGCGTTGTTTCCTTGGAAGACGTTCTGGAAGAAATACTGGGCAGTGAAATTATGGATGAAAGCGATCGCGTTGCCGATTTGCGCGCTCTGGCACGGCAGAGTCGCAAGGCGCTGACAGAGAAAGGCGGTGTGGGGCGGATGAAAACGTATAATAAGCCTGATGCCGCTTTGAAATCATATTGAGAATTTGATGGCAATCCTTTGATTCTGAGCGCCCTCTTTCCTGATTTTGCCTATGTGCCGCACAGGGCGGCATACGGGCACCAGGTGCAGTGCCTGTCTGGGGCAGCCGCGAATTGTTTTGCCGTTTTCATGTGTTCCACTGTTAGGGCAAGCGCAAGTTCGCAATATTCCAGAGCGCGCTGCCGCTCGTCATCTTCAAGGTCGCCAAACAGTGGCATTTCCGCGCCCGTATCCCGCAGATTGACAAAGGCCGCGTTGCCCGGAGGGGCATTGTGGGTTTCTGGCAAACCACCGAGCATGGCCAGATAGCACGGCAGTTGCAGGCTGGACAGGCGTTCACGCAATGCTTCAAAGAGTGGGACAGGGGATATCCGCGCGTCTTTGCCGCATGCTGTGCGTATTTTTTCAAAAAAATCAGAGTCTGACCAAAGCGTGGCATCGGATTTATTGATGAAGCCTGTTTTGTAATCCATTACATGCAAGCGTTTGTCACGCAAATCCAGCCTGTCCATAATCCCTTTGAAAGAATACGTCTGTCCTGCCAGCAAAAGCGGTAGCGACAGAGAATGCTCAAGACACAAAATTGTTGTGCGTTCCGGCTGCCTGTTCAGATATTGTTCAAGACGCAACGGTACGGCTGTGAGCAGCATCAAATAGCTGTCCGCCGGCAGAAAATGGCGCAAATTTTCCTGTTTGACGGTATGGGCAAAACATTTGTTGAGTATTTTGCGTGAAATATCCCCACGGCACACTTCCTTGCCGATATACGGCATATAGAGCGCGTGCAGTGTTTTGTGCAGGCAGTTGCCGACGGCAACCGGGTCGTCGCCCTCGTTGGGTTCTTTTAACGGGTCAAGGCGGCACAGATACTGCCAGGCAAAACGCAGAGGACAGCGCAGATATACGTCAAGAAGCGTTGCTGAAAGGGGCTTGCGCAACAGAACATGCAGTGTTGTGTCCAGAGCGTACGAACGTTGCAGGCTTTTTGGCGTGCTTTGCTGGGCGCGCACAGTGCAAGAAGCTGTTTTGAAGCGCATATCGTCAGGTTTCAGAAGGGCTTTGTCGCGCTGCTCCTCCTCCCAGATCAACTGTTCAATAAAACGGCTGCGAGTTTTTTTCCCATCGGTAAAGGCCGACCTGTTGACGCCCTCCTGCCAAAAGAAATGCACTTCATTGGCGCCGGCGCAAAGCCTGTACAGGGTATGGGCAAAGGCCAGTTCGCGACTGCGCGCGTCAGGCAGACCAAGCACTCTTCTGAGCGGGTTGGGAAGCAGCGGGTCTTGTGGAGGATTGCCCGGCAATTTGTCATCGGTAGCGTCCAGAAAGATCACACGATCAAAATGTAGCAAGCGCGTTTCAAGCGGACCAAGCACCTGCAGGCCTGTGAGCGGTTCCGCTTCAAAGGGAATTCGTTCACGGCGCACTGTCTGGCGTGTGATCTCGTGCAGCACAGTCATCGGAAATTCTTCCGAAAGAGAGGATTCGCGCAAAACAGGCGCAACAGTATATTGCAGGCGGTTCAAGGCCTCGGCATCAAGGGGGAACTGACTCCAGAGGTCGCCGCCGTATGTGATCAGGAAATGACAGAAGGCCAAGAGCCAGTCCCCCATCTGCAGGGTTGTTTTCACACGCGCAAGGTCGCGCACAAGCACCTGCAAGGCATCTGCAAGCAGGGAGCGCAGGGGAGGTGAGATCGTTTCCAGATAGCCGTCCGTCAGGGCATCCAGATCTACAAAACATCTGCCCACCTTGCCCTGTAAGGGTTGAAGGGCTTCACGCAGACACGCGCCGCCGGTTTTCAACATGTTGAGATATGGATGGCGCAGGCACTGTAAAAACGTGCGCCAGTAATAACGGCCATCCTCAGTCGCAGTGGTCTGCAAACGAAACAGGATTTCCAGCAGACGGTTCACTGAAGTGCGCGAAAATGGATATCCCATTGAAATATTAATATTTTTGTCCGGGATGTGGTGGAGCGCAGGCATAAGCAGCCCGCTGTCCGGCAGGACAAGGGCTGTGGAGGCGCACACGTCGGCCTCACTGAGGAGCAGTGCACGCAGTTCCTGAAGCTGTGAATGACAGTCGTAGCCGGAAAAAAAGAAAATGCGCGGCCTAGAATCATAGTCAGCGCCCGGCACAGCCTCTTTGACCTGCGCTTTCCAGCGGTGCAGCCACACGCTGTGCTCCGCGCACGCCCAATGCCCTTGCTGTGTCGCGAGCAGGGGGTCGGTATGCAGGCAGATATGGGCGCCGGCCTGCCAAAGTCTGCGCAGCAGACAGTCCTGTGTTTTTGTGAGAAGAAAAAAACCCGCGATAAACACCGGTCTGTCCGGAAGCGGTTGCAAAAGTGGTGGCAGTGTTTCTGTTTGACAGGCCACGGCATAGTCTAGGCCGGGGGTTGTCCAACCGTGTTCGGAAAGCGCGTTGAGATACCGGCTGTGCAGTCGCCCCAGAGCGCCCAATAAGGCCGCGGCGGGCGCGGCAACTTCAACGTGCGCCATGTCCGCCGCCTGAACGCGCTGTATAAAACATTCTTCCAGCAAGGCGGCAAGGCGTAGTCCCCAAGGCAAAAAATCAGACAGGCTTTTGCCGGCAAAACGCGCTGAAAGCAGCGCGTCTTCTTTTGCTAGGTCACGCACGCAGGCATGAAGCAGAGCGGCGCGGTCCAGTTCGCCGGCGGCGCGCAGGGGAGGGCGTGCGTGGCAACACCACACGGCAGCCGTCTCCGCAATGGTCATCATGGACGGCGGAGGCTTGCCTTCCTGCGCGTACAACCGCGCGACATATCGCGCGGGGCGTTTGTTGGGCACAATCAGCAGGGCAGGCGCGTTGTCGCTCACTGCCTCCAACACGTTTTTCAGATCAGGAAGAAAAGGGCGTTGCCAAGGGAAAATCAAAAAAGGCGCGCCACTCACAGAACATCCTGTTCGTCCGGCTGTAAATCAACGGAGGAGGAAGATATCTTCAAATGTGGCAACCATTCCATGGGACGCCAGTTGTCGAAAAAAGTTTGTCGTTGCGGAGGGGTGAGCGCATCGCGCTGAGGGGGTTGCGGAGAATCGCATGGTTCCGGCCGGCCGGAAGTGTAGGGCAGGGCAATATCCGCATGTTGCCAGAGCACAGTCATTGCCGCGCTGAGCGTTTGTGTTTTGGCAGAGTCGCTGTTGGTATGAAAAATATGGAGCTCCTCCTGCGCGCGGGTACAGGCCACATAGAGCAGATGCAGATTTTCACGACAATTTTGCGCAAATTCCGTGTAATACTGATGCGCGTCAAGTTTGCGGGTATTTGAAACAGCCAGGCGAAGAGTGTTGTGCTCTTTGAGAAAGGGTTTGCTGTCAACTTTTACACTAAAATTTGTCATGGGCAGAATCACGACAGGCGCTTCCAACCCCTTGGATTTGTGTATGGTCATAACGCGCACCGCATTCATGTTTTCCGGCATGGGAACTTTTTCTTCACTGTTATCGTGCCAATATTGTAAAAAATCTGACAACGAGATAGTATTTTTTGATTCCGCATTCTGCACAACTTCCATAAAACGTCGCAAAAAAATACACGCCTCAGGAAAACGCTCTTCCACCGCAAGGCGCAACAGCCATTCCTGCACAGTGTCGTACAGCGTCATCAAACCCGCCCTAGTGTAAAAAGGCTCCAGCAACCTCTGCCAAATACGCGGCCAGCGTTTGCTGAACGCCAGATACAGCGGCTTCTGCCCATGTTCCGCGCACCAGTCATGCAGCGTATCCCACGAAAGTTCGCGCGTTTCTTCATGCTCCAGAAAAATGGAACCGGTGATCACTGTCCAGAACGCAGGATCGTCTTCCGGAAGCGCCATACATTCCAAAAAAGCAACAAGCTGGATTATCAAAGAGTGCTGCGCGAGCAGGAGACTGTTTTCCGTGATAACGGGGATGCATTCTTCCGCAAGGCGCTCCGCTATAGCGCCCGCCGTATTGTTGCCGCGCACCAGCACCAGAATGTCCGACAAGGGTCTGCGCCAAAGATCAGTGCGCAGCAGATCGCACAAGGCCTCCATGGCCAATGCGCGCAATTCCTCACTGTGTGCCGCCTCAAGCGGCACTATGTTGACAAGACCGCCGCGCTGCGTTTTTGGTGAATACGCCTGCCTTGTGTTCGCAAAGGCCTTGCTCACCTGTCGGGATTCTGCCGCAAGAATGTGTTCCGGCATGTCATCGGAAAATGACCGCAGAACCTGCCTGGCAACGGCGTTGTCCGCAAGCGGCGCGAAAAAGCAGTTGTTGTAGTCAATAATTTCACTGCGGCTACGCCAGTTACAGGTCAGCGTATGGCTCGCCGAATCCGGAGCAATGTTCGCCAATGTCGCATCGTTGAGAATACTGTCAAAAAGCTCAGGTTTGGCGCCACGCCATCCATAGACAGACTGTTTAACATCGCCGACCCATGTCAGGGAACCATTACGGGAAAGTGCTTCTTCAATAAGGGGATGCAGCGCCGCCCATTGTTCGGCGTTTGTGTCCTGAAACTCATCCAGCAGGAAATGCCGAAAGCGTGTTCCAAGACGGCAGAGAATGTCAGAGACGCCGTATTCTCCCTGCAGGGCTTTTAAGGCATATACCGGGATCAGGACAGCGGGCAGTTCCTGATTTTTATTGGCAAGAAATCTTTTTGCAAGAGCACGTGCAAGCTCAACAAAGGGAATACGGTAGAGCGCGTCGGCAAGCACGGAGCCTTGCGCACGGCATTGCCCCGCACAGGCGGCATATGCGGAAAAAAATTCGGCCACATTGTCAGGAATGACAGCATGTTTGCGAAAAAGTTCCGCAACGTTTTGTTTAAGGGCGTACGCGGAGTCGCATTTTTCTGCATTGCCCTCAGCCAACCCTTGCACAGCGTCCAGAGCGGGCTTTTTCCAAGGCAGGTTGCGCGCTTCAGACAAAAAACGCCGTGCCGCCTGAATGGTCTGTTTTTTCAGTGTAGACAGAGTATTGCGTATGTCAGCCTCCGGCGATAACGCATCAAACGCGCCGCGCAGGGCATCGTCAAACAGTCCGCGCAGTGGCCGCAGTATACTTTCCCCGGACAAAAAACCTTTATGTGTGCCGTGTTCAACCAGCGCTTTACAGGCTTTGCGCAACCATACAGTAACCTCCCCCTGATCGGTTCGTTCTGTCAGAAGGGCAAAATACGGCATCAGGACTTCTTCGCTGGAAAAAACAGGCTGAAAATCAGGGTGCAGATTCAGATCAAGGGCCGCGGCACGTACGACAAGATGCAACAGGCTGTCGATGGTGCGGATGTTGAGCGCGTTCATATCGCGCATAATAACAGCAAGCTGCGCGCGGGCTTTTTGTGGAGGGATGGAAAAGTCAGACTCTGACTCGCCCAGCGCGGCAAGTTTAAGATTTTTCAGAATACGCGCGCGCATTTCGTCCGCGGCGGCGTTTGTAAAGGTTATGGCCAAAATATCGCTTAAACCGAACGCAGTTTTGTCCTGTAGCGCGGCACAGACAGAAGACATGGCCTGCGATTCGTCGCACTCTGTAAGGCGGTACAAAAAACGGCGGGTCAATTCAAAAGTTTTTCCGGAACCTGCCGATGCCGCCACCTGTGTGAGGTTTGACATGCGCTTATATGTCCGGCATCATGCCTTTGAGCGTTCCCTGGCCTGTTGACTCAAGCACGGCGCGCCAGAGTTCGGAACAGATATTGAGCGTTCGCCGTTTTCGGGTGACAATCTGCAGGGGCAGATGCACATACCGCCCTTGAAGTTTTGCTATAACAATATCCGTGCGTCCGGCCATTGCCGCATGCACCGCGTACTGTCCCAGAAAGCCGCAATATACCTTGTCGTTGGCATTTGCCGGAACAGAGCGAATAATGTAGCTGGGGTCAATGCATTTGATGGAATGCTTCATCTGTCGGGCATTGAGGTAGGTGGAAATTTTCTGGTGCAACAGATCCAGAATGTCACCAAGCACAGGGTTTCCGGAAGCGTCCGTGGCGTTGCTTTGGGGCAGCAGGTGCTGACCGGCACCTTCCGCAGTAACAATGACAGCATGCTTGCGTGTTTTGAGCCTGTCTTCAAGCGCGGGCAGAAGCCCGCCTTCGCCTTCCAGGACAAAGGGCGCTTCAGGAATCAAAACAAAGTTGACTTCTTTCAGGGCAAGTGTGGCCAGTGCGGCAATAAAGCCGGATTCTCTGCCCATAAGCTTGACAAGCCCAATCCCGTTTGGGGTGCCGCATGCTTCGGTATGCGCGCATTCAATAGATTCCGTGGCCTGAAAGACCGCCGTTTCAAAGCCGAATGACTGGGGAATGAAGTTGATGTCATTGTCTATTGTTTTTGGTATGCCGATAACGGCAATTTTAAGATTGCGCTTGCGCACTTCTTCGCTGATGGAAAGGGCGGCTTTCATGGTGCCGTCTCCGCCGATAATAAAGAGAATATTGATGTTGGATCGTTCAAGCGTGTCAACAATTTCGTCCGGCGGCTGCGGACCGCGTGAAGAACCAACTATTGTTCCGCCAAAACGGTGAATATCCGAAACAATATCCGGCGTCAGGTCCACAAGCTTGTGTTTAAAGCTTGGAATAAAGCCTTCAAGCCCATAGGGGATTCCAATAATGGCCGGGACGTTGTAGGCATGAAAGGACTCCATAACGATAGCGCGGATGACGTCATTGATGCCGGGGCAAAGTCCGCCACACGTCACGATGGCGCATTTAGCGCGTGTGGGTTCAAAATACAGTTTCTTGCGGGGGCCGGCCGATTCAAATTCAACCTGGATCGGGCCTGCGGTCTGTTCGCCAAGATCCTCGTCGACAAAAATCTGGACAGTCTTGTTGTCCGCCCAAATTTTGATGGGCAACTGCGAATTCAGCTTGCACGGGCCGAGCGTGCGGACATCCGTGTTCAGCATCCCGGAAGGCATAGTGTTTTTTGCGTTCATAGATTCCTCAGTATTATATCCTCCAAAGTCTCATAAAATCAGGAGTGCAAAACCTCAACCCGTGGTGAGGGAGGCCACATTTTATTTGACATTTGCGGATTCTGTCAATACGCGTTCTCAGACAAACATCATTCCAACAGGAACGGCAACTATCCTGTCACCCATGGGAATCACTTCCTGTCCAGTATACACGATCACGCCCCGGACAAAACGATTGCTATCATGCGAGGCCACGCCGGCCGCGAGCTTCACTTCCACAACCGCCACGCGGCCAGACCTGTCCTCCAAAACCACATCCACTTCTTCGCCGCTTTGTGAGCGATAGTGATACAGTGACACCGGATGTCCGTCCAACTGCTCTGTTTCAACAGTTCTCCGGCGACAAAAGACTCCAGAAGCCGGCCGGCCAGAATCGGGTCATCCGTCAGTCGTTTCGCGTCCGCTCCGCAAAGATGGCAGGCCAGCCCGGAATCGCAGACATGCGCTTTGGGAGATTTCAGTAGCCGTTTGCTCAGATTGCTTGACCAGGCGGGGAGGAACCAGATGAGAAACAACGACTCAAGCAGCGGAATATACCGACTGAGGGAGCTGCCGGGCATCCCCGCGCTTCGCGAGAGTTCGGCCTGATTATGCAGCGTCCCGGAACGGGCGCCGAGCAGACGCAACAGGCGGATCAGCCCACTGACATCTTGTATGTTGACAATGTCGCGGATGTCCCGTTCCACTAATGTGGTGATGTACGAATCGAACCAGGCGGCGCGGCGTTTGGGGTTGCTCCTGGACAACACTTCCGGGTAACCGCCCAACACAACGGCTTCCAGAAGCACTTCTTTTGCCGACGAAACCGTTTTTGCGCCTCCGGAGGGGAAATCCTTTTGAAACAGAGCATGGATAAAGTCTTCCTGTACGCCGGCTATTTCTCCCTGTGAAAACGGATACAGAGTCAGCACCTCCATGCGTCCCGCCAAAGAATCAGCAATGCCAAGCAGTGTCAGGATGCGGTTGCCGAATCAAGGCTGATGTACTGACGGATGTTTTCCCTGCCAGAAGGCTTTCCGGCAAACTGCTTTACCAATGTTGTCTTGCCTGTTTGCCTGGCTCCCCGCAAAAAAACAACCGGAGTATCGGAAAGGGCTTCCGTCAATCGAGTATATATTGTGCGTTTGTTCATGGTGTAAAATCTACCACCGCTCGGTTGATTTTACAAGATCAATTGTCCGAGGATGAGCAGTTTTTCTCTACCCTGAAAGCGGTATTTAAGCCGCCAGCTTTTGGTGCCGGACAGCGCAACAAAAAGAAACAATCCGTTGCCGTCAAAGAGTTTTTTGGGCTTTATCAGAGGGCTTCACGGCGCGTAGGGCGGTATCAGTCAAAGACATGGGGTACTGCCTCGTTGCGTTTCCATCTGGTCGGGATGAAAGGATTTGAACCTTCGACCCCTTGAACCCCATTCAAGTGCGCTCCCAGGCTGCGCTACATCCCGACACGGATATGTAACTACGCAGAGCGGCGCGTTCTGTCAAGATATTTTCGGAAGGGCAGTGCGGCATATCTACTTGTCCCATAATGTTAATTATGTAAACTTTTAAGATTGAGCCGGAACGCATTGCCTGATTGCAGCTTGACGCAGCCATTTTCTTCCAGCACCATGATTGTCTGCAAAAACAAGGCAAAATACACCAATGAATTTTAAAAAAACAAATCTCAAAAAATCCGCGCCCGATATATCATCAGATACGCCTGACGTTTCAGGGATGCGTCTGAACAAGGCCATCGCGGCATCGGGTTTTTGTTCCCGTCGCACGGCCGATGCCCTAATTTTCGCCGGACGTGTTTCAGTAAATCATCAACCGGAAACAAACCCCGCGCGGCAGGTTTTGTCGTGCGACACCCTGGCGGTTGACGGGCTGCCGCTGGCAAAACCTCAGCAATTTGTCTATATCCTGCTCAATAAGCCGCCCCAGGTTGTCTGCACTATGTGCGACCCTGAAGGACGAGAAACTGTACTGGATTATCTGCCGCCCTCAGACACACGTCTCTACCCTGTCGGACGACTGGATTATTTTTCTGAAGGCTTGTTGCTGCTCACAAACGACGGGACATTGGCGCAATACCTTATGCATCCCCGGTATCACCAAACAAAAACCTACGAAGTTGCTGTACGTGAAACAGTGACAGAAGCAATGATTACGGCCATGCGCAACGGAATGCGCCTTCAGGAAGGCGAAATGCTGCTGCCGGTAGACGTGACTGTTGTAAAAATCACCCCATACGCTACCCTGTTGCGTATGGGGTTAAGACAGGGGATAAATCGTCAAATACGCAGAATCTGTCGTGAGTTAGGCTTAACAATACTGCGCTTGCGCAGGACAACTCAAGGCACGCTTGCTCTGGGCGCGTTGCGGACGGGCAAAGCGCGTCCTTTAACAGCGGACGAAATCGCAGCGCTCAAAAAAGATATGCCGCGGTAGCGCGTTCCTAAAGGTTTCCTTCAGGTTTTAAGCAGACGTTCCAGAAAATCCAGCGCGTCTTTTTGTATGGCGCAGAGATGATCCTCTCCTTTAAAGCTTTCCGTATACACTTTACATATTGCTTCCGTGCCCGACGGGCGCACAGCAAACCAGCCGTCGCTGCTTGTAACTTTAACTCCGCCGACAGGCGCATTGTTGCCGGGCGCGCGCGTCAGGACAGCGGTCACTGGTGAGCCGCCTAGCGTCTTCATATCGACGCTTTCAGTCGTCAGGCTGTTCAGGGCGGCGCGCGTTCTGTCATCCGCCGGCGCGTCCAGGCGCTGGTATACCGGCGCTCCCAGACGCGCTGTCAATTTTTGGTAACTGTCACTCAACGAAACGTTTTCTTTTGCCATAATTTCCGCCGCCAGCAGGCACATGAGGGGACCGTCCTTGTCCGTGCTCCACGGTGTGCCGTCAAAACAAAGGAAGGAGGCGCCGGCGCTCTCCTCGCAGCCGAAACCGCAACGACCGCTGTGCAAATAGGGCACAAACCACTTGAAGCCCACAGGCACTTCCACAAGGTTGCGCCCCAAATCCTGACTTACCCTGTCCAGCATGGCGCTTGTCACCAGCGTTTTGCCGATTCCGCAGTCAGCTGGCCAAGAATCGCGCGTTCTGAACAGATGCCATGCGGCTATGGTCAGATAATGGTTCGGATTCATCAGTTCCCGGCGTGTCACAATCCCGTGTCTGTCCGCATCCGGATCGCAGGCAAAAGCGAGGTCAAAGCGTTCGCGCATATCCAGCAGACGGCTCATTGCATACGGCGAGGAGCAGTCCATGCGGATTTTGCCGTCTTTATCACAAGGGACAAAACGAAACGTCGGGTCAACGTCTTTATTGACTACAGTAAGCGCAATGCCGTAGGCGTCTACAAGAGATTCCCACAGGGGCAGACTGGCGCCGCCAAGCGGATCAACACCAATCCTGATCCCGGATGCCGCAATGGCGCGCATATCAATAACATCGGCAAAATCCTCAACGTACACTTTAACAAAATCAAATTCTTCAACCAGCGGAGATTGCAAAGCTTTACGCAGATGCACAATGTGCACGCCGGCATTTCCTTTTTCAAGGTATGCGTTGGCTTTTTTTTCAATCCAGCCTGTGACCTCAGTTTCAGCCGGTCCGCCGTGCGGAGGATTGTATTTAAAACCGCCGTCTCCTGGTGGATTGTGCGATGGGGTGATCACTATGCCGTCGGAAAGCCCTGTTGTTCGCCCTCTGTTCCACGTTAATACCGCGTGTGAAATAAGCGGTGTGGCAGTAAAAGCTCCGCCTTTTGAAATACGCGCCGTGACGCCGTTGGCGACAAGAACTTCAAGCGCTGAACGAAAGGCCGCTTCAGACAGGGCATGCGTGTCACCTCCCAGATACAGCGGGCCGTCAATGCCTTTCATCGCGCGGTAATCGCAGACTGCCTGCGCGATGGCGTACACATGCTCTTCATTAAAGGATTGTGACAACGATGAGCCACGATGCCCTGAAGTACCGAAGGTTACCCGCTGATCCGGAATCGCAGGGTTGGGGAATTCGGTATAATAGGCGCTCATCAACGCCGGAATGCGTTCCAGTTTTTCTGCGGCGGACAGTTGCCCGGCATCGCAATGTACAACCATAATATTCTCCAGCGCATGCAAATTCGCTACTTCTTCAGGGGAACACTCCTGAGATACACATCCCCGCGCCGCTGTATCTGAAGCAGAATGGCGCCGCGTCTGACGCCTTCGTTTTTCACGATGGCGGAAAGCGACTCCACGCTGTCAACAGGCTTCATGTTCGCTTTCAGGATGACATCGCCTGGACGAATATCCGCTTCAGACGCCGGCTTGTCTGGTGTAACCTCAACCACCATCACTCCTGTGCCCCTAGCTATCCTCATTTCACGGCGTTCTTCATCTTTGAGCGGACGCACGGAAAGTCCAATCAGCCCATCTTCATCGCGTCCCTGTCCCTTGCCGGAATGCCTTTCCGACGATCTGCGCTCGCCAAGCGTTATGGTAACGTCGCGCGTTTTCCCGTCACGCCAAACCAGCAATACCGTTGCGCTGCCCGGGGTTTTGTCGGCGATTGCGCGTAAAAGCGCGGAAGAATCTTCCACGGTAACGCCATCCACAGCAATGATGACATCGCCTTCTTTAAGGCCAGCCTTTGCCGCGGGCTCATTTTCCATGACATTGCCGATCAGCGCGCCTCCGGAGGCTTTCATGCCGAGCGCTTTGGCGGTGTTTTCATCCACATCTTGGATACCCACGCCAAGCCAGCCGCGGCTGACCTTTTTGCCATTTTTTATCTGATCAATAATTTTTGCGGCCATGGCGCTCGGTATGGCAAAACCGATGCCCTGTCCGCTGGCAATGATTGCCGTATTGATTCCGATAACCTTGCCTTCGCTGTTTAACAGCGGGCCTCCGCTATTGCCGGGATTGATAGAGGCGTCTGTCTGCAAAAAATTGTCAAAGGGACCGGAATGTATGTTGCGCCCTTTTGCGGAAAGAATGCCCGCAGTTACCGTATGATCAAGCCCAAAGGGATTGCCGATGGCAAGCAGCCATTCGCCCACTTTCAGCTTGTCGGAATCGCCGAACGACAGATAGGGCAAGGGTTTTTTAGCGTCCACCTTCAGCAATGCGAGGTCTGTTTCTTCGTCAGAGCCGATCAGTGTGGCCGTAAGCGCATCACCCTTGCCGTTGTATGATTCCAGGGTGATATGAATGACGTCGGCATCCGCGACAACGTGATTATTGGTAACAATATAACCGTCCGCGCTGATCAGAAAACCGGAACCCAGCGATTTCTGTTTCAATGGCGGTCGTTTGTCGCTGCGCCCGCCTCTGCCGTGAAACTGATCAAAAAATCTGTCAAAACCCGGCGGGAGATTGCGGAACATATCTTCAAAAAGGTCATCAGGCCCGCCGCCCTGCGTCCTGCGCTCGGTCCCTATGTTAACAACGGCCGGCCCGGATTGCGCGGCCAGTGCGCTGAAATCCGGCAAATCAGCCGTGTTGGCGGACTGAACGCTTGCGAAGAAAACGAGAAGAACAAAAAATGCTTTAAGTGTTTTTATGGTCATGGGAATCTTTCTCCTTATCGTGTTTGCAGCTCTTTACGCAACGCCTGCGCCAATACGCCGTCATCATTCGCCACCGGCGCGAACGCTCCGGACGATGCGTGCTGTTGCCAGGTTCTGTCAGCGTCAACCGCATCTTCCGCGGATTCAACGCGCTCCCAAGCAAGCTCGGGATAAATGTATCATGACTTCCACGCCTGAAGCAAGCTCAACAAAGACGCCAAAAGGAAGTATGCGACTAACCCTGCCCTTCTGTTCAGACATGACAACAAACCTCGAAGCGGACAGCATGCAGGATTAAAAAAAACGCTATCGGGCAATGGTATGCCATTCAGGTGCCTGAAGCAAGCCGCGGGGAACCTTCAAGGGTAAAAAACTGTCGGGCGTTATCCCCGCACCGGCGCCACAGCAATTCCGTGTCTTCGCCGCGCGCCTTTGCCACGGCATGTGCCGTAAAGACGCTGAAAGCCGGTTCGTTGCGTTTGCCGCGCCAGGGCATAGGGCTTAAATAAGGGCAGTCGGTTTCCAGCAGCAGCCTGTCCGGGCTGATAAATGCCGCGGCTTGGCGCAACGCGTCATTCGCGGTATAGGTGGCTGTCCCCGGCAGCGAAATATGCCAGCCATTGTCAAGGATTCGGCGCGCCAGCGCAATTGTGCCGCCAAAACAGTGCCAGAGAAGAGGATAGCCTATAACACCCTCTGATTCCAGGAGCATGAGCGTGTCTTCTTCGGCATTCCGACAGTGGAGGGCAATGGGTTTGCCGATGTCGCGCGCCAGACGAATCTGGGCGACAAAGGCCGCGATTTGCAGGTCTTTCGGACAGTCTTTCCAGTGGTAGTCAAGGCCGATTTCCCCCACAGCGCGTAAACGGGGCTCACTGGCAAAGGCGACGCGAATGCCCGCAAGGGTTTCCGGGGTGCAGCGCTGCCCGTCGCACGGGTGAATGCCCAGAAGAAAAAAAACCTCAGGGTACGCGTCAAAGAAATGCTTGCGCACGGCAAAAACCTCCGGTCCAAGAAAAACATTGCCTGTGTGCAGGATGCCGCAGGCTTTGGCGCGCGCAAGCACGGCGGCGCGGTCCGCGTCAAATTCCGGCCCGTCCAGATGCGCGTGGCTGTCCACACCCAGCAGCGGCAGTTTCAGCGTGAGTGGCTCAACGCGTTCAACTTTTTTGTGCGCCATGAAAGAGTGCCTCCGTCTGATCACAAAACAACGCAGAGCATATGAAGATTGAACGTTGATTTCAAATAGCGTATGATCCGCCACGTCGCAAAACAAAAATTGGGGAGAAGCATGTCAACGGTTGTCATAAAATACGGCGGCCACGCCATGGACAGGGCGGATTTGAGCGAGCATTTCGCCGATGATCTGGCTTTTTTTGCCGCGCGGGGCGCGCGTCTTGTTGTGGCGCATGGCGGCGGCCCGCAGATCACCTCGTTATTGACGCGCCTAGGCATTGAAAGCCATTTTGTGGACGGCTTGCGCGTGACGGACGCTCCCACGATGGAAGCTGTGGAAATGGCGTTAGCCGGTCAGGTCAACAAGGCGGTCGTCAGCGCGCTTGCCCGAAAAAATGTGCGCGCGGCGGGCGTCAGCGGACGTGACGGAAGGCTCCTTGTCGCGGAAGTCAAAAACACGGCGCTTGGCCGTGTAGGAGACGTGACCGCTGTGGACACTTCCCTGCTGGACTGCCTGCTTGACGCGGGTTTTGTGCCAATTGTCGCGCCCATCGCCTCATCAACGGACAATGATGCGCTGAACGTCAATGCGGATACGGCTGCCGGTGCCATAGCGGGCGCGTTGCGCGCGGACTTTTTTGTGCTGATTTCCGATGTGCCGGGCGTGCTTGACGCGAGGGAGAGCTTATTCCCGCTCTTGACAGGAAGATGATTGCGAAGCTGCGACAGGAGGGCGTCATCAACGGCGGAATGATCCCCAAGACGCGAGCCTGCCTGAACGCGCTGGATTGCGGCTGCGCGCGCGCGCTTATTCTGGATGGCCGCGCGCCATCAAGCCTCAAACGGTATCTGCTGGACAATGAGCCGCTCGGCACCGTGATCAGAAGCGACATGCGTTCAGGCGTGTAAATCATCGGTGGTTCAGCGGCGGTTGACCCACCAGTCCTTGTCCACATCATTGTACCACCAGCGGTTGGGGTCAACGCGCAGAACGGCCTGCGCCAAGTCTTGCGCGGCTGCGCTCTTCAGCCGCCTGAGCGCGCTTTCAAGCCATTCTTCGGCAAAAGTATTGCCTCTGGCGCGCTCCACAACAAGGTTGCAGACAAAATCAAGCTGGTCGGCGTCATGGGCAAGCACAGCTTCTGCGCTTTGCGTTGCGTCAAATTCGTCTGTGAGAGCAAGCAAATCGTCGTCAATGCCCGTGCCGCGCAATGCGTCCAGCAACGCATCGCGGGCGCGGCACTGATTGTAGCGGTGGTTCACATAGTTGAAATCGCCCGTGCGGACTTCGTGCAGATCGTGAAACAGGCACAGCGCGGCAACGCGCAGGGGATCAGCCCCTGTCATGCGCGCCAGCACATAGCCGATAACGCTTGCGCGCCAGGAATGCTCGGCCACGTTCTCGCGGCCGCTTCCCAAAAAGGCGAAACCGCTACGCGGGGTATGGCGCAACATTCCCGCTTCGTGGCAAAAATCCGCAAGCCGGTCGAGTTCCCGTTGTGAAAATTGCGTGTCGGGCGGGGAGGAAGTATCGCTCATATACTGCTCATATACTGCTCATATACTGCTCATATACTGCTCATATACTGCTCATATACTGCTCATATACTGCTCATATACTGCTCATATACTGCTCATATACTGCTCATATACTGATGATAGCCGGAAAATGGATCGCTGTCATCTGTTCCGGTCAATTTTGAGATGTTGTGTAATCAAACGGCTCCATTGAGCAGTTTACCTCAAATCCCTGCTCGTTCAAATATCCGGTTCCCCATGCGTACATTGATTCAAGCACCGGTCTGATGCTCCGACCGAACTCCGTCAGGGAATATTCAACTTTGGGCGGAATAACGGGAAACACTTCTCGCCTGACAAGCTTGTCAGCCTCCAATTCGCGCAGCTGTTGCGTCAGCATTTTAGGCGTTGCGCAGGGGACTTCCTTGCGCAATTGAGAAAATCGCAGAGTATTTTCAGAAAGCTTCCATAATATCAGTGACTTATACTTTCCGCCTATGAGGTTGATGGTTGCTTCCACCGGACAGTGGGTTTCCGCGGAGCCTGATTTACCGGGCCGGGCACAACACGAACCGGATGTCTCTGATGTATGCATACTCAAGTATCCTTTAGGGTACTATATATCAAAAAAGTGCATTCTTGCGGGAGAAATATTTATAGCTATATTCATAAGTACAGGTCAAATCAAATAATGATTTGTGCTTGGAAAGTATGGCGTTCGGGAAAAGAGGGCGTAGTGCGGAAAGAGACATTCGACATAACAGGCATGACCTGTTCGGCATGTTCCAGTCGTGTGTATAAGGCGGTTGCCGCGCTTGAAGGCGTAGCCGAAGTTACCGTAAATTTTTTGAAAAACAGCATGACGGCAGATTTTGACGAGGCTTTGACATCAGAGCGGAAAATTGCCTCAGCGGTGGAAAAGGCCGGATACAGCGCGGCCGCCCGGAGCGGCAAGGCAAAGACAACAAAAACCGATGTCCGACCGGATGCCGTTCTCTTTAAGTTACGGGAAATGAAACGCCGTCTGGCAGTGTCCTTCCTGTCAACCATTCCGCTTTTCTTCATTGCAATGGGGCCCATGATCGGGCTGTCTCTGCCGGATTTTTTAACCGGAGCCGAAAATGCTTTAGCCTTTGCGTTCACCCAGTTTCTGCTGACGATTCCGGTCGTGTTCGTGAATTTCAACTATTACCGTATGGGGTTTAAAACGCTGGCGTCCGGCTCGCCGAACATGGATTCACTCATCGCCATCGGCTCCGGAGCGGCTGTCGTATTCAGCGTATCCACCGTATATAAAATGTCTTTTGCCTTTGGCAACGGCGATGCAGAGACCGCTCTCTCTCTTGCCGGAAACCTCTATTTTGATTCCGCGGCCATGATTCTGACTCTGATCACCTTGGGCAAATTCTTTGAGGCCAGATCCAGGGGCAAGACCTCCGAGGCCATTGTCGGATTGATGGACATTGCGCCCCAAACAGCCACACGCCTGCGCGATGGAAAAGAAGAGATCATCCCGCGTGAGGAAGTACTTGTAGGCGATATTCTGGTGATCAAGGCCGGTGAAAGCGTGCCGGTTGACGGGGTGCTCACCGAAGGGAGCGGCTTTCTGGACGAGTCCGCCATTACCGGTGAAAGCCTGCCGCTTGAAAAGCATCCCGGCGACCTGATCACCGGGGCCACAATCAGCAAGGCCGGCCATTTTCTTATGCGGACAACCCATGTCGGTGACGACACCACCCTGGCCCAGATCGTCAGGCTGGTGGACGAAGCCACCTCCTCAAAAGCCCCCATAGCCCGTCTTGCAGATAAAATCAGCGGCGTATTCGTGCCGGTGGTCATCGTCATCGCCGCTATTGCGGCGGCAATCTGGCTGCTGTTGGGGTATGATCCGGAATTCGCTCTGTCGATAGGCATTTCGGTGCTGGTCATTTCCTGCCCCTGCGCCCTTGGGCTGGCAACGCCCACGGCGATCATGGTAGGGACTGGCCAGGGCGCGGCAAACGGCATTCTTTTCAAATCAGCCGAAGCTATTGAAACGGCTCAGTCCGTCACTACGGTCGTACTGGACAAGACCGGCACTGTGACCGAAGGCAAGCCCGTCGTCACAGATATTCTTCCGGTGGATGCAGGTTGCGAAGAAGAGTTGTTAAGCATCGCCGCCTCCCTGGAAAAACTCTCGGAGCACCCCCTTGGCGCGGCCGTTGTGCGGGAGGCCGAAAAACGCGGGACGAGTTTCAGAAGTGTTGCCGACTTTACCCAAATACCCGGACAGGGCATTGCAGGAACAATTGACGGTGTACGCTTCATGGCCGGCAATGCGAGAATTCTTGAAGCCAAGAGCGTGCTCCCGATTGACGACATGAGGGACGAAGCATTGGCTTCTGAAGGCAGGACAGTTCTCTATTGTGTCCGCGAAAAGAAGCTGATCGGCTGTATCGCCGTGGCCGATGTGATCAAAAAGACCAGCCGCCAGGCTGTGGCCGCGCTGGAGGGCATGGGCATCGACGTCATCATGCTCACCGGCGACAACGCTGAGACGGCAGCTGCCGTGCAGCGCCAGGCGGGCGTGAAGCATGTGCTGGCCGAAGTGCTGCCCCAAGACAAGGAACGTGAAATCCGCGCCCTGCAGAAGCGGAGGAAAAAAATCGCCATGGTGGGCGACGGCATCAATGACGCTCCGGCGCTGGCCCGTGCGGATGTGGGAATCGCCATCGGCGCGGGCACGGATATCGCCGTTGAATCCGCTGATATCGTGCTTATGAGGAACGATCTGCTGGACGTTGTTACTGCCATACAACTGAGCAGGGCAGTGATGCGCACCATCCGCCAGAACCTTTTCTGGGCGTTTTTCTACAATTCGGTTGGCATCCCGGTGGCAGCGGGCGTGTTCTACGGCATTTGGGGGCTGACCCTGAACCCCATGATCGCTGCTGCCGCTATGAGTCTCAGTTCCGTAAGCGTTGTCACAAACGCGCTCAAACTGCGTTTCTTTGTGACCCCTTGTCAAGCCCCATAACTTTATCTTGATGCCTTTTAGGGATTTTAACTGCTTTGAGGGCATATTTTTTGGAATGTACTTCCTTGAGGGGCCGAAAAGTGCAATGGACGTCCTAATAACTTCCTTGATGTATGATAATGCCTTGAACAGACAAGTGGTAGTTTGCTATGCTGAAAAACCGTATCAAATGCTGCTAAAATGGATGAAGGCACTGCACGCTGACGCTTGAGCCGAGGTGACATTATAGAAGATGATGCCGCATTTTCAGGAGGTTTAACCATTTGCTTTCTCCTACCAAACTGCAACAAGCGGTGATTCGTCA
Organism: Candidatus Desulfovibrio kirbyi; assembly: GCA_013374015.1. Taxonomy (GTDB): domain Bacteria; phylum Desulfobacterota; class Desulfovibrionia; order Desulfovibrionales; family Desulfovibrionaceae; genus Desulfovibrio; species Desulfovibrio kirbyi. The sequence continues at coordinate 84,284 of BLLL01000003.1, forward strand.
AACGGAAGGGCCGCTTCTGGTTATAGCCGGGCCAGGTGCCGGTAAAACCCATACGCTTGTTGAGCGCATTGTTCATCTCGTCGCTGACAAGAATATCCAGCCGGAAAACATGCTTGTGGCCACCTTCACGGAAAAGGCCGCTACAGAGCTGGTGACAAGAGTCACTTATCAACTACTGTCCCGCAATATAGTCGCCAACTTGGATGAGATGCTTATCGGCACACTTCATTCCGTATGTTTGCGAATCCTTGAGGAATACCGTGAATTTTCCCGCCTAAAGAAAAATTATACTGTGATGGATCAGTTTGATCAGTCGTTTTTCCTGTTCCAACATCTCAGGGAACTTGAGGAAATCGCACCGCTTTCTCTCCTGCTTGGCAACCGCATGGTAGCGAGATGGAACATGGCAAGCAACTTGTGTTCCTGGCTGAACAAACTATCCGAGGAAATGGTTGATCCGCAAAAGCTAAAAAAATCTGACGACAGCACTATTCAGGCCCTTGGCGCTTGGTACGAACATTACCTTGAACTGCTTGAAAAAGAAAATATCCTTGATTTTTCCGTCATTCAGCTTGAAGCGATAAAGTTACTCCAACGGAATAAAGACACGGTTCTTGCCTCACTTCATAATAAAATTCAATATATAATGATTGATGAATATCAAGATACAAATACAGTTCAGGAAAATTTTATTTTTACACTGCTCAACAAGAATCAGAATATATGTGTAGTTGGAGATGACGATCAGGGGTTATACCGCTTTCGCGGCGCAACAATCCGCAATATCCTTGAGTTCCCCAATAAATTCCAGAAAAATAAATGCTCTGTTTACAAACTAGAAACAAACTACCGCTCCGATCCAAGAATTATAGAATTTTACAATTCATGGATGGATGGCAGTATTGACAACTTTTCGTGGAACGCCAACAGCAAAACTTTCCGCTATGCCAAAAAAATTGTTCCGCCGAAGGACAAAACAGCATTTTCAGCCCCAGTTTTGCGAGTATCCGGCGCAACAGCGCAAGACTGGCATGAGGAAGTTCTTGCTTTTCTCCAAAAGCTCAAAAAGAAGCATGTAACTGATTGGAATCAGATCACTTTTCTTTTCAAATCTGTTCGCGGCGTTAAAGTGCGCGCCTTGGTGCAGTTTCTGGAAGATAATGATATACCTGTCTACGCGCCGCGTTCCAATATGTTTTTTGAGCGCGAGGAAGTACGCCTTTTGATAGGCGTTTTTATGTTCATTCTGCCGAATTTCAGGAAAATTCGTGATGAATGGGAGCGAAAATACTCTCCACTGCCCGTATGGGATTATTATGACCAATGTTTGAGGGAAACAGCGGCGGTACTGAGAAAAAAAGAAAATCAGGAACTGCTGGCGTGGCTCCGGCACAGAGTAAAAGAAATTCAGGGAATGTTGATCACAAACAAGCCACTGGACTACAACCTTTCCATGTTTTTCTATATGCTGATCCAGTTTCCCCTATTTTCCCGCTTTCTCTTGGTGCAGGAACGTAACGCCGATGAACGACCGGCAAGAAATCTAGCCGTGCTCTCCCAACTCTTGGTCAAGTTTGAATACCTCTATCATATTCAAGTGTTACACCCGACCTATCTGAATAAGAACACAGGCGATTTTTTCAATCATTTTCTGAGGTATTTGATTGACGGCGGCATAGCCGAATTTGAGGATGCTGACGATACTCTGCCCGAAGGCGCAGTGGCCTTCATGACCATACATCAGGCCAAGGGGCTTGAGTTTCCCGTAACCATTGTCGGTTCCCTGTATGACAAGCCGCACAAGCAATTCACGGAACTCGACGAGCTTCTACAAAGCGAATTTTATAGCCGCAATCCCTTTGAGCCATTGGAGGAAATCAAGGGGTACGACTTCAAGCGGCTGTATTATACGGCGTTTTCAAGAGCGAAAAATCTGCTGGTTTTGACCAGCCGGGAGGAACAGAAAGTTCATGGCGGCCTGAAAATTCCCACCAGATATTTTTTGCCCTTTTACCAGAACCTACCGTCTTGGCGTGACGTGAAATTCGCAAAATTGCATATAGACGCTGTTCGGCCAGTCTCGCTCAAGGGCAAATATTCCTATACATCGCACGTCCTTGTCTATGAGAACTGCCCAAGGCAGTATCAATTTTTTAAATATTGGGAGTTTTCGCCGGTGCGGGAAGGCCCAATGCTTTTCGGCCAGTTGGTACACCAGACCATTGAGGACATCCACAAATCCGTGCTGAACGGGCATCCCGAAACGGTGACCGAGGCGAATATCAGCCATTGGTTTGACGTGAACTACGCCAACCTGAGTCACAAGGAGCGCATCTATCTTGCTCCGCGAGTTAAGGATGTGGCGCTTCAGCATGTGTTGCGCTACGCAGTGCATAAGGGCGGAAAATGGGAGGACATCAGAGCCACTGAGATTGACGTATCCTTTGTCAAGGACGACTATATTCTCACCGGGAAAATTGACCTTATTAAGGGGCAGGGGGATACGGTCGAGATTGTAGACTTCAAGGCCACGCCAAAACTTGACCAGTATGGAGAGCGAGAGCAGATTGATCGTTACCGTCGCCAACTTGAGATATATGCCCACCTTGTTGAACAGCGTTACAGGCTGAAAGTCAGCGCCATGAATTTATATTATACCGGCGAGGAAGACAGCGTTCCTACGCACCGCTTCCCGTACACGGCAAAATCCATCGCCAAAACAATAGCCGAGGTGGACGCTGTTGTGGATCGCATGGAAAGTAAAGACTTTGCAGTGAGGGAGCGTAGGCCCAAACGCTGTAAGGAATGCGAGCTTCAACCGTACTGTGACAGGGAGGGTTGCTGAAGTGGATATAAATCAGACAGAAGCCTTGATAGATAAGTTACTGATTCTTCTGAACGATAGTGTTGAAGAACGCGGCTCATCAATTAAAGCTATAGAATTTGAGTTTGGCCCAAACCAGATGAGTCGAGATTTTGTTCTAGAGCAAAAAATTGTCCCTGAACAAGAATTGGATAAGATTCTAAAAATTTGTCTGGCCCGTGAATATATTGAATATATGTCAATGGGCGGCGGAGAGTTTTCATCGTTACATTTAACAGAATCAGGACAAGGCAGGGCAATTTCCGCAAAACTTGGCAGGAACCGTTCATATGAACTCAATAGCATTACACAAATAGGCCCAGTAACCATTAACGGGCAAGGGCAAGTTGGCAATAATAATGTTCAAAATATAGAAAATAGTATTATGCAACTAAAAGATATGATAGATAATGCTGACGCTCCTACCGAGCAAAAAATAGAGGCTAAGAGTTGTCTGCAAAAATTTCTTGAACATCCATTGGTATGTTCGGTTATAGGCGGTGCTGTTGGCGGAATAACGAGCAATATAAAATGAGCAAGCAGATTAAGCCACTACAAAAGAAACTCTTTTTGATTTGTTTTTTTTTGCAAGTCGAAGTCATTTGCTTTGCCATATAAAGATTATCAGCCGTACCATGGCAGTTTTCTCGTATGTGGTAATTGCTGCAGAGAGAACGACTATACATCGTTGTCGAGAGTGGTTTACAGTAAAGCTCGAAATATAGTTGATGATTATGCCAAGGAAATTATGAATAATTTTGCAAATGAATTGAAGAAATCTTTTCGAGGCAATAAATATATAAAAATACGCTAGCCATGCCTATTGTGGCATTAAATTTAGCTGTATCGTAGTAGGAATATATAAAATGGCAAAACATAAAAATTCAAGATATTATCGAGCTGATTACGCCAATGCTGAAGAACAGCTAATGCGTAAGCATGTAATCAGTCAACCTCTTTTGCCATTGTATGAAGCTATTCATAATGCAATTCATGCTTCTCAAGAAAATAATATCAAAGATATTCAGATAAATATTGAAATATTGAGGTCAGAACAAGCACTCAGCCAAGAATTTGGCAATATAAACGAAATAATTATTACCGATCACGGCATCGGATTTAATGATGAGAAATGCTTGTCCTTTTTCCAGTTGTTTACCCAAGACAAAAAAGCAAAGTTTAATAGCAAGGGTATAGGAAGGTTGGCATTCTTTTCATCTTTTTTCAATGTTGAAATTCATAGTATATATAATGAGAATGGAAAACAGCGTGAACGTAAGTTCAATCTAACTATTGACAGCATAGGGACAGAGGACATTTCTAAATCTGAAGAAGTATCAGGGAAACAAAATTTTACAAAAATCCGTATTTATAGCATTAAACCTGAATTTCAAAAAAATTATACAATTTCACAAGAGGCAATTATCTTGCGATTGAAAGAATACTTTGCCGCGTCAATTCTTTCATCAAATTCTTTGACATTTAATATTAATGATTGCTCTGTGAATACTGTAATAAATAAATCAATCTATCAATCGTCACAACTGATTGGTTTTACAATTAAAGGTCAACATTTCAATCAATATTATATACGAAATAAATCAAGAACTGGAAAGCACTATATCAGCCTTGCAGCTAGTGGCAGAAGCGTTGTCGAACATGACATTAAATTTTTATCCAGTGCAAAGATACCTGATGAAAATGATAAATTTTATCTTATTGCACTCATAACATCAGATTTTCTTGATACATCTGTTGATGCGACAAGAACAAATTTTAATGGTATTCCTGAAAAGTCTGACGAAATAATTAATAGGATTTCTATAGAAGATATTATCAATACATCATTACAACAAATACGCGATTTTTTGAAGTCATTAAATCCTGAAATAATGAATTCAAATACTACCACTATCAAGAATGTTGTTGAAGATATGCCGCATTTGTCTTTTGTTGCCGACAAACAGAAAATTATTGATTCTATTCCACTGTATTCAAGCCCAGAACATATCCGCAGTGTATTTGTTCATGAGTATGCAAAAGAGCAAGTACAGGCTATTAACTATGTTCGCAATACAGCAAATAAATATGAACAGAAAGGCCCGCCGAATTTTGAAGAATTTCTACGCAAAGAATCAGGCCGGTTAGGAGAATATTCAAAGCTGAACCATGCACATTTAGCCACATATATCATGTACAGAGAGCATGTTTTGAATCTCTTTTCACAATTTCTCAAGGTGCAGAATAATGAAAAATATGCTCCTGAACACATTTTGCATAGCTTGATATTCCCCATACGGGAAGACAGTGACTCACATGAGTCAGATTACATTAAACATAATTTATGGCTTATTGACGACAGATATTCTGCGTACGCCTATCTTGCTTCTGACAGAAAAGAAGGCGCAATATCTGAAACCAAGAGTCAGCCTGATGATAAAAGATACGACATTTTTGCTGTTTACGAAGACCCTGCCGGCCATGCTGCGCAGAATGTATTCTTGATTGAATTAAAACAAACACATAAACCGCTATCTGAGGACAATGATCCTGTACAACAGTTGATTGATTATGCCATTAGAATAAAGAATGGCAAATTGGATAAGCAAGATGGCGGACGGATAAATATTACAGATTCTACACAGTATTACGGAATTGTCCTTTGCGACATACACAATCAATATTTCAAAGATTTTTTAATACCAAAGCACTCTTTGAAAAAGCGCAGTGATGGAAAATCTTATTTTACTCTAGCAGTGCATGAAACCTGCTTCATTGAAGTTACAAATTATGAAAATCTTCTTGAAATAACAAGACAACGCAACAAAATTTTCCTCGATAAATTGAAAGGATGCTAATCATGCCTACTCAGCAAAAACTGCCAATAGTCACGCCCAACGAAAAAGTTGAGGATATGGTCTTTGAACTGCCCTCTCCAAGCCCTATTAAAGGCTTTCCCGAACTACGCTGGGCGGGCAAGCGTCCTTTTGCTTCCACGCATTATTATCCGGCGCAACTCAAAGAGAGATACGGCGATCCGGTTGATGGCTGGATGAACCGCATCTATTGGGGCGACAATTTGCAGGTGATGAGCCATTTGCTCCAAGAGTTTCGCGGCAAGGTTGACATGGTGTATATTGACCCGCCGTTTGATTCTAAAGCTGAATATAAAAAGACTATTTCACTTAAAGGGAAAAGTATTGATAATGATTTGAGTTCATTCGAGGAAAAACAATACACTGACTTATGGAGCAATGACGAATATTTGCAATTTATTTACGAGCGACTAATATTACTGAAAGAATTGCTAAGTAATGCTGGTTGTATTTATTTACATTGTGATTATAGAAAATCACATGAACTAAGATGTCTTTTAGATGAAATCTTTGGAAAAAATTGTTTTATGAATTCTATTGTTTGGATGTTCAACACAAGAAGTTCAATTAAAAGTTCGTGGAAAAGAAGCCATCATGATATTCTGTTTTATAAAAAATTACAAAATCCAATTTTTAATTGGAATCATGAAATGGTAATCGAAGAATTATCAGAGGCAACAATTAAAAAATATAGACTTGAAGATGAAAATGGTAAATATCGGCTAAATGGAAGAAATATTGTCGATAGCCCAATTAAAAGTGCAAAAGATGTTGACCATGAATGGGAAATTAAGCATCCTGAGCTTGTTGTTCGCGATTATTTACGTGATGGTAAAGTTGCAAATGATTTTTTCTTTATTAATATAGAAAACCAAGCATCAAATATAAGAACAAATTATCCGACACAAAAGCCTGAAGAATTACTCTATAAGTTACTTTCTGCATCTACAAAGCAAAATTCAATAGTTCTAGACTGCTTCATGGGTTCAGGCACTGCCCAAGCCGTTGCCATGAAACTGGGGCGACGATTTATAGGCGCAGATATCAATCTTGGAGCAATTCAGACTACGACCAAGCGTTTGAACAGAATCATTGCCGAGAAGAAACGCGAGCAACCCAAACTTTCCGGCGATGACAAACTATACCTTAATTTTGAGGTCTATAACGTCAATAACTATGACGTATTTCGCAATCCGGTTCAGGCGCGTGACCTGCTCATTCAGACCCTTGAAATTGATCCTCTCGAATCAACGGACGTGTTTGACGGCATGAAGGATGGCTACAAAGTCAAGATCATGCCCGTCAACCGTATTGCCTCCCGCGCCGACCTCAATTCCATTATCTCCGGCATCAATTACCGTGAACTGGACAAAGCCATCGAAACTGCTCCCGGCAAGCCAGCCGACAAGATCAAGCTTGTATGCATGGGCCATGAGCCCGATTTGGCAGCGCAACTCAAAATGGACATCGGGGCGCAATATCGCCTTGAGGTTGAGGTGGTGGATATACTCAGGGACAGAACCGACCTGATCTTCAAATATGACTCAGAGGCCAAAATTGTCAAAAAAGGCACAGCCCTTGTCATCAAGCAGTTTTACCCCCGCAATCTGCTTCAGAAATTGTCCATACTGGATGATAACGTCAACGACTGGCGCGAACTTGTGGAAACCGTTGCCATTGACTGGAATTACAACGGCGAAGTTCTTCAGCCCGCCGTGTACGACTGTCCAGGCAAAAATGAGCTTGTCAAAGGACAGTACCCGATACCGGCTGATCACGGCCTGATTCGCGTCAAGATTACCGACCTCCTTTCTGAAAGTCTGGAACAGACGGTGGAGTTTGAATAATGTCCAAAGTCCGCGCCCGCAAGACCACTAAAGCTGCTTCCGCCGTTAGCCTTGACGCCACGTTTTTCCGTGAGCTTCGCCGTTTTTATACCGACAATCGCGGCAGTATTCGCTCTCATTACCGGCTTCTGACCAAAACCATTCTGGACTACAACGACCCAGATCCGCGAAAATCCCGTGTTAAAAAATTTTTGCGCCAGCCGCAGTATGAAGCTCTGGAGATGTATATTTTTCTGAAGGAGTATCTCAAATTGCGCCCAGTGCATGAGACTTTTGCCGACTGGTACGCCAAGAGAAACGGCTTTGAAAAAAGAGGCCAAGTAACCGGCCTGTCCGGGCAGACCGCCTTGTCGGATGACTTTGTTTTCAATAAGGACGCATACGAGGCGATCTTCAAGAAGATGCGGGCCGCAGAGCAGATTTACCCAAACTACATTTTCGCGCTCACTATGGGAGTCGGCAAAACCCTGCTCATGGCCACATGCATTTTCTATGAATTTATTCTGGCGAACAAATTTCCTGATGATCCGCTCTATTGCCACAATACCCTGATTTTTGCGCCCGACAAGACCGTTCTCCAGTCTTTGCGCGAGATTGAAGGCTTTGATTACAGTAAGGTGTTGCCTCCAGACCAAGCCAAATGGCTTCAGGCCAATATATCTCTCCATTACCTTGATGAAGCGGGTGTAACGCTCAATGTTCTCAATAACTCAAAATATAATTTGATTATCTCCAACACACAAAAAATTATTCTGAAGCGTAAATCAGCCCTTCCAACTGCCGCAGAACAACTGTTTATTGATTCTGCCCTTGAAAAGACTGATAAAAAAGACGTGTATAACGACGTTGCTGATTTATATGGCAACGATAGCCCGGAGAGTGAACAGGAGCTTGCGGTCAATCAGCGTTTCCTCAAACTTAGGGGACTGGAACAGCTTGGAGTATATGTTGATGAAGCGCATCATGCTTTTGGCGACAAATTGAGTCAGGATATGCAGGATACCAAAAAGGAAACATCTCTGCGCTTTACCATCAATGCTCTTGCCCAGGGACTAAAAAGCAACGCCAGCAAAATGGTTGCTTGCTATAACTATACCGGGACGCCATACGTCAAGAACGAGGTATTGCCTGAAGTAGTCTATGCGTACAGTCTGAATGACGCTATCAGGAATAACTATCTGAAGACATTGAAACTCCATAAGTACACAAATTCGCGTGGCAAGGAATTTGTAAAGGCCGTTATTGAGCATTTCGGACAAAAATTTGGTGATACAAAGCTGGAGGGAATGCTCCCCAAACTGGCCTTCTTCAGCCCTGACATTAAGGATGCCAATGAAAATTTGCGTCCTTTGCTGGAAAATATTATGCGGGAGAATGACATTCCGGTGAATCGGCTTCTGATCAATGTAGGCGATGAGTCCATCACCACCAATGACGACATCAAAGCCTTCAACCAGCTTGATAGCCCACAATCGCAAAAACAGTTTATCATCCTTGTCAATAAGGGCAAAGAGGGTTGGAACTGCCGCTCTCTTTGTGGCGTTGCCATGTTCCGCAAGCCGAAATCAAAAATCTTTGTACTTCAAGCGTCCATGCGTTGTCTGCGGGCCATAGGCGACAAGCAAGAGGAAGGCCAGGTCTATCTTTCCGAAGAAAATGGCAGCATTCTGGATGACGAGCTGCAACAGAACTTCCGGCTGAATACCGATGAACTGCAAAAACTCAAGTCAGATAAAATACCCTATGAGATTCGTGTTCTGAAAAAGAAAAGCCTCAAACTGACACAAGTGCGGCATTTGTATAAACGGCAGGACAAAGTTCTCAATGATAAGGTAATCTTTAATTCTGATACTTGGAATGTTGAGCCGTATAAGCTCATTCATACCGAGCAGAAGGCCACACTCCAGCCGAGGAGTAAAAGGGGGCCGGAGTTTTCAGAGGACATCAGCCACATGAAAGAACGGCGTACTTGGACGCCTTATACATTGACGGCTGAAATTGCACGATACCTTTGTGAGTCTCCGTTGAAAATTGAAGCTATTCTTACAGAGAGCCAAGAAGGAATTGACGCCATTATTGAGCTTGTAAATGAATATAATGAATTGCTCTATGATAAAGTAATTCCTTTGCTGTTTACTACGCTGTATGATATAACAAGCTTTGAACAAAAAGAAGAACATGAAATAGAGCTTGTTAAAACGCCTGAGCAGGGATTTTTTACTGTTCTTGGCGATCCTGAAAAAACACAATCATTCAATGACTGGATAAACGAAAAGCGCAAGGAGTCTGAAAAAAGTTTCCACCTTGACACATATTGTTTTGATTCATTCTCTGAACAGGATTTTTTCAAAAATGTCATTACCAAAACAGATGTGAAGGAAATATATTTCACTGGTATGCTCACGCACGGCCAAAGTGATTTTTTCATTAACTATATTGATCCTGATACACACGCTGTACGAAGCTATTATCCAGATTTTCTCATTCTTACAAAAGAGAATGAATGGCTAGTGGTAGAGGTCAAGGCAAACATTGATATGGACGACCCTATTGTACAAGCCAAAAAAGCCTTTGCCGAGAAGATGCTTAGTGAGAACAAAATACGATATAAAATGATACCTCACGGTATCGCATCCACCACGACCATCTGTTAAGAAAATCCGGTGGCGTGTCAGACTAGCATTGGAGTCTAAACGAGAGTGTGGTTTATAGCCTTTCAAAAAATTTCAGATATATATTACTTACTTGAGATTTCGTAAAATTCTGGACAATCACGCAGGATTTTATTATTTTGTCAACCTTTGCGGCGTTGCAGGCACTGCCGCCGCTGTTTGTTGCGTACAGAGCGCATTCCGAATCAGACAAAGGAAACTGTCATGGCTGTTCAGCAAAATAAAAAATCCCGTTCACGTAAAGGGATGCGTCGTTCACACCACCATGTTGACACCCCGCCGGTCATCTATTGCTCGTGCGGCGAACCAAGGCTGCCGCACAGCGTTTGCCCGGCCTGCGGCATGTACAAAGGCCGCCGGATAGTTGCCAAGCCTGAAGCCGAGTAATGAGTGAACGTCCCGTCATAGCCGTTGACGCCATGGGGGGAGACTTCGGGCCTTCTGTAATGGTTCCGGGTGTTCTTGAGGCTTGCCGTCTTTACGATCTGCATGTGAGCTTCGTGGGCGATACCGGAAGAATTGAAGCGGAAATTGTCAAAAACAAAACGGACGACATTCATTTTGATATTGTCCATGCCGACGATGTGGTGCATATGAACGAAAAGCCTTCGGACATATTGCGCCGCAAAAAGAACGCCTCCATTCAGGTAGCCTGCCGTCTTGTCAAGGACGGCAGGGCAAACGCCGTTGTCAGCGCCGGGCATTCCGGGGCGTCAGTCGCCTGCGGCATGTTTATTATCGGACGGCTTCCCGGCGTTGAGCGCCCCGCGCTGGCGACCATGCTTCCTACGGAAAAAAAACCGGTGCTGGTACTGGATGTCGGCGCCAATGTTGACTGCCGTCCCTACCATCTTTTTCAGTTTGGACTCATGGGCGAGGCTTTCGCCCGTGACCTCATGGAATATGCCGCGCCCCGCGTAAGCCTGTTGAGCATAGGTGAAGAAGAAGGCAAGGGGAATTCGCTGGTCAAAGAAGCCTATGATCTTCTCAAGATGGCACAAAACTTGAATTTTGTGGGCAATGCGGAAGGTCGCGATATTTTCACCGGAGTTCTGGATGTCGTGGTATGCGATGGTTTTGTGGGCAATGTTGTGCTGAAGCTGAGTGAAGGCATGGCGGATTCCCTGATTCGCATGTTCAAACATGCTTTCATGTCCGGCTTTTTGTCGGCTCTGGGCGGAATGCTGGCCAAAAACGCCTTCAAACAGTTTGCCCGGACTATTGATTATGCCGAATACGGAGGCGCGCCCCTGCTCGGTCTTCGGGATTTGGTCATTGTATGTCATGGCAGCTCCAATACCCGCGCCGTATGCAATGCTGTCAAAATGAGCGGCGATTTTGTGCGCAAGCAGGTCAATGCCCGTCTGGCCGAAATTATTCTTGCCAACGAAGAACTGACACGTTTTTCCCGCGCTATTTAACATGTGTGATACGCTGTTATGAATCCTGTTTGCCGCATATATGCACTGAGCGCCCATGCGCCCCACAAAATTTTGACCAATGAGTATATGGCAGGCATTGCGGACACCAACAATGAGTGGATTGTTTCCCGTACCGGCATCAGGGAGCGGCGTAAACTTGAAAAAACGCAAAATACCTCTGACCTTGCTCTGATTGCCGCTCGTGAGACGCTGCAAAAAACCGGCATGGAGGCCGATGCGCTGACGCATGTCATTACGGCGACATGCACGCCGGATATGCTTTCACCCTCTGTGGCCTGCATTTTGGCAGGGCATTTGAACGCGGGACAGGTTATGGCCTTTGACATCAGCGCAGCATGTTCCGGATTTCTGTACGGACTCTCTCTTTGTCGGAGCATTCTTGCCCATGAGGTTGACGCGCGCATTCTTTTTGTGTGTGCTGAAGCCCTGACCCGTCGCGTAAACTGGAACGATCGCAGCACCTGCGTGCTTTTTGGCGATGCTGCCTCGGCATGTGTATTGACAGGAGAATCCGCGGATGCGCATGATTCGTCAGTGCTGGAAGATGTTATCTGCAAAAGCGATGGGGCGTTGAGCGATCTGATTACCGTAGGCGGCGGCACTGCCTGCAATTACAGGCTTGGCGATCAGGTGGACGAAAGATTTTTTCTTGCCATGCTGGGGCGGGATACTTATCGACACGCCGTGCGCCAGATGGCGCTCGTCTGTGAAGAAATTTTACAACGTAACGCTCTTACCGTTGAGAATGTGAATCTTTTTGTGCCGCATCAGGCCAATCTGCGGATTATTGAGGCAGTGGGCAGCCGTCTGCACATAAACGGCGACCGTGTATTTACCAATGTGGACAAGTATGGAAACACCTCCGCCGCGTCCATTCCGCTTGCATTGAGCGAAGCTTTTGCCGCCGGCAGGGTGCGACAGGGCGATCGTGTGTTACTGGCGGCTTTTGGCGCGGGGTTGACATGGTCAGCCGCCCTGTTGCGGTATTAAAAACTTTGATCATCCAGAGTATACGCATTGAAATTTCAGAAAATATGTAGTATCCTGTGTTCTTCTGGCATTTGGAGAGATTAAAAAAATGGACAGTGCGCGCGCCACGCTTTCAACGGGTTTTTTACCCGCTACCGCTGTTGTGACGGGCGGTTCTCGCGGCATCGGCAGGGCTATTGCCTCCAGACTTGCCCGTGACGGGTATCAAATTTTTCTGACCTATGTGAGCCGTCCTGACGAAGCGCGCGCCACGGTTGACGGTATCCTTGCCGCGGGTGGGCAGGCAAAGGCATTTGCGTTAAATGTGAGCGACAGTTCCGCTGTGACGGATTTTTTTGCCGCTGAGATTAAAGACAGAGTTGATCTGGCCGTACTGGTGAACAATGCCGGAATTACCAAAGACAGTTTTCTGGTGCGCATGAAGGACGAGGACTTTGACAAGGTGCTCTCTGTCAATCTGCGCGGGGCATTTGTATGTACGCGTGAAGCGGCAAAAATTATGAGCAGGGCACGCGCCGGGCGTATTGTCAATATAACCTCTGTGGCAGGGCAAATGGGCAATGCCGGACAGGCGAACTATGCTTCGGCCAAGGCCGCTCTGCTGGGATTGACAAAATCGTGCGCCAAGGAACTGGCGTCCCGCAATATTACTGTCAATGCCGTGTCCCCAGGGTTTATTGAAACGGACATGACGGCGGAATTAAGCGCGGAAATTCGAGAAAGTTATACGGCGACTGTTCCCCTGAAACGCATGGGAACACCGCGGGAGGTGGCGGAGGCCGTTGCTTTTTTGGCTTCGGACAAGGCATCTTATATTACAGGGCAGATCCTGGCTGTGAACGGTGGTATGTACTGCTGACAACCGCGGATCCTCATTGATATAACACATACTAACAACGATTGTGGAGGAAAACATGTCAGAATTTGAGGCGAAAGTTATTAAAATTATTGTGGAGCAGTTGGGCGTAAATGCTGACGAAGTAAAGCCTGAAGCCTCGTTTGTGGAAGATCTTGGAGCGGATTCCCTTGATTTAACAGAGCTTATTATGGCTATGGAAGAAGAGTTCGATATTGAGATAGCTGATGACGATGCTCAAAAAATTCTTAAAGTGCAGGATGCTGTTAGCTATATCGAAAACAAGAAGCAGTAGCAGATACCTGGCTGCTGACGTTTTTGAAAAAGACAGGTTTGTTGTTGTCATGAATGTGTTGGACTTAATCAGTAGGTTGAAGGAGTCCGCATGGTGCGTCCACGTGTAGTGGTCACCGGCGTGTCAGGCCTTACGCCTCTCGCCAATAACATGGAGAGTTCATGGAAAAAACTGCTCGCCGGCGAATCGGGCATAGCGCCTCTTACGCTTTTTGACGCTTCCGCGTATGATTCGCGCATAGCGGGAGAAGTAAAGGGCTTTGTGCCTGAGGACTTTATGACCTCCAAACAGGCGCGGCATATGGACAGATTTACGCAATTTGCCGTGGCCGCCGGTTCCATGCTGATGCGGGACGCAAACTTCAGCATTACGCAGGACAACGCTTTTGACGTCGCCGTGATTCTGGGCGTCGGCATGGGCGGTTTGTGCACTATCGAAACATGGCACACCAAACTGCTGGAGTCTGGACCGAGCCGGATTTCTCCCTTCATGATCCCCATGCTGATTTCAAATATGGGACCTGCCCAAGTGTCTATTTTTACCGGCATCAAAGGTCCCAATCTTGTCACAACATCCGCCTGCGCATCCGCCATACACGCTATTGGCACAGCCTACAGCGAAATTTTGCTGGGGCGCGTTACGTGCGCTGTTTCCGGCGGTGTGGAGTCTACGGTTACCCCTCTGGCTATGGGCGGTTTTACAGCGCTGAAGGCACTTGCCACACACTACAACGACGCCCCCGCCAAGGCTTCGCGACCCTTTGACGCTTTACGGGAAGGTTTTGTGCTTGGCGAAGGCGCGGGCTTTATGTTTCTGGAAAATCTGGAAAACGCAAAGGCCCGTAGCGCGAAAATCTATGCTGAAGTGGTGGGTTATGGGGCATCGTGCGACGCCTACCATATGACCGCGCCCCGTGTCGATGGCGAGGGCATGGCACGGTCAATGCACAACGCCCTGCGTGAAGCAGGCATTCCACCAGCTGCTGTGGGGCATATCAACGCGCACGCAACCTCTACCCGTCTCAACGACGCGACCGAAACAAAGGCAATAAAACAAATATTCGGCAATCACGCCGGCAACATCAAGATTTCCGCTACAAAATCCATGACAGGCCATCTTCTGGGCGCTGCGGGCGGCATTGAAGCGGTATTTACCGCGCTTGCCCTGCGCGAGGAAATGCTTCCCGGCACCATCAATCTTGAAAACCCTGATCCCGAGTGTGATCTGGACTACATGGCTGACGGTTCAGAGCGCATTGCCTGTGAATACGGCATGTGCAATTCTTTTGGCTTTGGCGGAACAAACGCGAGTTTGATACTGAAAAAATGGAATGAGTGAACACCGCTCGACACGTTTTTTCAGTAAAGGGAAACTTCATGAATGAAATACTGCTTCAGGATCCTGAGATAGCAAGAGCCATTGCTCTGGAATCTGACCGTCAGATCAGCAATCTGGAGATGATAGCCTCTGAAAATTTTGTTTCCCCGGCAACACGCGAAGCTCAGGGCAGCGTATTGACGCACAAATATGCGGAGGGATATCCGGCAAAGCGTTATTACGGCGGATGTGACTGCGTGGATATTGCGGAAGTGTGTGCCCAGACAAGGGCGAAAACACTGTTTCGATGTGAATACGCCAATGTGCAGCCACACTCCGGATCGCAGGCCAATACGGCAGCCTATTTTGCCTGTCTGAATCCCGGCGATGTTGTTCTTGGCATGAATCTTTCTCACGGCGGGCATTTGACGCACGGAAGTCCGGTCAATATCTCCGGACGTCTGTATACAGTGGTTCCCTACGGCGTGCAGAGAGAGACAGGGTATATTGACTATGAAGAAGTGGCGCTGCTGGCAAAAAAACACAAGCCTGTCGTGATCATCGCGGGGGCGAGCGCCTATCCGCGCCGCATTGATTTTGCGCGTTTTCGCGCCATCGCAGATGAGGTCAACGCCAAACTCATCGTGGACATGGCGCATATTGCCGGGCTTGTGGCGGCGGGTCTGCATCAAAGTCCTGTTCCGCATGCGCATATTGTCACAACCACAACCCACAAGACGCTGCGCGGACCTCGCGGCGGCATGATTCTGGCCGGCGCGGACATGGAAAAAACGTTGAACAGCCAGATTTTTCCGGGCATTCAGGGTGGACCGCTGATGCACGTCATCGCGGCAAAGGCCGTTGCCCTTGGCGAATCTCTGCGTCCGGCGTTTACAGAGTATCAACGCAGAGTAATCAACAATGCCGCGGTGCTGGCAAACTATTTGACAGTTTCCGGCTTCCGGCTTGTTTCGGGCGGCACGGACACTCACCTGCTGCTGATAGATTTGACCCCAACAGGCATAACGGGCAAGGAGGCGGAAGCCGCTCTTGACAAAGCCGGGATCACGGTGAACAAAAACACCATACCTTTTGACACGCGCTCTCCCTATGTGACATCAGGTATCCGTTTGGGAACACCGGCCCTGACAACGCGCGGTCTGCGGGAAGACGACATGCGTACCGTGGGCGGCTTTATTGTTGAGGCATTGCGGAAACACAATGATGATGCAGCCCTTAAAAAGCTTCGCAAAAATGTGGAAGTCTTTGCCAGAATCTTTCCCCTTTTTGCCTGGTAATGCAAGATTGCCGTCCCATGCAACGCATGCCCTGGCCGGAATATTTTATGAACATCACCTATCTGGTGAGCGAACGCTCCACATGTTTGCGCCGCCGCGTGGGAGCCGTGGTCGTCAGGGACAAACGCATACTGGCGACAGGCTATAACGGAGCTCCTGTGAATGTGGCGCACTGTCTGGATGTGGGGTGTTTGCGCAAGCAGATGGGCGTTCCCTCCGGGCAGCGACATGAAATTTGCCGCGGCCTGCACGCGGAACAAAATGTCATTATTCAGGCTGCCGTGCATGGCATCACCATCCACGGCGCGGCACTATATTGCACAACCCATCCGTGTGTGCTGTGCGCAAAAATGCTGATCAACTGCGGTGTACATTACATCTGGTATGCGGAAGATTATGCGGACGATCTGGCGGCGGATATTTTCAAAGAAGCCGGTGTCACGGCTGAACGCATGAATTTCACGCGTTCTGATGCAGGGAAACTTACCAATGTCTGATCAAACCATGACCGTCTTTATGCGCGAAGCCATTGCCCTGGCTGAAATGGAGCGCTTCAGCGCGTGCCCCAACCCGACGGTGGGCGCTGTGCTAATTCGTGACGGCGCTGTTGTGGCAAAAGGCGTTCACCGCGCCGCCGGGGAAGATCACGCCGAGGTGGCCTGTTTCAAGGACGCCGCAGCGCGCGCGGTGGATATCCGTGGCGCAACGCTTGTTGTGACGTTGGAACCCTGTCGCCATCTAGGAAAAACACCGCCCTGCACGCAGGCTATTCTGGATGCCGGCATAGCGCGCGTTGTTGTCGGCGCCAAAGACACCAACCCTCCTGCCGCAGGAGGGGCAAATGTATTGCGTGGGGCGGGCGTGGAAGTAATTGAAGGTGTCTGCGAACAGGAATGTCGTGATCTGGCAGCGGATTTTTTTGTCTGGCGGCATACCGACCGACCGTATGTGCTGTTAAAAATGGCGGCAACGCTCGACGGTCGTATAGCCACGCGCGCCGGTCAATCGCAGTGGATCAGCTCGCAGGCGTCACGCGATGCGGTGCAGAAGCTACGTGCGGGCATCGGGCGGTGCGGCGGCGCCGTGTTGATCGGCGGAGGCACATTCAGGGCGGACAACCCACGGCTTGCAGCGCGTGGACGCCATGCCCATCAACCCCTAGCCTGCGTGTTCACCACACATTTGCCCTTGCCGAACGAAGATTTTTATTTATTGAAAGAACGCCCCAATGAAACGATTTTTCTTGTTCCTCCCGCGGTTGCGGATTCTCCCGCAGCGCGGAATTTGAGCAAAACTGGCGTACGTGTGCTGCCTGTAGGGCATGATGCGGGCCGTTGTCCAGATATTTTATCTGTATTTCGCCTGTTACGCGCCGAACTTAACTGTTTCTATGTGCTGTGCGAAGGTGGCGGGCAAATGGCCATGACACTCCTGAAATCTGGCATTGTGGACGAGTTCAGGCTGCATCTGGCACCCATGATTTTGGGTGATGATCAGGCCAGACCGCTGTTTACGGGGCACGCTCCTTCAAGTCTCGCGGAGGCGCTTTCTCTGCGGGTGGGCAACGCCCATGTTTACGGTGAAGACATTCACATAACCTTGCGTCCTCTGAGCGCTGATCTCCAAACACATGCCCCGGCTTATTCCAGCTCCATATAAAGGGAGTGTGCGAGATGTTTACGGGCATTATTCAGGGGCAAGGCGAACTTGTCGGCATGCGCAAACAAGGCGCTGAATACCGTTTGACGATACGTCCCCGGTATATTTTGGAAAATATTGCGGACGGAGAGTCCATTGCGATAAACGGCGTTTGTCTGTCGGTTGAAAACCACAGTGCGGGTGCCTTTACAGTCTATGCTTCAGCACATACGGTAACGCAGACGACACTTGCCGATTTTCAGAACGGCACGATTGTCAATATGGAACGGGCGCTGGCTCTTGGCGATCGCCTCGGCGGACATCTTGTAAGCGGGCATGTGGACTGCACGGCCCGTGTGGTGGAAGTACGCGCTGCAGGGCAATCACTTTTGTACCGGTTGACATTTCCGGCTGTTTTTGCCCCGCAGGTTATCCCCAAAGGCTCTGTGGCACTTGATGGAATAAGCCTGACAGTGACAGCGTGCGCGGAAACATTTCTGGAAGTCACTATTATTCCGGACACGCAAAAACGGACAGCTGCCTGGCGTAAGGGCGTACTTGTTAACATGGAAACAGACATGATAGGAAAGTATGTACACCGCCTGATGCCTTCTTCGACTTCGCCGGAAAAATCCGGAGGCGTCAGTAAAGAGGCGCTGTTGCATAACGGTTTTCTATAAGGAGTGTTTATGATGCAGACTGTCACAACCATTGCGGGTCGTCTGGACGCAACCGGTTTGAAAATAGCTGTTGTGGCCACACGGTTCAATGATTTTATTGTGGATCGCCTTGTCGGGGGCGCACTGGATTGTCTGGAACGTCATGGCATCAATGCCCCGGATATAACGCTTGTGCGTGTGCCCGGCGCGTTTGAATTACCGCTGCTTTGCCAAAAACTGGCTGCTCAAAAAAGATATGACGGCATTTTGGCGCTTGGCGCTGTTATCCGTGGCGGGACACCACATTTTGACTACATTTGCGCTGAAGCGACCAAGGGCATTGCTCAGGCAATGCTGGCTTCCGGCACGCCTGTGGGATTTGGCTTGCTGACGTGCGACACTATTGAGCAGGCTATTGAACGCGCTGGTTCCAAAGCAGGAAACAAGGGCGTGGAGGCCGCCGCCGCCATGCTGGAAACCATACGCGTACTGGAGCAGTTGTAAAAGCGCATGCCCGAAAAAAAAAGACGTGCTGAACGTGAGATGGCCTTTCAGGCGCTTTACGGGATTTCGTTTGCCTCAGTATCCGGCAGCGGGGAATTGCGCCAGGCGTTTGCGCGTTCGCTCAACGCAAGCGGAAAAAACACCGGGGCAACGCCAACAAATTTTGCATGGGAACTGGTAGAAGGCGTCTGGAACGCCTGTGACAAACTGGACAACATCATCACCCTCTATTCCCACAACTGGCGCATAGACCGTATGGGACGAGTTGAACTGACGCTTTTGCGTCTGGCGTTGTTTGAAATACTTTTTCGGCACGATGTGCCGCCGCGCATGGCGCTCACAGAGGCGCTGGGGCTGATCCGTCAGTTTGGCGCACACGATGCGAAAAGCTTTGTCAGCGGCATTCTTGACGCCGTTATCAACGCTGTGGAAAACGGAGAACTAACCGGAGCAGATTAATTACCGTTAAAAACCCATATCCGCTTTGCAGGAAAATTCTGTTATCCATTATGGCAGCATTTCAGTAAAAAAGATGTCCATGCTGCTAGGGTTCTCTTGGGAGAAAACTCCTTTGCCCGTGCCATCCCTGCGGTGCGCATACCGTCATCAATGCCCTTTTGCAAAATATTCTCTATCGCGTCGGCCAGGGCATCCACACCGCCTATCGGAGTCAGAACTCCATACTTTCCCCCGTCCAGAACTTCTGCGGGGCCGCTGGGACAGTCTGCGGAGACAACCGGCAGGCCAAGGCAGAGTGCTTCCGCAATGACCAGGGAAAAGCCTTCAAACAGGGAACTGAGCGCCAGAACGCTGGCCCGTGCCATAGCCGGGAACGGGTCCATAAATCCCGGCAGGAATGCTCTGCCCTCCAGCCCAAGCCTGCGGATATCCCCTTCAAGCCGCGCCCGTTGCGAACCTTCGCCGAGAATGCAGCAATGGCAGTCCAGTCCGCGCTCACGCAAAAGGCGTTGTGCCCTGAGCAGAAGGTGAAAGGCTTTCTGCTCTTCCAGTCTGCCTACGCCGAGAATGACAGGCCTGTCAAAGCAGGGTCGGAGGATTTCCGGCAGGGGAGAGGCCGCGCGCTTGCGTATATAACCAATGTTCACAGGATTATACAGCACATACAAACGGGGCGACAAATCCGGCCAGAGCCGCGCTGAAGACTCCAGAATGCCTCTGCTGACACAGGCCACAGATCGGCAACGGCGCAAGGCCCAACCGAGCAGCGCGGCATAGAGCCAGGCATAGCCTGTTGATTTTTGCGCAATGTAGCCGGATATGTCCTTGTGCAGCCAAGCTACCGCACGACCGGGCGCCAGCATGGCCGCCCAGAAAATACTTTGCAGTTCCAAGCCGCCCAGCACAGTATCGTAGCGGCGCGCCAGACGCCAGATGCGCCACATATTCCGCAGCGCTGGCCATATCCCCGGTTGTTCCGGCATCGTCAGTGACACGCCATCCGGAAGGCATCGCAACAGCGCGGGAATATGGCGCACACAGGCCAACCTTATCTGAAAATGCCGGACGCTCAACAACCGGGCCAGATACAACGCCATACCTTCTGCCCCACCCCCGAAAGAGTGCATGAAAATCATGCAGGATGCCCGCTGCCCTAGGGAAGCTGTTTCCGAACAAGCAACCCTGCTCCGTTGTACGGCGCGGGGTTGCTTGTGAAAAGTTTTCAGTAAAAGAGTTAGATTGTGTGCAAGAGTCATGCCGAACTTGTCGGATTCAGGTATGATTGCCCCTGTTTTAGGTGAACATCTGGAAATTTCTTCAGAACGCGGCATTCTCATACCTTCCCGTAGTTATGGTTAAAGACTATTGCAAAATCCTTCGCTTCCTCACATGAAAGCAGAAAAGCATCAATTTTGAATGTCAATATATTATATAACTTATAGTTGTAACAGTCTTAATCAGAGTAAACACCAGCGCTGATCAGTAACTGCCAACAAGCAAAAGGGATCAGCAGAGCGGCGAACAACCGAACAGGCCGGGGGAAAACAGCGGAGTGTGGGCGCTCATGTTCGGACGGTGAGCAAAAATTTGCCGAGTTCGTACAGATAATGGGGGGACTCCCGAAGAGTGGCGGTATTGCCTCATCACTTCCTTCCATCACACGCCAGTTTGCGTGCGGTACAAACGGATGTAGTCAGCCCCGCACCGGGCAGGATCGTGGTATTTCAACACATACTGCCGCGCTGCCATGCCCATATCTTTACGCAGAGATGCATTCTTCAGCAGAAACCGGACATGGGCAACAAGTTCTTTCTCGCTTTTGCCAAGCAAACCTGTGACTCCATGCTGCACAACAGCGCGATTGGACGGAATATCCGTTACCACTACAGGCTTGCCCAGCCACATGGCTTCCAGCAGTGACAGAGACTGCCCCTCAAGGCTGGATGTCTGAACATAGACATCCAGAGAGGCAAGGCGGCGCAACACTTCGACGCGATCAAGCCAGCCTGTGCGCTGCACATGCGTTGGAATCGCATTGCCCTCATGGGCGCCAATCCATATCCATTGTGAGAGGTCTTGCAGGTTGGATGCTATCGCTGCAAAAAGATGCGGGGATCGTTCTTCACAGAACCGACCACAGGTGCCCGTTAACAAACCATGTTTTTCGGGGGGCAGTGGTGTGAGGGGATCACAATTTATTGCATTTGCAATATATGTTATCTTGCTGGAAAAGTTTGTCATTCTCTGCGCCAAAGCGTATTCCTCAGCGCCACAGGCCACAATCCGATTGGTGACATGGGAAAAAATCCATTCTATCCACTTGTAGCAGACACGCGCAGGCAAGCTTATGTCCGGACGCAAAAAAGCATAACCGTGCGGCGTATATGCAGAAGGTATGCCCAACACGAAGGCTGCAAAGCGACCTAAAACTCCCGCTTTTGACGAGTGGGCATGCACAACGTCCGGCTTGATTCGTTTAAGCAGCATGACCAGTTGCACAATTGCCTGTATATCAGACGTAACACGTATTTCCCGCGTCATGGGCAAATAGTAAAAGCAACAATCATCCGGAAACAGACGTAAAAAATTCTTCGGTGTTTCAGACCGCAATCCGTGTACAATGGAATGACGGATTCCATCCCTTGCAGAATGGCAGATTGTCGCGATGGCGTGTAAACATCCTGCCGCAAAAGATTCCACAACATGCACGACATGCGTATTGGAAATGCTTTGCATAAAAATAAGGCGTCAGGGTAGCCGATCAGTTGATGCCAACGGATTTTGCCGCCTTCACAGCACCGTCTCCGCCGGAGGGAGCGCTGTCCGGAGCGTCAAGGGCGCGTGAAAACTCAATAATTGCCATAGGGGCATTGTCGCCCTTGCGCGGCATCGCCAATTTGAGCACCCGCGTATAGCCGCCGGCAATCCCCGCAAACACTGGCCCTACCACGTCAAAAAGGCGCTTTACAAGCGCATGGTCATTAAGCGCGCGGTAGGCCAAACGGCGAGAGTGCAAATCGTTACGCTTTGCCAGGGTGATCAGGGGATCCACAACACGCCGCAAGTCCTTGGCCTTCATTTCTGTAGTGCGAATCCTGCCGTGCACCAAAAGCGCCTTGGCAAGATTTTGCATCAACGCCTTGCGGTGGGCGGGCGTACGAGAAAATTTTCTGCCGGAGTTGCTATGCCTCATGTTGCTGCTTCCTTTTCCATTCCTGATGCTTCTTCTCAAAGCCGTCAATCTTCATGTCAAAATCCAGACCCATATCAAGGAGAACTCCCTTGATTTCATCCAGCGATTTGTGACCAAAGTTTTTTGTCTTGAGCATATCGGATTCAGAGCGCTGAACAAGCTCTCCCACATAGGAGATGCTTACGCCGCGCAAACAGTTTGTAGCGCGCACAGAAAGTTCTAATTCATCAATATGTTTAAATAAAATCTCATTAACTTCACTGCCACCGCTACCGCACAGATGACTGTCCCCGACAACGCGGTCATCAAAATTGATGAAGACGGCAACCTGATCCTTTATGATTTTCGCGCTGTAAGCAATGGCGTCTTCCGGCGCGAGAGAACCGTCTGTCCACAGTTCCAGAATCAAACGGTCATAGTTGGTCATTTCACCAACACGCGCCTGTTCTACCGCATAGGCAACCTTACGCACAGGCGAAAAGCTGGAATCCAGTCTGATCAGACCAATTTCCTCGGCAAGCCCCTCGTGCATATCCGCAGACACATAGCCCTTGCCCATGCGGGCTTCCATCTCCATTTCAAGCGCCGTGTTCTCGGTGAGCGTTGCGATATGCTGTTCTGGATTCAGCACGGTAACATGCTGGTTCGTTTGAATATCTCCAGCAACTACAGACCCCTTTTTGCCCACGCGCAACATCAGACGCTGCGGATCGTCTGTATCCATATGCAAACGAATCTGCTTCAAATTCAACACAATATCCGTAATATCTTCCAGCACGCCATGCACGGTGGTCAATTCGTGCTGAACCCCGGAAATTTTTACAGAAACAAATGCCGCGCCCTGCAAGGAGGCCAAAAGAACACGCCGCATGGCATTGCCGATAGTTGTCCCATACCCGCGCTCAAGCGGCTCACAAACAAATTTGCCGTATGTTGCGCCTGAACTCTCGTCACGCACTATTTGGTCCGGCTTGACAAGCTCCGACCAGTTTCGCGCATTTATAATGCGTTCACCCTGTTTAATAAGCATGTGCCCCCCGCTTACTTCGAATAGAGTTCAACAATCAATTGTTCATTAACGGGGAACTGAATGTCGTCGCGTTGCGGCATAGCCTTCACAGACCCTTTGAACGCCGGGCCATCAATTTCCAGCCAGACAGGGCAACCACGACGGGCAATCACTTCCTGAATTTGCGCAAGAATAGGTATTTTACGATTTTTTTCAGGTAATTCCACTGTGTCTCCAACACTCACCTGAAGAGAAGGTATTGTCACCTTGTGCCCGTTGAGCGTAAAAATACCGTGACGCACAAGTTGCCTCGCCTGATTACGGGAATTGGCAAATCCCAGACGATACACAACATTATCCAGACGGCACTCCAGCATAACCAGCAAATTTGTACCGGTAACGCCTTTTTTCATGTCGGCCTTCTCAAAATACCCGCGGAACTGACGTTCAAGCATGCCGTAGGCACGACGCGTCTTCTGCTTTTCCCTCAGCTGCACTGCATAGTCGCTTACTTTCTTGCGTGCCCGCCCGTGCTGACCCGGCGCATAGGGACGACGCTCATGAGCGCATTTGTCGGTAAAACAACGGTCGCCTTTCAAAAAAAGCTTACAGCCTTCGCGACGGCAGATGCGGCATTTTGCTTCAATATATTTGGCCATGTCTGGATCATCCTTTCAGGGTTATACGCACTAGACACGACGACGCTTCGGCGGTCGGCATCCATTGTGGGGAATAGGCGTCACATCACGAATAAAGGCCACACGGAAACCCACGGTTGCTATAGCGCGCATTGCGGCTTCGCGGCCAGAACCGGGGCCTTTCACATACACGCCCACAGTCCGCATCCCGTTATCCTGCGCTTTGCGAGCTGCGGTTTCAGCAGCTACCTGAGCGGCAAAAGGCGTTGACTTGCGCGACCCCTTAAAACCGCTTTGCCCGGAGGACGCCCAGGAAATCGCGTTTCCACGGGTATCTGTAAAGGTCACAATAGTGTTGTTAAAAGAAGCCCGAATGTGGACCAATCCCACAGGAATATTCTTTTTTTCCTTTTTTTTAACAGCCTTTCCCTGTCTTGCCATGACTATCCCTCAAATTTACTAGGTATATTAAGGTAGTGCAATTTACTTCTTGCCTACAGCGCCACGGCGCGGTCCTTTGCGGGTACGGGCATTGGTGTGCGTACGCTGCCCACGCGCCGGCAGGCCGCGCCGATGACGCAACCCGCGATAACAGCCTATGTCCATCAGACGTTTGATGCTGCTCGAAATTTCACGGCGCAGATCGCCTTCAACCTTATAGTGCTGTTCAAGTTCTTTACGTATTTCATTCACTTCATCGGCAGAGAGGTCGTCAATGCTGCGCTTCCAGTTAACACCGGTAACATCCAGCACTTTTATGGCCGTAGCGCGACCGACGCCATAAATGTACGTAAGTGCGATATCCGCCCTTTTGCCACGCGGCAAATCAACGCCTGCTATTCTCGCCACAGTCTTTCTCCTTATCCCTGGCGCTGCTTGTGCCGAGGGTTTTCACAAATAACACGCAACACGCCTTTGCGCCGTATCACCTTGCACTTGGGACATATTTTCTTAACGGATGGCCGAACTTTCATGGTACAACTCCAAAAAATCTTTTAGCGTATTGCAAAATGTGAATAGTTATTATTGCCCTCAAATGAGCGCACTGTCAAGTGGCATCCTTACCCCTGCTTTTCGGAAGCCTCTGTCCGAGATGCTCAAAATTTTTGGCCCCTGGGGGGTGACAACGATACTGTGTTCAAAATGCGCGGCGTACTGCCCGTCACACGTCACCGCCGTCCAGTTGTCGTCAAGAATTTTCACTTCATATCCGCCAACGGTGACCATTGGCTCAATGGCAATCACCATACCGTTTTGCAATGTCATGCCGCGCATTGTCTGTCTGAAATTGGGAACTTCCGGTTTTTCATGCATTCTTGTCCCAATGCCGTGCCCCACAAAGCGACGCACAACATTGAAGCCTGCGGTTTCCACATATTCTTGTACGGCCGCGCCGATATCATACACATCATTGCCGGCACGCGCTCTGTCAATGCCCACATAAAGGCTTTCTTCCGTAATCCGCACCAGCTTTGCCGCAGTGTCGCTCACTTCTCCCACAGGCCAGGTGCGCGCTGAATCTCCCACAAAACCCTCAAACACAACACCCATATCAATACTGACGATATCCCCTTCCTGAAGGAGACGGTTTGAAGGAAAACCGTGCACCACCTGCTCATTGACCGAACAACACAGGGCAAACGAAAAACCGTGATAGCCCAGAAAAGCGGGTCTGACCCCATAATCCGCGCACATATCCCGCGCCAGTTCTTCAAGGCGCATTGTCGTTATGCCGGGGGAAATCAGATCACCGGCAGCATCAAGTATGTTTGCCACCATACGATTGGCTTCCCGCAGACTGGCTATTTCATTCTCATTTTTAATAAACGCGCCGTGGTGTTTTTTCATAAATGCGTCACAACGCCCATCAGCTCTTTCCGGTTTTGCGCACCTTGTGCATCAAACCCTGATATTGGCTTGAAATCATATAGGATTCAACCTGATTCATGAAGTCCATAGCCACGCCCACCAGAATCAGCAGACTGGTGCCGCCAAAATAGAAGGGCACATTAAAATTGCTGATCAAAAACATGGGCAACAAGGCCACAATAGAAATATACACAGCGCCGGACAAGGTCAGTCGGGAAAGCACAATATCAATATATTGCTGTGTCTTATCGCCAGGCCTGATTCCCGGAATAAAGCCGCCGGCCTTTTTTAAATTTTCAGCCATATCCTTTGGGTCAAAAATAATTGCCGTATAAAAATAGCAAAAGAAAAATATCAGCGCCACGTAAAGAAGATTATAGGCTATGCCTTGGGGCGAAAAAATTTCCGCTGCCATTTTTATGTACGCGTTGTCGGAAAACTGCCCGATTGTAGCCGGAAAAAGCAGGAGAGAGGAAGCAAAAATAGGGGGAATAACGCCGGCGGTGTTCATGCGTAGCGGTAAATGCGAATTTTGGCCGCCAAACATCTTGCGGCCTATCTGGCGTTTCGCATAACTTATCGGAATACGCCGCTGAGCGCGTTCCACAAAAACAATGCACACCGTGACAGCCCCCATCATAACCAGAATAATCACCGCCATAAAAATACTCATGTCTCCGGCAGTTATCAGGGCTGCCGACTGGATAATGGCGCGGGGAATACCCACTACGATTCCGCAGAAAATAATCAAAGAGATGCCGTTGCCGATACCGCGCTCTGTGATCTGCTCTCCCAGCCACATAACCAGCACAGAACCGGCAACAAAGGTTGTCATGGTCACCATGCGGAAATGCCAGCCAGGAGCAAGCACGACCGGCGTTCCAACGGGGCTTGTCATATTTTCAAGGCCAACGGCAAAACCCAAGCCCTGAATACACGTTATCAATACCATCAAATACCGGGTGTACTGGGTAATTTTGCGACGACCGGACTGCCCTTCTTCCTTGGACATACGCTTAATTTCCGGACTGACAACCTGCAAAAGCTGCATGATAATGGAAGCTGAAATATAGGGCATGACGCCCAGCGCAAATACGGAAACATTACTCAGCCCACCGCCGGAAAACATATCAAAAAGGCTGAAAAGAGTGCCTGCCATACTTTCAAAAAAAGAGGCGAGCGCTGACGCGTCAACGCCCGGCACAGGGACATGCACACCGATCCTGTAGCAACATAAAATAAAAAAAGTCCAGCCCAGGCGCTTTGCCAGAGCCGGCTGATCCGCCATTGTATTTGCCGATCCTGCCGCCATGAATGACTCTTTTTGTACGACCGGCCAATCGGGCCGGGAAAGAGAATTATTCCGATTTTGAAGCCGCTTTCAGTTCCGTCACTGCCCCGCCCGCTTGACGAATTTTTTCAGCGGTAGCCAAGCTGAACCTGTGAGCTTCCACCTTCAGGGGAATTTTCACATCCCCACACGAAAGAATTTTCACGGGCGCGCCTTTGCGGGCAAGTCCACGGTTATAGATATCGTCAAGGGTGATAACGTCCTTGCCTTCAAAAGCTTTTGTGAGCGCATCCAGATTAACGACATCGTACACTACCTTGAAAAGAGTATTTTTGAATCCGTGCTTCGGCAGCCTGCGCTGCAGGGGCATCTGACCGCCCTCAAATCCCGGACGCACACCGCCGCCCGCACGGGCGTTCTGCCCCTTGTGTCCCTTTCCTGCTGTACAACCCAGTCCCGAACCGGACCCGCGCCCCACACGGCGGCGCGTTTTACGCTCTTCCTTAAACGGATAAAGATCGTGCAATTGCATGATACAAACTCCCGGCAACTACCTGAAAAACTCAGGACACCACAGCTACAAGATGCGAAATTTTTGCAATAATACCCCGAATGGCAGGGGTGTCCTTAAAAATTTTGACTGTTTCACGACGCTTCAGGCCAAGAGAATCAAGCATTCTGCGTTGGGCCGGCAGCAAGCCGATACGCGAACGGATGAGTTTGACGGTAATTGCTCCCATGATTATTTCCTCGGAGATTCCAGTTTCTTTCCGCGCAGTATCGAAACATCGTCCGCGCCACGCAGGGAGACAAGACCCTGCATGGTAGCGCGAAGCACATTGTGAGGATTGTTGGTGCCAATGGCCTTTGTCAGCACATCACGCACTCCGACAGCTTCCATGACGGCGCGTACCGCTCCGCCGGCTATAATGCCGGTGCCTTCAGAGGCAGGCTTGAGCATAACACGCCCGGCCCCAAAACGCCCAAGAACTTCATAGGGCAACGTGCCTTCCAGCAGGGGCACGCACACACGGTTTTTACGCGCGCGCTCCGTGGCCTTACGGAGGGCTTCAGGAACCTCCTGAGCCTTGCCCAGACCAAAACCAACGCCGCCCCTGCCGTCGCCTACCACCACAAGAGCACTGAAGCTGAATCGCCGACCGCCTTTGACAACTTTTGCCACGCGGTTCAGAAAAACAATCTTTTCAATTTCACCCAGCTCGTTATGCTGCCTTTTCGTATTTTCTTGACGCATACTAGAACTCCAGACCGCCCTCGCGGGCGCTATCGGCTACAGCCTTAATACGACCGTGATAGAGGTACCCGTTACGATCAAACACCACCTGCCCAATATTTTTTTCTTTTGCAAGACGGGCAATTTCCCTGCCCACATGTTCCGCGCCGCTCTTGTTGCAGTGCAGCCCCGCATCGGCCTTTGCAAGCGCAAGGGTAGAGGCTGCGGTCAAAACAGCGCCGGCAGCGTCGTTGACTATCTGCGCATAAATGTGCAGGTTTGACCTGTACACAACAAGACGCGGCCTGTCCGCAGTGCCGTTCACCTTTTTACGGATACGGACTTTACGGCGTTGCCGGGATTCGTTCTTTGATAACTGCATATGCGCCTCTTACTTTTTGCCGCCGGACTTGCCCACCTTACGGCGTATAGTTTCGGTTACATATTTGATACCCTTGCCCTTGTACGGCTCAGGCTTGCGTATACGTCGAATTCTGGCGGCAAATTCACCCACAAGTCCCTTGTTCAGTCCGATAATCGTCAATATCTGCCCTTCGGCAACAGCCTTAAGCCCATCCGGCAATTCCACCAAGACAGGATGAGAAAATCCAACAGCCAGTTCTATCATATTGCCTTTGACCGCCACGCGATAGCCGACACCGATAACTTCAAGCGCCTTGGAAAAGCCCTTGGTCACACCCTCAATGCAGTTTGCAAGCAAAGTGCGACGCAGACCGTGCTGGGAACGGCTTTGCCGGCTTTCCTCATACCGTGTCAACGTCACGCGCCCGTCACCCACTTCATACTTGAGCAGGGGTGAAACCGGCGTGCTCAGTACGCCCTTTGGACCTCTAACTTCCACAACATCCGACCCAACCCGGACTTCAACGCCAGCCGGGAGAGGGATGGGCAGTTTGCCTATTCTTGACATGCTACACCGCCTACCAGATTGCACACAAAAGTTCACCGCCCACCTTTTTCTCATGCGCGGTCATTCCGTCCAGCACGCCACTGGAGGTGGACAAAATGCAAATGCCAAGACCGTTTTGCACCTTGGGTATTCTGCGTGCGTTCACATATATCCGGCGACCCGGCGTGCTCACCCGTTTCAGGCCGCTGATAACGGGTTTGCCTTTTTGATAGCGCAATTTGAGCGTGATTGTGCCATCAGCCGCTGTCACCTCTTCAACATAGCCTTCCTGTTTGAGAATTGCGGCCAATGCTCCCTTTATCTTTGAACACGGAATGCGCACTTCCTTGTGAAGCGCCATATGCGCGTTGCGAATACGGGTGAGCATATCCGCAATGGGATCTGTCAACATACAAAACTCCTGAAAAATTAGGGTTAGCGGCCCCATGCCCCACTTCCCGCAAACACGCTCTATGCCGCGCACAGCAGCCAATAAACACAATTTAGTCTACCAACTGGACTTGCGCACGCCGGGCAGCTCGCCGTGCAACGCCATGCTGCGAAAACATATACGACAAATGCCGAACTGACGCAAAAAAGCCCTGGGGCGTCCACACAACGGACAACGATTATAGGACCTTGAACTGAACTTGGCCTTGCGTTGTGCCTTCACTTCCAGCGAAGTACGCGACATAATAAACTCCTGAGTAATTTTTAATCTGGCGACACTTATTTACGAAACGGCATGCCAAGATGATCCAAAAGAAATTTTCCTTCTTTGTCCGTATCAGCAGAGGTCACAATAGTAATATTCATGCCCTTGGGGTTCTCCACACGATCAATTTCAAGATCGGGAAAAATAGTGTGTTCTTTAATGCCAAGAGTAAAATTACCGCGCCCGTCAAAACCTCTGTCCGAAATTCCGCGAAAATCTCTCACTCGTGGCAGGGCAAAATTCACCAACTTGTCCAAAAAATCCCACATGCGGTCATGGCGCAGTGTGACGCGAGCGCCAATGGGCATACCTTCCCTGAGTTTGAAAGAAGCAATGGATTTTTTCGCGCGCGTTACCACAGCCTTTTGTCCGGCAATGGCTGTCAGCTCGACCACGGCTTCTTCCATCATCTTGTTGTTCTGCGTAGCGGCGCCCAAGCCGATGTTCAGAGAGATTTTTTTAATTCCTGGAAGCTGCATGACGGAAGTATAGTTAAACTCCTTTTGCAGTACAGGAATCACATTCTCTCTATATATCTTTTCAAGGCGTGTCATCGTATCACCTTATCCCATAACTTCGTTGCACTTTTTGCAAAAGCGCACCTTCTTTTGCGCGCCGTTTACCTCAACATGCCTGTACCCCACCCTAGTGGGCTTGCCGCAGGCAGAGCAGACCAGCATAACATTGGAAATATGGATCGGCATTTCCTTTTCCACTATGCCTCCCGCTTGCTGGGCATAAGGATTGGGACGCGTGTGGCGTTTGACCACATTGGTTTTTTCCACCAGCACTCGATCTTTTTTACGCAGAATTTTTAATACCTTACCAATCTTTCCCATATTCCTGCCGGCAACCACCATCACCTTGTCGTCCTGACGGATTCGATACGCTTTCATAACGGTCTCCTACAACACTTCAGGCGCAAGGGATACGATTTTCATAAAATTCTGCGCGCGCAACTCACGCGCTACAGGGCCAAAAATACGCGTCCCCACAGGTTCGCCCTGTGCCGAAAGCAACACAGCGGCATTGCCGTCAAACTTGATATAGGAACCGTCCACGCGCCGCACTTCCTTGGCGGTACGCACAATCACCGCCTTCATCACGTCGCCCTTTTTGACCTTGCTGTGTGGCATCGCCTCTTTGACGGAAACCACAATGACATCGCCCACAGAAGCATAGCGGCGGTGCGAACCGCCCAGCACCTTGATGCAGGCTACTTTTTTGGCGCCGGAATTGTCAGCCACCTGCAACATTGTCTCTACCTGGATCATAACACCATCCTACACTGCTTTTTCAATAATGGAGAGCAAATGCCAACGCTTGTTGCGCGACAGGGGACGAAACTCCACAATCCTGACCTTGTCCCCCGCACCGCATTCGTTCATCGGGTCATGCGCGGTGAACTTCTTGCGGCGCCTCACATACTTTTTGAGCAGAGGGTGTTTGACCAAGGTTTCAACGCGCACAACAATGGTTTTGTCATTCTTGTCGCTTACCACGATGCCGGTCAATTTTCTGCCTTTGCGGTTTTCCAGAACTTGCATCATAACCCACTCAATTCCTTTTCGTTCAATAAAGTCGCCATACGCGCCACCTGCCTTCGCAAGCCCTTGAGCGCAGAAGTATTTTCAAGTTGGGCAACCGCGTGCTTCAGACGAGCTGTCATCAACTGCTGACGCTGCTCAACAAGTTTTGCGCGCAACTCATCAATCCCAAATTCGCGAATATCAGCTGCGGACAGGAAAACGACAGCATCGCCTTTTTTTTTCTTGGCGGCCATTTCAGACGCCCTCCTTTACCACAATAATTGTCTTGACGGACAACTTATGGGCAGCACGCGTCAACGCTTCACGCGCCAAATCAAGACTGATACCCTTGATTTCATACAGCACGCGGCCAGGCTTTACCGGCGCGCACCAGCCAACCGGCGCGCCCTTACCGGAACCCTGTCGTGTTTCCAGTGGCTTGGCTGTCACGGGGCGGTCAGGGAAAACACGTATCCACACTTTCCCGCCGCGTTTGATATGCCGCATCATTGCAATACGCGCCGCCTCAATCTGCTGGCTGGACAAATGCCCGTGCTCAACGGCCTTCAATCCAATATCACCAAAAGCTATTGATGCCCCGCGACACGCAAGACCACGAAGACGGCCTTTTTGCCATTTGCGAAATTTAACCTTTTTTGGCGCAAGCATTATTTTTCAACCTCTTTATCAAGGATTTCACCCTTGTATATCCACACTTTTACGCCAATAATACCGTACGTTGTGCGCGCTTCGGCAAAACCATAATCAATATTGGCGCGCAACGTCTGCAATGGCACACGCCCGTCACGATACCATTCCGTACGGGCTATTTCCGCGCCGGCCAAACGTCCCGCGCACATCACCTTGATGCCCTCTCCTCCAAATTTGCGCGCCATCGAAATAGTACGCTTCATCGCCCGCCTGAATGCCACACGGCGCTCCAACTGCTGGGCGATATTCTCGGCAACAAGCTGAGCTTCCACCTCCGGACGGCGTATTTCATTGACTTCTAGGGCGAACTCCCGTCCAAATCTGCGGCGCAAATCTCCGCGCAATTTCTCAATTTCAATACCCTTACGTCCGATCACGATACCGGGACGGGCTGTAAACAACACCAGACGCACCTTGCCGCCCGCGCGTTCAATCTCGATTCTGGAAAGGCCAGCATGATACAAAAGTTTTTTGACAAAGGTACGGATTTTGCTGTCTTCATAAACAAGGGCAGGATATTCCTTTTTGCTGAACCAGCGGGACTGCCAGCTTTTGTTGTATCCAAGCCGGAAGCCGAACGGATGTACTTTTTGACCCATAGCTATTCCTGCCCTTCTGCAAGTATAACAGTGATATGACTCGTGCGTTTGCGAATTCTGCCTGCGCGTCCCTGAGCACGGGGCATAAAGCGCTTCCAGGCGGGACCTTCATTGACAATAATCTCGTGTACCCTCAATGCGTCCACATCCACGCCGCCCAACTGGGTGGCATTGGCAAGCGCGCTCTTCATCACGCCATAAAGCACGCCAGCCGGCTTGTTGGGAGTAAAGCGCAATATATTGATGGCTTCCTCTACCCACAAGCCCATGACATTACCGGCGACAAGACGGGTTTTGCGCGGTGAAACGCGCTGGTACTTCGCAACTGCTTTTGCTTGCATACTGAACCCCTACTTCTTGCCGGCCTTGGCTTTTCTGTCTGCGGCATGACCATGAAATACACGTGTAGGGGAAAACTCCCCAAGCTTATGCCCTACCATATTTTCTGTCACGAAAACCGGTACAAACTTTTTCCCGTTGTGCACGGCAAACGTCAAACCCACCATTTCCGGCAGGATGGTCGAGCGACGCGACCACGTTTTCAGCACACGCCGATCACCGCCGGCAACGGCGGCATCCACTTTTTTTATCAAATGAGCGTCTACAAACGGCCCTTTTTTCAATGATCTCGGCATGCGCTACTCCTACTTCTGACCACGACGTTTTACTATCAGACGCGAGGAAACTTTCTTTTTGTCACGCGTTTTATAGCCCTTGGCAGGCATGCCCCACGGCGACACCGGATGACGCCCGCCGGAACTTCTGCCTTCACCGCCGCCCAGTGGATGATCTATGGGGTTCATGGCCACGCCACGCACACAGGGGCGCCTGCCCAACCAGCGATTGCGCCCAGCCTTGCCAAGCGAAATATTTTCATGATGAATATTGCCCAATTGCCCTACTGTTGCCACACAACCGGCCAAAACTCTCCGCACTTCACCGGAGGGCAAACGCAAAAGCGCGTATTTGCCTTCCTTGGCAATCAACTGGGCATAGGTGCCCGCCGCCCGGCACAACTGCCCGCCCCTGCCGGGATTGAGCTCTATATTATGGATCACTGTTCCAACGGGAATACGCGACATTACCAGCGCATTGCCCGGCTTGATATCAGCACCTTCGCCGGCCAGCACCCTGTCCCCCTGCTTCAGGCCGACAGGAGCCAAAATATAGCGTTTTTCTCCATCTACATAGTACAACAGAGCGATACGGGCTGTACGATTGGGATCGTACTCAATCTGCGCCACTCTTGCCTCAATACCCATTTTGTCGCGCCTGAAGTCGATACAGCGGTACAGACGCTTCACTCCGCCGCCGCGCCGGCGGCTTGTAACACGCCCCGCATTGTTTCGTCCGGATTTTTTGGGCAACCCCTTAGTAAGGGACTTCTCGGGACACGCACGGGTAATTTCCTCAAAATCAGAAACCGTCTGGAAACGGCGGCCCGCGGAGGTCGGTTTCAACTTAACGACAGCCATAGCTACGCTCCCTCAAAAAACTCAATTTTATCACCTTGTTGCAATGTCACGTACGCTTTCTTCCAACCGGGTTTTTTACCCACAACACGTCCCTGACGCTTACGGCGCAAAGGCACCCTTCGCACAACATTGACAGCCGTTACTTTTACGTCAAAGGCCTTTTCCACCGTCCGCCCAATTTCAAGTTTATTAGCGTCAGGGTGCACATAAAAAGCCACCTGCTGCGCGGTGTCCTTGAGCAGGGTCGTTTTTTCCGTCAGCAGAGGTTTTAGCAATACGTAGGCATTTTCCATCTAGGCCCCCTTGCGGGCAAAGCGCGCGTGCAAAGTGTTCACGGTTGCTTCCAGCAACACAAGCTGCCTATGTCTGAGGATTTCCGTCACACTCAGGCGCTGCGGCGTTGTTGTGGAAAGCCCCGGAATATTACGCGCTGAACGCATCAAATCAGTATTATCTTCAGGGACAACAATCAAGGCTTTCGCAAGCCCGAGGGCATCGGCCACCCTGGCAAAATGCTTTGTTTTGGCCTCAGGCAAATCAATGACATTGACCACAAGCAAACCCTCGCTCGCAAGACGGCTGGAAAGCGCCATTCTCAGGGCAAGCGCCCGCACTTTGCTGTTCACCTTAAGAGAGTAGTCTCTGGGTGACGGGCCAAAAACAACAGCGCCGCCACGCCATATGGGCGAACGGTTGGAGCCGGAGCGGGCACGGCCTGTGCCCTTTTGCTTCCACGGCTTCGCGCCGCCGCCGGACACAAAGGCACGGGTCTTTGTGCTGTGCGTGCCAGCACGTTTTGCCGCCATCTGGGCGCGCACAACAAAATTCAGGATTTCAGGCCTTACCTCAACCTCAAAAATATCAGAAGCAAGCGTCACTTCGCCGCTTTCCCGCTTTTGCTGATCGTATACTTTTACTACAGGCATCTTGCTTTCCCTACTGCTTGCGAATCAACACAAGGCCGTTTTTGGGTCCCGGCACAGAGCCTTTGACCAATATGACATTATCCGCCGGACGAACACCAACAATCAAAAGCCCCATTTCCGTCACGGTTTCATTGCCCCAATGTCCGGCCATTTTTCTTCCTTTGAACACATGACCGGGCAAGGTATTGTTGCCGATAGAACCGTTATTCCGGTGCACTTTTTCACAACCGTGCGAATCCTTGGATCCGGCAAAATTCCAGCGGCGCATCCGCCCCTGATATCCCTTGCCGATGCTCGCGCCGGTCACCTTCACAACCTCGCCGGCGGCAAACATCTCCACAGTGAAATTTTGCCCGGGCTGATATTCAGGCGCTCCGGCAAGACGAATCTCCCGCAAATGACGAAAAAAGCCCGTACCGGCCTTGGCAAAATGACCCCGCATCGGCTTGGAAACATGTTTTTCCCTGGCCGGCGTCAATCCTATTTGCACAGCGTTATAGCCGTCTTTTTCATTGGTTTTGATCTGTGTCACCGGGCAGGGGCCTGCCTCAATAACCGTCACGGGCACAACCACGCCGTTATCGGCAAATATGCGGGTCATACCGAGCTTGCGACCCAAAATTCCCATTTTCTCAGCCATGGCAACCTCTTGCTCTAAAGCTTGATTTCAACGTCAACACCGGCGGGCAAGGAAAGTTTGCCCAAAGCGTCAACAGTTTGTTGCGTTGGCTCCAGAATATCCATAAGGCGTTTGTGAATACGCATTTCAAACTGCTCACGGGATTTTTTGTCCACATGCACGGACCGCTGAACGGTGTACTTATGAATATTTGTCGGCAAAGGGATGGGCCCGGCAATCCCGGCGCCGGTATTGCGCGCCGTATCCACAATCTCCGCGACAGCCTTGTCCAGAGTGCGGAAATCATAAGCTCTGAGCTTGATCCGTATGCGATCGCTGCTAACTGTAGTCATATCCGCTCCGTTTACAAAAATACCCGTCCAAGCAGTGCAAAAGACCGACGACACAACACCAGTGCCGGCACTATTGCGCAAGCCATAACCGCAAAATTCATTGGGGCAAAGGGGTATTTAATCAAAACCAGAAGTGGCGTCAAGTGTTTTCGCAAAAGTTTGTTGTCCCGCTCATACTATTTTTCCCCGTTGTCTTCATGTAACAGCGCCCTGGCGTACTCCGCCCCATTGAATGGACGCAGGTCTTCAAGTTTTTCGCCAAGACCGACAAAAGTGATGGGCAAGCGGCAGTGCAGCGCCACGGCAACGGCTACCCCACCCTTTGCCGTGCCGTCCAGTTTTGTCAATATCACCTCACCAACACCGACAGCATCCTTGAAAAGTTTGGCCTGCGAAAGCGCGTTCTGTCCATTGGTGGCGTCAATAAGCAGCACAACGCGGTGCGGTGCCCCGGGATGTCTTTTGCCAAGCACCTGACGGATTTTTGCCAATTCATCCATCAGGTTTACTTTTGTCTGCAAGCGTCCGGCGGTATCCACCAGCAGCATGTCCACCGATTCCCGCAAAGCGCGTTCAATGGCCTCATACGCCACGGCGGCAGGGTCCGCTCCTGCCTCACGCGCGTGAAACAGCGCGCCCACGCGCCGCGCCCAGACATTCATCTGTTCGATAGCCGCTGCGCGGAACGTGTCCGCAGCAGCTATCATCACCTTTTTCCCCTGCATTCGCGCCCGGTGCGCCAGTTTGGCAATGGTCGTCGTCTTGCCGGCGCCGTTCACGCCGACAAGCAGCAACACTTCAGGCGGGTTAACGGCCGTGATCGCGCGGGACACGGAAAAAATTTCTTCCATTTCCGCAAGTAACAGGGCGCGCACGCCGTCAACCTGCGTGACCTTTGCCTGACGGGCGCGCTCTTTCAGACGTTCGACAAGTTCGAGCGACGTTTCCCAGCCCATATCAGCCGTGATAAAAAGCTCTTCCAGACGATCCCAAAATTGTTTGTCAAGCTCTCCGTGCGCGACAAACAGCATATTCAGACTGCGCGCAAAGCCCTCCCGTGTACGGGCGAGACCTTCGCTTATTTTCAAAAAAAGCCGGTCGCGTTCGTCCTCTTCATCCTCAAGATCTAGGGCAAGCGCCAGGCGATACTGCAATTCCGAACGGAATTCGTCCACACGCGAATAGTCCATGCGCGTCAGCCAGTCCATAAAATCCCGCGTAAAGGCATGCGCTTCATTTTCCGGCATCTCCAGCGAGCGCAAAAGAAGCAGAATCCTTTCCCTGAGCAGGTCTCCAGCCGTTTCCACGCCCTCCAGAACAATGCCAAGCCAGACGGAAAGCCTTGCTTCCGCTCCGCGCAGGCGGACAAGCAGCGCTTCCCCGTCAACAGGAGAATCCGCTGCCATGGCGGAAAAATCGCCTTCCATGCCTTCGGATTCCGCGCCCGAAGCGCCGAACAATTTTTTTACGGCAGAAAAAAATCCCATCCGGCATCCTTCATGTTTCAACGACAACGCGGGTCAGGCTCCGCCTTCCAGGCCAGAACAGCCTTACGCACAAGCACATCCCGTTTTTTCGGCAATATCTTGAATTCTTCCGTAAAAACATGGATACGTGTGCCGCCGCGCGGCGCGAACAGCCCCTTGACACGGCACCAGCACGGCTCAAGCGCGCGCGTCAAATCCTCAAGCGCTGTATTCACAATTGTTTCCATAAAGGACTGGTGGCTGCGAAAGGCAAACATATACAGCTTGAAACTTTTTGATTCCACACAACACGCGTCAGGAATATATTCCACAACAATAACACCGGTATCGGGCTGCCCCGTCACCGGACAAAGCGACGTGAATTCAGGAAAAGAAATAGTTATGACATAAGGTCTGTTCGGGTAACTGTTGGGAAAGGACTCCAACAGATGGACACCCGGCCCGTCAACAGAGGGAAGCCGTCCCGCGCCAAGAAGGCGCAAATCCTGTGTCTGATCCCGACTGCGGGTTGTCATTATGCTATCTCCTGCGCTGTCATCTATGGCGCTGAATCAGCTGCTCAATACCTTGTAACGCATTGCGCAAAGAGCTACAATAACAAAAACCGAACGGAGTCGCCATGCCCCTGACACTTTACCTGTCCCCTTGCGCCGCCGGAGACCGCCTGCCCCTCATCACGGGCACAGCGCCTGTAAAAACGGTGCACAGCGCCACGCCGGAGACCGCCAGTCGCTTCAACACGCTGTCTGTCGGCACAACCCTGCACGGCAAAAACGATGACGCCCCCATGCTTAAAATGACAGGATGGGCATGGCTGCCGGACAGCGTAGGCGCACACGCCGTCCGCCGCCCCCTGCTCACAGCGCTTTGCGACATCACGCCCCGAACGGCGGGCACGGCGCTCACCCTGGAAACCCAAAAAACAGGGCACTCGCTGGCATGGATAACACTTTCGGACAAAGGCGCTCTTGGCCTGCGTGAAGACAGAAGCGGTCCGGCCATTGCCGAACGCATGGACAGAACCTTGCCGCTCTGCCACAGCCAAGGTTATCTTTTGCCCGATGACGCGCGCATGCTGCGCGCCCTGCTGACGGATCTTGCCCTGAATCAGGGCTACGACGTTATCTGCACCACGGGCGGCACCGGTCTTTCGCCCCGCGACATCACGCCGCAAGTGACAGCATCCCTGCTGGATATGTCTCTACCCGGCTTCACCCAGGCCATGCTGGCCGCAAGCCTTGCGGCAACGCCGCATGCTGCCGTTTCCCGCGCGGCAGCCGGTGTGCTGGGAAACGCCATCATCATAAACCTGCCCGGCAGCCGCAAGGCTGTGCTGGAAAATCTCGCCGCCGTGCTACCGGCGCTGCCCCACGCGCTGGAAAAACTGCACGGCGACCCGACCGATTGCGGAGGTTAGCCGGCTGATGCGCACGCCCTTTGGTCACTTTGCCGACATTTGCCGCATGGTCAAAATCGAACACTCCGTCTTTGCCCTGCCCTACGCCTGGGCAGGGGCGGTATTGGCGGCGCGCGGCATCCCCCCCATACGCCCCCTGATTTTTCTGACCATTGCCATGGTGGCCGCGCGCTCCTTTGCGATGGCGTTCAATCGCCTTGTGGATCTGCCCTTTGACCGCGCAAATCCACGCACCAGCGCCCGCCCTCTTGTTACGGGCGCAATCAGCGTACGGGAAACATGGGCTTTTTGCACCGTCATGGCGCTTGTATTCATTGGCGCTTGCGCCGTCCTCAACGGTCTGTGCCTTCTGCTTGCCGTACCGGCTCTGTTCTTTTCCGCCGCCTACAGTTTTCTGAAACGCTTCACCCCGCTCTGCCATTTCTGGCTTGGCGCCACACTTGGCCTTGCGCCACTGGCAGGATGGATAAGCGTCACCCCGGACAGCATTACGCCGGCGCCCTTCTTACTTTTTTTTGCCGTCACATTCTGGGTGGCCGCCTTTGACGTGTACTACGCCTTTCAGGATATAAATTTTGATCGGCAACACAACTTGTATTCGCTTCCCTCTGTCCACGGAGCGCGCACAGCCCTTGCGCTGGCCACTTTTTCTCACGCGATGACAATAATTTTTCTCGTGTTCACAGGCTTCGCTGCTCAGTTGTCGTGGCCGTGGTACTGCATCTGCCTAGGCACGGCCGCCCTCCTGCTGTTTGAGCATACTCTTATGAAAAATAAAGAGTTACGACATATCAATACGGCCTTTTTTACGCTGAATGGCATTATTTCACCAGTGGCGCTGCTCGGCGTTGTTCTGGGAATATATATCTAAAAAAGCGCAGCCGCATGCAAAAGCCAACCGACATCAATATTCTGCCGCCAAGCCGTTCCGCAAAAAAACGACATAGCCTCGTTCTGCAAAAAGCCGGCGAAAAACTAGCGCGCCTTACGCCGGCGCAAATCCAACAACTTGACGCGCCTGCAGAACTCAAGGAAGCTCTCATTCAGTACGCCGCCCTGCGCAGCCATGAGGCAAAACGCCGCCATTTACAGTATATTGGCCGCCTGATGCGGGAATTGCCCTGTGAAGCGAACGGACTACCGGCGGACTACCCCTTGACGACAAGGCAGCCGATAGGATATTAGCGCTGCTACGTTGCTATATGCCCTTGTAGCTCAGTCGGCAGAGTGCATCCTTGGTAAGGATGAGGTCACCAGTTCAATCCTGGTCAAGGGCTCCAAGAATATCAAGTCGAACATATCCAGCGTAAAATAGCCCCCCTTGGGGCACCAAATTTCAGGATTGTGCCTGACATTGCGAATACAGGCAAGATAAACAGGGCTTGTAAAAATACAAATCCCGCAAAATTTTTCAGACGTTGCGGGACTTGTGTGGATTTACTTTTGGCGGAGCGGAAGGGACTCGAACCCTCGGCCTCCGGCGTGACAGGCCGGCGTTATAACCGTCTTAACTACCGCTCCGTATTGAGAGGCTTATACTGTACTCTGAAACGCATGTCAACAGGCAATTGCATATACCAGAACCGTGATCAGAACAAAAGGGAAATTGAATACATTTCTTAGTTACCTGAAATTATCCGGTTTCACTTACCACGCGCTGCCCGTCTGTCTGCCTGTAAGACTATGCCTGCCCACCTTTGTTATCTCCACAGGCACCATACGCCCGGTATGGTCACGCCCGGAAGGCAATCCCACATGCACAAGCGCCCCGTAAGGGTCGCGCCCCTGCCAGAGAACCTCTGTCCTCTCCCCCACCTTTTCCTCATTATGGCAAGGTTGTCTTGGACTGCGCGTTTCAATAAGCAGGCTTGTCTGTTGCAGCAACCGCGCTTCAAGCCAACGCCCGCTCAGGGATTCCTGCAATGCCTGCAAGCGCAAAAGACGCTCCTGTTTGCGCTCCGGCGCAATTTTGTCCGCAAAAAGCGCTGCCCGCGTACCGGGCCTGTCTGAATAACAAAAAGAGAATGCGGACATAAAATTGCAGTCTGTTAGCGTCTCCAGCGTATCGTTAAAATCTTCTTCCGTTTCACCGGGGAAGCCCACAATAATGTCTGTGGAAAGCGCCAAATCAAGGCGCGCTTTACGCAATGCGGCAACAAGATTGTAAAAATCCTGTCGCGTATACGCGCGTCCCATACGCGCAAGCACCCTGTCGGACCCTGACTGCACGGGCAGGTGCAAGCGCGGACACAAGGGCGCGACAGAGGCAAACGATTCTATATCGACCGGCTTCATCTCCCCGGGATGCGGAGTTACAAAACGCAAACGCTCCAAACCCGGCAATGCCGCCACTCGGGCCAGCAGATCGGCAAAGCCGTCGTCGTCGCCGGTTGTATCTCGGCCAAAGGCGTTGACATTTTGTCCCAACAGCATGATTTCCCGCGCGCCGCCCATCTCAAGCGCCGCGCGGCATTCGTCCAGAACAGCCTTTACGGCGCGTGATTTTTGCCGTCCGCGCGTATAGGGCACAATGCAGTAGGCGCAAAAATTGTCGCATCCCTGCATGACTGTGACATGAGTAACAGGACGGGATTGTCCGGCAATCGCGCAACCCACCGGCTCGCGTTCGCTGTAGTGGTCTGTAAAATCTAACAGCGACAGGCGAAGACGCGGTTCATCCAGTAGCCGTTCAACAGCCTCCGGCACGCCGTTGATGCCGTCGCTGCCGGCCACAAGCCGCACCTGACAGCCACTTTCAAACAGTGTTTGTCCAAGCTGCTGGGCCACGCACCCTGTCACCGCCACCAGCACTTCAGGATCGCCGCCCGTAATGGCGCGCACGCGCCCGATGGCTGTTTTGACCTTTTGCTCCGGTTTTTCACGCACAGAGCAGGTATTGAGGATGACGACACGCGCTCTTTCAATGGAGGTCTGCGCAAAACCCCGCGCGATGAGGGCGCCGGCGAGCCAGCGCGAATCATGCGCGTTCATCTGACACCCGAACGTCATGATATGAAAACTTCTGTCAGACATGGACAAGGGAGAAATTATTGGGCAATATTGTAAAAATTTATCTCAATTTCGCCCTGTGCGTTAATTCCGCCCCAAACGCCGTGCGCCGCCTGCAGGGATATCCCGGGAGCTGTGGTATATGTGTAGTGAATTTTTGCCGTTTTTTTGTCCATGGGATTATTTCCATAACGAGCTGTATCGTGCCGCGATGCCATCGGTGCGCTCCGCCAGTCTGTTTACCAGCGCGGAAATATCGTCAGCGGTTGCCGCGCCGAGATCACGCGACAAAAGGTAGCCGAGGTAGCCCTTGCCCTGGCTGAAAACCCAACATGCCGAATAGATTGATCCCACGTTGGGACGTCCTGGAAATTCCGGTTCCGTGCTTATGAGCAGGCGCAGTTTTGGGATGTCTTTTTCTTCATCGTCATTGAGCGTAAACAGATTGCTCTGGTTGAACCGTTCCTTGAGGCGCATGGCAAGATTTGCGCCTATGCTGTCTGAACCTTCGTGCTGGACAGTGACTACTGTAACCCGGTCAACACCTTTTTCTGGCTTGTCAGGCGCGGGTTTCACCGCCTGCGGCGCCTGGGCATTGGCCGATGGAGAAGGGGCGGCGCTTCCCGCCGCGAACACAACAGGAGCGGAAAAAAATAGCAGAAGGCAAACCGGAAAACAGACAAAAGCAAATCGTTTCATAACGCGCTCTCCAATAAAAGGAATACTTGCGAAAAATACCTGTCGTGCCCCGTTGTTATGGCATTTTCAGAATGAAATTAGATAATTTCATGCCAAAGCATTAATCTGCTCTAGTCGAATAAGGCAGGCGTATATGACTTGTCAAGACATTCCCCTGTCGTTACTATAGTGAGAGCGCGCAAAAAGGCAACTATTTTTGCGCGCTCTTCAAGGAGTTGCGCGAATGCAAAAAACACTGATTGTTGACGCCCTGAATGCCGACACCGCGCAAGACAGCGTTCGTATCTGCGGGTGGGCGCGCACGCGGCGCGATCTTGGAACATGTTCTTTTATTGAACTGAACGATGGTTCCTGCCTGACCAATATACAGTGCATTGTGGACAACGGCACCGCCGCGCAGGCCGCATTGGGGTCAGCCGCCGTCGGAGCGGCGCTGTCTGTTACAGGCGCGCTTGTGCCGTCCCCCGGCAGGGAGCAGCGGTGGGAAGTGCGGGCCAATGAGATTGTGGTGTTTGGCCAGGCCGACCCAGAAACTTACCCTCTCCAGAAGAAACACCATTCTGACGAATTTTTACGCGGAATCGCGCATTTGCGTGTGCGCACCAACAAATACGGAGCCCTGTTCCGCATCCGCGCCCAGGCTGCCCAGGCGGTACACGCCTTTTTTCACAAACGGCGTTTCATCCTTGTTCACACGCCCATACTCACCGGGTCAGACTGCGAAGGCGCGGGCGAGATGTTTCGCGTTACCACCCTGCCTTCAGGTGAAAAAAATCCGGGAAAGGATTTTTTTACACGCCAATGCCGGCTCACCGTATCCGGTCAACTGGAGGCTGAAGCGCTGGCCATGGGCATGGGACGGGTGTACTCATTTGCCCCCGCCTTTCGCGCGGACAATTCAAACACGCCGCGTCACGCCGCCGAGTTTTGGATGGTAGAGCCGGAAATGGCCTTTACCGATCT
The DNA here is from genome assembly GCA_013374015.1 of Candidatus Desulfovibrio kirbyi. Taxonomy (GTDB): domain Bacteria; phylum Desulfobacterota; class Desulfovibrionia; order Desulfovibrionales; family Desulfovibrionaceae; genus Desulfovibrio; species Desulfovibrio kirbyi. The sequence goes on from BLLL01000003.1 coordinate 128,646, forward strand.
GACAGAGTGCATGGAACTTGGCGAAAGCCTTATGAAATACGTCATTGAGCAGGCGCTGGTCCATTGTGAGGCGGATCTGCGGCTGTTTGACAATTTTGTGGACAAGGGGCTGCTGACGAGGCTACGCGCAATCCTTGCAAAACCCTTTGCGCGCATTGCCTATGCCGAGGCCGTACGCATTCTGGAAAGCAGTGACAGGCACTTTGTTTTTCCGGTTGTTTTTGGTATGGATTTACAAACGGAACACGAACGCTGGCTGGCAGAAGAGCACTTTGAACACCCTGTGATAGTATATGATTATCCTAGGGAAATAAAACCGTTTTATATGCGTTGTAATGACGATAAAGAAACTGTGGCGGCAATGGACATACTGGCGCCGCGCACAGGAGAAATCATCGGGGGTTCCCAGCGTGAAGAGCGTCTTGACGTGTTGACCTCCCGCCTTCGTGAAACCGGCAAGGAACCGGATGAGTACTGGTGGTATCTGGATTTGCGGCGTTTCGGCAGCGCTCCGCACGCGGGATTCGGGATGGGGTTTGAACGCCTTCTCATGCTGCTGACAGGCATGTCCAATATTCGTGATGTGATTCCCTTTCCACGCACACACGGCACTCTTGAATTTTAAAAGGAAACAAAATAATGACCACACATATGACAAAACCGTTGACTGTCGCTGTTGTTGGGGCTACAGGCGCTGTCGGTCGTGAAATGATCAGGACGCTGTTTGACAGGAAATTTCCTGCCACGGACGTGCGCGCCTTTGCTTCAGCCCGTTCCGCGGGAAGCACACTGCCTTACGGGGACAAGAAACTGCCGGTTGAGGAACTGAAGGAAGATTCCTTTACAGACATACAGTTGGCCCTTTTTTCCGCCGGCGGAGCGGCATCGCAGATATTCGCGCCGCATGCCGTCCGCGCCGGTTGCGTTGTGGTGGACAATTCCGCCGCGTGGCGAATGGACGAACGCTGTCCGCTGGTTGTACCCGAGGTCAATCCCGATCATCTTGACCGGCATAAGGGCATTATTGCCAACCCCAACTGCTCCACAATCCAGATGGTTGTTGTGCTGAAGCCCCTGCACGACAACGCGACTATCAGGCGTGTGGTGGTTTCCACCTATCAGGCTGTGTCCGGCGCGGGACAAAAGGGCGTTGACGAGCTGGAACGGCAGACACGTAGTCTTTTTAACGCACGCGATACCGAAAACAAGGTATATCCTCACCGCATTGCCTTCAACATATTGCCGCAAATAGATATTTTTCTGGAAAACGAGTACACGAAAGAAGAAATGAAAATGACCAATGAAACTGTGAAAATTCTGGACGACCCCGCGGTAAAGGTAACTGCCACCTGTGTGCGTGTGCCGGTGTTTTACGGTCACGCTGAATCCGTCAATGTGGAAACAGCCAAAAAAATCTCCGCCGCGCAGGCGCGCGCCCTGCTTTCTCAGGCACCCGGCATTACCGTGTACGATAACCCGCGCGAACTGATGTATCCTATGCCCTTGCTCGCCGCCGGCGAAGATATGACTTTTGTGGGACGTATTCGTGAAGACGAAAGCCATGAAACTGCGTTGAATATGTGGATTGTGGCGGATAATCTGCGAAAGGGCGCGGCCCTAAATGCCGTGCAGATTGCCGAGGCGCTGTGCGCGCGTGAATTGGTGCGCGTGCCGGATACGAACGCATTTTTGCAATAAACCCGCAATCACGTGCGCGAACCTGTCATGAAAACAGCAGATTTTGCCGCCTGCGTGCTGATTTGCCTGCATCCTGAGGCCGAAGGCGGGCAAAATTCATCCGCCTTGCCCAATGTTGAAGAAGAACAAATCTTGGCTATTGCCCGTGCCTTGCAGGAACGGGGAGTTGCGAAGCTGACGCTGGTTTGCACAAAAAATTCCCGGCTGAGTGTACGCGCCCGGGAACTACGGCTGCGAACACTTGAGGCGCATGATTTATGGCTGCGCAAACCTTTCCTGTTGTTGCGCCTCTGGAATGCGCACCGGCGCGAAAAAACCCTGCTCATCCAGACTGTAGGCGAGCAGTCTGTTGATTTCGGATACCGGATGCTGCGTATGCGACGTGAAGGCAGCGCCTTGCTTGCGCACGCCTTTTTTTTACGTCCGCCGCCGCTTGAAGTTTGCCGCGGCAACAAGCTGCGTTTTGCGCACACGATTTTTTGCGGCTCAACATATGTGCGCCGTTATATCGAAAAAGCTTGGAAAACTGCCGCCCGCGCCGAGCAGCGCCGCCGTTTTTTCAAACGCCGCCCGGCCCCTTTTGACGGAAACAGGCTTGTGCTTTTGCAGCCAGGCGTTGCGCTGCATGCCTATGCCCCGGCGCCGCAGTGGAAAAAAGGACAGCATTTTATTTTTGGAATGGCTTCAAGTTTGATGCCCCATTCTGGGGTGAGCGTCGCCTTGCGCGCTATGGCGGCCATCTGGCAAAGAGACGATGCCCCCTTATGGGAAGTGCGCATGGTTGGGGCCGGTCCGCGCTATGCTGAAATATTGGAAGAGGCAACGGACCTCGGTGTGGTTTCGCGTCTCTGCCTGCTCAATGAGCAGCATCTGCCCGACATACTGAAAAGCTGCCACGGTTGGCTTGCGCTGGGCGCGCGCTTTGACGAACCGCCCGAAACGCTTTGGGCCGGCTTTGCGGCGCATTTGCCGGTGATCTGCACACAAAGCGCTTTGCACCTGGAGCGTCTGCTCGGACATGATGAGGCGGCCATTCTTCTGGAAAATGACAACCCGCAGGTATTGGCGCACGCCATGCTGCACATCATGCTGGACACGGAACACAGGCTGGACTACGCGCGCCGCGGGGACATTTTGCGTGACGGCATCGGGTATGATCGTATGAGCGCTGAGGCATGCCGTATCTACACTGTGCTGTTTCACCGCCATATCAAAAAAATGTAAAGACTTTTTCTGTAACAAACCAAGAACACTTATAACTAAAGGTATGTCATGCAAAAAAAACACCTTACACACATTACGCCCAGCGGTGACATCAGAATGGCGGATGTGGAAACAAAAATGCCCACAAAACGGGTGGCTGTCGCCGAAGCTGTTGTGGAAATGGCTCCAGCCACTCTGGAACTGCTCAAAAAATCATCCCTGCCAAAGGGCAATGCGCTGGCGTGCGCTCAAGTCGGCGGAATTATGGCGGCCAAACGCGCCAGTGAGATTATTCCTCTTTGCCATCCGCTTGCCTTGAGTTTTGTGAATATTTCCTTTGCCATACATGACAAACCGCCACAGGTGCATATCACGGCGGAAACCCGCGCAGAAAATGCGACAGGCGTGGAAATGGAGGCCATTGTGGCTGCCCAGGCGGCTGCGGCGATTATCTATGACATGTGCAAGGCCGTGCAACGTGACATTGTCATCACACGTGTGCGTCTGATACACAAGAGTGGCGGAAAAAGCGGGGAATTTAACGCGCCTGCGTGGCACGAATGAGCGTGTTCCCGATCAACCCGGTAGCGTTTTCTCTGGGCAGTTTTCAGGTGCGCTGGTACGGCCTGATGTATCTTGCCGGCTTTGCTGCGGGCTGGTGGCTTGGCCGCATGCGGGCAGCGCGTTCTGGCGGTAGGTGGCCGGCAACCTATGTTGACGATCTGCTTACCTGCGCCATGATGGGTGTCATTCTCGGCGCCAGGCTGGGCTATGTCCTGTTCTACGACTTGGCCGTATATATCCGTGACCCTGCGGAAATTTTAAGAATATGGAATGGCGGCATGTCATTTCACGGCGGGCTGCTGGGTGTACTGGCCGCCTTTGTGTATTTTGCGCGTACCCGCAAAAAGTCTTTTCTGGAGGTTGCGGATTTTACGGCCCCGCTTGTCCCTCTGGGCCTGTTTTTTGGGCGTCTGGGCAATTTTATCAATGGAGAACTATGGGGCAAGGTCAGTAACCTCCCTTGGGCGACTGTTTTTCCGGGAGCGGGTTCCCTGCCGCGCCACCCCTCCCAGCTTTATGAAGCGACGCTGGAGGGGCTTGCGCTTTTCGTGGCGCTGTGGCTTTATTCCGCAAAGCCGCGCAAAGCTGGGCGCGTTGCGGGACTGTTCGCCCTTGGCTATGGATCAGCGCGCTTTCTTGTAGAATTTGTGCGCTCACCCGACATACAGCTCGGCTATCTGGCCTTCGGATGGCTGACCATGGGACAGTTGCTGTGTATCCCTCTGATAGGGGTTGGTTTGTGGCTGCTTTGCCGCAAATAACGACTAGTTATCTGTCCCATGCGGCCCGTTTGCCCTCAATCTTATATTTTTTGTGAAAAACCTTGACGAACACCCTGCCCTTGCCCTATTGTACACGATGCGCGCCCGTAGCCCAGCTGGATAGAGCAACAGGCTACGAACCTGTAGGTCGGGCGTTCGAATCGCTCCGGGCGCGCCAAAAATTTCAAGGTGTTATTCTCATTATGAGGCTGACACCTTTTCTGTTACACTCTGAGGTATTCCATGCCCGACATACGTTCCGCTTACAGTGACAGCCTGAATTTTTACGGTTGGCACAGGCCGCGCGCGTTGGCAGAGAAATACGGTACTCCGCTGTATGTCTACAATGAACGCGTCCTGAGGGAGCGATGCCGCGACATGAAAGGCCTTTCCCCGCACCCCGGCTTCAATGTCAACTACTCGGTCAAGGCCAACGCCAATCCGGCGCTGTTGCGCATTATCCGTGAGGAAGGACTGGTTGTGGACGCAATGAGTCCCGGCGAACTCCGTATGAATCAGGTTGCCGGATTCACGCCAAAGGAAATTCTGTACATCTCCAATAATAATTCCCGCGAAGAACTGCAAAATGCCCTGAAGCACACTCTGCTGGTAAGCGTTGACTCGCTCTGCCAACTGGACACGCTGGGCCAGCTTTTCCCCGACGGACGGGTGATGGTGCGTTTTAATCCGGGCATTGGCGCGGGACACCATTCCAAGGTTATTACCGCGGGCAAGGAAACAAAATTTGGCGTCACGCCCGACAGGATGGACGAAGTCTTGTCCTTATGCGCGCGGCACAGGTTGGCCCTAGCAGGAATCAATCAGCACATCGGTTCGCTGTTTATGCAGCCCCAATGCTATCTGGAGGCCGCGCGCGTCCTGCTGGAACTTGCCAGCACGCTGCCGAAAGATATCCTGAAAACCCTTGAAGTCATTAATTTCGGCGGCGGTTTTGGGATACCCTACCACAAATACGACAACGAAGCGCGCCTTGACATTGCAACGCTTGGGAACAGACTGCACGAGACGCTGTGTTCCTGGACGGACAAAACAGGATACGCCGGACACTTTCTTGTTGAGCCGGGGCGCTATATTATTGCCGAATGCGGCATTTTGCTGGGCGCTGTGCACGCTGTGAAAGACAATGGAGACACGCGCTATGTCGGCACAGATATCGGCTTTAACGTGCTTGCGCGACCGGCAATGTACGATTCCTTTCACGATGTGGAAATTTACCGTCAGGGCAACGGGGACAGCTCCAACGGACACATGGAACAGACCATTGTGGGCAATATTTGCGAAAGCGGCGACATACTGATCAAAAAACGCCTTCTGCCTGTTGTGTGTGAAGGCGATGTGCTGGGCATTCTGGATGCCGGCGCGTACGGATTTTCCATGGCCTCCACCTACAACCAGCGTTTTCGCCCCGCCGAAATACTGATCGCCGAGAGCGGCGATGTCAAACTGATACGGCGCAGAGAAACAGCCGAAGACCTGCTCCGAAGCGTTGACGGCCTGCTGTAGCGCACAAAAAGTGCTGCAACAATGACACGGCCATGCCTGCGCCTGATCTGAGCACCTCGCCACGCGCCATCTGGCGGCTGACCTGGCCGCAGATGCTCATGATGTATTTTGTGTTCTTTACGGGAATTATCACTGTGTGGGCAGCGGGAAAAATCAGCGCGGACGTACAGGCGGCCCTAGGTATGGTGACTCAGTGTTCCATCTTTATGATGGTTGTCGCGATGGCCATATCCAGCGGCGCGACAGCAGCGATCAGTCAATCTCTGGGCGCTCTCAAAATCTTGCGGGCGCAACGCTATATTGTCACTACCGTTGCGGGAACGCTGACGCTCGGCATTGCGGTATCCCTGATCGGATTTTGTTTTGAAGACGCCATTCTGCGCCTGCTTTTTGTTCCGGACAGCATCTATTCCATCACGCTGGAAATCTGGCGGATCACCCTGCTGACGCTGCCGGCCAACTATCTTTATTCCGCCACAAGCGTCATCTTTCGCGCCACACGGCAGGTGCTGCCGCCGCTTTGGATAGCGGCGTTCACCTGCCTGCTCTATCTGCTGGCATGCCTGACATTCGGGCTGGGGTATTTTGGCATGCCGGCCTATGGATATATGGGGCTTGTGCTGTCAAACCTTGTGGTGCAATGCCTAGGCGCTCTCTGCAACTGCCTGTTGCTGGCCCGTGTCGGCTATCTGCAAAAACGCGCGCTGCCGGGGCTGCGATGGCTCAAAAAAGCCCTGCCATATCTGCTCAAGGTGACGCTGCCGGCAGGAACCGCTTCCGTTGTCTGGCAATCGGGCTATCTCACGCTCTTTGTACTGGTGGCCACGCTGCCTGCGGACAGCGTCAACGCGCTGGCCGGTCTGAATGCCGGACTGCGTACGGAAGCGCTGCTCTTTTTGCCTGGCATGGCTTTCAACATGAGCGTGGCTGTGCTTGTCGGCAACAGCCTTGGCGCCGGCAAGCCGGCGGAGGCCAAGCGCGTCGGGCTGAACATGGTGGGAATCGGCACACTGCTCATAAGCCTAATGGGAGCAACGCTGTGGCCTTTTCGGCAAGAGCTGGCCGCAATACTTTCTCAAAATCCGGGCGCACAAGCCCAGATTGTCAGTTATCTGACCTACAATCTTCTTTCCACGCCTTTTTCCATCGCAAGTACAATCATGGGCGGCATCATGGTGGGCGCGGGGGCTACATTCTACAACCTGATGATTTTCGGAGGCACATTCTGGATAGTGCGCCTGCCGCTGGGCTGGCTCTTGGGGCACTGTCTCTGGGGCACAGCATCAGGCGTTTTCTGCGCGATGCTGTGTTCACAATGCCTGCAAACCGGAATCATGCTCTACGTTGTCTGCCGATGCAACTGGACGCGCCATGCCATGAGCAGACGCGCTTTATGAAACAATTTCAATTTCAAACGTCAGTTCTTTTCCGGCCAGCGGGTGATTGGCGTCAAGAGTAATTTCGTCAGCGCCCACTTCGGTAATGGTTACGTCCATCTGCCCCTGTTCGTTTGAAAGCTGCAATGGCACCCCTGTCTCCAGCGGGATATGTTCCGGCACCTGGGCGCGCGGCACAGTGAACACAAGCTCCGGGTCCATATCGCCGTAGGCCTTGTCTGACGGCACAGTCACCGTGACGGTTTCACCGATCTCCCGTCCTTCCACGGCATCCTCAAAGCCCGGAATCAAGCTGCCCTTTCCCAGAACAAACTCCAGAGGATCACGATCCCTAGACGAATCAAAAACAGTGCCATCCGCAAGCGTGCCCGTGTAGTGCACCCGCACTGTATTGCCCCGTTCAATAGCCATAGTTCCTCCAATACATTTTATCAAGATGCCGGATTCCCGTAAAAGTTACGGAATGCGTCTACTGCTCCCTGTCAAGCACCCTCAGGGAGACAGCTTCGGCAATATGCTCCACACGCAGCGCCGGCGCGGCGTCAAGATCGGCAATGGTTCTGGACAGACGCAGTACACGCGTGTACGCCCTGGCCGACAGCTTGAAATTGTGCACCGCGGCCTTTAACAGGGCGTGGCAGCTTGCATCAAGGGCGCAGTGCCGCTCAAGCAAAGCACCTGCAAGTTCCGCATTGCAATGGACAGCCTGACCCGCATAGCGCGCGTGCTGGCGCTCACGCGCCGCCAGCACGCGAGCGCGAATCTCCGCCGAAGAAGCACCGGAAACCGCAGTGCGCAAATCGTCATAGGGGACAGCCGGAACTTCCACATGCACGTCAATCCTGTCCAACAGCGGTCCGGAAATTCTGCCCCGGTACCGCGCCAGTTGTTCGGGACGACACAGGCACTGATGCTCAGCATCTCCATAATACCCACAGGGGCAGGGATTCATGGCCGCAACCAGCATACAGGCAGCTGGGTAGATAACACTCTGGGATACACGGGCAATATGCACAACGCCGTCTTCCATCGGCTGACGCAGAACCTCCAGAGCGGACTTGCGGTATTCCGGCATTTCGTCAAGAAAAAGCACGCCGCGGTGCGCCAGCGACACTTCCCCCGGGCGCGGGTTGGCGCCGCCGCCAACAAGGGCTACGTCTGAAATGGTGTGGTGGGGAGAACGGAAAGGGCGCGTCATCATCAAGCCCACGCCCGGCGTCAGTTTGCCGGCCACACTGTAAATTTTTGTGACCTCCAGCGCCTCTTCAAAATCCAGAGGCGGCAAAACACTCGGCAAACGCTGCGCCAGCATGGTTTTTCCACTGCCCGGAGGTCCGATCATCAACACATTGTGCCCACCCGCGGCCGCGACTTCCAGGGCGCGCTTCGCGGTCAACTGCCCCTTGACATCGCTAAAATCCGCGCCATAGCAAGGCGGCGGCAGCGTTTCCGGCAAAAACGGCGACAGAGGCGCCAATTTTTCCGCACCTGATAAAAATGCCGCGCACGCTGCCAAATTCAACGGGGCGTACACATTCAGTCCGCGCGTCACAGCCGCTTCTGCGGCATTGCCGGGCGGCGCGACAAGACCGTCCGCCCCCTGTTTTTTCGCCAGTATTGCCAAGGGGAGCACACCGTGTACGGGCTTGATCTCACCGGTCAGGGAAAGCTCGCCGGTGAAAAACAGATTGAAGAGCCTCTCCAGCGGGATAATTCCGGCCGCAGCCAACAGACCTATGGCCAAGGGCAAATCATACCCAGCGCCCGACTTGCGCAATGCTGCAGGCGCCAGATTAACGGTGATACGGGCTGGCGGCAGACGAAAATTGCTGGCGCGGAGCGCCGCGAACACGCGCTCCTTGGCCTCGCGCACCGCCGCCTCGGCAAGGCCGACAAGCGTAAACCCGGGCATGCCCTGGCGAGCGTAGTCCACCTCCACTTCCACAGGAAAGGCGTCCACGCCCTCAAGGCCGCCGGTAAGCAGACGAATTACCACAGGCAAGCAACCATCACTGAATATGCTTGCCCAATCGTGCCCAGCGTATATTGTCAAAGCCTTCCCATGACCAATAAATGCGCCATGCCTTCGCGCGTATGGCCCCGCGTTTCACGAAGCCCCAGAAGCGGGAATCCAGCGAATTGTCTCTGTTGTCTCCCATCATAAAGTACTGACCGGGCGGCACAGTCACCGGGCCATAGTTGTCCCGTGTCGGCTCATTGGTATTCCCGCTCAAAAAACGGGTGTAGGCTTCCCGCACAGGCTGCCCGTTCCGGTACAGCTGCTTGCTGCGCAATTCAATCACATCGCCAGGCACCCCGACAACACGCTTGATGTAATCCTTCGAGGGATCGCCAGGATACTCAAAAATAACGATATCCCCACGCTCCGGATCGTCCCCCTTATAAAAATAAATGTCTGTAAAGGGAATTTTGCCGCCGTAGACAAATTTATTTGCCAGAAGATGATCGCCAACAAGCAGGGTTTCCATCATTGATTCGGAGGGTATTTTGAATGCCTGCATCACAAAGGTGCGTATCACCAGCGCCAGAACCAATGCCGTCAACAGCGCTTCCATAACTTCTCGCCAGTCTGATTTTTTTTTGCGGGACATTCGCCAATCTCCAGATAAAATAAAATTTTTGCGCAGAAAACATGTTGCCAACAAGAAAAGCGCAGTATGCCGTCATGCGCCGGCAAAGGCAAGCTGGAAAAAACGCCTGGTTGCGCCAAAATCTTCAAAGTCTGTGCCTTATTCTAGGCAATCGCACAATGTCTTTGCGCGCAACGATTTGAGATGTATGCTTCCGTTCAGGATTTCTCCGCGCAGTTCCGCAAGACGGCGTTCCATATCGCGCGGCATATTTTTCCCCGCGGCGGTCATGAAGGGCGTCATGTCCGTTATGCCAACTCCTTTATTGGCAAAATCATAAACGATACTTTCCCTGTCCTCAAAATTTCCACCGGCGGCTGAGGCCACAATGTCATACACCGCTCTGTCCGCCTGTTTGAGAATTGTTGTCAGCACACGCTCCGGCACGGCATTGTCCTGATTCGAATCCAGCGCGACGACATACGCGTCGCGCTCCCGCACCAGATCCAAAGCCTGGGCGTTGCCGCGCCCCGCAGCCAGAACCAGTACGTCCGCGCCGCCGTCAAGGAGTTCCCGCGCACTCTCGCGGGCTGCGCCGACATCGTTAAATGACCCGGAAAAGGCGGCAACAACGCGCATTTCAGGGTCAATCAGCCGCGCGCCTTCGCCAAACGCATCCAGCATGCTGCGCAGGGCAGGCACATCCTCACCGGACAGCCAGCCGATAATTTTTTCGCTGTTTATGCCCTGCAACGCTGTGGCTGTCGTCAACATGGCGGCGGCGGCGCCGGCCAGAAAGGCGGCCTCTTCATCCGCAAATGTCACCGACATGATATTGGGAGCGCGCACAGCCGCGTCAATACAGCCGAACTTCGTCCTGCGAAAGTTTGCGGCATTGTCGCGCAAAATTTCATGAAACCCGTCAGAGGCCACAATAACAAGGTCGTAGTTTTGCGCCGCCTTCTGAAACACAGCCCGCTGGTCTTCTTCGGGCGAGGCCGTCATCACTGCGACCTGCGCGGAAAAGGCCTTTTCCGCCTTCGTGAGACCCGCGCGCAGCAAATCTGTCCACGCCGATCCCTCGTGTTCCAGCAGCAGGGCAACGCGAAGGGGCAGTTGCGCTGGTTCGCCGGCCATCACAGGCATGACGCAGAAAATAACAAACACTACTGTAATACATTGAAAATATTTATACGCACGGGTCATACCCATTACCCCTTGCGCCTGACGCCGGCCGACTGGTACCGTTTTTGAGCGGAAAGCTCCATCTTGCGCAGGCGTATTGCCTTGGGCGTCACCTCTACCAGTTCGTCTTCACGGACAAAATGCAGCGCGTGTTCCAAATTCATTTTTTTTGCAGGAGTTAAAATAACATTTTCGTCCTTACAGGCGGCGCGCAGATTTGTCAGCTTTTTTTCCTTTGTGGCGTTCACGTCAATATCGTTGTCGCGGTTATGTTCCCCAACTATCATGCCTTCGTACACCGGGTCCCCCTGCTCCACAAAGAGCACACCCCGCGGCTCCAGATTAAAAAGCGCGTAAGCGACAGCGTATCCTGGCCTGTCCGCCACAATGGAGCCTGAAAAACGTGTGAGAAAATCGCCGCGCCACGCCTCATAACCCTCCAGCCACGAATTCATGATGCCCGTACCCCTGGTATCGGTCAAAAATTCGTCACGGTACCCGATCAGCCCGCGCGACGGCACGGAAAATTCCAGACGCACACGCCCCGTGCCGCTGTTGACGCAGTTGAGCATACGCCCCTTACGCTGGGCCAGCTTGTCCGTCACCACACCCATAAACATCTCATCGCAGTCCACGCAGAGATGCTCCACAGGTTCCAGCACAGCGCCCTGTCCGTCTTTTTTGAGAATAACTTCCGGTCGCCCCACGGAAAGTTCAAAACCTTCCCGCCGCATGGTTTCGATAAGGATGGCCATCTGAAATTCGCCGCGCCCCTTCACAAGAAAAACCTCATCTGTCTCTTCAACGCGGATTGCCACATTGCGCAGGCTTTCCCTGTTCAGTCTCTCCCATATTGCGCGACTCTGCACAATTTTGCCCTCGCGTCCAGCCAAGGGCGACGTGTTGATGCCGAAACGCATGGCGACGGTTGGCTCATCCACACGGATACGCGCCAGCGCACGCGGATTTTCCCGTGTGCAGACCGTATCGCCGATAGTCACGTCTTCAATGCCGGCCAGAACAACAATATCGCCGGGGGACGCCTTTTCAACTTCTTTAAGACGCATCCCTTCATAAACCTGCAACTTTGTGACACGCAAAGGCTTTTGCCGCCCGTCGCCGCACATGCACACAAGCGCGTCCCTAGCAAAGACCGTTCCGTGCATGATCCTGCCGACAGCCAGCCGACCGAGATAGTCGGAATAATCCAAGTCCGCCACCAGCATCTGAAAAGGCTCGTCCGGCTCATAGGAAGGAGGGGGGAGTTTGCCCACAATGCCCTCAAAAAGTGGCGTCAGATCCTGCTGCGGATCGTCCAGAGCACGCATGGCCACACCTGCGCGGCCAATGGCGTACAGGACAGGAAATTCCACCTGGCGCTCGTCAGCGCCAAGATCGATAAAAAGATCGTAGACATCGTTGAGCACCTCTTGCGGACGGGCGTCCTTACGGTCGATCTTGTTGATCACCACAAGCACGGGCAGTCCGGCCTCAAGAGTTTTACGCAGGACAAAGCGCGTTTGGGGCAAGGGGCCTTCTGAAGCGTCCACCAGCAGAATGGCGCCGGTCGCCATGGAAAGCGAGCGTTCCACCTCACCGCCAAAATCAGCGTGTCCCGGGGTGTCAATAATATTTATCTTTATCCCGTTCCAGGTTACGGCGCAGTTTTTTGCGGCAATGGTGATGCCGCGCTCACGTTCCAGGTCCATTGTGTCCATAATGCGCTCGTCCACGCGCTGGTCCGCGCGGAAAACGCCGCTCTGCCGAAAAAGCGCGTCCACAAGCGTTGTTTTACCGTGGTCAACATGGGCAATAATCGCTACATTGCGCAAAGATTTATTGTACTGCATACACTGCCTGCATCACGATCAGATGTTCAAAAAATATCGGAAACAACACGCTCAGACCACGGATTCTGGCAGCAGTTTCCTGATCAGCAGCGCCAGCTTTTTCCGGCGCGCTCCGCCACGGCGATAATCTCATCTGCGGACTGGACTCCTTCAAAATTTTGCATACCATCACCCTCAGTATTGGCACGTTCATAATTTTCTGCTAGACTGAACAAATCAGCATAACCTGCTTACCCACGCCCGACAAGGGCTTTTATCTTTAGCCGGAGACAGTTTGGACAACACCGCACACAAGCTCCTTATTGCCAACAGGGGCGAAATAGCGTTACGCATCATCAATGCCTGCGGCAAACTCAACCTGTCGTTTACGGCGGTATATACTGCGGAAGACGCGGCATCAGGACATGTGCAACTAGCTCGCGCAAAAGGCGGCGAAAAAAGCCTTTTCAGAATCTCCTCCTATCACGACGCCAACGAACTGATGGCTGTGGCCGACGAAGCCGGTTGTACCGCCATACACCCCGGATACGGTTTTTTTGCTGAAGATTTCCGCTTTGCCCGCCGCGTTGCCAAACGTGACCGCAAACTGCTCTTTATTGCTCCTTCCTGGAAAATTATCCGGGAGTTGGGCGACAAAATCAACACCAAACGACTGGCGCGCAGCCTCAATGTCCCCACAGTGCCCGGTTCCGACCGTCCCATCTATGATGAAATGGAAGCCGACCGCATAGCCAAAACAATTTTTGAATTTCAGGAACAGCAGGACATTACTCATCCCCTGGTGCTGGTCAAGGCCTCCGCCGGCGGCGGTGGCATGGGGATTGAAGAAGTGTATGATCCGGACCAGTTCCGCTCGGTGTTCCGCCGCATCCGCAATTATGCCATGCGTCAGTTCAAGGATGAGGGAGTGCTCATTGAACAGCGGATCACAAACTTTAACCATCTGGAAGTCCAGATCGTTTCCGACCGCACGGGCGGCAACCCCGTGCATTTCGGCACGCGCAACTGCACCATCCAGTCCACTGGGCTGCAAAAACGTATTGAAGTCGCGCCGGGCTTTGCGCCCGACGTGCTGGACTATACCTTTGACGCCGCAAAAGTCCTCAGCGATATTGTGGACTACTCGCTGACAATGGCGCGCAATGTCGGCTACGACAATGTTGGCACATGGGAATGGATTGTCACGCGCAAAGGGCAACCTTTTCTTATGGAGGTCAACACCCGCATTCAGGTGGAAAACGGCGTTTCAGCCCGCATTGCCCGTATCAGGGGAAAGGGAGATATTGATCTGATCGCCGAACAGATACGCCTTGGCCTTGGCCAGAATCTTGGATACACCCAAGACGACATCACCTTTGAGGGCGTAGGCATTGAATACCGCCTGATTGCCGAGGATCCGGAAAACTCCTTCACCCCGTGGGTTGGCCGCATTGAACATTTTCAGTGGGACAACGCGCCGTGGTTGACACTGCTTACCCATGTGCCCCAGGCTGAACCTTATGAAATTCCTGTCGAATTTGATCCAAACCTGGCGCTGGCCATTGTGTGGGGCAAAGACCTTGAACAGGCCAGGCAGCGGGGTTTGCAATTTCTCCATTCGCTCCAGCTCACCGGACAAAACGCTTCCGGTGAAAAGCTCAAATCAAATGCGGCGTTTCTGGCGACCAATACGGAAAGCATTTTGCGCTTTTAACAGACGGGACAACAGGACGCTCTCTACAAAAAATCACATTCAGCCTTTATGTAGCTCATGGACAACAATATAGAAAAACGTCTGCAAAGCCTGCGCGACAGGCTGGCCTACCTGCTGGATATCTTTCCCGGCAAGCACAGGAGCAGTGCGGCGCTGCTTGAAGAAAAGCTCGCCGACTTCACCGCGTACGCCGGATCAGACGCGCTGGAGGACAGTTACGCTGACCTGGCAAACCTCGAAGACCTCTTTGCCTATGTGGAACGCCACCTTGAAAATGAGATTTCCCCCATGGACAAAGTGCGTATTGTGCGCCATCCGCAACGAATCTGCCTGCGCGATATCTTAGAAAATGTTTACGACAATTTTACAGAAGTGGGCGGCCAGGACGAACACAGCCTTGACCCCAGCATGCTCATTGCGCGCGCGATTGTCACCCGGCGCAGGGGCAAAAAAGCCTACACCCAGTCGGTTATGGTTATCGGTCAGGAAAAAGGGCACGGCGCGGAATTCCGCAATGGAGGCTCAGTCAAGCCCTGGGGCAACGCCAAAGCATTGCAGTACATGAGCGTTGCCGAAACAGAAGGCATCCCTGTACACTGTTATATTTTTACCCCGGGGTCCTATCCCGTTGAGGATTATCCCGGAGCAGGCCAGCAAATAGCGCGCAATATTTACTATATGGCAGGTCTGCGCGTACCGGTTGTGGCCATAATTTCCGAAGGCGGCTCAGGCGGCGCGGAAGCCATCGGCCTTGCGGACAAACGGCTAATGCTCTCGCACGGTTACTATTCTGTTATTTCGCCGGAAGGCGCCGCGGCAATCGAAGGCGACCTCAAGACAGGCGCGCGCGCCACCTCCGAGCTTATAGAACACTGCGCCAACAACCTGAAAATCACCGCCCAGGACAATCTGAAATTTGGCTATATTGACAGAATCATACAGGAACCGCCCTTGGGAGCGCGTCCGTGGCACTACGATTTTTACCGCTCACTGCGCCAAGAAGTGCTGCGGGCAACGGACGAAGTGGTCATTTCCACACGCAACATACCAATTTTTCGTGGGATTGCGCTCTCACGCCATCGCAGCCCCGATGCAGACCTCGACAATCTCCACATCCGCTGGGGCATTCCCGCCACTGCAAAAACCCGTTTGGTACTACGGCGGCAACAAAAATTTCTGCGATTTTCACGTCAGGCAGCCCGCGACAGACGCCCCTTTCTCACCAAGCAGGTCGTTGCCTTCTATGACTGGATTTCAAAACCCTGGATTAGCTTCAAGTACGATTTTTACCGCAAACATCAGCGCCAACTCAAGACGATCATTGAAGAAATCCACAATGAATGGGAAATGCTGAAATACCGCCTGCTTTCCCCCTGGCGCAAACTTACCAAAAAACTCTCAGGCCGCACAGACAGCAAGGCCAAGGAACTGACAGCCCTTTCAACATGGGCGGGCGATGCGCGTCGCCGCAAATGGAATTATATTTCACCACGTTACAAGATTGACCGCACAATCACCTGCCCCAACAGTGATTCCTACGGATGCCTTGACCTGTGGGGACCTGACCTCTTTGCCGAATTTGCCGGCGTGTGCAGCCACTGCGGCTACCACTTCCCCATGGAGCCGGAATGGTACGTAAAAAATGTTTTTGACGCCGGATCAACTTTTGAATTCAACAGTGAAATTGAAGCCGGCAATCCGCTGGACTTTCCTGGTTTTTCCGAACGCATTGACAAAGACCAAGCAAAAACCGGCGCCAAGAGCGGCTGTATGACCTTTGAAGCCCGTATCGACAATATCAAGATGGTCGTGGTCATGCTTATGGGAACATTTCGTGGGGGTTCTGTGGGCGCGGCTGAAGGCTACAAATTTGTGGAGGCCGCTGCCCGCGCGCAAAAACAACGCATGCCTTTGTTGAGTTATGTGCACGGCACAGCGGGCATACGCATTCAGGAAGGCACTCACGGGGTCATCCAGATGCCGCGCTGCACGGTGGCCGTACGCCGCTATATCGAATCCGGCGGCCTGTATATGGTGCTCTACGACACCAATTCCTTTGCCGGGCCGGTGGCAAGTTTTCTCGGCTGCTCCCCCTATCAGTTCGCAGTACGCTCCTCCAACATAGGATTTGCCGGCCCCGGCGTCATCAAGGAAACAACAGGCACAGACATTCCCCCAAAATATCACCGCTCCTACCGCGCGCTTTCCCGCGGACACATACAGGCCATATGGGACAGGCGACAAATCAGGGCGAATCTCAAACAGGCGCTACTGACCATCGGCGGGCGAAACCTGTACTACAGGTAATAAAAAATGATCAATATTTCACAACTGCTGGATGAAATTAAAAGCTCACCGTACAACGAAATTGTCATTTCCACTCCGCACACAGGCAAAATAACATTCGCGGACATAAAAGAAGGCGACTGTGTGCTGGGGCCGCAAGGAATCTGGAAGCATCAGCCGGGCACCCAACTGGCCACTCTGGAACGCGAGCGCAATTTCAAACCTATCTTCGCGCCGGACAAAGGCGAAATCAGCCTTGTGCACAAAAAACTTGAAGGCCTGTTTGCGGAGGCCGGCACAGAGCTTGTCGTCCTGCGCCACATGCTTACCCGTGATGAAGTGCAGCGCATGATCCTGCAAAAAGCCCTGCATCTGTTCCGCGCGCCGGAGCGGGCAAAATATTATTTTACGCCTGAAGCGGACAAAAAAATCCGCGCCTCTGAAACACGCACCATGACAGTGCGCAACGGCATGGAGCTTTTTATCATGTCGCGCATGAAGCGGGAGGTTCCGCTGCACTACAGCGGGCCAGAGGGCGTTATTTATGAGATCTATTTCAAATACAATGCAAATCTGGAGATCGGCGCGCCGCTCATCGGTGTTTGCTCCCCTGCCCATCTCCCCGTTATTCAGGACATGATCGCCCGCGTCCAGACAGAGTGGTTCGAGAAGACTGAATGATCAAGGAAGTTATCGCAACATTCTTTTGTTAATACTCTCAAGAATTAAATTGCAATTTATCAAATAATCTATGATTCCACTATGTTACTGAAGCTTCCGGAACCTCCGGAAACGCAGATTCCCGCACAGGCAGGGCCTGCGGTAGCCCCATCCGCGGATGCGGAAAAACACACACAGACGTCCCGTACAGTTCGCTGAGCCTTTCTTCTGGAAAAACCTCAACCGTCTATCCGTCAAAAAGCACGCTGCCCTTCTGTATCCCCATAATACGTGTAGCATAGAATGCGGCCAAATTGCAGTCGTGCATGGCCATGATCACACAGACTCCGACGGCGCGGCGGCATTCCAGCAGATCAAAAAGCGCAAGTTCCCGCGCCAGATCCAGCCCAGCAGCACCCGCTGCAATTCCCCGCAGGCAAGCGCGTTCAACCTTGCGCGCCGTAAAATTCACATGCGCAGGACAAGCCGATCGCCATAGCCGACGGATGCCTCATGCAGGGCCTTGACCAGAGCAACGATAGCCCCCAGAAACGCTGACACGGCAATCCCCGCCAGGACAAACGCGCTCAAGCCGGATCGCGCAAAAAAGCGCCGCCAGCGCTCCTGCAAGAGCTGCCGCCGCAATAAGCCCTGTGCGACAAACCCAAGGAATGCGCCAGCGCCGGCGCGCCGCCAAAAAAGACAATAGCCAAACTTGCCCCGCAGGCCGCGCCGGCTGAAATGCCCAAGGTGAACGGATCCGCCAGGGGATTGCGCAGCACCCCTTGCAGAGCAACTCCGGCCACAGCCAGGCAGCCGCCGCACAAGATCGCAAGGCAAACCCGCGCAAGGCGAATGTCGCCCACCACAAGAAGGCGTGTCGGTTCCACAGAAATTCCGGAAAGGCCAAGATGCGCCGCAAGAGCCTGAAAAACGTCCGTAGCGCTCAATGGCACAGGGCCAGGCGGCAGGCAAG
Source organism: Candidatus Desulfovibrio kirbyi (assembly GCA_013374015.1). Lineage (GTDB taxonomy): Bacteria > Desulfobacterota > Desulfovibrionia > Desulfovibrionales > Desulfovibrionaceae > Desulfovibrio > Desulfovibrio kirbyi. The sequence goes on from BLLL01000003.1 coordinate 147,034, forward strand.
CGGGACAGAACACAGCCAGCACGCCGCGAGCGCTATCAAAATTCGGCATACGCGCGTGGTGTCCATTTAACCCGCAATCCAGACAAGACCAGCCTGACGGCCACAGGTTTTTTCACGTCTGTAGGAAAAAAACTGTTCGTTGCCGGAGGCCGTGCACAGATCAAGCCCATAAATATGGCGAGGCCGCAAACCGGCTGTGACAAGCTGGTCTCTTGTCAGGCTCCAGAGGTCCATTGTGCGTGAGGCGGGGTCAAACCACGGCGCGAACACTGTGCCCCATTCTTGCTCAAAATTGACAAACTCCGCCATTGCCGGCCCCAAACTTGGCCCGCGCACTGCCAAAACATCCTTCGGGGACAGGGCGTACCTTTCGCAAAACCTCCGCACGCCCGAAGCCGGAAAATTACAACGGTTGCCCCGCCAGCCCACATGCAGGGCGGCGACATACTTGCAGGAATTGTGTGCAAGCAGCAGAGGCTGGCAGTCCGCAGTCCTGATCACCAAAGCAAGCCCCGCAGCCGATGTTGCCATGCCGTCGCCGTCAGCGCGCGGCTGCGCGTCACAGGCGACAGCGTCCGGCTCAAAAATCAGGATGTCGCCGTGCACCTGATTGAGCTCCGCAAAATGCTCGCACGCAAGATGTTGCAAAAGCAAAGAACGCGCTGCCGCCACCCGGTCAGGGTTGTCACCAACAGCAAAAGAAATATTTCCGTCGCCAAAACCGCCGCCGCTCCCCCGTGTGGAAAACACGCAACGCACGTTTGGCAGCCCGGGGAAAACAAAGGGAATTATATCCACAGAAGCTCCTCCTCGGTACACAGGGCGTGCACGCGCCAATCCCATGCGTCCACAGACAAGCTGTCAACTATTTGAAAGGCGAAGCACAGTCCCACGCAGCAACCGACAAAAACGGACGCCCCGAAAAATCTGTCGTAACAGCCCGCGCCAAACCCCAGGCGCCAGCCGCGCCTGTCAAAGGCAACTCCTGGAATCACCACCACATCCGGAGCAGACACACACGCTTCTCCGCCCTTCTCCCGCGATGCAAAACCCGGCCCGAAGCCGGGCAAACCAGGCAGTGGTTCGGTCAGGCCAAAAGAGCCTGTGCACAGTTGCTCTCTGCCCGTACACGGCACAAATTCCATGTGACCGGGAGCGTTGGGCAGCACTCTGGGCAAAAAAACCGTACATCCCCGCTGCCAGGCGTCCCGCAAGATCCTGTCGGTCGCCGTTTCTCCACGAAAAGGCATATACAGGGCCACAGAACGCGCTTCACGCCAGCAGGCTGAATCCATCAGCCGCTCCTGAACAACGCGACTTTTTTCCAACGCCGTATCCGGCGGCTGGTCTTGACGCAGGCGGCACATCCGCTCACGAAGCGCGGCTTTCAGACTGATCGAAGTTTGCACACAACACTCCTGATTCAATGTGCTTCAGCCCAATTACTGCCAACGCCGATGTCCACCGTCAGGGGCACGGACAAGACTATGCCTCCAGGCCTCACGTCCGCCATCAGGCGTACTGCGCGCGCGGCTGCAGCTTTGGCAGTATCCGCCGGCGCCTCCAGCACCAGCTCGTCGTGGACCTGCAAAATCAAACGGGCATTCATGCACAGCAGGCGCTCATCGCGGGCAACGGCCAACATGGCAAGTTTTATGATGTCCGCGGCCGATCCCTGTATCACGGTATTGATGGCCTGACGCCGCGCCAGGGCAAAGGCCTGCCCGTTTGCCGAATATATGTCCGGCAAAAGACGGCGCCGGCCCGCAAGCGTTGTCACAAAGCCGTTTTTTCTGGCCTGAGTTTCCACATTGTCATAAAATTCCTTGAGGCCGGTAAGGCTCGCAAAATAGCGGGAAATAAAATGCTTTGCCTCAGTGACGCCTGTTTTGAGCTCTTGGGCAAGTTTGTGCGCGCCCATGCCGTAAATCAGCCCGAAATTGATGGTTTTCGCGTTGCGGCGCTGGTCGGCGCGCACCTGATCGGGCTGCAGATCATAAATAAGCGCTGCCGTGCGGGTGTGGATGTCCTCATTGCGCCGAAAAGCCTCAAGCAGTGTTTTGTCGCCGGAAACGTGCGCCAGCACCCGCAGTTCCACCTGGGAATAATCCGCGGATATAAGGCAGTTTCCGTCCGTTGCGATAAAACAGGCGCGCATTCTTTTACCCATTTCTCCACGCACGGGGATATTCTGCAAGTTGGGAGCACTGGAGGAAAGCCTGCCCGTGACCGTGGCTTTTTGATTAAACGTGGTGTGCAGCCGCCCCAAGGCGTCCGTCAGCAGGGGCAGAGGCGACAGATAGGTTGAGCGCATTTTCTCAAGTTTGCGGAATCGCAAAATATCGTCCACCACTGTGTGCTTACCCAGCAGTTTCTCCAGCGTTTCCTGGCTAGTTGAGGCTTGTCCTCCCCTTGTTTTGCGCGGCCTAGGCAACTTGAGGGTGTCGAAGAGCGCCTCGCCGAGTTGCCGCGCTGAACGCAGATTAAACGGCGCGCCAGCCTGAGTGTAAATTTTTTCTGTGAGTGCCTTGATATCCTGTTTCACCTCGGCCAGAAACGCCTGTAATGCTGCGGCGTCAACAGCGATGCCCCGCGCTTCCATGTCTGCCAGCACGGGCACAAGGGGCAGTTCCAGCGTGGCGTACAGATCAAGGAGACCGTCCTGTTTCAGGCGTGTTTCAAAAAGGGCGGACAACCTGAATGCAAGGGCGCATTCCCCGTCCTCCGGCTTGCGCAGCGCGCTGAACCGCGCCGCAAGTTTGGGCCAGGAGTAATCGTTTTCTTCAGGGTTGAGCAGCCAGGCGGCAATGCCCAAATCAAAATACGGCGCAGATTGCAGGGCTTCAGGGCAAAGAGCGGCAATGACCTTGCTGTCCACCGTGATCACACGCCTAGCAGCTGCAAGCCAGAACTTGAGGGCTTCCACGCTGCCTGTCCAAAGATATTCTGTCCGGCGACAGTCGCCCAAGCTGCCGCTTTCCGCAACAGCAAGGCGCGCCCGCTCCCCCTGCGGCCAGACAATGGCAACGTCACGGTTTGCGCAGTCCGGCAGGACGGCGCTGTCGTTTGTTGTCGCCTCCGGCGCTGTCGACATGTCCAGAAGCTGCACCTGCCGACCCGGGTATTTGGACTTGTTCTGGGCGGCAACGGTCGTGACAGATCCAGTACCCGGGGCAGTCGTCAGCAAAACAGACAGCTGTTCAGACTGCTTTTGCAGGATAACGCCTATTTCCCTGTACAGCGCGGTGAGTTCAAATTCGTCGCTCAGCGCGCGGCACTCCGTAGCGCTTATGGGTCGCACGCGCATATCATCCAGCGTCAGATGTTCGCAGACGGTTTGTGAAAGCGTGGTCAGTTTGCGCCAGACAAAGGTATTCTCCATATGGTCACGCAATTTGTCCTGAATTTTTTGCGGCAGAACAGCCAGACGGCTTTGGATGTCTTCTAGGCTACGGCAAACGCTGAATATCTTGCCCGCTGTTGTGGGGCCTATGCCGGGCACTCCGGGGATATTGTCGCTGGTGTCACCGACAATGGCCTGCATGTCCGGCCATTGACAGGGATTGATGCCGGTTTCTTCAATAAATTTCGCCTCGGTGAGCAGTTTTTCTTCCTTTGCGGCCGGATCCCACAAGACAACATTGTCAGCCAGGCACTGCCTCAAATCCTTGTCGCCGCTGACAATGACCACAGGATGCCGCGCGCGGAAACGGGCCGCCAGCGAGGCGATGCAGTCATCAGCTTCACAGTTCCGGGAAACTTCCAGCCGGATTCCAAGGGCGCGCAGCATACTGTGGACAGGCGCTATCTGTACGGCAAGATCTTCAGGCATGGCTTCGCGGTTTGCCTTGTACAACGGATAGAGGTCGTGGCGAAAATTCTTCCCCTTGCCGTCCTGAATAAAGAGCAGGTACCGCGGCTGTTCTTCCCGCAGAATGCGCAGCAACAGACGGGTCACGACAACAAGGGCGTTTGTCGGAAAGCCGTCCGAACGCCGCAGGTTTTTATTGCCGAAAAAAGCGCGGTAGATGAATGCGGAGCCGTCCAGTAAAAAAACGGGATCATTTTGCAGGCGCAGGCGTTCTTTCAGTGACATGGCAAATCCAAGGTTTAGGATAGCCCAAGGTCAGCTTTCTTGCAACCCGCCGGGAAAAGATTTCTTGCTATCAGCCCAATTGCGCTGTATACTCAAAAAATTATGAAGCAGTTGTGGACACCGTGGCGTATCCGGTATATTCTCGCGCCCAAGCCTGACACGTGTGTTTTTTGTTTGCCCGCAACAACCGGGGAAGATACGGAACGCCTAGTGTTGCTCCGGAACAAGCGCGCTTTTGTGATTATGAACAATTTTCCCTATACAAACGGACACATTATGGTTTGCCCCTTCCGCCACGTCATGGAACTCGCCGATCTGGCTGCTGACGAACTGCATGAAATGATTGATATGATCCAGCAGTGTTCAAAAATTCTCAAAACACATTTTCAGTGTGAAGGCATCAATGTCGGCCTCAATCAGGGGCAGGCCGCCGGCGCCGGTATTCACGAACATCTGCACTTTCATCTCGTGCCGCGCTGGAACGGCGATTCCTCTTTTTTGGCTGTGTTCGCCGAGACGCGCACCCTGCCGGAATACCTTACGCAAACCTATACGGCCTTAAAGCCGTATTTTACATAACCGCAACGCTCTTACCCCATATGCCTAAGGAGTTGATCCATGCGTTACACCAAGGTGCTGCTGCTTATCGTGCTTATTTTTCTGACGCTTGTTTTCTTCTCGCAAAACCACACTGTGCTTTCACAGGACATGGAACTCAAGCTCAATCTCCTGTTTGTCCCGTCCATGACCTCAAGTCCGCTGCCTTTTTACTATCTTGTAGCGGTCGCTTTTTTTCTGGGCGCCCTGTTTGCCCTTTCCTGTCTTATCTGGGACAAGCTGCATCTTTCCGCACGGTTACTAAAGAATAAATGGCGCATCGCCAGCCTTGAGCGCGAAGTTGAAAAATTAAAAAAATGCGCAGGGGAACAACAGGGCGGCTCTTTTTTGCAAAATGCGAAAAATCACTTCGCGAACGATAAAAACGCAGCGAAACCACAGGCCGCTGACGATGTGACAGCGCCTGATCCCGACAAACCTTAGCAGATTTCGTCCGCTGATGACGAGCACAGCCGGCGGGTCAGCGCCACTGCCGCTTCCCGCGCGGGATCACTGCCGTCACGTTTCGACGAGCATACAACGTCATGTCTGACATACCGCCCAAACTCACCCCCATGCTTGAGCAATACATGCGCATCAAGGTCGAACACCCTGATGCGCTACTCTTTTATCGCATGGGTGACTTCTACGAACTATTCTATGAAGACGCCGTTACAGCGGCGCGAGAACTGCAAATCACCCTGACATGCCGCAACAAGGGCGCCTCCAGCCACGTGCCCATGTGCGGCGTGCCCTGGCACTCGGCGCAAAGTTATATAGCCCAGCTTATCGAAAAGGGCTTCAGTGTCGCTGTCTGCGATCAGACAGAAGATCCCAGGCTTGCCAAAGGTCTGGTCAAGCGGGCGGTGACCAGCGTAATCACGCCGGGCACTGTGATTGACGACAACAGCCTGGACGGTAAAAGCCACAATTATCTTGGGGCCGTCTGTTATGACGATTCGCAGGAAGGCAGCGGCTTTGTCTGGGCGGATATCTCCACAGGACAATGGTCGGGCGCGGAGTTCAGGCAGCATGCCGATCTCTGGCAATGGGTACAAAAATTGGCGCCGCGCGAACTGCTTGTTTCCGAAGACGCCGTCATCCCCCCGCATGCTCTGTCGGAAGAAACACATTTGCTGCGAACACCAAAAGCGCGCTTTGACCTAAACCGCGCAACAGAGAACATGCTTGTCTATCACGGCGTGCGTGAACCCGACGCGCTGGGGCTCAAAAACAAACACCACCTCATGCGGTCATGCGGGGCGCTGCTGGCGTATTTGAAGCAAACCCAGCTGTATGCCAAAAACCATCTCGGGCAATTTACCCTGCTGAATTTGAGCCGCCATCTGCTTATTGACGAACTGACCGAGCGCAATCTTGAAATTTTCACACGACTCAACAGACAAAAAGGCAAGGGTACCCTGTACCATGTGCTGGACGACACCATGACGCCTATGGGGGGCAGGCTGCTCAAGGACATGCTGCGCCATCCGTGGCGAGAGGCCGAACCCGTCATCGGCATCCAGGAGGCTGTGCGCTATTTTTATGACGACGACACCCGTCGCGCAAATCTGCGCAACGCGCTCAAAAGCGTTTATGATCTGGAGCGTCTTTCCACAAGAATACAACTCAACCGCGCCCATCCGCGTGATTTTATCGCGTTGCGCAACAGTCTTGCCGCGCTTCCGGAGGTTTACAGCGCCCTGCAAAGCGCGGAAACGCCGCCCAAGAGTACCCCCCAAACGTCACTTCCTCCGCGGTATGTCCGGCAAATCATTAAAAACTGGGATCCGCTGGCAGATTGCAGCGCCCTGCTGCATTCCGCCCTGCTGGACAATCCGCCGACCTTCATGACGGAAGGGGGACTGTTCAAAAACGGCTACAACGCTGAACTTGACAAACTGATTGAACTTGTCGAACACGGCGATCAAAAACTTCAGATGTTGCTGGCGGAAGAACAAAAGCTCATCGCAGGCACGAAGCTGAAACTGGGGTACAACCGTGTTTTCGGCTATTATTATGAACTGTCGCGCACACAACGCTCTGCCGCCGTTCCCGATCATTTTGTTCGCCGCCAGTCGCTGGCAAACGCCGAACGCTTCACGACAGCGGCACTCAAAACTCTGGAAGATGAAATTCTGGCCTCGGCGGAAGCGCGCAAGAATCTTGAATACAAATTATTTCAGGAATTGCGTGAACATATTGCCGGACAGCGTGAACGCATTGTTCATGCGGCGGACATCATCGCGCAATTGGATTACTGGCAATGCCTCGCGCAAACAGGCCGCAAAAACCACTGGACAACGCCGATCCTCACCGACGATGCCAATCTGGAAATCCATGAGGGACGTCATCCTGTTGTGGAATCAATAACAGGCAGCGCGAATTTTGTGCCCAACAACTTTTTTCTGGACGAGAAACGCCGTCTCTGCCTGCTGACCGGTCCAAATATGGCGGGCAAATCAACCGTGCTCCGCCAGGTAGCCATTATTTGCCTGCTCGCCCAGACAGGTTCCATGGTGCCGGCCTCCAGGGCCGTGCTGGGCATTGTTGACCGGCTGTTTTCACGCGTTGGGGCTTCTGACGACCTTGTGCGCGATCAAAGCACGTTTATGATGGAAATGATGGAAACAGCGCGCATACTGCGCCAGGCCACAAAACGTAGCTTGATCATTCTGGACGAAATAGGACGCGGCACCAGCACCTATGACGGACTTGCCCTAGCCTGGGCCGTGGTCGAAGACCTGGCAAAGCGCACAAGCGGCTCATTGCGCACGCTCTTCGCCACGCACTACCACGAACTCACCGCTCTGGAAGGCCGGATACCAGGGGTCTTCACCATGAATATCGCCATACGCGAATACAATAACGACATTTTATTTCTCCATAAACTTGTGCCGGGCCCATCCGACCGGAGTTACGGCGTTGAGGTTGCCCGCCTTGCCGGCGTGCCGGCACCTGTGGTGCAGCGCGCGAAGCAAATCCTGAACGCGCTGGAACAAAATCGTGAAGGAACACGCAAGGCAACCGCCGCCGTGCTTCTGTCGCTGACGGACGGACCGCGCAAACAGCCCGACGCAACCGCACCGCGCACACCGGAAAACACGCCGGCCATACCCCGTGAGCACCCGGTCATTGCCCATCTCCACGCGCTTTCACCAGACGCAATGACGCCGGTGGAGGCTCTCAACCTGCTGATTGAATGGAAACAGCGATGGACGGCACACTCCGGACGAACACCCTAAATCCATTATCCGCAATTCACGTTATTGCGGAAAAACGCATTGAAGATGCCATTGCAAAAGGCGAATTTGACAACCTGCCCGGTCAGGGACAACCGTTGCGACTGGAAGACACCAGCAACATACCCGAAGAACTGCGTATGGCCTATAAAATTCTGCGCAATGCGAACTGCCTGCCGCCGGAACTGGCTAAGCGCAAAGAAATGAACAGGCTTGCCGACATGCTGGAACACTGCACCGATGAACAGGAACGCGTCAAACTGATGCAAAAATTACACGTTATGGTGACAAAAGCCGGAGCGCGGGCGCAACGTCCTATCTACCTGGAAGACAATGATCACTACTATACACGCCTGCTTGACATCCTTGCCAAACAACGCCCGGCGAGTCCCCCTGACGACTGCCGCGCTTGAGGATTTGCCTGATTATATGTCATTTTCAAAAGACAACACTATGGAATTTTCCGCCACCTATGTGCCCAGACAAAACGGGCAATACAGTTGCGGCGTCAGACTCATGCCCTTCCACAAAGCATTGGCCTCACCCTTTGAAACAGGATTGATGACTTGGGGTTAAGCAAAGGGGCAGACACGCCGCTGTATCCAGCTCTGGTGAGCAACGCTTGGGAAGACAAATTGAGGCGACAAATCAAAACAAGGTCGCTCTTTTTACAGCAGTTACAATATTTGCGCTACACAGTCCCACAAGCTCGCGCAGTTCCGCCTGGCTGCCGTGCTCCACAAAACTGTCTGGCAGCCCCAGTCGTTGTAAGCCGTGTGACCGCAACAATCCGGAATCCGTAAAAAATTCCAGTACAGCGGAAGAAAAACCGCCCGCAAGGACGCCTTCTTCCACAAACACTATCCGCCTGTACTGACGTGCGATGTCCGCCAGCTGCTCCTCCGGCAGGGGTTTTAGCCAGACAGGGTCAAACACCGCCGGAGTAAAGCCCAATTCCTGCTCTGTCCGGGATGCCGCTTCAAGAGCCGGATACACGCAGTGCCCCACAGCGATAATCGCCACCTTCTCACCCTGTCGCAGCATTTTCCCCACGCCCGGCGCAAGCATACGGGGCGCGCCTTCAAGCGGCACGCCAAAACCGTCCCCGCGCGGATAACGCACCGCACACGGGACACCCCCTCCAATGGCCGTCGACAGGCAATGACGCAGCATGTCTTCGTCGCGCGGCGCCAGCAGGCGCAACTGCGGTATGTGCCGCAGATAGGCAATATCAAAGGCCCCGTGATGCGTCGCCCCATCTTCGCCCACCAGCCCGGCACGGTCTATGCAAAATGTTACCGGCAGATTCTGCAGGCAAACATCGTGCAGTATCTGATCATAGGCGCGCTGTAAAAACGTGGAATAAACGGCGACAACAGGACGATAGCCCTGCGTGGCAAGACCCGCGGCAAACGTCACGGCGTGCTGTTCACAAATGCCTGCATCCACAAAGCGTTCCGGAAAACGCTCCCTAAAAAGGCTTGTGCCCGTCCCTTCAGGCATAGCCGCGGTGATAGCGAAAATGCGATTGTCGTCCCTTGCCAGTTCCACAAGAGTCGCGCCAAAAACGCTGGTAAACGAAGGTGGTTTCCCCGTAACGGAAGCGGGCATGCCGGTTTCAGGCGCAAACAGTCCCACACCGTGATACAGCGTGGGTTTTTCCTCGGCAGGCTCATAGCCTTTACCTTTGGTCGTGCGCACATGCAACAGCACAGGCCCGTCTTCCACGGCTGCCGCCGTTTGCAGGTTCTGTTTCAACGCTGTGATATCGTGTCCGTCCACCGGCCCTATATAGGTAAAACGCAATGCCTCAAAAAGCATGCCCGGCGTAAAAAATGACTTGAAACTCCACTCGCCGCGCATGGCATACAAGGCAAGTTTTTGCCCTATGCGGGGGACAGAACGCAAAAATTTGAGCACGTCCTTGCGCGCCTGTCGCACCCAGCGCCGTGAAAGCGCGCGGCTCAAAAACAGTGAAAGTGCGCCCACATTGGACGAAATTGACATTTCATTGTCATTGAGCACCACAATGAGCCGTCGTCCCATGTTGCCCGCAAGATTCAGGCCTTCAAGTGCCTCTCCCCCCGTCAGCGAGCCGTCTCCGATGACGGCCAGCACATAATTATTGCCGCCCGCAAAATCCCGCGCCACGGCCATGCCCAATGCTGCGGAAATGGATGTTGAGGAATGCCCGACGCCAAAATGGTCAAAAGGACTCTCGGACATACGCGGAAAGCCCGACAAGCCGCCCAGAACACGCAAGGTATGGAAGTCCGACGCGCGGCCTGTAAGCAGCTTGTAGGCATAGGACTGGTGTCCCACATCCCAGATCAGCCTGTCGTTGTGCAGATTAAAGACCGCAAGCAGGGCCAGCGTCAACTCCACAACGCCGAGCGACGACGCAAGATGCCCGCCGTTACGCGCAACAACAGCAATAATGCGCTGGCGCACCTCACCGGCCAGAACGGCAAGCTGCGCTTCAGAAAGGGCTGCGATTTGTGACGGGTCAACAATACCGTCAAGCAGCCGGTCGGCAGAAGAACCCTGTTCCATGTCAGACTGCCCGTATCACTGTATACTCCGCCAATGCGACAAGGAAGTCCGCTTCCTGCCCGGAAAAGCCCTTCAACGCCGCTATCGCCGCATCCGCCTGATTTTTTGCATATTCACGGCTTTTATCCAAACCAATCAGCGCCGGATACGTCATCTTGCCCTTTGCGATGTCGCTGCCGACCGGCTTGCCCAGGGATTCGGTATCCGCAACAACATCAAGAATATCATCGGCAACCTGGAAGGCCACGCCAAGAAATGAACCGTAGCGACTGACGCGCGTCACTGCCGCGGCGTCGGCATCCGCCAGCAAGGCGCCGCACACACAGGACGCCCGCAGTATGGCGCCTGTTTTCAGAGAATACATACGCCGCAGTTCTTCTTCACTGATCGCGCCCAAATCCGTGTACTGCATGTCCAGAAGTTGCCCTCCCGCCATGCCGGAGGCTCCGGCAGCCAAGGCAAACTCGGCCACAGCCTTCAAAACGGACTCAGGCTTGCACCGCGTGCGGCACATGAGCGCAAAGGCGTCCGTGAGCAGGGCATCGCCGGCAAGTATGGCCGTCGCCTCACCAAACTTTTTATGGCTTGAGGGCATCCCGCGCCGCAGATCATCGTTGTCCATAGCCGGCAAATCGTCGTGAATCAGGGAATAGGTATGCACCATTTCTATGGCGGCGGCAAAAGGCAGCACAGGACTGCCATCACAGCCGCAAAGAGCGGCGCAGGCAAGGCAGAGCACAGGGCGCAGACGTTTGCCCCCTGCCAGCAAACTGTACAACATCGCGTCGTTAAGGCGCTTTGGAACGGCACGATCATCCAGGCACACGGCCAGACAGTTTTCCACTGCGCTGGCGCGCGCTTGCAGGATTTCTTTCATCTGTGCGCTGGTCATCATACGATTATTCCATAAAATTCTGTAGTTCCCCGTCCTGCAGGACAGCTATCTCGTGTCTGGCCTTTTCCAGCTGCTCACGGCAAAGCCGCGAACAGCGCACTCCTTCCCTGTAGAGTTCCATACCTTTTTCCAGAGACAGGTCAACAGACTCCAGAACGCTGACAATTTCTTGAAGACGTTCCATATTTTTTTCAAAAGAATTTTCCGGCGGGCTGCTCATACTTGTTTGCTCTTTATTGCATTTTAATGGGATGAACGGCGCTGACCACAGCGGACAGAGAACCGTCGCGCAAAAAAATCTCAATCGCCTCTCCTGCCAATACGTCGCCAACAGACCGCAAAATCGCCCCTTGCCCGTTTCTCGCCACAACATAACCCAGCATACGTAAAGACAAAGGGTTACGGGCGTCAAGCACCCCGCAAAGGGCGTCAAGCGCATGCCGCTTTCGTTCATGCCATTGGACTGCCGCGCGATCAAGGGCAGAACACGCGTGCCGCATCTGTTCGCCAAGGCGCTCATAGCGCCGTACCGGGGAAATCCGGCGTAAAATTATTTCCCGCTCACGCAGCCCGGATTCCACACGATCAATGCATTTTGCGGCGGCACGGGCAAGAGCGCCGGTCTGCTGATCCAGCCTTTGCCACAACTCGTCACGCAAAGGCCAAAGAAGCTGCGCCGCATGAGAAGGCGTGGCCGCACGAACATCCGCCGTCAAATCCGCCAAGGTAACGTCCACCTCGTGCCCGACCCCCGCCAGTACAGGAATTTGGGATTGAAAGATGGCCTGAGCAACGCATTCTTCATTAAACGCCCACAAATCTTCCAAAGAGCCGCCGCCACGAATCAGCACAATGACCTGCGCCCACCCCCGCATTCCGGTCTGCTCCACTGCCCGCGCAATGTCCGCCGCCGCTCCCTCGCCCTGCACCAGCACGGGCACGAGACGAATTCGCGCACCACTGCCCCTGTTCTTTACAAGTTCCAGAAAATCGTGGACAGCCGCCCCGGTAAGCGATGTAATCACCGCGACGCGTTGCGCGTTTTTTGGCAGGGGGCGTTTGCGTTCAAGGGCAAAATACCCGAGAGCCGCCAGACCGCGTTTGCGTTCTTCAAAAAGCTGGGCAAGGCCTCCCTGCCCTTCCGACTGCAAAACCTCTACCACCAGTTGGTAGCACCCCCGCAACGAAAATACGCTGATACGCCCGGCGCAGACAGCACTCAGCCCGTTGCGCAACGCTTCCAGCGGAGAAACGCGTTCCTTGTCGTGCACCTCGCCGGTAAGCGGATCAAAGCGCCCCTGGCTGCGGCGCTGCTGTTGCAAAAACCAGACGCACTGCACCTGAGAATCCTGATCTTTAAGGCTGAAATAAACATGCCCGGAAGACGGTCGTGAAAGGTTTGTCACTTCGCCACGCACCCAGACAAAAGGAAAGCGCCCTTCAAGACACTGTCGCAAACATTCTGTCAGTTCACGAACGGTCAGTATCCCCTCGGTCACTTACACACCCCAGTTTTCCCGCACACCGGCCGCCCATGCAGGGAAAGCGGCGCCGAAGGCGGAGAGATCAATCTCGCTTTTTTCGCCGGTACGGCGGTTTTTGCACTCCACAACGCCGCGCTCAAGGCTTTTGCCGCCCAACGTCAACTGCATGGGAGCGCCCAGCAGATCAGCGTCCTTGAATTTGGCGCCCGGCCGCTCGTCACGATCATCCAAAAGCGCGTCAATCCCCGCTTTCAGCAAATACGCATACAGTTCTTCAATTTTCTCGTTCACGCGCATGTTGCGACAGTCCAGATTGAGCAAAACACATTCAAAAGGCGCAATCGGCGGCGGAAAAAGACAGCCGTTTTCATCATGATTCTGTTCCAGCGCAGCGGCGGCAATACGCGAAACACCGATACCGTAGCAACCCATCGCCATCACCTGCTTACTGCCGGCCTCATCCAGAAAAACAGCGCGCATCGGCTCACTGTATTTTTTATCCAGCATAAACACGTGCCCGACCTCAATGCCCTTTGTCCGCGTGAGGCGTGCGCGGCAGCACGGGCAAACATCCGCGGCGTTTTGCGCCACTTCCACATTGGCCGCATAGTCGCACTGCGGACACACCACAATGCTGTCTTCGCCGGTGTCGGCCAAGACCATAAATTCATGAGAAAATTTTCCGCCGATAGAGCCGTTGTCCGCCTCCACAGCCCGAAATTTGAGGCCAATGCGTGAAAATATTTTCATGTACGCGTCTTTCATGATCGCGTAACTTTTTTCGGCGCCCGCGACATCCGCATCAAAAGAATACGCGTCCTTCATAATAAACTCGCGCCCGCGCATCAGCCCGAAACGCGGGCGAGTTTCATCACGGAACTTTGTCTGTATCTGATACAAACGCACGGGCAAATGACGGTACGAACGCACTTCGCCACGCACAAGACTGGTGATCACTTCTTCGTGCGTGGGGCCAAGACAATAGTCACGCGCATTTCTGTCCTGAAACCGCAACAATTCCTTACCGTAGTGTTCCCACCGACCGGTTTCTTTCCAAAGATCGGCAGGCTGCACCATCGGCAGCAGCAATTCCTGAAACCCGGCATTGTCCATCTCTGAGCGCACAATATCGGCAATTTTATTGATAACCTTCAGGCCCAAGGGCAAATAACAATACAACCCGGACGTAAGCTGGCGCACCATGCCCGCCCGCAGCAACAACTTGTGGCTGACAACCTCCGCGTCCGCCGGGGATTCCCTGAGTGTGGGAATATAGCTGGAAGTAAACCGCATTCCTGTCATCCTCTTGTTGTCTGTTATAGAGCAGATTACCATTACCTCAGCCGGCTAATGGTAATCATTCTGTTTTGAGTAAGGTTCAGACGATCATTATTATATGTCCAAAGCCACTTGGTGGCAAATCCTTGGACTTCTTCTAATGTTTCAAAGAAATACTGATTAAGCCAGCCGTAACGGACTGTTCGGTCAGCTGTTCCACATAACCGTTTTGTTGGGGTTTACCGGACCGGATTTGCCGGTTTTATTGCTATAAAGATCATTATTGTCCGGCTAGCTACGAGGCTTATCAGTCTGCAGATATTGACAACGCGCGGCAAACCTGATTATTGCATTTTCATAATGAATTTGTCCAATTTTTCTGAAACATTTTCAAATGGCAATCCGCTCCAGGTTCAGCTTGGATACGGTTTGCCGAGCAATCCCTTGATTCTTCAGGAATATTTTTACAACAGGACCCGCCGGCGGCATGAAACAGCACAATTTTGACGAAATTATCGAACGCAGGGGTCATGACGGAGAAAAATGGAACACCTACCCAACCGACGTGCTGCCCATGTGGGTGGCGGATTCTGATTTCAGGTGTCCGCAGCCCATTCTTGACGCGCTCGCCGCGCGTGTGAGCCACGGCATTTTCGGCTACACCAGCAATGCCTTCGGGGCATTTGAGCATGCTGCCGCGCGATGGATGCGGGCGCGTTTCGGCTGGGACGCCGACTCCTCCTGGGTGGAATTCGCGCCCTGCGTCGGCGCGGCTCTGGCCCAGGCGGTTCTATCTTTCACCGACCCCGGCGACTGCGTGCTGATTCAGCCTCCCATCTATCCGCCCTTCAGAAGCGTGACAACGCGCAACGGACGGTATCTTCTGGAAAATCCGCTTGTCCGGAGAGACGGAAACTATACTGTTGATTTTGACGATCTGGAACACAAGCTGGCCCACCCCCGATGCAAGCTCTTTTTGCTGTGCAACCCGCATAACCCTTCAGGCAGAGCGTTTGCCGAAACGGAGCTTCTGGCAATGGGGGAACTGTGCCGCGAGCACAACGTGACGATTTTTTCCGACGAAATACACTGCGACTATGTGTTCGGCGGTCGCAGGCACATCCCCTTTCCCAGCCTGTCCGAGGAGATGGCGGACATCAGCCTTGTCGCCATCAATCCAAGCAAAACATTCAACATAGCCGACTTTCGCACCGCAGCCGTTATTTCCGCAAATAAAACCCTTCGGACGCGCTTTGCCGCCGGTGTGGCAAACGCCAAACTGGGGCGCTGCTCAAGCGGAATCATTGCCTTTGTGACTGCCTACACCGAGTGCGATCAGTATGCGGACGGTGTGGCAAACTACGTTGAAAAAAATCTGGAATACGCCGTCGCCCGCATCAATGCGCGCATCCCCCGACTTTCCGCCCACAAGCCGGAGGGCACATATCTGCTCTGGATAGACTGCCGGGGCCTTGGCCTCAACCGTCAGTCCGCACTTGAACGGTTTTTTCTGGAAGAGGCAAAGACAGCCCTGAACAGCGGCACAGATTTTGGCGTTGAAGGCGCGGGCTTTATGCGTATGAATCTTGCCTGCCCCCTCGCCACGCTTCAAGACGGACTTGCCCGCATTGAAAGGGCAGTCAACGGCCTGAACTGAAGACTAGAACATCTTAACTTTGAAATTATACATATCCACAGGCTTCAAACCACCCTTTGGCATCGCGTTGAGTGACCATGTCCAAGCTACCCCAACAGATGAAAGTCGATGGCATTCGCGGTCTTTCCTGACTTGCGGTTGCCCGGGTATACTTCAGACCACATGAAAAAGTATTGGCATCGTCTTGAACTGCTGTGCGCCAAGGAGTCCGTTGACAGAATAAACGGCCTGCTGGCGCTCCATGCCGCTTTTGGCTGGGAAGAAGACCACCTGCCCAGCGGTGAAACTCGTTTTGTCATCCACAGCGAAAACGCGGACACACTCCGCGTTGTTCAGGACGCGTGCATAAAAAATATGCCGACTGTTTCCTGCAAGCTGCATAAAGTCGCGGCCCGGGATTGGCTGGCGGCCTGGCGGGAATTTTTTACGCCGGTGTACTGCGGATCCCGTTTTGTTGTGTTGCCGCCCTGGCTTGAGAATGACGCGGATTTTGCCGACCGCACACACATTGTGATCAATCCGAAAAGCGCTTTCGGTACAGGGCATCATGCCACAACAGCCCTTTGTCTGCGCGTGCTGAGCGATCTGCTGGAATCCGGGCGCATTGTGCCTGGGCAAACCTTTTTTGATTTGGGCACGGGATCGGGAATCCTTGGCATTGCGTGCGGCAAAAGCGGTTTGCGCGGTCTTTGTGTGGACACTGACCTTTTGGCAATAAAAAATACGCTGGAAAACAGTTGCCTCAACGCGACAGACTGTGAAATTGCCGTCGGCAGCGTTGAAGCGGCGGCCAAACGGAAATTTGACCTTGTTTTGTCAAATATTCTGGCAGGTCCTCTGACTGAAATGGCGCCGGCCATCACAGGGGTCTGCGCTGACGGCGCGTGTCTGCTGCTTTCCGGTCTGCTGGCTGTTCAGGCGGACAGCGTGGAACGTGCCTACGCCGCGCTGGGATGGGCGCCGGCCTGCCGTGCGTACAACGGGGAATGGTGCGCGCTGCTCTGGCGGTGAGCCCCGCCATCCGGATTGTTCCTGAAGCAACCCGGATACGCCGCACTGCATGTCGTAAAAAATGGTCTGAAAAAACAGCCTATCTGCCCATCGCGTTCATAAAATCCCTGTTGGATTTTGTGCCGCGCATTTTGTCGAGCAAAAATTCCATACTGTCAATGGTTGACATGGGGGCAAGGATTTTGCGCAATATCCAGACGCGGTTGAGGACATCATCCTGCAACAGTAAATCCTCCTTGCGTGTGCCTGTGCGGTTGATGTCAATAGCCGGGAATACGCGCTTTTCAGAAAGATGGCGGTCCAGATAGATTTCCATATTACCGGTACCCTTAAACTCTTCAAAGATCACTTCATCCATGCGTGAACCTGTATCAATAAGGGCGGTGGCAATAATGGTAAGGCTACCGCCTTCTTCAATATTTCTGGCAGCGCCAAAAAAACGCTTTGGGCGTTGCAGGGCATTGGCGTCAAGACCGCCGGAAAGCACACGGCCAGAGGAAGGCGTCACGGCGTTGTATGCCCGCCCAAGGCGCGTTATTGAATCAAGCAAAATGACAACATCTCTTTTGCGTTCCACAAGCCGTTTTGCTTTTTCGAGTACCATTTCACAAACTTGCACATGGCGTTGCGGCGGTTCGTCAAAGGTGGAACTGATCACCTCCGCTTGTTTGACGGTACGCTCCATATCCGTCACCTCTTCAGGGCGTTCGTCAATCAGCAACACAATAAGATACACATCCGGGTTGTTGGCGTTTATCGCATTGGCAAGCGCTTGCAAAAGAATGGTTTTTCCGGTGCGTGGAGGCGCGACAATCAGTCCGCGCTGCCCACAACCTACAGGCGAAAGAATATCAATGACGCGGTTG
Organism: Candidatus Desulfovibrio kirbyi; assembly: GCA_013374015.1. Classification (GTDB taxonomy): domain Bacteria; phylum Desulfobacterota; class Desulfovibrionia; order Desulfovibrionales; family Desulfovibrionaceae; genus Desulfovibrio; species Desulfovibrio kirbyi. The sequence continues at coordinate 164,713 of BLLL01000003.1, forward strand.
GAGAGATTTTTTTCTCCATTTTCCATAGTGAGCTGCTGATCGGGATAGATAGGCGTAAGATTTTCGAACAATACAAGATTTTTGGCATGTTCCGGCTCTTCAAAGCCGATTTCCGTCACTTTGAGCAGGGCAAAATAGCGTTCGCCCTCTTTGGGCGGACGGATCTGCCCGGACACGATATCGCCCTTGCGCAGGACAAACCGGCGTATCTGCGAAGGGGAAACGTAGATATCATCAGGGCCGGGCATATAGCTGCACAGGGGGGATCGCAAAAATCCAAAGCCGTCCGGCAAAATTTCAAGCACGCCATCGCCATAAATGGCGCCGTTATGTGAAGCGCAGGTACAAAGCAGCGCGAATATTAGCTCCTGTTTGCGCATGGAACTGACGTTTTCTATGGCAAACTGTTCCGCAAATTCCATGAGTGCCGGCATGCTGCGCGTTTTGAGGTCTGTCAGGCTCATTGCGCTGTCTGTTGACAGGGCGGGCGGGAGCGTTTTCTTTTTACGCATAACTGTCCAAGTATTTGAAGGTGCAATACATCCAGAGCGCTGGGTGCGGTATGTGTGTCAGGTGCGGGGAAACGTAATGGCGTGTGTGATTGCGATTATCGTAGTTCTTCAAGAATATGGCAAGAAAAAATTGAAGTCTGTTGGACAGCATTCAGGCAATTATCCGGAAATTACAGGACAGAGTTCGTTTTTCTGTTTGCCGATCAGTTGCGCGACAGAGTGTTTTTGCAGGGAATCCAGAGAGTATGCCAGCAACAGTTCTTCGCGCAAAACAGCGGCGGACAGGCGCAAGACTTCGGAAATTTCACCGGTTACAAGCTCCATTGCGTGATCCAGCAAACGGCGTTCGCCAAAGGAAAGGTCTTTTGTGCGGCTGATCAGCAAAAGTTCGCGCAAGACATTTGTGACGGCATCAATATCAGCGCTTTTTATGCGTTCGGAGTATTCACGGAAGCGCCGATTCCAGTTCTGGCCTGTACAGATAATTTCGTTGGAGGATATTTTTAGCAAGTTGAGAATAGTATTAGCTTTTTCTTGAGACACGAGTGGGCGCATACCGATTTTAACGGCATTTTTCACAGGCACCATAAGGGTGATGTTGTTTGCTTTAATACGGACAATATAACATTTGCACAGGAGGTTCCCTATAATCTGATTATCAATACGTTCAATTTTACCTATCCCTTGGACAGGATAAACAACAAGCTCATTTGGCGTAAACATGCAGTCACCATGCGCACGACACTGCGTTTTTGCAATATACGCGGCTATCAAGAATGTTGAGCTATTAAGGAAAATAAACCAGCTGTGAATAAAGTAAATATTTTTTTGTAAAAGTCCAGATAAAAATGCGAATTTTTATAGGCGACAAGCTGTTGATACAGTATTGTTTTTTCAAATATCACGTGCCCGTTTTGTTGTCATTCACGGCACGCCGGGCAAAGTTCGCCGCATCGCGCACCCCTTTGTCCATAAACAGGAAAAATGTCTGAAGCGCGCGGGCAAGGGCGGCATTCAGGCGCGCGGTTTCTTCGGAATTCGCGCAGCCGAGTACCCAGTTGAGCACATCGCCCTTGTGCGGCGGGCGTCCTATTCCCATGCGCAAACGGTAAAAATCCGCTGTTCCGAGCAGTTCGGTGATGGAGTTGAGCCCATTGTGGCCGGCATTGCCACCGCCAAACTTGAAACGCAGTTCACCTGGGGGAATGTCGAGTTCGTCATGCGCCACAACCATCTGGTCAGGCATAATCTTGTGCCAGATCAGCAGGGGTTGTACACAATGGCCGCTCAGATTCATAAACGTCAATGGTTTTGCGGCAAGCCACACGCCGTTTGCCTGGGGCACGGTGATGCGCCAGAGGTGGCAGGAAAACTTCGCGCCGTTTGATTCCTGGACTGTGCCGTGTTGTTCGGCATGGCGCAACAGAGCCTCCACAAAAGCAAAACCGCTGTTGTGGCGTGTGCCGGCATAGCGTGTGCCAGGGTTGCCAAGCCCGACCAGAAGTCCGGCATAGTTCACGCGTCGCTCCGCAGGGACAGAGGCAAGCCGAGTCCGGCGCACAGCTCGGCTGCGTTTGCGGCTATAAAGCGGCAAAGGGGAAGGTGCATGGCGACGTGTGTTCGGCGCTCAGACAATCGCTCAGCAGATCGTCAAAGGTTATCCGACCGCAACGGGCGCTATGGGGTTTCCTGGCTTGCCTCATCCAGAATCTCTTCTTTGGATTTTGTCAGTACGCTGACAATGACAAAATGCGGTTCGCAAGCGGTGCTGACATTTGGAGGCAGTTGCAGGTCTTTTACCGCAATGCTGCTGTTTATGTCCATCGACGACACGTCAATAGTGATGCGGCGCGGCATATCCATAGGCTTGCCGGCAAGGCGCACGCTTTCACGGTAGGTTTCCAAGATGCCGCCCAGCTTGACGCCGCGCGGTGTTCCGACAAATTCAAGCGGCACGTCAATTTTGACTTCCTTGTTCAAGTCAACGCCATAAAAATCTATATGGGTGAAGGCTTTTTTATAGGGATGGCGTTGTACCTGCCAGATCAGCGCAGGATGGATGATTTTTTGAGCATTGTCATCTATTTCAAGAGTAAATACCGTTGTATGCCCCACTGCGGCAAGAATTTTTTCCAGGGGCAGAACAGGCGCTTCAACAGGAATGTTTTTTCCGTCAGGCGAATAAAAAATACCCGGTATCAGGTTGTTTGCGCGCAAACGACCACTGTGCCCCTTGCCGCACTGTGTGCGTTTTGTTACAGCCAACATGTGTCCCATAACCATGAGTTACTCCTTAACGTTAAACAAACAAAACACTTACCGAAGAACCGGTATGGATATTATGAATAGTTTTGCCCAAAAGACCCGCCACGGAAATAACACGCAGTTTCGGGCAACGCGTGAGCTTGTCCCCCAAGGGGATGGTGTCGGTGACAATAACCTGTGTGAGAGCCTCAGTGGCGTTAATACGGTCAACAGCGGGTCCTGAAAGCACCGCATGGGTTGAACAGGCAATAATGCTTGATACCCCCGATTTCAGCAATACCTCCGCGCCGGCACACAGCGTCCCGGCTGTGTCTATCATATCGTCAACAATAATGGCAACGCATCCTGCCACATCGCCGATGACGTGCATGGCCGTGGCCTGATTTGGACGGTCACGGCGCTTGTCCACAATAGCCAGCGAGGCATTGAGACGTTTGGCATACGCCAGCGCGCGCTCAACGCCGCCCGCATCCGGGGAAACTATGACTATGTTGTCGTTACCGAAGCGGCGTAAAGGCTCAAGCATGACAGGAGCGGCAAAGATGTTGTCAACAGGACAGTCAAAAAAACCCTGTATCTGGCCTGCGTGCAGATCAATGGTGACAACGCGTTCCGCGCCGGCCACGCTGATAAAGTCGGCAACCAGCTTTGCGCTGATCGGCGCGCGTGGATTGACCTTGCGATCCTGCCTGGCATACCCGTAGTAGGGAATAACCGCTGTAATGCGTCCTGCGCTGGCGCGTTTCAGGGCATCCAGCATCAAACACAGTTGCACAAGATTGTGATTGATGGCGGGCGGGCAGACGGATTGCACAACAAAAACATCATCCCCGCGCACATTGTCGCTGATTTCAACACGCAACTCGCCGTCACTGAACGTGGTGGTCAGCGTGGGGGTGAGCTGACACCCCAGATGATCGCAAATAGCCCTAGCGATATCCGGATTTGAAGAACCGGTGACTATTTTCATGTCGCCGAACATATGACGCCCTTTGGCTGGGATGGAAGGATTTGAACCTTCGGATGACGGAATCAAAACCCGTTGCCTTACCCCTTGGCTACATCCCAGTAGTTTGCGGTCTGAAACCGCACTTTCACGGACAACGCCCGCGTTTACAACCGTAGCAGAAATACGCGCAATCCGCGTTTTCGCAATGCGATAGCGGCAGTCTTCGCCAAATGGTCATCCTCCGGCCCGAACAGCCCTGCCACTGCGGAGCCGCTCCCGCTCATACAGGCGATCAACGCCCCCTGCCGCAAAAACTGTGCTTTGAAACGCGCCAGCAGCGGGTATCGCTGGAAGACAACCGCTTCAAGATCATTGTTCCCTGATATATCGGAGCAAATATTTTTACTAACCCTGTGTGATTGTATTGTCAAGTCACTTTCAGCGCCGCGCGGCAGGCCCATCGCGTCAAACGCCGCGTATGCCCACGCGGTGCTGACATGAAGAGCAGGACAGGCCAGCACAAGGCGGAACCCGGCAAAAATATCCGCGACCGGCGTAAGCGTCTCGCCGATTCCCCGTACTCTGCACGGTGATTTTTGTAAAAAAAAAGGCGTGTCCGTGCCGACAGCCAGCGCGGCCCCGGCAAGCGCGTCCTGATCAAGTACGGCATCTCCGCGTTGTCCTGTTCTGTTAAGCCACAGCAGCAAGGCGGCGGCATCGCTGCTGCCGCCGCCAAGGCCGGCACCGGACGGAATGCCCTTGCGCAGCACAACGTCAATGCCGGGGGCGGATCCCGTCGCGTTCACAAAGGCCATGTACGCCTTTGTCAGCGTATTGTTTTTTGGATCAATGTCCGGCGCGTTACAATGAACGGCGATGCCCTGCCCTGCTGCGGGCGTGATCAGCAGGTGGTCGCACGGATGCTCAAGAGGATAAAACAATGAATCAATCTCGTGGTAGCCGTCTGCCAGGAGGCCTGTAACGCGCAGCCCCAGATTGACCTTGCAGCCGGCCTGTACGGCGTTCATGCGGTGTTTTTGCCGCGCCGCCCGGCAAAGGCGTTTTTGGCGAACTTGCCAAGCTGTTCCAAGTGCTTGTTTACAAGATCATAAAGGCTGCCACGGGTAAATGTGCCGTTTTTGCGCGCCTGTCCGGCGGGCAGCCCCGTAAGCAGAGTGAGGGCCTGCTCAATGCGCCGCACAGGATAAATGTGAAACATATTTTTATCCACAGCCTCAAGCACAGAGGTTTCCAGCATGAGCTGCTCCACATTGTCATGGGGAATGATAACGCCCTGGGTTCCTGTGAGGCCGCGTCGCGCGCAGACTTTAAAGAATCCTTCAATCTTGCGCGTTACGCCGCCAACCGCCATAATCTGCCCCGCATGGCCCACAGCTCCTGTAAAGGCCAGGTCCAGACGCACAGGCACGTTGGCCAATGCGGAAAGCAGCGCTGCCAGTTCCGCGCCGGAAGCGGAATCTCCCTCAATCCCCGCGTAGCTTTGTTCAAAATACAAGGAACCTGAGAGTATCAGCGGCTTGTCACGGGCAAAAAGACCTGTAAGATAGCTTTTCAGGATCATCATGGCTTTTGTATGGATGGGACCGCCCAGCTCCGCTTCGCGTTCAAGATCAATAATGCCCTCGTGCCCCACGCCCACGGTGCAGGATATGCGGTGCGGCAGGCCAAACTCAAAATCTCCGTGCCATGTGACGGACAGACCGTTCACCTGACCAATGGCAGAGCCTGATGTGTCCAGTTTGATCAGTTTCCGGTCGTATTCCTCCATAAAAATTTCTTCCACCAGATTGGCGCGGTAGGTGCGCGCTCCGTAGGCTTCTTCAAGAATAGCCGCGCTGACCGGAGAAGCGTGATTTTCTTTTGCAAGGGCGTTTGCCTCAATCATCAGCTCCCGTAAAAGCGGAAATTTGAGCGAAAGACAGCGTTGGTCCTCACAGAGATGCGACCCCAGATCAATGAGCCATGCCAGCGCTGTCCGGTCAAAGGGAAGAAGGTCAGCCTCGGAAACCATACGCGCAATGTGCGACAGATACCGGCGTATGTTTTGCGCTGTGCGCTCGGCAACCTCCGACATGTGCGCTTTGATTTTAAAAAGTTTTGCGAATCTGTCGTCATTGAGCAGCAGGCTTTCGTAAATTTCCTCCCTTCCTATAAGCAACACTTTAAGATTGAGCGGCAGGGGATCCGGAGTGATGCCCTTTGTGCGGTTGGTGGTGTCCGCTGTGTCGTCGATGTCTTCGATACGCGCATTGTTTGAGCGCAGGGCGCGCAACAGACCTTCCCAGGCGTTTGGATTCTGCAGCAGATCTTCAATATGCAGCACCAGAAAACCGCCGTTGGCCTTATGAATGCTTCCGGCCTTGATAAGGGTAAAGTCCGTGATCAGCGCCCCCATTTCGGATTTGCGTTCAACACAGCCGAGCAAATTCACCGCTGTGGGGTAATCTTCCACAACAATGGGCGCGCCGCGCAGTTCGCTGTTGTCGACAAAAAGATTCACTTCATAGCGACAGAAAGCAGTTTCGCGAACTTGGGGCAGCTCAGCATTCTGATGTGTCTGCATGGATTCGCGGGGCAAAAAGGCTTCGGTATTTTTCAAAATATCATTGTACAGATCAGAAAAATATTCCTTGAGGCCTTTTGTAGGAGAGGATTTTGCAATGCGGGCGCACACCGGCGTGAGCAGCGTGTCGAGCACCTGCTTCATAAGCTGCTGCACAAGCCCGCGTTCGTTGTTATGAAACGATTCCTCGGCCTTGTTGAATTGGCGCATGAAACCGGCCATATCCTGAACCAGACTGTCCCCCTGCCGCTTGAGATCAAGGCGCACGGCGTTGTCAAGACGATCAAATTCGTCTTCGCTAAGCCGTTTGCCCTTTATCAGGGGATAGAGCGTCAGCGCTCCGTTTTCATCCATATCCAGAGCAAAGCCCTGATGCACGGCAACGGAATTCATTTTACGCAACAGCACCATGCGTACGTTCTGGAATTGGTTCACCAGCTTTGCGCGTTGTCTGACAAAGGATACCGCCTCAAAACGCCGCGCCAGTTCGTCGGCGATATTTTCCAACGCGTCCTTCATGGCCTTTTTGAACTTTTTCCCTTGACCGGCCGGCAGAGTGAGCAGGACAGGCTGATCGGGATTGGTGAAGTTGTGCACATACAGGACGTCAGGCGGTGTGCGCGCCTTACGGGCATGAGGGCGCAGGCAGGACAGCAGTATGTAGGCGCGTCCCAGATCAGGCGCGCCGGAGAGATAAACATTATAGCCGACAGTGTTGATCTGTAAGGCCAGATTCAGGGCGCGCATCATGCGCGGCTGAAAATGATGATGGTGTCCATTGTCCGGAAACGGGATTTCACGGCTGTCATTGACAGCAATCCGCATCGGGTCAAAGATGGTGTGCAGGCGCGCCGTGGGCAGTGGAGAAAAAATTGCCATATTGTGTATATCGTTGTTATTGTTGCGGATAAATTTTTTTCAAAAGAGCGCGGCCACCCATATCCAGCAGGGTTTCCGCCAGACGAAATCCCGTTTCTGCCGCATGGGACGCCGGGCCGATGAGGCGTTCACGCAGCACAACACTGCCGTCCATCCCTGCAAGCAGGCCGTCAATGAGCAGGCCGTCCTGCCCGCACAAACGCGCATGGACGGCAATGGGCGCCTGGCATCCGCCCTCAAGAGCGGCCAGAAAGGCGCGTTCGGCCTCAACGCAGACACGCGTTGGCGCATCGTCAAGGGCAAGGAGGATTTCGCGAAGCGCGGAATCCTCCTTGCGACATTCAATGCCCAATGCTCCCTGTCCTGCCGCCGGCAGAAAATGCTCCGGGTCAAGGCGACAGATATGTGGGGCGGAAAGGCGTAATCTTTTGATTCCTGCAGAGGCCAGGACAATGGCATCGTATTTGTTATCGCGCAGTTTGCGCAACCGCGTGTCCACATTGCCCCGCAGGTCCGCGATGCGCAGATCGGGTCTTTGTGCCAGCAACTGCGCCTGACGCCGCAAGCTGCTTGTGCCGACACGGGCGTTTTGCGGCAGTTCGTGTATGGCGCGGTAGTCAACAGACAGCAGGCAGTCGGCGCATTCTTCGCGGGCGGGTATACAGGCCAGCGTCAGGCCGTCCGGCAAATCTGTGGGAACATCCTTGATACTGTGCACCGCCAGATCAGCCTTGCCGCGTAAAAGAGCCTCCTCAATTTCTTTTACAAACACCCCTTTTCCGCCAATGCGTGAAAGAGGCGCGTCCAGAATGACATCGCCTGTTGTTTTTATCATGTTGAGGGAGATGTCTTTGTCCGGACACAGTTGTTGCAGACGGCTTTTTATGTGCTCGGCCTGCCAGATCGCCAGACGGCTGCCGCGAGTGGCAATGGTAAGAGATTTTGACATAACGATTTGAGATTCCTGCCGCGCCTGTCAGTGACCACAGCTTGCGCAGTTGCCGCCGGCGCAGCCGACACAGGAACCGCCTGGCGAGGAAGGCGGCGTATATGCGTCTTCGCCGCCGGACTTTCCCGAGGAATGCGAACACAGCGACATGAGTTTTCGTGTTTTTGCGGATCCGCAGGCAGGACAAGGCGGAGCGGCAGTGTCGAAAATGAGTTCTTCAAATTCCTGTCCGCATTTTGTGCAAATGTATTCAAAAATCGGCATAGTTGTTCCTCATCTGACCGGTTAAGCCTATTTTGTAAACAGTGCCTTGCGCAACGCAACCTGAAGCGCCGCCAGCACGTTTGCGCTGTTGCCCGATTTGGGATACTGACAAGGTATGTTATGCTAAAAGAGCGCCGCTGACAAGCCGGCGCTTTATATTTTCAGTTTTCCTGAAATATTGCCCAAAATTCTTGACATGTTTTGCCGATAGTATTATTTAAGAAAAAATTCTTAATTCTTAAAGTGATGGGCTGAAGGTTTTTTTACTTAACCACTAGGAAGGTATGTTATGACACGTTCTGAAAAAATTTCCGGATGTTCACCTTTGACGAGGCAAATTCTGCCTGAATCCGAACAGATTCGGCATGACTCTTGCCCTCCTCTTTTTCTAGCTGTTTTACGGAGCAAGGTTGCTTGTCATAAAGGAGCTGTCATGTCTGTTCGCCCGCAGTTCACTTTTTGCCGGTTTTTGTCGTTGCTTGTCCTGGCCTTTGTATGCTGCTGGACCAGCGCGGTTTACGCCGCTTCAGAATCAGAATTTGGTCATTCTAATGTAGTTGATGCAGGTAATGCTGCATCAACAAACGGAAGCATTACCAAGTCAGCTCTTATTCTGGAAGGTGACGTTTTTGGAGGTTATTCGCAAACAAGAGCAGGTAATGCTACAACTACAGGGGCTTCTGTTACCTTGACGGGTGAATCTGTAATAACGGGTGACGTATTTGGT